>CAYLLB010000024.1:0-81050 GCA_964384215.1 uncultured Solibacteraceae bacterium | reverse complement strand
CAGCGTAATGTTTCGTCGGATCCTGGCCGCTTCACAAAGAGTCTCCCGGGCGAACTGTGGTGCTATTCACCCGTCGAGGAGGAGGTGACCCCAAGTCCCATTATCTCTCGGGTCGGGCGGGCTGGCA
This sequence comes from uncultured Solibacteraceae bacterium, assembly GCA_964384215.1. Classification (GTDB taxonomy): domain Bacteria; phylum Acidobacteriota; class Terriglobia; order Bryobacterales; family Bryobacteraceae; genus JAJFUV01. The sequence goes on along the minus strand of CAYLLB010000024.1, from coordinate 80,923 downwards.
AACACATAGTCTGCATAGCCCGCTAGTCACGCCGCTCCCCGCACCTTGGAAGGTCCTCCGGGAGGGAGCGCCTTGGCCGTGAAGACTGAGCAGGCGTTGCTCAATTGCCGTATGTCGCTACCCTCTTCCACCACCATTTCGTGTTCCACCCAGTTCGACAGCGGGATGTTGCGGAAGTAGAGCCGCTCCTGGAGAACCATCGATTTCTTATTTAAAAATAAGGACTTACTTTCTTTCAGGTAATGCCGTTCTTCCACCCGGAATTCGCCCAGGAAGTTCTGCAGGGCCCGGTGCTCGGCCTCCTCTCGCGCCGCCGTCACTTTGTCTTCGATCCTCTTTTCCTGGGAGGCCAGTTCGGCGCGCGTGTGAGCGGACTGTTCCCTTTCCTGGGCCAACACGACCTCCATCCGCGCCTGCATGATGTAAAAGGCGAGCAGCGCGCTTCCGGCGGCGATAAACAGTGGCAGACCGATCCAAAGAAATGCAGCCATAAGACTTCTCACTCAAAGATCGGCAGGGGGAGTGGAAACTTTAGGGCTAAGGTAACGACCCAAGCGTAGGTGGTTCACCCGGCAGGGCTTAGGGTGTCATGCGGAGGGCATCGTCGAGGTCTTCCATCGCCACGCCCAATCCCGCCCGAAGGCTGCGGCGCGCTGCAGCCACTCGCCGCAGGAATCGCTCGACATGCTCCAGCCTATAGTCGAACCAATCGTCTTCGGTTTTGAATCCGATCAGGATTCCAGCCGGCTTGCCATGCCGGGTGATGAGAACCTGCTCATGCTCGGCGAGTCTTAGAAACCGGGAAAGATCGTCTTTGACTTCGGACAGTGCTGCTGTCTTCATTGTGCTTCCCCTCATTCGGCGAGCCACCATGTAACCTGAGACTTGGCGACGATCGTGAGAACCTCAACGCGCTGGTCCTTTACATCAAAGATCCTGGTCTCATCGCAGATGTTTTTCAATGGCACCACACACGGCGGGGCGAGCCAAGAAAGCCCGCTCGCCCTCGATGCTTACCCAGGTTCTCTAATCGAACCGCATCGCCTTACATTAGGTAAGACCGGGGAACCGCGTAGAGCGTTCAGGTATTTTGAGGCTACTTTGGCGCTTCCACCAGCTTGAGGTCCACGTTGGTGGTCTGAGTGCCCAGGCGTGCACGGGTACCCCGCGGGTTGCGCACGGTGATGGTGCCGTGGATTTCCGAAAGCGGCAACGCGCCGGAGTCGTCGTCATAGAACACCGCCGCTCGGGGCACGTCGTCGTACACGTAGCAGTTGACGAATTCGATTCCGCCGGGCCGCGCGGTCACTTCGCGGCGGCGTTGCTGGATCAGGATTGGCACGCGCGGCTCCGTGGCGTTGCGGTGTGCCGAAACCCATGGATTGCTCCAACTGCAGTCCACGAAGCGCACCTTCACGCCGGTGGACGATTTGTCGAAGATGCGCACGCCTTCCTTGCCCGTGTTCTCGCTGGTGCAGTTGATGAACTCGATCAAGCCCTGCGGGCCGTCATCCTTGGCAGTACCCACCGCCATGCCCGCCCAACCGCGCTGCGTGATGTCCTTGAAATCCTCCGGTTTCATTCCGGCGGTGCCCATGCGTGCGTGGCAGTTCTCGAACCGGATCGAAACCGGAGCCGATGTGTGGTCCAGGGGCTTCAGGTAGATCAGCATGGCATGGCCGGAATTGTTTTCAAAGACGCAATTGCGGATGACGCAATTCACGAAGCGCTGGTCCGGCGTGTCGACTTCGAGGTCGATGCCGGCCTCGGGCGGGGTGCCGTCGGTGCCCGAAAATGTGCAGTTCTCCACCAGCAGGTTCTGCGCACTGATCACGCTGATTCCCTGGCGGTGGTTGTCGTGCGCCACGGCATTGCGGATGGTGACGTTCTCGCTGTACTTGCGAGTGCCGCCGCCGTCCACATAGAAGCCGTCGCCGCCGCTCGACTCGACGCGCACACCCTCAATCAGAACGTTCCGGCAGCCGCGAATGGCGATGCCCATGCGCCACTCGGCCTTCTTGTAGGGCGGCTTCTGGTAATCGCTCTTCCACATGCGCAGAGTGGCCCCGTAGCCGCGTATGGTGAGGTTCTCCACATCCACGGCGGTAAACAGGCTGTCCCCTCCGCCCTGGAATTCGCCCCGTTTGGCCCGCACCAGCACTCCCGGCTCGAACACCAGTTCCAGGTTGCCGCGCAGCTTGATGGGCCGCACGATCCACGCGTCGCCCATGAAGGGCACCAGGACCGTCTTGGCGCCGGAGTCGATGGCAGCCTGCAGGGCGGCGGTCGAGTCGGTCTTCGAGAATCCCCACCATGCGGCATTGGCTGTGGCGCGCTTTCCCGAGGCGACTTCCGCGATCGCTTGGCCTGAAGGGACATTGCCTTGCGCGAAGGCCGCGATGGTCGCCACAAAAAAAGAGACAGTGAGTCCGTGTTGGGTACGCATAGTTTAACCTAATCCGGCAGTGACTATCGTGCCATACAATGTTAGTTCCTATGAAGCTCCGTTCAGCGATCCTACTTGTTTTCTGGGCCACCGCGGCTCTCGCCGCGGACCAGGTCACGGTTTACGCTGTCCCAAACACCCACGGCACGATCGGCGGGTGGCTGGTCGACATGGACACCGAACTGAACTACACGGTGAACAACTACCTGGCCCACCTGGACCGGGTTGCCAAGGACCCCGAGTATCGCTTTGCGTTTTCGGAAGTCCCCAACGTGATGTCGTTCATGAGAGTCGCGCCAGAGCGCGTGGGCGAATTGAAACAACGCATCCAGGAAGGGCGTGTCGAGTTTTCGAACGGATTCTTCTTGGAACCCACCATCAGCCTTTCGGGCGGCGAGGCGCTGGTGCGCATGGGTGTGCTGGGGCTTGACTGGTACCAGCAAGTCTTCGGCTTCCGTCCACGCCACTGCTGGATGATCGACATCGTCGGAGCGCACCGGCAATTGCCGCAAGTGGTGGCGGGGCTGGGCATGGACGCGCTCTTCTTCTGCCGTAACAATCCGACCCACAAGAACGCGTTCTGGTGGGTGGCGCCGGACGGAACCAGGCAACTCGCTGTGACCGACATTCGCTACGCCGAGATGCGCCCCATCTTCGTCGCCGAGAAGCCGTTCACGGATAAGGACTACGCTGACGTCGCCGAGCGAGTTGAGCTGAAACGCAAGTATTCCGCCTCCGCGAGCAGCGTGCTGACACTTGTAGGCGCCCAGGACTACAGCCTCCCGCCACTGCGGGAGTCCTTCCCAAGCGAATTCCTCGCCGGCTGGAAGACGCGCTATCCGGGCATCAACTTCCAGTTCAGCATTCCGAGCAACTATGTGGACGCGCTACGGGCCGAGATCAAGTCCGGCAAGACCGTCTTGCCCGAGTACGGCGGCGACACCGCCCAGAGTTGGAACGCATTCTGGATCAACATGCCGCAAGTGAAGCAGGCGTACCGCCACTCCGAGCAACTGCTGGCGGCCGCGGAACTGTTCTCCACGGCGGCTAGCTTGAAGCGCAGAACCGCGTATCCCTCGCAGGACTTTTACAACTCGTGGGTGCAGATGCTCCTGAACATGGACCGCAACACGCTATGGGGCGCCGCCGTCGGTATGGTCTTCAAGGATCCGAACCATTGGGACGCCTTCGACCGTTTCGGTTCCGTGGACAAGCAGGCCGGCGAATCGCTTGATCGCGCGCTGGCGAAGCTGGGAGGCAAAGGCTCCGGCATCATTCTCGCCAACCCGCTCAACTGGCGGCGCGACGATCCGGTGCGTGTGAGCCTGCCCGAGGGTAAGCGTCCGGTGGGCGCAACCTGCCAGATGCTTGGAAGTGGGGAGGCCATCTGCCGTCCGGAACTTCCACCGGCCGGCATTCAGCCGCTGGCGCTTGCCAAGGGCGCGGTACCGGCTTCGACGACTGTGCCTCCAGCCGAAGCCTTTGAGACCACGCACTACCTTGTGCGCATCGACTCCGCCACGGGCGCGCTGGTGAGCTTGAAATCGAAGGAGACGGGCAGGGAAGTCCTCGGAGGGCCGGCGAATGTCCTCATGGTGGAAAGCGTGGCGGGTAAGGTCAACACGCCCGGGGACTACATGGTAGCCCGGCCGGGGCGAAAGCTCGTCGCAACGTCGTCCTCTGAAAAACCGAGAATCGAAGTATCCACAGGGCCGCTGTTCACCCTGATTCGCGCCACGTCTGATTTCTACGGCGGATCGAAGCTGGTGCGCGACATCATCCTCTACAAGGATTACCCGCGCGTCGATTTCGAAACGGTGCTGGATTGGCAGGGCAGCGACGTGCTTGTGACGGTGGACTTTCCCCTCGCTGGTCAAGTGGTGGAGCGGACCCGCGGCATCCCTTACGGCTTCGCTACGCTCGATCCGCGCCGGCCCACGCCGCCTATCGACTATTATTTGCAGGCGGACCACCGCCAGTACGGCTATTCCGAAGCTATGATGCCCGCCGTGCGATGGTCGGACTACCGTTTTGCGGACGGCTCCGGAGTAGCGCTGCTCGATCGCGGCCTGACTTGCCACGAGTTCAATCCCGATACCATCACGCTCGGCTTGATGAACGCGCAGAAGTCGTATCGCGTACTGCCCAATGAAATCATGCTCGGCCACGGCCGCCAGCGCTTCCAGTACGCCTTCATCCCGCATGCGGGCCACTGGCGCGATGCCGCCATCCCGCGCCGCGCGTGGGAGTTCAACGAGGGCGTCTTGGCGCGCACCGGCGCCCAGGCGGGGCAGGCGGAGAGCTTCCTCGAAACCAGTCCGAACGTGATCGTGGAAGCCGTGCGCCGCGTGGATTCGGACATCGAAGTTCGCCTGGCGGAATGGGCCGGTGTGGAGGGTGAAGCCTGGGTGGAGCTGAAACTGCCGCACAGCGACGCGCGCATCACCAATATGATGGGCGAGAAGGCGCGCCCCCTGCCGTCCGGAGATCGGAGCACCTTCAAGATTCGGCCGCAGCAAATCGTGACGCTGCGTTTCGCGGCTGCGTCGGCGGTAGCGAAAACCGCCGCGATCCGCACGTGGGAGCCGCTGGTTCCCCCGGCGAAGAGGGACGGCTTGAAGCTGCGCCTGACTGAAAAGGGCCACCCGCCAAGGGTGAACTAATCCTGAAACCCGAAGTTCGGGGTGGTCGGTGCCTGTAAGGATCTGAGACAACAGGTGGATGGGACCAAACATCCCGGACAAACCGGTCCCGCGCGAAATCCGCGCTCTGTTGTCAGATGAGCGGCCGATCCTGCGCGAGACACAGCGTGCCGTGACCCCCTTTGGTGGGGTCGCCGTTTTCCTTTCGTTCATCGACAAGATCAGCTTGGTGGAGAAGGTCCGTCAACACATGCCGATCCATTGGAAGTCGCCGAACCACATCGATCCCACCGCCATCTTCACGGCGTTTCTGATGGCGGTGTTGGTGGGGGTCCGGCGCTGCGCTCACGCCAGCCTGCTGCGCGGCGACCGGGCCTTGCACGCGCTGCTGGGCCTGGAGCGGTTTCCCACCGACGGCACCATCCGCAACCTGTTTCGAGAGTTCGGTATGGGCCAGATCCAGCGCATGTTCGAGCCACTCGCCGAATGGCAGCTGCAGTGTTTGCCACCACGCAGGAGGGCTACACCCTGGACCTGGATTCGACGGTCTTCGAGCGTTACGGAAAACAGGAGGGCTCGCTCAAAGGGCACAACCCCCGCAAGCACGGACGGCCCAGCCACCATCCCCTGCTGGCCGTGCTGTGCGAAGCCCACTTCCTCCTCCACGGCTGGCTGCGCAGCGGCAACTGCGGAAGCAGCCGCGGCGTGGAGTAGTTTCTCAAAGAAGCGCTGGCGCTGTGGGGACAACGCCAGCCGATTCGTCTGCTCCGCGCGGACTCGGGCTTCTTTGACGACCGGCTGCTGAGCCCCTTGGAACAGCGCCGTCTGCCCTACATTGTAGTGGCCCGACTGACTTTGTGGGTGAAGCGGGCGGCTCAGCGCGTGGAGCAGTGGACCAGCTTGGACGAGTCCTTCTCGGTGGGCGAGTTTCGTCTGAAGCTATAGGTCTGGGAGGTAGAGCGGCGCTTCGTGGTGGTCCGCGAGCGAGTGCGCGAGGACCGGGACAGCGTAGGCCGCAAGCTGATCGAGGTGCCGGGGTATACCTTCCGCGTCTTCGTCACCAGTTCTGCCGAGGCCCCCGCGGCGGTCTGGCGCGATTACAACCGCCGGGCCGACATGGAGAACCGCATCGCCGAGTTGAAACCCGACTTGGGGGCGGACGGCTTCTGTATGAAACGGTTCTTCGCCACGGCGGCGGCCTTCCGCTCCATTCTGTTGCTGTTCAATCTGCTGGCCGAGTTCCGGCGGGCGGCGGGTTTGCCTGGCTACCGCGAGCCAGCCACCATCTGGACCCAGGCGCTGACCTGCGGCGCCATTCTGGGCTGAACTGGTCGCCGAGTAGTGGTCCACTTGTCGCAAAGTTGGGGCGGCCTGAAGATGAGGATCCCCTTTCTGGATAGCATCTTCAACTGGCAAATCCCAACTTCGCCGAAGTTGGATTCCGGGTGGGTGACCTGAGCCCCGAGGGTAAGCCAGAAGGTTGTTCGAAGCCCACACAGAGGAGGTGAATCAGCGCTCAACTTCGGAATTCAGGACTAAATGACTTGTGCTGATTCCGCTCGTGAGATGGGTGTAGGATGTCGAATGTTACTACAGGGTGTTCAAAAGCGCGTCAGTTTACACACCTGCGTCAAATTGCGCGGGCGTCAGGGGTGCGAAACTCAGTAGTTCGGCTTGGGGCGTTCGTAAGGCTTCTTGAGGTACTTGGCGGCCTCTTCCTGCGCGCCTTGCGTGTTGTCCTTGGTCCGGACCGCCTGCTGGTAGGAGTTGACCGCGCGCTCGCGCTGGCCCGTGACGTCAAAGATCTTGCCCAAGCTGATGTGCGACCAGACCTCGATCCACTTGGGATCCAGGTCGCCGTTGAGCGCCTCGCGGAATTCGTTCGCCGCCGACTGGTAGTTGCTTTGCAAGAAGAATACCTCGGCGATGCGATAGTGGGCCATCGAACTGCTGCGATTGACTTCCAGCGCCTTCTGGTATTCCTTGAGGGCGTCGCCGAACTCGCCGATTTCCGTGAACTGTTCGCCGCGCCGGATGGCCACAGCCACGCGGATCTTGTTACTAAAACGCAGCACTCGGTTGTTCGGGTCCAGGATCACTTTCTTCGGCTTGCCGAAGGTTTCGACGGAGAACTCCGACGAAGTTCCCACCACTTCGACCTTCTTGTCTTCCGGATTGCCTTCGGTTTCGATCTTCAATTCCACCGGCATGCGGAAGGTATCCAGGTCCTGGCTGATCTTGCCCATGGCGCGGAATCCTTTCTGCGTGCGGAAGACGGTGTATTCGAGCTTGAATTCGGGCGCGCCGCTGGACTCGATCCACTGGATGAAGAACGACCGGAGATCCTGTCCGGCAACCGCTTCGGCCACCTTCTGGAAATCCGACGTGGAGACGCTCTTCCAGGCGTACTGCTCGGCCAGGGTACGGAGGATCCTGGGGAACTTGTCCTCGCCCACAACGTAGCGCAGCATGTTGACTACAGCCGCGCCTTTGCTGGCCGTCAACGCCCAGAATTCCGGCGAATAATCTTCCATGCGGCCGGCCTGTATGATTGGCGGATTCTCCACCGTGAGCGCCTCGATGTAAGTGTCCCGGATTTCGGTTTCGAGCGCGGCCGCGCCTGCAGTGTGCTCGATGTACATGATCTCCGAGTAGCGGGCCATGCCGTTCGAAATCCAGATGTGGTTGCGCGTCTCCGGAGAGACCAGCGTCCCCCACCACTGGCGCGCCACCTGGTTGGAGATCAGGCGCACGTTGGGCCGCGTGCCGATGCCCTTCGACGACAGGAACAGGATGCCTGGAGCCGAGTAGCCGTTCGGTGCGTCGCCGTCGGTCTCGACGATGGTCAGGTCACGCTGCGGCGGCAGGCCGTAAATGCTCGTGAGGAAGGCCATCACCTTGCCGATCTCGTCGCCGTACGGCGTCGCCATGGGGCGGTTCGCGCCCCGGAAGTACAGCAGGCTGGTAGCCCCTTGTGAGGAGACGCGCGCCGGGTCGCCCTGGACCAGGGCGATGCTGCCCGCGAACGAAGGCTGGCTGAAACGGAACGTGTGGGTGATTTTCCCCGCCTCGCCGGCCGTCGCTGTCTCGATGCCGCTCCCGATCACCTTATACTCGCCGGGTGCTGTGATGGCATACTCCGAGGTGTAGCGGTCGGAGGTGTATCCGTTGATGGGGAACCAGCGCGCCGAGTAAAGCAGGTATGCGTAATCGCTCTGGATGTTGGCGAACTTGATGCCGTAAACCGGGGATTCCTCGCGGCCCGTGAAGCGGCCCTCGTATGTGAAGGTCAGCTTCGCCGGGGCGCTTTTGGCGAGCGGTTCCGGCAGGCTCACGCGCACGGTGAAATCCTGGGTGTTCCGCGAGAACTGCACGTCGCGGCCCTTGCCGTCAACGACCTTCGAAACGGTGAGCGCGTTGTTCAGTTCGAAGACGGGCGTCGTGACGTTGTCCTCCAGCGGCGCAAAGCGCACTTCCGCCGTGGCGGTCAGCGACTGCGTGCGCGGGCTGATCTCGGCGCGGATCAGGTAGCTTTCAACATCGATGCGAGGGCGGCGTTCCTGCGCGCCCGCGCCCGCCGCCATCAGCAATGCGGCCAGTGTGACGATGAGATTCCGGGCCATCTACGATTTCCTCTTCAACGTGTCCAGCACAATGGCGGCTGCCAGCGACATGGGGTCTTGGTCGCGCCACAACCGGGCAGCCACCCGTTTGAGGTCGAGGCGCATCTGGTCGCGCCGGCGGTGGTCGTCGAGCAGTCTCAACGCCTCGCCCGCCAGGCGCTCTCCTGTCATTTCATTCTGCATCAATTCAGGCACCACCGCATTTTCCGCGATCAGGTTCACCATCGAAAGGTGCGGTACGTCCACCAGGTGTCTGCCGAACGTCCAACTCCAGCCGCTCACGCGGTAAAAAGTCACCATCGGAGCGCCCAGCAAGGCGGCCTCGACCGTGACGGTGCCGCTGGCGGCCAGCAACACATCCGAACTTGCGGCCAGATCCCAGGTCTCGCCCTCAACGATTTGGATGGGGCTTTCCGCGAGAGGTCGCTCAAAAATGCGGCGGCCGAACTTCGCCTCGAACCCCAACGGGGTCCCCAACACGAAATCCGCAGGCCGGTTCGCGCCGATCCGCGCCACGGCGTCCCGCAGCGGCGCCAGATGCCGCGCGATCTCTCCCGGCCGGCTCCCCGGCAACACCCCAATTAGAGGACGTCCCTCCGTCAGATTGTGTTTCTGGAAAAACTCCGCGCGGCTCACGCTGGCCTTGACCAGGCGTGTGAGCGGGTGGCCGATGTAGTCGGCCTGGATGCCGTTGCGGCGGAAGAACTCTTCTTCGAACGGGAAGATGCACAGCAGCCGGTCGATCAACTTGCGCATGGACGGCAGGCGCCCCTTGCGCCAGGCCCACACCTGGGGTGCCACCAGGTATACCACGGGGATGCCCAACCGCTTCAGCCTCCGCGCCACACGCAAGTTGAAATCCGGGCTATCGGTCAGGATGGCCAGTTGCGGGCGCTCGCGTTCAGCCGCGTCACACAGCTTGCGGAACTCTTTGTAGATCCGCGGGATGTGGGTGAACACTTCAAACAGGCCGACGACACTGAGGCTGGAGGCGTCCACCACCGGCCGCACGCCCGATTGCTGCATCCGGGGGCCGGCGCAGCCGAAGAACGCGGCCGCCGGCAGGCGCTCGCGCAAGGCTTCCACCAGCCCGCTGGCGTACAGATCGCCTGAAGACTCACCCGCCGACACCAGGATCTTGAGGTCCACTAACGGCTAGTCTAGCAACAGACACGGCGAATACGGGCGGAAAGTGCGTTCGCTACCGGGCCAGCAGCGTGTGCGCGAGCCCCGCCAGTGCCGCGCCGCCGATCACCCAGAGCGTGTCCAGGCGCGTAAGGACCAGGACGGCGAAACTTACGACCGCGATCACCATGTGCGCCGGGGTGCGCGTAGCGTCCCCCGCGAGCCCCGAAATGATCGAGATGATCAAGCCCGACGCGGCCACCGTGGCGGCCTGTATGGCACTTTTGACGCGTGGTTTGTCCGCGCGCGCGCCCAGGTAGCGCAGCATGGGGATGATGAGGAACGCCGGCGTAATCAACGCCAAAGTTGCCGCGCACGCCCCCGGCACGCCGCCCACGAAGTACCCCACGCTCACGATCCACAGCCCGATGGGCCCCGGCCCGATGCGCCCTGTGGCGACGGCGGTGTTGAGCTGATGGTCCGTCAGAACCTTGTGGTTGACCACCAGGTCGGCGCGCACCATGGGCAGCGGCGCCAGACCGCTGAAGGACGTCATGGTGGCCTTCAGCAACAGCAGGTAGAGCAGCATCAGGCTCATGCCGCCTCCGGCGTGGGCCACAACGCGCCCACCAGCGCTGCCAGCGCGAGAATCTCGATGGGCGTGCGCCCCGCAAACATCGCCAGCGCCGTCGATGCCGTCACCAGCACCAGCGTGCGCAGTGTCATGCCGCGGTTGATATACGGGCGCACCAGTTGCCAAGCGCCCGCCGCCATCATCCCGACGGCCGAAGCGATGATGCCGTCGATGGCGCCCATCGCCAGCGGGTATTGCTGCATCACGCCATATTCATAAGTGAGCCACACAACCAGCGCCGCGCTCGGCAAGGTGCTCAACAGCACGGCCATAATCGCGCCCCACCACCCGGCCACCTGCCACGCCGAGCCCGCGCAGAACGCCAGCAGGTTCGTGCCCGGCGTGATACGCGCCAAGCTGTAGACGAGCCCGTACTGTTCCCGCGTGATCCAGCCGCGGCGTTCCAGCAATTCCCGCTGCAGCGCCGCCATGGTGGGATCGCCGCCGCCGAAGGTGAGATTGCAGATGCGCAGGTACAGCGCGCTCACCTTCGCCAAGCCTACTCGCTTCAGCATGTTCAATCAGTATTCCACGCTTACCAGAAACAAACCACGCGCCGGCGCCGTGGGTCCGGCCTTGATTACAATGCCGGGTTGGAGGAACGCGCGGATCCCCGCAGCGTCCAGGTTACGCTTTCCCGCCTCCAGTAGGGTGCCTACCAGGTTGCGTACCATGTGCTTCAGGAAACCGCTGCCGCGCACGCGGTAGATCAGGCGATCGCCCTCCACCCAGGCTCGCGAATCGAAGACGGTGCGCACCTTGCTCAGGCCCAGGGCGTCCTTGTCGTCGGAGGCGGCGAAGGCCGTGAAGTCGTGCTCGCCCGTGAACACGCCCGCGCAGCCTATGAATGCTTCCACGTCCATCGGGTAGGGATAGTGGTGGACGTACAGCCGTTCGAACGGCGGGCAGACCTCCGCGCGCCAAATGCGGTACTCGTACGTCTTCGCCCGGGCGTCGTGGCGCGGATGAAACTCCGGGGCTACCTCCTCCGCCGCGATGACCCGTATGGCGGGGGGCAGCAGGCGGTTCATGGCTTTGCGCAGATTGTAAAGCGGGATGGGGTTGTCGATGGTGAACGCTGCGGTCTGCGCCAGCGCGTGAACGCCTGCATCGGTGCGCCCGGAGCCCGCCACGTCCACGTGCTTCTCCTCGATTTCGGAGATCACCGCTTCCACCGTCCCCTGGATCGTCTCCAGGCCTGGCTGCACCTGCCAGCCGTGGAAGCCGGTCCCGTCGTAGGAGAGCGTGATCTTGATGCGCCGCGCCACAGGATTCGCTACCGCGCGCCGCGCTTCGCCTGCCTTGGCCGGATGTAGTACTGGTAGGCAAGCGCACCGGTGGACAGGGTCAGGATCGCCGCCAGCGATACCCTCGGTTCCAGCATCATGCCGTAAATGGTCATCCATACGCCCAGCAACACGAACGCCGCCGGCAGCAGCGGGAACAAGAAGCTGACCACGGGGAGTTTTTGCCAGTCTGCGCGGCGCCGGAACACGAACAGAGACGCCACCGAAAGCACCGCCGTGGTGTTGAGCGTGAATCCGATGTAGACCACCAGGGAGGGGAACGGCGTCAGCGTCATCAGGATGGTGCAGACCCCCTGGCAGAGAATGGCCGCCACCGGCGTATGCCAGCGCGGGTCCACTTTCGCCGCGATGGGGAAGAACGCGCCGTTCTTGGCCATGGCGTAGTAGACGCGCGGCCCGATGGTCACCATGGCGCTCACCGTCGACACCAGCGCCAGCGCCATCAGCGCGCTGAACAGGCCGGCCACGCCCGGGCCGAACAGCTTCGACGCCGCCACCGCGCCCACCGCGATCACGCCTTTCATCTCCTCGAGCGGCGCGGCGTAAATGAACATCAGGTTCAGTCCCACGTAAAGCGTGGCCACCAGCGCCGTCCCACACGCCAGCGCGAGGGGCAGCGTGCGCTCGGGCTTCTTCAGTTCCTCGGCCACGTACGTTGCCGCGTTCCATCCGCTGTAGCTCACGTAGATCCAGAACAGGCTGATGGCGAACTGCGCCAGTAGCGGCGTCGCCGAACTGCGCACGGCCGGCATGGAGAAGTGCTCCACGTCGCCCGCGCCGAACAGGAAGCCCGCCACGATGAAGCCTATGATGACCGTCACCTTCAGCGAGGTGAGCACGTTCTGCACCCGTGCCGCGCGGCGCACGCCGAAGCAGTTCAGAATGGTGAAGACCGCCACCAGCAGCGAGGCCGCGATCTGCGCGCCGCCCAGCTTGACCGCGAAAGCGCCGGAGCCGAGCGTGTACGGGGCGTTCTCCTGCTTCAGCACTGGGAAGAAATGGCCCAAGTAATCCGAGAACGCCAGCGCCGCCGCCGCGATGGGCGCCGAAAAGCCGGCGAAGAAGGACACCCATCCGCTGACGAAGCCCCAGGTGGGCCCGTAGGCGCGGGTCATATAAACATATTCGCCGCCGGAACTCGGGAAGTTAACGCCCAACTCGGAGTAACAGAACGCGCCGGCCAGCGCGAACGCCGCGCCGACCACCCAGATACCGAGGACGAGCTTGGGATCGCCGAGTTGCCCGGCGAGGAAGCCGCTGGTAGTGAAGATGCCCGTGCCCACCATGTTGGAGACGACCAGCGCCGTGGCGCTGCCCATGCCAAGCTGGCGAAGCAGTTCAGCGGAACCTGTAGCGGTGGATGGTTTCGGCACTGTGCTTATTCTACAGCCTTGAAACCGGGGACGGACGCATGGGTTTGTTCTCAGGGTGTACGTTGGAACAATGAAGTTACTGCTCGTCCTTATGCTGGCAGGTCCCCTCTTGGCGCAGGAGACTATTCTGTTGCGGCCTGGCATGAAGCCGGATCCATCGGCGCCGACGGAGCAGACCGACCCTGATCCGAAAGGCGGCCCCACCGCTCGGGCTCTCAGCAAAGTCAGCCAGCCCACTTTGACGATCTACCGGGCACCCAGGGACAAGACGGACGGAACCGCAATCATCGTTTGTCCCGGCGGTGGCTACCGCCAACTTATGATCGACCGCGAGGGCCACTACGTGGCTCGGTGGTTGAACACCATCGGCGTCACGGCGATCGTCCTGAAGTATCGCCTGCCGTTGTCCGGCGCCTCGGTTCCCGAAACGGCGGCGCGCCCCGCGATGGGCGATCTCCGCGAAGCGGCCGACTTTGTCCGTGTGGCCTTGGAGGATGCCCAGGAGGCTGTCCGAGTGGCGCGAGCCAACGCCACACGCTGGAATATCAGGCCGGACGCCGTCGGCATGATGGGTTTCTCGGCCGGCGGCAACCTGACCGCCATGACGGGGATGTTGGCTTCTGCCGAGGCACGGCCCAACTTCCTGGCCGTGATGTACGCTCCTTTCCCCAGGAATCTGGTAGTGCCTGCCACAACGCCCCCGGTCTTCCTTGCAGCCGCCGAGGACGATCCGCGCTTGTCGCCCACGGACCATACCTTGCGTTTCTACATGGCGCTGAAGCAGGCGCGCGTGCCCGCGGAGATGCACATTTACGCCAACGGCGGCCACGGGTTCGCACTACTGAAGACGCCCGCTACGGCAACACGGTGGCCGGAGACCTTCGCCGCATGGCTGGCAGCCCTGCGGAGGAAGTGAGGCGAACCGGGTACGCCTCAGTCCGCCTTCTGGACCCAATCCAGGCCGAAGCGGGCGTAGCGTATGGTTTCGTAGGGATTGCGTTCTCCCGCTTCGTAGAGAAGGCCGATGGAGCCGTCCTTCAGCGCGGCTAGCGAGGAATAAGCCGCCGGACCTTCATGCACCTGCTTTGAGGCTTGCCAGGCGCGGCCTCCGTCGCGGCTCAACCGGACGGTCAGCGATGTGCGCGTGAGCGCCGCCGGGTTGGAAAACACGAGCCAGCCGGGATGCTTGGGGCAGGCGATGAGCGAGCCCTGGCACTGCGGTTCCACCAGCGTTTCGTCCAGCGCATAGGGCGACCAGGTCAGACCGCTGTCCGTGCTCCGCGAGACCGCGCGGCGTTTGCCGATCTTTTCGCCGCGCATATTCAGCACCAGCGAGCCATCGGCCAGTTCCGCTACCGCGCTCTCATCGGTTCCCGGGCTCGTCGAGCCTCCCAGGCGCCAGGTCGCGCCCCGGTCGTCGCTGTAGATGACGTGCGAATGATGCGTGCGGGCCGGGAATTCGTCGTGATCGCAGGGGATCACCAGACGTCCCGTACGCAACTGGATCCCGTTGCCGGGGCCGGTGGCGTACCAGGTCCATTCCGGGAGCTTGGCTTCGCTGGTGATCTCGCGCGGCCGCGACCAGGTGAGCCCGTCGTCGTCGCTTGCGCTGATCCACACGGTGCGGGTGCCGCCGGGTTTCCGCTCCATGATCTGGCTCTCATTCATGTTGCCCGGATTGCCGGTGAGCAGCAGCAGGATGCGGCCGGTCGTGCGCTCCACCACCGGGCAGGGGTTGCCGATGGTGTCAGGCCCGTGGTCGGCCACCACCGTCATGGGCGACCAGGTGCGGCCCTTGTCGCGGCTGCGGCGCAACACGATGTCGATGTCGCCCGTGTCGCTACGCGAATTCCGCCGCCCTTCGCAAAAGGCCAGCAGCGAACCTTTCTTCGTCTGGATGAGCGCCGGGATGCGGTACGTGTGGTAGCCGCCTTCCCCGGAGCGGAACACGACCGCCCTCTCAATTCGGGGCGTGCGGGCTTCCATACAGCCCGCAGCAGCCAGCGTCAGGAACGTTCTCCTCGTCTGCATCTATTCGATTCCGTTTTCTTCTGTCCGGTATAACGTGGTTCGTGCCCGCTCGCGCTCCTGCTCCACCTGTTCCGGCGTCGCGCCCGCACGCTCCAGGAGGGCGCTGACCATCGCCACAGCTACTTCGGCTTCGGCGGAAAACACCAGATCCACCCCGCTATCATTCCACGCCTTGGCCTGGGAGACGAAGGCTGCTCTTGCGAGTACGTACAGGCCGGGGTTGATGGCGCGTGCGGCTTTTACGATCTCCGGCGATTCCTCGGTGCCCGGCGTTGTGAGAATGAGGGCGGTGGCGTCCGACGCGCCGGCCTGACGAAGTACTTCCGGCTGCGCGGCGTCCCCATACGTTGCGGCTATGCCCCGCTGCTTCAAGCTGCGAACCGTGTCGATGTTGAGTTCTATCACCGTGGGGGCTATTTGCTGTTCGATGAGCAGCCGCGTTACGGTCTGCCCGACGGGTCCGTAACCGACCACGATGGCGCGCGGCGGTGCGCCCGCCGCTATTCTGTCTGTTTCGGCGTCCCGCGAGAGCGCCCTTCCTGCGCGAGGCGTCAGAAGCCATCGTGCGCGGCTACGGGCTATGCGCCTTTCAACGGTGGGCACCAACCTGTATAGCAACGGGTTGAGAGTGATTGATAGGATGGCGGCTGTCACCACCGAATTGGTGGCGCCCTCCGGCAAGATCCCCAACTGGCTGCCGAGCACCATGAGCATGAACGAGAACTCGCCCACCTGAGCCAGTGCCACCGAGACCCGCAGACCGATGCGGAGGCCGTATCCGAGCAACATCACGATGACCGTAGCGGCCAGTGGTTTTCCCACCAACACGATGCCCACGGCCAGCGCCGTCAGAAGCGGGTCGCTGACGAGACGCTGCGGGTCGAACAACATACCCACCGATACGAAAAACAGCACGGCGAAGGCGTCCCTCATGGGGAGCGCCTCGGAGGCGGCGCGGAAACTGAACTCTGACTGGCCCACCACCATACCCGCCAGGAACGCACCCAACGCCATGGAGACGCCGAACAGCAGCGACGAACAGACCGCCACGCCCAGCGCGATGGCCAGCACGGTCAAAGTGAAGAGCTCACGCGAACCCGTGCGCGCCACCACCGTGAGCATGCGAGGGATCATGCGGGCTCCTGGTCCCAGTGCCAGGAGCGTAAGCGCGACCAACTTCAGCGCCGTGATACCAAGCGCCCGCGGCAGTTGCGCCGTTCCTTTCGCGGCCTCACCGAAAATGACCGGCAGGATGACCAGGACGAAGATCGTAAATATGTCCTCGAACACCAGCCAGCCTACGGCGACGCTTCCCGCCTGCGTGTGCAGATCGCCCCGGTCCGAAAGCACGCGGATGAGCACGACGGTGCTGGCGACCGAGAGTGTTAATCCAAATACGATGCCGGCGGCCCAACTCCATCCCAGCCAGTGGGCGGTCAGCGCCCCTAGCACCGTCGCCGCGGCGCTCTGAAATAACGCGCCGGTAATGGCGATCCCGCGCACGGCCAGAAGATCCTTTAGATGGAAATGCATCCCCACCCCAAACATGAGCAGGATCACTCCCACCTCCGCCAGTTGTTCGGCGATTTGGCGGTTGGCGACGAAGCCCGGAGTATACGGACCGACGAGCAGGCCGGCGACCAGATACCCCAGAATGGCCGGAAGCCGCACGCGGTGCGCCAGAAGGCCGAGGGCCAATGCCGCGGCCAATCCGGCGGTCAGGGTGAGGATGATATCGGTGCTGTGCATGAGTGTCCCACGCCGTTCCGTTGCCGCGCGGCTATCTCGGCGCTTTCGGCCGTTCCCGCTCGCTCCCGTAAAACTGAAGCGTGACGTCCACGATGCGCTCTTCCTCGTTTATCTTGAGCGCCGACTTTGTCTTGCCGAGGTTCTCGAAGATGCCGTCCTCGCGAATCCGCGAGAGGAAGTAATCGGGATAGCCGGCGTCGAAGGGCCCTCCTTCTTTCAGCGCCCAAAGTTTCTTCACGGCAGCTTCGGCGATCAGGTCGAGGCCCTCTATGCTGAGTTTGCCGAATGTGTAGGCAGCGCCTGGCTCGAAGCGCACCACCAAGTCCACTACCTTCTTCTGGTCATCGATCTTGCGCTCGGTCTGGGAGGCGGCTTTCATATAGCCCTTCTGCCGTAAGCGCCGGATGATGCGCTCGATGCCCAGATTTACATCTTCGAAGTTCACCAGTTCGCCGGACTTGAAATTGGCTTCGCGGTAAAGCGGCGTCGGATCGCCGCCGATACCTTCCAGCCGCACCTCGCCGAGATTGTACGCGGCCCCCTCGTTCACTTCCACGGTCACCGCGAGGCCGCGCACGTCCTTGGCGGGCGCCGTGGTGATCTTCGGGAACGCCACGCGGATACGGCCGCGAGCTTCATACAACGGGCGAATGCTGGTGTCGAGCAACTGCCGGAAGTAAGGCTCGTCGTAAGTGACGCCCACGGCCACGCCCGCCGCGGTGTTCTGCAGCGTAGTGAGCGAGATGATCTGGTTGCCGGTGAAGGTTACCTCCGCGACGGCCGGAGGCGGCGTCGCGGGGCCGAACACCACCGCCAGCGTGTCGCCCTGGGGCCGCACACGGCCCGCGACCTTGTCCGTAAACCCGCGCTTGGCAACCAGAGCCGTGATGACTTGCGTCGCGCGTTCGATGGCGATGTCGGTGGCCGGGATCACGTTGTCGAGGAGCGGATTCTCTTTGGCGACCAGCGCTCGCAACTCGGCGTCGGTCGCCGGCAGATCGCGAAAACGGTAGGGCAGGATTTGGGTCACTTCGGTGACTTCGAAGGTGCCGCGGATGGCGCCCTTACCGCCCGGCGCCGGGTCGTAATGGTACGCCACGCTCGCAAAAGCGCCGGTGGCTGCGATGCGCTCACGAGCGGCGTCGAACTCCGCCTTGCCGGCAAGCTGCCCGATCTTGAGTCCGCTGGCCGCGAGAATGCGCTTCTCGCTCACCATCCGGTTGCCCTCGACGCGTAACGATTCGATGGGCCAGCTCTTGGGTGCCGGCACGGGGGCTGCCGCGGCCGGTTTCTTCGCCGCAGGCTTGCGCTTGGCGGTGCCTTGCGCGCCCATGGCCGGAGTGATCAGGAGCAACAGCCACGCAATCCATCTCATTGCTTCATTCTATTATTGGTCTGATTTTTCGGATGTTAAGATGAGGGTAATGTCTTACGACCTGGTAATCGTCGGCAGCGGTCCTGGGGGGTACGCGGCGGCGGTGCGCGCCGGTCAGTACGGCCTGCGGACAGCCATCGTAGAGAAGGACGCGAAGCTCGGAGGAACCTGCCTGCACGTGGGTTGCGTGCCAACCAAGGCGCTGCTGCACACAGCCGAGGTGTGGGAATACTTCAAGAACTCCGAAGAGCAGGGAATCCTCTGTAAGGATCCGCAACTCGATTATCCGAAGGTGATCGAACGGAAGGACAAGATCGTCGCCAAGCACGCCAAGGGCATCGATTTCCTGATGAAGAAGAACAAAGTCGACGTCCTGATGGGCTACGGCACGCTCAAGGGCCCGGGCAAAGTAGAGGTGCGCTCGGAAGCGGGCGCGCGGATCGTCGAGGCGAAGAACGTCATTCTCGCCACCGGTTCCAGCGCACGCATGCTTCCCGGCCTCGCCCCCGACCCCGAACGCATCCTGACCAACATCGAAATCCTGGCTTCCACCACGATTCCGAAGACCCTCGGCATCGTCGGCGCCGGGGCGGTGGGCGTCGAGTTCGCCAGCATCTTTCACCGCTTTGGCGCGAACGTGGTGGTGTTTGAAATGCTGCCGCGCGCCGTGCCGGTGGAAGACGAGGAGATTTCCAAGGAACTCGCGCGCGTTTTCAAGAAGAAAGGCATTCGCATCGAAACCGGCGCGCGCGTCGAGAACATCCGCCACGAGGGCGAGGGTGTAGCCTGCGACGTTACGCTGGCCAGCGGCAAGAAAGAATCGTTCCAGTTCGAAAAGTTCCTGATCGCGGTGGGACGCAAGCCGAATACGGAAGGCATCGGCCTGGAGACCACACGCGTCGAACTGGATCGAGGCTTTATTAAGGTGGATGCCAACCAGCGCACTGCCGAGCCGGGCATTTACGCGATCGGGGACATCGTGGCCGGCACCCCGCAGCTCGCGCACGTGGCCACAGCCGAAGGCATGGTTGCCGTGGCGCACATCGCCGGCAAGCCCGCACAACCTGTCAACAAGGACCGCATCCCGGGCGCCACGTACACGGAGCCCGGCATTGGCAGCGTGGGCCTGACCGAAGCCGAGGCCCGCGCCAGAGGATA
The DNA here is from genome assembly GCA_964384215.1 of uncultured Solibacteraceae bacterium. Lineage (GTDB taxonomy): Bacteria > Acidobacteriota > Terriglobia > Bryobacterales > Bryobacteraceae > JAJFUV01. The sequence continues at coordinate 61,460 of CAYLLB010000024.1, read as the reverse complement.
CAAGGTGAAAGTCGGCAAGTTCCCCTTCATGCCCAACAGCAAGGCCACCATCCTGGGCCAGCACGACGGGTTCGTCAAGGTCGTCTCCGACGAGACCTACGGCGAAATCCTCGGCGTGCACATCATCGGTCCGATGGCCTACGAACTGATCGGCGAGGCGACGGCCGCCATCGAAGCCGAGGCCACCGTGGATACCATGCGTCACACCGTCCACGCGCATCCGACTCTGTACGAAGCCATCGGCGAAGCATTCAACGCAGTCTACAGCCAGGCCATCAATGCGTAAGTGCGAACTCAGAATGCTCGGCCGCATGGGGTACCAGGCGGCATTCGATTTACAACGGAGCCTGGTGGAGCAGCGCAAGGCGGGCGAGATTCCGGATCAGTTCTTGCTGGTGGAGCACCCGCACGTGATCACGCTCGGGCGCAACGGGCGCATGTCGAACCTGCTCGCCGGAGAGACCGTCCTGCGGCGCGCCGGAGTGGAGTTTGAGCACACCGACCGCGGTGGGGACATCACCTACCACGGTCCCGGCCAGATCGTTGGATACCCGATTTTCGACCTGCGCGAATGGAAGCGCGACGTGGTGGCGTTTGTGCGCGGTATCGAGCAGGCGCTCATCGAGGCAGTCGCCGAATTCGGCATCAAGGCCGGACGGGTGGAGAAGTGCACGGGCGTGTGGGTCAACGGCGCCAAGCTCGCGGCCATCGGCGTGCACATCGGCCGTTGGATTACCTCCCACGGCTTCGCGCTGAATCATTCGACCGACCTCAGTTATTTTCAGTACATCGTGCCTTGCGGCTTGACCAAGCCGGTCACGTCGATGGAGGCGCTGGGCGTGCATGTGCGGCGCGAAGAAGTCGAGGCGGCGATCGTCCGCTCTTTCGCGCGCACATTCGAATTTGACATCATGGAGCCAGTACAGGCAGAGGAGAAGCTCTCATGACCGACGTTGTGATGCCCCAGATGGGCGAAAGCATTGTCGAGGGAACGCTGACCAAGTGGCTGAAGAAGCCCGGGGAGCGCATCGAGAAGGACGAGGCTTTATTCGAGATTTCCACCGACAAGGTGGACACGGAGATTCCGAGCCCGGTCGCGGGTCTGGTGGCGGAGGTGCTGGTCGAGGAAGGCAGGACGGTGGCCATCAATACTGTCGTCGGCCGCATCGACGAGACCGGTACCGGAGCCGCAGCAGCGGTCCCGGCGGCGGTGCAAGCGCCTGAGCCGGCGCCTGCCGCTGTCGAGCCCGCACCCGGACCCGTCGAAGAACCTGCGACGGCCCCCGTGGTGGAACCCCAACCCCTGAGCGGTCCGGTGTCGCCGCTGGTGCGCCGCATGGCGCGCGAGCACAACATCGACCTGCGCCTAGTGAAAGGCACGGGCGCCGGCGGGCGCGTGACCAAGCAGGACGTGGAAGCGTATCTTGCCGCGCCGGCCGCGCCCGTTGCCCAGCCGCCGGAACCGGTCGCTCCGGCCGCGCCCGCGATGCTGCCCGGTCCCCCGGCCGTGGCTGCTCCAGCCGCCGCGATGTACGCCGCCGCAGGCAAAGTACGCGTCGAGCCGATGAGCGTCATGCGCCAGAAGATCGCCGAGCACATGGTCATGAGCAAGCGTACTTCGCCGCACGTGACCACGGTGCACAAAGTGGATATGACACGCGTGGCCGGCGTCCGCGCGCGGCATAAGGCCGAGTTTCAGGCCCGTTACGGCATCTCGCTCACGTATCTCTCGTTTATTGCCCGCGCCACATGCGAGGCACTGCGTGCGTTTCCGGTCATGAACGCATCGGTAGACGGCACGAACATCGTCTACCACGAGGACATCAATCTCAGCATCGCCGTGGCGCTCGACCAGGGCCTGATCGTGCCGGTGATCCGGAATGCGGATGAGTTGAACGTGGTGGGGCTGCAAAAGGCCATCGCGGATCTGGCCTCGCGCGCCCGCTCGCGCCAACTCAAGCCGGACGAGGTCCACGGCGGCACGTTCACCATCACGAATTTCGGCAGCTTCGGCAGCCTGTTCGGGACGCCGGTCATCAACCAGCCGCAGGTGGGCATCCTCGGCGTGGGCACGGTGGAGAAGACGCCCGTGGTGATCGACGACATGATTGCCATCCGTTCCATCTGCCACATCGGCGTGACTTTCGATCACCGACTGATCGACGGCGCCACTGGCGACAAGTTCATGAACAAGCTCAAGTCGGTGCTCGAGAACTGGTCCGAATCGATCCTGTAGGGCGGACGGGTACTCGATTGAAAGCCGGATCGAGCAAGTAGAATCGGAGATCAAGAGGCGTAAGACGCGTCAGGGACGAACGTATTCTTAATCCCGCAGCTTGCCGCCGTGCACGAAAGCCCAAGCACGATCAGCAAGGAAACGGGCAGGAATGCGCTATACGGAGCATCCGCCAAGACCATGAAGTAGGGAACCGGCGTCAGTATCAGTGCCGTTGCAACACGCAGGAACGGCATAGGGCATGTCCGCACCACGGCAACGAAGACGGGGAGCAGCACGATATCATCCGCCACGCTTGAATGGAAGCTGACAAGTAGTCCGCACACCAGGCTTACCGCCAGCAAGAACTCATAGCTTTCGTTTCGCCGTGCTACCCAAACGAATGCCGCCAGAACGAGCGCAATAAGGATAAGTTCAAGAGCCATTCCGCCGTTCAACACTGCAACAAGACCGTGAATGTTCGGCATGATCGTTGCTGAAGAATTGATCCAGGGATCACGCAGGACATTCACGTATTGTTCCAGTGAAGCTGCCCCGGCAACCGAAACGCCAACCCCTGTCAATGCCGCCAATCCGGTCACCGCACCACCCAGGATTCGCCAACGTCGTTTTATCAACAGGAGAACAGGCACGAAAAGGAACAGGTGAAACTTGATTGCAAGCAACGACAAAGCGAGTCCAGCCCACACCTCTCTCTTGGCTCTTGTCAAGAGAACCGAGCCGCCAAGGATCGCTAGTAAGAACGGAGTATCTTGCCCGCCACAAATCGCTGTAAGTATGGGAATGCTCATCGCCGCAAAGAATGGCAGAGCGGAACATTCGGGCGAGAACTTGACGACAAACCAAAGCAGGCTGGCGAGCGTTGCAAGTGAGAACACGGCATAGGCGACACGGTAGGGGAGTAGAGCAAGTGGCTTCAGCAAAGCGGCGTAAAAAGGTGGACGAGTGTACACAACCGATTCCATCGTGAACCCAAGATTCTGTCGGACCACAGCCAGATTCGCGGATCGGGAGTATAGCTCGGGCGTGCCGACAAGCGTTGCTCCGGTGTAAAGCTGTGCGAAATCATTTGCGCCCCGCAGCGCCCTATCCTGCTGTATGTACGCCAATGACAACAGGAACGTGACACCCAATGCTACCGGAAGCCAACGTTGGAAACTCCTCATTATGTTCATGATCGGCAAGAATAAACCGCGGGATTAGTCTTTGCCAGTACATCCTCATGGCACGCCGCCACGCCCGAAACACTGGTACAGTGGTCATCTGACTCCCGGCATCTGAAAGCATATCGGAGATGGTTGCGGCGGTGTTTCTTCTAACGACCATGGACTCTCAGCCGGCGCCTGCTTTATGAAAGGCTCCAGCGCAATCCCCCGCGCAACGGCCTTCTGGGCCGCATGCGCCGCGCTGCTGGTGGGGGTGCGGCTGTGCCATGTCAATGTTCTTTGGGTGGATGAGGCCTACGGCATGGCGGCCGCGCGCCGCATCCTGGAAGGCGCCGCGCTCTACCGCGACATCTGGTTCGACAAGCCCCCACTTTACGCCTGGATCTACCTGCCGTGGGGCGCCGGAACCGGCTGGCCACTGCGACTGGCCGGAGCGCTGTTTGCCTTGCTCTGCTGCTGGTTGGCCAAGCGAACCGCCGCCGTGCTGTTCGGCCCGCGCGAGGGATGGTACGCGGCAGCCGGGATGGCGTTTTTTCTGTCTTTCGATCACGCGGCCGCGGTGTTGTCGCTGGCCCCGGATCTCCTTCTGATACCTTTCGCCCTGGCCGCGGTGTGGTCTATCGCCGCCGGACGGCCCGCGCTGGCCGCCGCTTGCGCCGCCGCCGGTTTGCTCGCCCACACCAAGGCGCTGGTCCTGTTGCCATTGATTGTGCTCTGGCGGCCGCGCGCCTGGAGGTGGATTCTGCCGGTCTACATAGCTTCGGCCGCGCTGGTGTGGCTGGCGGCATCGGGGTGGCGCGAACCTGTTTGGGAATGGGGGATACTGTACTCCCGCGACAGCTTCGTCCTGAATCCCTTAAGTGAAGGTTTGAAACGGACGGCCAATTGGGCCGGTTTTCACGCCGCGCTGGTCGCCGGCGCGTGCTTGTACTTCGCGCGGAAGGACGCGCATCGCTTGAGTCTGGCAGTCTGGCTGGGGCTAGGACTGGTCCAGGTAGCGGCGGGCGCGCGTTTCTTTCCGCGCTATTACTTGGCGCTTCTGCCGGTGTTCACCCTCGCAGCGGCCCGCGGCTTCTGTCTCATCCCGAGCCGTTGGCGCGCCGCCGTGTTGGCGCTGGCACTGGCCGTTCCCGCAGTGCGCTTCGGAGGGCGCCACATCGCTACTCTACGCGGCGATCCCGCCGCGATGCGCGACCTGGCGCTGTATGTCGACTGCCGCGCGGCGGCGGAGAAGATTCAGACGCTCGCCCACCCTGGCGACACACTCTTCGTGTGGGGATATCGCCCGGAACTGAACGTGCTCGCGCACCTGGCCGGTGCCACGCCCTTCCTCGATTCCCAGCCTCTTACCGGCGTTATCGCCGACCGCCACCTGGCTTCTTCCCTGCCCACGGCGCCGGCCCTGGCCCGGCGCCATCGTGAGGAACTCGCCCAGACCCGGCCCACTTTCATCGCCGACGGCCTCGGGCCCTATAACCCCACACTCGCCGTCAGCGAGTATGAAGATTTGCGCGGCTGGTTCGTGCAGTATGCGCTGGTGGGGGAAACCACCGGCACCCGTATCTACCGGCGCCGCTGATCTTTCTTTCGGCCGGTGCGGCGTGGCTTTGACTCCGGGCCCTGCCCCGTTTATACTCGATTTCAGATTCGAGAGGGCCGGGCGATCCAACCGACTGCACCAAAACGGGGCCAGCGCGGCTTTGGGTTCCGCCTCAGCCAGGTAGGTGAGGGGAACTTCTTATGGCTGGAGACTTCCATTCGTGATAGCATTTGCGTACGGACTGTCTTCAATCAACATGAGTCTGATCTAGTGGAACAACGAGGGATGGCAGATGGCAAAACCAAGCACACAGCATAAACTCGACCGGGTCCGCCCTCCGCGAGTTCATGTGACCTACGACGTGGAAGTGGGCGATGCGATTGAAATGAAGGAACTTCCCTTTGTCATGGGAGTTCTCGGCGATTTCACGGGCCAGCCTGAGGCTCCGCTGCCCAAGTTGAGAGAACGCAAGTTCGTGGAGGTGACTCCCGATAACTTCGATAACGTGCTCGAGGGCATGAAGCCTCACCTGGCGTTTTCCGTCGAAAACAAACTTAGTGAAGATCCGAATGCCGGGCAGTTGAAGGTGGATCTCCATTTCAAGGGCATGCAGGACTTCGAACCCGAGCAGGTGGCCCGCCAAATCAAGCCCTTGAAGGAAATGCTCGATCTCCGCACCAAGCTTTCGGACCTGCGCGGATCCTTGCAAGGCAACGACAAGCTCGAGGAACTGCTTCTGGACGCCGTCGGCAATACCGAAAAGCTGGCAAAGCTGAAGGCGGAACTGGAGAAGGCCAATCCCGAGGGGGGTGAGAAATGAGCGACGCGCAAAAGGCAGTACCGCAAGCTGCTGCTGAAGAGCAGGTGCTCGAACGCGGCCTCCTTGATCAGATCGTCGAGGAAGGCCGTCTGGCGAGGGATGCCGCAGCCCGCGAGCGCGGCAAGGATCTGGTCAAGGAATTCGTCGCCCAGGTGCTGGATGGCTCGATGACCGTGGCCAAGGACGCCGAGGTGATGATCAACGCCCGGATTGCGCAGATCGATCACCTTATCTCGATCCAGCTCAACGAAGTGCTGCATCACCCGTCCTTCCAGAAGCTGGAGAGCACGTGGCGCGGATTGAAGTACCTGCTCGACCAGAGCGAAACCGGCGAGAACCTCAAGATCAAGATCCTCAACGCCTCTAAGAAAGAGCTTTTGCGCGATTTGCAACGCGCGCCGGAGTTCGATCAAAGCGCCCTCTTCAAGAAGGTTTATGAAGAGGAATTCGGCATTTTCGGCGGGTCCCCGTTCGCGGCCATGTTGGGCGATTACGAGTTCGGCCGCGGTCCGGAGGACATCGAACTGCTCGAGAAGGTTTCGCAGGTGGCCGCGGCGGCGCATGCCCCGTTCATCTCGGCGGCTTCACCCGAGATGTTCAACCTGGACAGCTTCACCAGTCTGGACGCGCCGCGCGACATGGCCAAGGTGTTCGACACCACCGAGTACGCGAAATGGAAGGCCTTCCGCCAGAGCGAAGATTCTCGCTACGTGGCGCTGACCTGCCCGCGTATCCTGATGCGCCTGCCTTACGGCAAGGCCACTGTGCCGGTCGAAGCCTTCAATTACGACGAGCACGTCGACGGCTCCGACCACTCCAAGTACCTCTGGGGCAACGCCGCTTTCGCGCTGGGCGCGAGGCTGACGGCGGCGTTCGCCAACTACGGCTGGTGCGCGGCGATTCGCGGCGTGGAAGGCGGCGGGCTGGTGGAAGGTCTGCCGGTACACAACTTCTACACCGATGAAGGCGACGTGGCCATGAAGTGCCCAACCGAATCGCCCATCACGGACCGCCGTGAAAAAGAACTTGCCGATCTGGGGTTCGCCCCCTTGGTCCACTGCAAGAACACCGACTACGCGGCGTTTTTCAGCGTCCAGTCCTGCCAGAAGCCCAAGTTGTTCGACAACGAGGCCGCCAATGCGAACGCGCGTCTGTCTGCTCAGTTGCCTTACATCATGGCTGTCTCCCGGTTCGCGCACTACCTGAAGGCGATGATGCGCGACAAGATCGGCAGCTTCACCTCCCGCACGGAGTGCGAGCGGTGGCTGAACCAGTGGATCACCAATTACGTTACCCCGGACGACACCGCGTCGGCTGCCACCAAGGCGTCGCACCCATTGCGCGAGGCGCGCATCGAGGTTTCCGAGGTGGCTGGCAAACCCGGAGTTTATCGCGCCGTCGCTTTTCTGCGGCCCCACTTCCAACTCGACGAACTGTCCGTGTCGTTGCGGTTGGTGGCGGAGTTGCCTGCTTCGGCGAGGAAATAAGCTACGGCGGCAGCCCGGAGGATGGAAAGAGCCGGGGTGCCGCTTCCTGGACCAAGAGTCATTTGAGATTAAGGAGGATCAAACATGGCTGTTGACTATTTCCTGAAAATCGATGGTATTCCAGGCGAAAGCCACGACTCCAAGCATAAGGATGAAATCGACTTGCTGAGCTGGTCCTGGGGCGAGACCCAAACTGGCACTTTCGCGGGGGGTGGTGGCGGCGGCGCCGGCAAAGTGAATATGCAGGACTTCCACTTTGTCATGAAGGTGAACAAGGCCACGCCGAAGCTCATCCTGGCCTGCGCGAACGGTGAGCACATTAAGAAGGCCGTGCTCACCTGCCGCAAGGCTGGCAAGGAGCAGCAGGAATTCCTGAAGTACACCTTCAGCGACGTCCTTGTCTCGTCTTATCAGACCGGTGGTTCCAGTTCGGGCGACGAAATTCCCTTGGAGCAGTGCTCGCTGAACTACACCAAGATGGAATGCGAGTACAAGATGCAGAAGGCCGACGGTACGCTCGATGGCGGCATCAAAGCCGGTTACGACATAAAGGCGAACAAGGCAGTCTAGGCGGCCGCGAGAGCCGTTTCCATCATGACAGCCAAAGACCTGTTTCAAGCAGGACGGCTGGAAGAGGCGGTGCGTGCGCTTGGTGCCGAGTTGCGCAATGACCCAACCGACCAAAAGCGCCGCACCTTCCTGTTCGAGTTGCTCTGCTTCAACGGCGAGTACGACCGCGCCGAAAAACAGCTCGACATTCTGGCGGATGCGAGCAAGGAGGCGGGCCTCGGTTCGCTTCTGTACCGGGCCGCGCTGCACGCCGAGCGCACCCGCTGCCGGATGTTCGAAACCGGCGCGTTGCCGCTCGGCGAGGCACGCCCGGCTGGCGGGACCATGGACGGGAAGCCCTTCGAGTCGATCGAAGATGCCGATCCGCGCATAGGCCCACGTTTGGAAGTGTACGCTGCCGGAGCCTACCTCTGGCTCCCGTTCGAGCACATCGCTTCGATAGAGATCGCCGCTCCCCAACGTCTCCGCGATCTCATCTGGATTCCGGCGATCATCCGGCCCGGCCCGGCGTTCAAGGGCCGCGAGCTTGGCGAAGTAATGCTCCCCGTGCTCACACCCTTAGCCTTCAAACATCCAGACGATGCAGTCCGCCTGGGGCGTGCGACGGTGTGGGAGGAGGCCGCGGACGGCCAGGTGGTTCCGGCCGGCCAGAAGATGTTCCTGATCGATGGGGAAGAGTGCCCTATCCTGGAGGTTCGCAAACTGGAGTTCTCCACCGTGCCGGCGACGGCTGGTGGAGATGTCGCCTGATCATCATGCCCTTGCGCGACGATCTTCTCAACCCCATTCCGGGTGCAAATCCGTGTGGGGAAAATCTGCGGTACGCCCCCATCTACGACAAGCTCAAGGAAGCGCGGCGCGAGGATGATGATGCACCGCAAGGCGAGTGGCAGCACGAGCGCAAGACTGCCGACTATGCCCAGGTAATCAAGCTGGCCGGCGAGGCGTTAGCTACCAAGAGCAAGGATCTTCAACTCGCTGTCTGGCTCACCGAGGCGCTGCTCAAGAAGGAAGGCTTTCCGGGCCTGCGCGCCGGCCTGGGACTGATCCAGAAACTGATTGAAGGTTTCTGGGACGGCCTGTATCCCGAACTTGAGGACGGCGACGCTGAGATGCGCGCCGTCCCCCTCGAATGGCTCGGCGGCCGAATGGATCAGACGCTGCGCAGCGTCCCCATCACCCGTAACGGGCTCAATTGGTTCAAGTACAAGGAGTCGCGCTCGGTCGGATATGAAGAGGGCGCCGACACCGAGGCGAAAGTAGAAGCCCGCGCGGCGGCCATCGCCGAGGGCAAACTGACAGGCGAAGAGTGGGACTCGGCGTTCGCGGCCACCAGCAAGGCTTTTTACGTTGCCATGGAGGCTGAACTGGACGGCATCCTGGAGTGTGTGGATTCGCTCGGGTCCTTGTGCGAGGAGAAGTTCGGGGACGCAGCTCCCTCCTTCAGCCCGCTACGCGCCACCACGGAAGAAATCCGGCACACGGTTCACGGTCTGCTCCAGAAGAAGCGTGAGATCGAACCGGACGAGCCGGCCGCGGCCGCCGAGGAGGAGTTGAGCGAATCCGAGGCGGAGACGGCCGTGGAAGAGGAGGCCGCCGTCGAAGAAGCGGCGCCGGCCGCCCGGCCCAAGGTGAGAAAGGGTACGCTCGCGGCGGAGCCCGCCGACAAGGACGATGCATACCAGCGCGTTGCCGCCGTCGCGCAGTTCCTGCGCCGGGAGGATCCATACAGCCCCGCGCCCTATCTGCTGGTTCGCGGCCTGCGGTGGGGTGAACTGTTCGCGGCGGGGTCCTCGCTGGACGCGAACATTCTGGAAGCTCCTCCCACCGAGATCCGGCAATCCCTGAAGCGTCTGGCCGGGGAAGGCGAATGGCAGCAGGTGCTCGACATGGCCGAATCCGCCGCGAGCCTGCCCTGCGGGCGAGGTTGGCTGGACGTGCAGCGCTACGCCGTCCGCGCGGCCACGGAACTCGGTTACGAACAAATCGCCGCCGCGATTCGAGGCGAGTTGCTGGCCCTGTTAGCCGCCTATCCGGACCTGCCCGAAGCCACGCTGCTCGACGACACGCCGACGGCCAACCCCGAAACCAAGGCCTGGCTGCAGGAAATCGCTCCCGCTCCGGCCGCGCCCGTCGAGCCCGCGTACGCCTCGGCGGTCGAAGTGGAGCCGGAACCGGAGTCCGAAAGCGGTGCGGCTGCTGAACGCCCCCCGGATGCGTACGACCTAGCACGGGAGGCTATCCGGTCCGGTCACCCGGAGCAGGCCATCGACATCCTTACGCGCGAGGTGGCCGCGGAGCGCTCAGGGCGCGGCCGTTTCCAGCGCCGCCTGCAGTTGGCGGAACTCTGTCTGGCGGCAGGGCACGAGCGGATCGCGCAACCTATCCTGGAGCAACTGTCGGCCGAAATCGACCGCCGCAACCTGGAGGATTGGGAGTCTTCCTCCATGATCGCCCACCCGCTGGCTTTGCTCTATCGCTGCCTGGCCCGTTCGGGCGCCACCGAGGAGGTGAAACAGGCTATCTACGATCGCATCTGCAGGCTCGATCCCATGCAAGCGCTATCCTGCGGAAGGTGATCCATGCCCAGAGGCGATGCCGACATTGCCGTAACGACAAGCCTGCTGGACCGGCTGATCGACCTCGATCCCGGCAATCCGGCCGATCCGCCGGCAACCCGCAACCAGTCGGTACGGCAACTCAAGGCATCCCTGCGCCGCGACCTGGAGTGGCTCCTGAACACGCGCCGCACTCCCGAGGAGGCGCCGGAAACATACGAGCACCTTTCCCATTCTCTTTTCAATTACGGCCTTACCGACGTGACCAGCCTGGCGTTGAATTCGCCGCGGGATAAGGCGCGCCTGTTGCGGACGATCGAGAACGTTCTGGCGGACTTTGAGCCGCGTCTGGCCAACGTGAGGGTGCGGGCTCTCGACGAAGGTGATACCGGAGGGCCGCGTGTCCTCCGTTTCCAGATTGAAGGCCTGTTGAAAATGGACCCGGCTCCGGAACAGATCTTCTTCGATTCGGTCATGCAACTGAGCACCGGCGCTTGCCAGGTGAAGGGCGAATAGAGTGCGCGACGACCTGCTCCTTTACTACGAGCGTGAACTGACGTTCCTGCGCCAGATGGGCGCGCAGTTTGCCGAGAAGTACCCCAAGATCGCCTCCCGCCTGAATATCGAGCCGGATAAGTGTGAAGATCCGCACGTCGAGAGGCTCCTGGAGGCTTTTGCCTTTCTTGCGGCGCGCGTGCATCTGAAGATCGACGACGAGTTCCCCGAGATCACCGAGGCCCTGCTCAGCATTGTCTATCCGCACTTTCTGCGCCCTATTCCGTCCATGACCGTGGTGGAATTTCACGTCCGGCCGGAGGATGCGCAGATCGGAAACGGCTTGAAGCTCGCCCGCGGCAGCGTCCTGTCGTCGAGGCCGGTGGCGGGCGTTCCGTGCAAGTTCCGGACATGCTACGACACCATGGTCTGGCCTCTCACGGTGACCGCCGCCGATTGGAAAACGCCGGACCGTCTGCAGCCTGCCATCAAGGCCGCGGACGCCGTGGCCGCCTTGCGCGTGGAGTTGCGCTGCTGGCCGGAGGTCGCTTTCGGGAAGCTCGATCTTCATTCGCTGCGTTTCTTCCTCAACGGCGAGAGCGGCATGGTGCATACGCTGTACGAACTTCTGTGCAGCCGCCTGAGCCGGATTGTGGTTCGCGACCCCACCCCCGGCTCGCGCATCCGGCCGCTCAATCTGCATCCGGATTCGCTGCGCCCGGTGGGGTTCGAGGAAGACGAGGCGATGCTCCCCTATCCGCGCCGCTCGTTTGCCGGATACCGCCTGTTGCAGGAGTATTTCGCGTTTCCCGACAAGTTCTTCTTCGTCGACCTTAAGGGGCTTGACGCGCTTGCCGCGGCGGGTTTCAAGGACCGGGCCGAGATCATCTTCCTGATCTCGCCGTTCGAATTGACCGACCGGCGGCAGTCCCTGGAAATGGGTGTTTCGGCCAAGACCATGAAACTCGGCTGCACTCCGGCGGTCAATTTGGCCGGGCAGACCGCCGAGCCGATCCAGGTCACCGAGCGGCGTTTCGAGTACCCCATCATCCCGGATGTCCGCCGGCCCAACGCGCTGGAAATCTACTCGGTCGATGAAGTCGTGAGCTTGCGGCCGGGAACGCAGGAAGTGGTCCGTTTCGAACCGTTTTATTCTTTCCGCCACGCCACCACGCGCGGCGGCGGCCAGACGTTCTGGATGGCCTCGCGGCGCGTATCAGGAAGGCGCGACGACGACGGCACGGAGATGTTTCTCTCCCTGGTCGATCTGGCCCAACGCCCCGTCGAGCCCGATGTCGACACCCTGACGGTGCGTCTCACCTGCACGAATCGCGACCTGCCCTCGCGCCTGCCCTTCGGCAACGAAGCCGGCGATTTCGAACTGGAAGGCGGCGCGCCCGTGCAGGCGATTGTGGCGCTCAGGAAGCCCACGCCGGCCGTGCGGCCGCCGGTCGGCAGAGGCTCGTTCTGGCGCCTGATCTCGCATCTCTCGCTCAACTACCTGTCGTTGGTGGAAGAAGGCCGCGAGGCGCTCCAGGAGATCCTCAAGCTCTACAATTTCGCGGACTCGGCTTACTCGCTCAAGCAGATTGAAGGTATTACGGCGCTCAGCAGCCGCAAGGAGTTCGCGCGGGTCATCAGCGAAAGCGGTATCACCTTCGCGCGAGGGACGAGGGTGGATATGGAACTCGACGAAGAGAACTTCGTGGGGGGCGGCGCCTACCTGTTCGCTTCCGTCATCGAGCATTTTCTTGGACTCTATGTCACGCTCAACAGCTTCAGCCAGCTTGGCGTGACTACCCGGCAAAGGAAGGAGGCGCTCAAGCTATGGCCACCGAGAGCGGGCCGGCGAATCCTCCTTTAGGCGCCGAGGGAAGGGAATGCACCGAGATCGAGCGTCTGCTGCGCGAAGAGCCGTTCGACTTTGAGTTCTTCCAGGCCGTCCGCCTCATCGGCCTACTCAGTCCGGAGCGGGAGCCGGTGGGCGAGTTCTCCGCGCCGCGGCGCGAGATTTTGCGATTCGGCGCGAGTCCGGATTATACTTTCCCGGCCAGCCAGATCTCGCAGATAGACTGGCCGGAAGGCGCGCAGCCGCTCATGCGCGTCAACTTCATGGGCCTCACCGGCCCCATGGGCCTGCTGCCGCTCTACTACTCCACGCTGGTGCGGGAGCGGTTACGCGCGCACGACACGGCGCTGCGCGATTTCTTCGACATTTTCAACCACCGCGCCATTTCGATGTTCTACCGGGCGTGGGAGAAGTACCGCTTCATGATCGCTTACGAGCGGGGCGGCGAGGACCGCTTTTCCCACCACCTGCTCGACCTGATCGGCATGGGCACTCCGGGCCTGGCCCGCCGGCAGCCGGTTCCGGACGATGCGCTCATTTTCTATGCGGGACTGCTTTCGCCGCTGCCACGTTCGGCCGCGGCCTTCGAGCAGCTTCTGGCGGACTATTTCGACGTGCCGGTTGAGGTGGAGCAATTCGTGGGCGCCTGGCATGCCCTCAGCATCGACTCCCAGTGCCGGTTCAGCGAATCGAACGCATATTCGGAACAACTCGGGGTCGGAGCGGTTGTGGGCGACGAGGTGTGGGACCAGCAATCGGGCGTGCGGATCCGCCTGGGGCCGCTCCCCCTCAATCAATACCTTGAATTCCTGCCCGGCGGGGCGGCCTATGAGCCGCTGCGGGCCCTGACCCGCTTTTTCGCCGGCGACACGATCGATTTCGAAGTACAGTTGGTGCTGAGGAGAGAAGATGCGCCGCCCTGCAAGCTGGGCGATGAAGGCGCCGCCATGCCGCGACTGGGGTGGCTGACGTGGGCCCGCACGGTCCCGCTCGACCACGATCCCGGGGACACCGTACTCCGGCTGTAGCGGCCGGGCGCAAGTTCGAGTTTCACTGGAACAAGGAGGATCCCATGGGCGTAAATCTGAAATCGCTGATCGGAAAGCTGAACACCCCGACGCGCAGTGCGCTGGAGGCCGCCGCGGGCCTGTGCCTGGCCCGGACGCACTACGACGTCGAGTTGGAGCACTATATCCTGAAGCTGATGGAGGCGACCGACACGGACGTCTCCCGCATCTTTTACCGTTTCGGCATCAACCAGTCCCGGCTCTCGGCCGAGCTGAACCGCAGCCTGGACAAGTTGAAGTCGGGCAACGCCCGCACGCCGGCCATCAGCCCGTCCGTGCTGAAGATGCTGACCCAAGCCTGGACGCTGGGCTCCATCGATTATGGAGCGGGGCAGATCCGCTCCGGTTTCACGATCCTGGCGCTGGTGCAGGACGAGGACCTCGCCCGCATCCTGCGGGATGTCAGCCGGGAGTGGGCGAAGATCGAGCCGGATGCGCTGAAGAAGGACTTCATCTCCATCATTGCCGGCTCTCATGAGGATGCGGTCACCGCCGCGGCCGGGGAGGCTCCCGCCGAGGGCGGCGCGCCACGCGCGGCCGGCGGAAAGACGCCGAACCTCGACCAGTACACCGTCAACCTGACGGAGAACGCCAAGCAGGGGAAGATCGATCCGGTTCTGGGCCGCGACGCCGAGATCCGCCAGATCATCGACATCCTCATGCGCCGCCGCCAGAACAACCCCATCCTCACGGGCGAGGCCGGCGTCGGTAAGACCGCCGTCGTCGAAGGTTTCGCCATGCGGATCGTGGGCGGGGACGTTCCGCCGCCGCTCAAGAACGTAACCGTGCGCACGCTCGATCTGGCCTTGCTCCAAGCCGGCGCCGGCATCAAGGGCGAGTTCGAGAACCGGCTCAAGGGATTGATCGAGGAGGTGAAGTCCTCGCCTACGCCCATCATTCTTTTCATCGACGAGGCGCACACGATGATCGGCGCCGGCGGGCAGGCCGGGCAGAACGACGCGGCCAACCTGCTGAAACCCGCCCTGGCGCGAGGCGAACTGCGCACCATCGCGGCCACCACGTGGTCCGAATATAAGAAGTATTTCGAAAAGGACCCGGCCCTGGCGCGCCGCTTCCAGGTGGTGAAAGTGGAAGAGCCCAGCGAGAAGACGTGCATGGTAATGATGCGCGGCGTGGCTGGCGCGCTGGAAAAGCACCATAAAGTCCGGATCCTGGACGACGGCTTGAATTCCGCCGTGCGCTTTTCGCACCGCTACCTGGCCGGCCGCCAGTTGCCCGACAAGGCCGTCAGCGTGCTTGATACCGCCTGCGCGCGCCTGGCCCTGGGGCAGAACTCCGTCCCGCCCGCCATCGAAGATGCTACGCGAGAGTTGGACGACCTCGCCGTGCAGGAGCGCGTCTTGACGCGGGAAGCGGCTGCGGGCGCCGACCACGCCGAGCGTCTGGAGCAGATCAAGACCCGCCGCGCCGCGGTCGAGGAGAAACTTGCCGCCCTCAAGGAGCGCTTCGAGAAAGAGAGCGGACTGGTGGCGAAGATTCGCGAGTTGCGCGGGAAACTCGAAGAGGGCGCCGCGGGCGACGGTCAGGCCGAGATGCGCGCCGAACTCGACAAGCTGAATGCCGAGTTGGAAGCGCTACAAGGCGACTCGCCGCTGATGAGGGTTTGCGTGGACGGCCACATCGTCGGCGAAGTCATCTCCGCCTGGACCGGCATCCCCGTGGGCAAGATGCTGCGGGACGAAATCCAGACCGTGCTGACGCTGGAAAAGCATCTCGGCGCCCGCGTCATCGGGCAGGATCACGCCCTAGAGGCCATCAGCCAGCGCATCCGCACCTCGCGCGCCAGCCTGGAGGATCCCAATAAGCCGATCGGCGTTTTCATGCTGGTGGGGCCCAGCGGCGTGGGCAAGACCGAGACGGCGCTGGCGCTGGCCGACCTGATGTACGGCGGCGAACGCAACCTGATTACGATCAACATGTCCGAATTCCAGGAAGCCCACACGGTTTCCACTTTGAAGGGTTCGCCTCCGGGATATGTGGGTTATGGGGAAGGCGGCGTGCTCACCGAAGCGGTCCGCCGAAGGCCGTACTCCGTGGTTCTGCTCGACGAGGTCGAGAAAGCCCACCCGGACGTGCTGGAACTCTTCTTCCAGGTGTTCGACAAGGGCATGATGGAGGACGGCGAGGGCAGGGAGATCGACTTCAAGAACACCATCATCATCCTCACCTCGAACGCCGGCACCGACAGCATGATGAAGCTGTGCGCCGATCCGGACACCATGCCCACGCCGGACGGAATCGTCAAGGCCATGAAGCCCGAGTTGAACAAGATCTTCAAGCCGGCCTTCCTGGGACGCCTGGTGATTATCCCGTTCTACCCCATCCGCGACGAGAACCTGAAGCGCATCATCGTGCTGAAGCTTGCCAAGATCCAACGGCGGCTTCAGGAGAACCACAAAATCGAGCTGATTTGCGACGACGCGTTAGTGAACGAAGTCGCGCGCCGCTGCACGGAGGTCGAAAGCGGAGCGCGCAACGTGGACAATATCCTTACCAATACGCTTCTGCCGGAAATCTCGAGGCAGATCCTGGGCCGCATCGCCGAAGGTCAGAAGCTCGAATCCATCCGTGTCGGCGTCGGCGAGGATGGAAGCTTCCAGTACGCGTGAGCTGCGGCTGGCCGATGAAGGAGCAACAAAATGAGCATCTCAGACAAGTACGTGGAGGAGAACCGTTTTCTTTTCCTTGAGACGCCGTTGGGGCCGGACAAGCTTCTGCTGGAGTCGTATTCCGGCCAGGAGGGCATCTCGCAACTGTTTTCGTTCCAGCTCGAGCTGCTCTCGGAAGACCACAAAATAGACTTTTCCGATTTGCTGGGACAGAAGGTCCATTTCGGCGTGGCCGGGCCGGAAGGTTCTACGAGGCGGCATATTCACGGCATCGTAACTTCGTTCGCGCAGTTGCCCTCGCGCGAACGGTTCGCGCGATACCGCGCGGTGGTGTCGCCCTCCATATGGAAGCTCACCCGCAAGCAGTGCAGCCGCATCTTTCAGGATATGTCAGCGGCCGACATCATCCGGAAGGTCTTGCAAGGCTACGAAGTCGATTACCAGCTACAGTCCTATGCCGTGCGGGAGTATTGCGTCCAGTATCGCGAAACCGATTTCGCCTTCATTTCGCGCCTGATGGAGGAGGAGGGGATGTACTACTTCTTCAAACAGCTCGAAGACGGCGACAAAATGGTGATCGGCGACACGCCCAGCTCGCATCTCGACATGCCTGGTGAGTCGACGATCACTTACGACGAAGTCGCAGGCGGCGAACGCTGGGAGACGCGCATTTACAACTGGTCCAAAACCCAGCAATGGGACTCGGGCAAGTGCGAACTGCGCGATTACAACTTCGAGACGCCCAGGGTGAACCTGGCGACGCAAAAGGAGATTCTGCCGTCGGTCCAGGTGGGACGTGTGACGCACAAAATGAGCCTCGCAGGCAATTGCCCCGGTCTGGAGGTTTACGATTATCCCGGCTGTTACAAGAACACGGGTGACGGGAATCACCTCGTGGAAACCGACATGCGGCAAATCGAAGCGGCGCAGTTCCTCATCCGCGGCGAAAGCAACGTCTTCAACTTGATTCCCGGCTACCGGTTCACCCTCAAGCGGCATTTCAACGCGGACGGACAGTACCTGGTCACATCGGTTGTGCACTCGGCTGCGGAGGGTGCGTTCCACTCGACAGCGGAGGGCGCGGGCGAGGATCACTTCGAGAACACATTCACGTGCATCCCGTTCACAATTCCCTACCACCCGCCCCGCCAGACTCCCCGGCCGCAGGTACGCGGCTGCCAGACCGCCTTGGTGGTTGGCCAGAGTGGTGAAGAAATTTACACCGACAAGTACGGGCGCATCAAGGTTCAGTTTCACTGGGACCGTGAAGGGCAAAAGAACGAGAGCAGTTCCTGCTGGGTGAGGGTCGCCACTTTCTGGGCGGGAAAGAATTGGGGCGCCATTCACATTCCCCGCATCGGCCAGGAAGTTGTCGTCGACTTTCTGGAAGGCGATCCGGACCGGCCGCTGGTTGTCGGCAGCGTGTACAACGCCGACAACATGCCGCCTTATTCGCTGCCCGGAGAGAAGACCAAGAGTTGCGTCAAGTCGCGCAGTTCGAAGAACGGCTCGGCCAGTAACTTCAACGAGATCCGCTTCGAGGATCTGAAGGGGAGCGAGGAGATCTTTGTACAGGCGGAAAAGGACGTCAACATCCTCGTGAAGAACGACGAGACCGCGGAGATCGGGCACGACCTCACCATTACAGTGAAGAATAACCGTACAGTCACCATCAAGGTGGATGATTCGGAAGAGGTCGACGGGAATCAGAAAGTTGAGGTCAAGGGGGACCAAGACACGACGGTTAGGGGAAATCAGACAGTGGAGGTCGACGGCGATGAAACCACGAAGATAATCGGCAACGAGAACCACACGGCTGTCGGCGGCCGGACCACGAATATCGCGGCGAACGACTCGCTGACCGTGATGGCTTGCCTGTCGATCACCGCAAACGGAGGAATCAGCATCACTTCGGTCGCGCCGATCAGCGTGACCGCGCCCATAATCTCCTTGGCCACTGGGATGCTGCAGGTGACGGGAATGGTGCAGTGTAGTGCGGTGATATCACCCAGTTACACGCCGGGCGCCGGGAACATGGTCTGATGGACTCTGGCAATTCCATAGAATCGGATCTGCGGTCGGGGCCGGAAGAAGCCCGCGTCGCGGCTCTTGCTGAGCTTGTGAAGCCGGAGGCCAGGCCTGTGGATTACCTCGCCGCAGTGGACGCGTGCCTGGATCATCCCAGCGAGCCGGTCCGGCACCTGGCTTCGTTGGTGCTGGGGCGCATCGGCGCGCCGGCAGTGGGGCCGCTCGTGCGGGCGCTGAACAAAGCACAGCCCGTGCCGGTGCGTACGGCGGCCGCCCTCGCGCTGGCCTCCACCGGCCCTGACGCAGCCCCTGCCGTGCGAGAACTTTGCCGCGCTTTGACCTCGCCCGATGAGACCCTGCGGACGGCCGCCTCCGTCGCGCTCGCCAAGATCGGAGCGCCGGCCGTGCCCGACTTGCGGCTGATGCTTCGCTTTTCCGACCCGGCAGTGGTGGCTGCGGCGGTTTTCGCCCTCGGTTGGGCCGGTCCTCCCGCCGCCGAAGCCGTTCCCGATCTTGAGGTTCTGGCTGCCGGGGCGTCCTTGCCGCTCCAACTTGCGTGCGCCGCCGCCGTGGTCCGGGCGACCGGCGATCCCGCGCGAGGTTTGCCGCTGCTCGTGCGCTCCCTTTCTGATCCGGACCCCGCCATCCGAAAGCAAGCGGTGGAAAAGGTCGGTGAGCTGGGAGAGCGGGCCCATCCCGCGCTGTCTCAACTACATGCATGCCTGTCCGATCCGGTCCCCGAGGTGCGCGCCGCGGCCGCGCTTGCCCTGGCTCGTGTCCGTGCGCCCGCGGACTGGGCTCTCGGGTCTTTAACAAGCCTCCTGCTGAACGATCCGGCTCCCGAAGTACGGTTGAACGCAGCCATTGCGCTGTCCGGCTTCGGAGGGGCTGCGGCGCCCGCGGTGCCGCACTTGAGCGCCGCGGAAAGGGACCCCGATGCGAACGTTGCCTCCGCCGCTCGCGGCGCCATCGAAATCATCGGGAAGCCTCAGTAAGGTAGCCCCCGCACCTGACACCCCCTGCCGCAATGCCGCCATGAGACAATGGACGCGTCGCAATGTCCCGTTGGTTTGAATGCTCATGATCCCGAGCACCTTCAAAAACATCGGCAAGGCACTCGCGAACCTGAATCCCAACGGTGTCCGCGCGGAGGCTGAGCGCGTCATCATTGTCGGGCTGACCTCGAACTACGCCGAGCGCCTGGGCGTCATGGAGAGTTTCCTGGCGCCGCCGAGCCTGACCCAGGAGAAGCGGGTGGAAGCGCTGCGGCACATCTATCGCACGAGTGTACCCGGAGCGCCGCCGCTCGACATCGAGATCCAGGATGAATTGTTGCCGCCCAGGCAGGGTGTCTTCGATTTCCGGTTCCGGATGCCGCCCGCAACGGTAGACCGCATCCTCCGTGAGCGGCCGGACTTAGGGCTGCCCCTCGCGCGCCTCTTCCCGGCGTTCCGGGAAGAGGTGTGCCGGGAGATTGTCCGGCGCATCGCGAAAGAGAACGCGCTTTTTTCGCTTCTGACGGCTCTGCCGAACGTGGTGCCATCGCCGATCGAACTGCCCTGGGCGGTCGGTGAATTCGCATCCGACACGGCAGTCCTGACGGCCAACCAGATTCGCATGGCGTTCCTGCTTGCCGCCGCAAGCGACCGTGATGTGGGCTATGTGGCGCAAAAGGCCGAACTGGCGTCCATCGTTGCGAGTGCCTTTGGCTGGCGCGCATTGGCGCGGCAACTGGTGGGCAAGGTTCCGCTGGGAGGAGGACTCATCCCCAAGGCGGCCGTGGCCTTCGCCGGAACGCTTGTGGTGGGGAAGTCCATCATCAAGCTGCACCGCTTCGGACGCGGTCTGTCGCGTGACGAGAGGCAATCCGCGTACAAGAGCGCATACGAGCGCGGCAAACAGGTTGCCGCGGCGCTGCTCGAAAGCGTGCAGAAGAACAGGCAGCCCGCCGCCTGAAATCTTGTTCGGCGCACGGCGATTATCGGGCGGGCGGCCAGCACAGGTGGAGGGAGGTGTAACCCATGCGCCGCAGAGAGTTCCTAGCTACGTCCGGTTTCCCCGCCGTGCTTGCGCGAGCCAGCGCGCAAGGTGGAGCCGGTTCGATCACCCTGCTTGAGCCAGGCGCGTCCGCCAAGGTTGCCGCTCTACCGGATGACGCCGGGACGGCCGGTTACTTCGTGAGGGAGTTTGAAGCACTGACGGGAAGTAAGTTGGAACTGTCGACTCAGGATACAACTTCCACCACGCGCGCCACGGTGCTCATTGGCGACATACAGAACAACGTTGACGTGAGACGCCTGGCCGGAGCGCGGGTCTCCCGCATGACGTCCCAGAGTATCCTGCTGGCGACGGTGACCGGCGGCGGCAGGCCGGTGCTTCTGGTCGCCGGTGGCAGCCGCGCGGCGACCCCCGGTGCGGTGGGTGAGCTATTGAACTTCCGCATGGAGGCGTCCGCTGGACGAGCCAGGGTGCCCCGCCTCAACTTCGTGGATACCCCCGCGCTGCCCTACCGGTTCCTCTGGAACTGGGACCACAGTACGAACTGGGTTCGCGGCGTTGCGGGCGAACAGACGCATGGTTGCAGGAATCCGTACAAGAAGCCTTCATCGGCCTACCTGAACGACTTCCGCCGGGTCGTCGACTACATGGCGGAGCACAAGCTCAACGGCCTGATCCTCTGGGGTTTCCTGAGGGACTCGCACGGCGGCGTTCCCGCGGCCCGGGACTTGGCCGTTCACGCTGTCAGCCGCGGCGTACGGTTGCTTCCGGGCATCGGCACTTCGCACTATGGCGGCTTTTACTACGACGGCGACCACCGGTTCCGTGCCAATACATGGCTGGAGCAGGGACGCGAAGGACTGCGTTTTCTAGATGCGCAGGGGAACCGTCTGAAGGACACCATCTGCCCGACGCAACCGGAGAACATACGCTGGCTGCGGGAGGGGGCACGATGGCTGTTCACGGAAATACCGGGCCTGGGCGGCGCGAACCTGGAGAACGGCGACTGGATGTGCTGCCAGTGTCCGGACTGCCGCCGGGCCCGGTCCAAGCCGGAGAACGACCCCAACTACTACTACGACATGATGCACACCCAGGTGCCGGTCATCGAGGAAGCCTGGAGAATCACTCCCGGAGCCTGGATGACTTACGCCACTTACACCGGCTTCAATCAGGAGGAGATGTGGAAACGTACCGAGAAATCCGAGGTCCGGTCGAAGATTCCGAGGTTTGTGTCGCAGTATCCGGAGGCAGCTATCTGCCAGTGGACTTACACCTTCATGGTAGACGGGTGGGGAAGCCAGCCCGAAGCCGCCGTCCGCGCGAAGTGGCATCCCGGCCTGCGCCCGCCGGCTAAGCACTCCATCGGCTTACTCCATCAGGGCAGCCAGTGGCACGACTCCGATATCTGGTGGACGAGGTCGTTGCGCGGCGAAGCCACGGGCCAGCGGTACGTGGACATCTCCGAGTTGATTCGTTACACCTGTTCCCGTTGCGCCGAAGAGGGCCTTGAAGGCATCGAGATTCAGGGCGAAGTTTCCGATGAGTCGCCCGCCAATGAACTGAACTACCTGGCCCTGGAGGAGTTCACCTGGCATCCGCGTCTCAGTTACGAGGATTTTGTCCGCGACCGTCTGTCGCGCATCTACGGAAGCGTGGAGGAAGCGAAGCGCTTCGTGGCGATCGTGCGCTCCGAGGAACGCGAGTACCGTGTGCTGCGAAGGGATCTCGATACCGCCCACGAGATAAGCCAGAACCGGCAGTTCAACTCGCGGCAAAGGTCCCGCTGGGCGAATCTTCGCGCGGAACTGGCGCGCAGAATCTCCCTGCTTTAGGGCGTTCCTCCGCGCAGCCAGTCGAGCGAGCGCTGGTGCATGGGGGACGGCACGGCGCCGTCGAGCAGCGGGTCGCAGGTCGCCTCCATGTGCCTTCGCAGCCGCGCCCGGAGTTCTCCGAGTATCTGCCCGTAGGCGGGATCTTTCGCAACATCCCGCTGCTCCCAGGGATCCTTGTTGAGGTCGTAGAGTTCAATGGAAGGGTGATATGCCAGAGCTCGATTCGGCGGCACGATGGTGTCCGCGCGCGGCCTCCACGACTGGGAGGGATCCATGAACGCAGGCGCGCTGGAAAAGTTTACGATGAGCTTGTGCGTTTCGGTCCGCACGCTGCGGCGCGGGTCGTAGTAGTCGTGGTAAGTCATCTCGCCGAAGATGGCATCGCGTGGCTCATAGGAACGCCCGTCCAAAAGCGGCGCAAGCGAGCGCCCTTGCACCGCGTCGGGCGCCGGCAGGCCCGCCGCATCGAGAATCGTCGGGAGGCAATCGATATTCGAAACCATGGCCTTGTGCCGCGTCCCTCCGTACCAGCCTTCCCGCGAGGGAAGCCGGAGGATGAACGCGGTCTCGAGCCCCGGCTCATAGAGCGAACACTTGGCGCGCGGCATGGCGATGCCGTGGTCGGTAGTGAAGATTACGAGTGTGTTCCGCTGCAGGCCGAGCTTGCGGATGGCCGCTAGCACCCGCCCCATCTGTGCATCCATGTGCCGGATGGCGCTCTGCAATTCCGCGAGTTCCGCGCGCGCCCCGGGAGTGTCGCGAAGGTAGGATGGGACGCGGACTCCCCGCGATGCATCCGGCCGTAACTCCGTGCCCAGGAATCCCAAATCCGCCGAGGGGTCCGCGCCCCGGAGCCTGTGCGGCTCGACGCAGCCTGCCTGAAGGTAGAACGGGGTGTTCCGTTGCGCGGCCAAACGGTTCAGTAAAGCGATGGCGGCATCGGCCATCTGTGCGGCGCGAGCGTCGGGGATGTAGCTGTCCAGGCCGCAGCGGCCCGCGCCCGCGTGTGTTTCATGGATCACTCCGACGCCCGCCGTGGTGTAGCCGGCCGCTTTGAGAATCTGGCCCAGGTGGCGCTCATTGACGTGGAGGTCCCACGCGAAATCCGCGTGGGTGAGGCCCATCACGCCGTTCGAGTGCGGATACCTTCCGGTGAAAATGGAAGCGCGCGAAGGGCTGCACTGCGGCGCGGTGCAGAAGCTGCGTTCGAAGAGAACGCCCTCCGACGCCAAGGAATCCAGGTTGGGCGACTGGACGGAATCAATACCGTAACAGTTGAGATGACGGCCGAGGTCGTGGCAATGGAGAAGTACGATGTTCGGGCGCGGCGGAGGGCTGGAAGCTCCCAGCGCGGATAGCGTGGAAATCGTGGAACACAGAAAGCGGCGGCGGTTCATGATGACCCTCATAATATGCCATTGAGTTTCCGGAAGATGCACTGAAGCCGCTCCCTCTTCACCCAGCCTGCTCATTCCCATGTACAATCAATCAGGTCCAGGTGCAGCCGTGCTTCTCGCCCGCTACATCCTTGCCTTGTTGCTGGCCGCGGCTCCGGCGCAACCGCCTGCCGGGGGTGATCCTTACGCGGCGTCTCGCGAAGCCATGGTGCGCGATCAGATTGCTTCGCGCGACATCACCAATCAAAGCGTGCTTGCGGCGATGCGCGCCGTGCCCCGGCATCTGTTCATTCCGCCCGAGCGGCGAGCCGCCGCTTACGCCGACCATCCCGTTCCCATCGGCTATTCGCAGACGATCTCGCAGCCTTACATCGTCGCGCTCATGACGCAACTTCTCGAACCTGCGAAGTCGCACCGCGTGCTTGAAATCGGCACCGGGTCGGGGTACCAGGCTGCCGTGCTGAGCGTGCTGGTGCGCGAGGTCGTCTCGCTCGAAATCGTACCGGAGCTTGCGCGATCCTCCGCGGAAACGCTCGCGAAGCTTGGCTACAAGAATGTCACCGTGCACCACGCCGATGGCTACAAGGGTTGGCCGGCCGGGGCGCCCTACGACCGCATCATCGTCACCGCCGCGCCGCCTGAAGTGCCCAGCGCGCTTGTCGACCAGCTTGCGCGCGGCGGCAAACTCGTCGCGCCCGTTGGCAGTACCCGGTGGGCGCAGGAACTCATCGTGCTCGACAAGATGGCCGACGGCCGCACACGCCGCCGCGACGTCATTCCGGTGATGTTCGTCCCGATGGTGCCGGGAAAGTAGTAATTTTGTAAGAACGCCATGATCGACAAACAGGAACTCTTTGCCCAGCGGCTGAACCGCTACGTCACCGCGATGCGCAACGGCAAGCCAGACCGCGTTCCCATCCGTCCCTTTGTCGCCGAGTTCACCGCCGTGCACGCCGGCTACACCTGCCAGGAAGTCACGCACGATTACGACAAGGCCTTCGATGCGGTCCTCAAATGCTGCGCTGATTACGATTGGGACGCCGTGGTTCCCAACATGGTGTGGGTCTGGACCGGTCTCACGCAAGCCGCCGGCCTGCGCTACTATGCCATCCCCGGCATCGACGTCGGGCCGGATGTAGCCTTCCAGTACCGCGAGCCTCCGCAAGAAAACGCCTACATGCTGCGCGAGGAGTACGACGAGTTCATCGATGACCCCGTGCGCTTCCTCTACAACGTCTGGCTGCCGCGCGTCTCCACCGAGTTGTCGCCGCGCCCGGCGGCGCCCACTTTCCGGCACAATCTCGCCCTGGTGAAGAGCGCCTGGGCCATGGCTAACTACTTCTCCGCGCTCGGACCGCAGGTGGCGCGGATGCAAAATGAGACCGGCACCGTTTCGGCCATCAGCGGCATGCTGAAGGCGCCGCTCGACGTGCTGGCCGACAAGTTTCGCGGCTACCTGGGGCTGGCCTTCGACCTGATGGAGGTTCCCGAGAAGGTCCTGGCCGCATGCGAGGCGCTCCTGCCGCACCTGGAGTGGATCGCGCTCTCGGGCCTGGACCCCGCGCACAACCTGCCCATACCCATATGGATGCATCGCGGCTGCGTGCCGTTCATCTCGCACGAGCACTTCAACACGATTTACTGGCCCACGCTCAAGCCTATGATCGAATCCATCTGGGAACGGGGCAATCAGGTCCTGTTCTACGCGGAGGGTAATTGGGACGCGCACCTGGACACGTTCGCCCAACTGCCCGCGGGAAGCATCGTCTACCACATGGATCGAGGCAACCCGGCCCTGGTGCACGAGAAGCTCGGCAAGAAATTCTGCCTGAGCGGCGGCGTGCCCAATGCGCTGCTTACCTTCGGCAAACCGGAACAGGTCCGCGAGCACTGCCGGAAACTGATCGAAACGGTGGCTGCCGACGGAGGCTACATCATGGACGCGAGCGCCATCGTGCAGAACGACGCGCGCGTGGAAAACATTCGTGCCATGACCGACGCCACGCTGGACTACGGCGTCTATGGCGGCCAACCGTCGTCCGCGCCGCCGCCTCCTCCGCCCGCCGATCGCGCGCGCGCCACGGTGCCCGCGCCTCGGGTGGGGTCCGGCGTCTGCTACCCGTGGGAGCAGAAGCTCAAGGAACTGCCCGCGATTACAGGCGATCCCGCACTTTGCCGCCGGATTTACGAGAACATCGATGCGCTGGCCTACGTCTACATTTGGCACATGGTGCTGAGCTTCTAGGTAGATTCTGCCTGCCGGCCACCTCGCACCACCCGGGCGCAACCGGCGCAGAATTCCACGCCCTTCAGGTCCAGACGCTCCACCGAGTGCGTCGAGGCCATGACGCAGCTCCAATCGTCGCAATGGCGCAGACCATAAGTGTGCCCCAACTCGTGAACGGCTTCCTTCGCGAGGCGCCCGGCGAGCAACTCGGGATTCGGAGGCAGCCCGTAGTGCTCCTCGCGCAGCCGGTGCGTCGAAACGACGCCGCAGCGTCCATCGAGCTGGGCCTCGCCGAAAACGAATGTAAGCACAGGCACGAACAGATCGAGCGCCGTCACGCCCAGCAGGCGCGCGCCGGGGCTGTGGTTCGCGAACGGCTCGCTCTCCCTCAACGCGGCCAAACGCGCCAGGATGCTGGTGGACATGTACTGGTTTCGCGTCAGGTCGTGCGCGAAATTCACCTCCAACGTACCCGCCCACACATGGCAGCTAATCTCGAACACACGCGCCAGCCGGGCGGCCAGATCGTCCAGCATCTCGATGGGCGCACCCGTCGCCGGCTCGCCGGCCAGACCGGCGGAGATCAGGTGGATGGTCTGGTCCGGCATGGCTCGAAGGCTTTACCGCAGCCCGTAGCGCTTCACCTTGTTGTACAGCGTTGTGCGGTCGATCCCCAGGATGCGTGCCGTCCGGGAGTAGTTGCCGCCGGTCTCTTCCAGGACGCGCTTGATGTGCATCTTCTCGACGTCGTCGAGCGTCTGCCCCGTACCGGACCCAATTCCGGTGTTGTGGAATGGAAAATCCGTGTCCTGGATCTCCTGGTCGCGGTAGATCAGCATCGCGCGCTCGATGGCGTTTTCCAGTTCGCGCACGTTGCCCGGCCAGGAGTGGGCCATCAGCACGTCCAGCGCCTTGGCGGAAACGCGCGGCACCGGCCGGTTCATCGACGCGGCGTATTTCTGCAGGAAATGGTTCACCAGCACCGGGATGTCCTCCCGCCGCTCGCGCAGCGGGGGCAGGCGGATGGCGAACACATTCAGGCGGTAGAACAGGTCCGGGCGGAACGTGCCGTCCGCGACCAGCGCTTCCAGGTCCTTGTTGGTGGCCGCCACGCAGCGGAAATCGACTTTGATGTTCTGCGTTCCTCCCACGCGCACGATCTCCTTCTCCTGCAGCACGCGCAGAAGGTCGGTTTGCGTCTTCAGGCTGATGTCGCTGATCTCGTCGAGGAACGCCGTCCCTCCGTCGGCCACCTCGAACTTGCCCTTTTTGCGATACTGCGCACCCGTGAAGGCTCCTCGCTCGTGTCCGAATAACTCGCTTTCGAGCAAGGTTTCCGTCAGCGCGCCGCAGTGGATCACCACCATGGGCATGAACCTGCGCGGGCTGGCTGCGTGGATGGCGCGCGCCACCAGTTCCTTGCCCGTGCCGCTCTCCCCGGTGATCAGCACGGTGGCGTCGGTGGGCGCGACGGTGTCGATCAGTTCGAAGACGTGCTTCATGGCCTGGCTTTGGCCGATGATCTGAGTGTGCGGCAGGACCTCCTGCAGGTTCTCGCGCAGCCGTACCACCTCGCGCTTCGCTCTCCGATGCTCCACCGCATTGCGAATCAGGTGCACCAGTTCGTCAGGGTCGAAGGGCTTCGTGATGTAGTCGTAGGCTCCGTGCTTGAGCGCCTGCACGGCCGTCTCCACCGACGCGTAGCCGGTCATGATGATAAGCGGCATGTCGGGGTCGATCTCGCGCAGCTTCTCCTGCAACGCCATGCCGTCCATGCCCGGCATCTTAATGTCGAGCAGTGCGGCGTCGTACTGGTCCTGCTGCACCGCCTCCAGAGCGTGGCGCGCGCTGGGGGCGGTCTCGACGCGGAATCCCTCGCTGATGAACCATTTGCCGAGCGAATCCCGCACTACCGGATCGTCGTCCACGATCAGGACGTTGCCCTTCGGAGGATTAGCGGGACTGGACATTCGTTGTAGATTCTCCTGTTGTACGCGGCAAAGCAGGACCCGCACCGGACTGCGGCGGCTTTGGTTCGCCGGGAAGGGTCACAGTGAATTCAGCGCCCTGTCCCGGAGTGGAGCGAACTGTAATTGTACCCGCATGCTGCTCCACAATGCTATGCGCCACCGCCAGCCCCAGGCCCGTCCGCTGCTGTTCTTCCTTGGTGCTGAAGAATGGTTCGAAGATGTGGGGCAGCACATCCTCGGGAATTCCGCCTCCGTTGTCGGCCACCACCAGCCGCACGCCGCCTCCGGGCGCCGCCGACGTGCTCACCAACATCTGCCCGCCGTGCGCCAAGGCCTCGGTCGCGTTCATGAGCAGGACCACCGCCACCTGCTGGATCTGGCCTGGATCGCACCACACCGGAGCCAGATCCGGCGCCAGCGATTCCTCGCACTCGATGCCCTGCAAGTCCAGCTTGTGCCGCACCAGGCTGATCGCCCGCTCGACGATCTGGTTTAAGTCCGCTCTCTGCGGCTTTGGAGGCGCTTGCCGGACGTAGGTGAGCAAATTCTTGATGATGTCGCCGCAACGTCGGCTTTCTCGCTCGATGACGCGCAGGTTCTCCATCATCTCTTCTTTCTGCGCGGGATCTATCTCCGTCTCCGCCAGGCGCTTCAACGTCAGGCGCGCGTAAGTCAGCATGCCGAAAAGCGGATTGTTGATCTCGTGCGCTACCGTGGCGGCCAGCTTGCCGAGCGAAGCCATCTTTTCGCTGGCCACCAGCGAAGAGTAGGCCCGCTCCAGTTCCTGCGACTTGTGCCTGACGCGGTCTTCCAGCGTATGCGCCCAGGTAAGAACTTCGGCATTGGCCGAACTCAGATCGTGCGTCATCTTGTTGAAGCTTGATGCCAGCGCCCCCAGCTCATCGTGCGATCTGACCGGGATCCGGAAATCGAGATCGCCGCTCGATACCCGGCGCGTGCCGGCGATCAGTTCCCGGATCGGTCTGCGCACCACCAGCCAGACGAACAGCAGGGTGACCGCCGAAACCAGTGCCGCCGCCAGCGCCGTAAAGCCCAGAAGTTGCCGGCCCTGAGCTGCCACCTGCTGGTCCACCGTTGCCAGGGAAAGCTGCGTATCGATGACCCCCAGGATTCTCTTCTCTCGCGGGTGCGCGTGGCACGGCGCGCTCCAGCAGTCCGGCTGGTTCTCCACCGGGCGTATGATTCCGAGGACGCGGCCGCCCTGGGGGTCCGTGAAGATGCGCGCGCGGTCCGGCCGGTTCAGCTTCTGGAGTGGCGCACTCTGGGCATGGCAGGCGTAGCATTGCTCGGCGCGCTTGTCCACCATGGTCTCCACTTCCGAGGCGGTGGACGAGTAGCTGATGCGGCCCTCTTTGTTGAATACCCGCACCAGGCGTATGCCCGGCTGCGAGCCGATGTCGGTGATTACCTCCGCCAGCGCCGGCCTGTCGTTGCGCAGCATCTGGTGGCGCGTGCTGCGCTGGATGATCTCGCTGATGCGCTCGGCGTCCTGCAGCATGGTCTGCTCGGACTGACGGCGGTGCAAACGCAGGTTGAGCACGCCGAACAGCGCCCAGAAGCAGATGGTGCTGAGCACCAGGTACAGCGCGAGCTTCACGGACAGACTGAGAGGCGTCCCATCCCGATCAGTCTGCCTCTCAACCATGTCTAGTCTCCCGTCGTGAGCGCCGGAGTGCGCTCGCCTTCGCGCGCCGTGTTGGCTTCTTGTTTTTCCTGTTCAAAGACCGGCAGGTAGCGCGCCGCCAGGCGGAAGACGGCGAAGCCGGCCGCCACAATACTTAACGTCAACGCCACCTCGGTCCAACGCGGAACATAGGAGACGCCCGAGCCGGCCTCCATGCCCGTCACACTCACATTCAAACGGTTCGCGATGAAGCCGAAGATCACCATCACCGAACAGGCGTACAGCGCCCGCGGATTCCAGCGTATGTGCCGCCGGAACAGAAGCAGCATCGGAAGCACCGTCAAACAGATTTCCAAGACGAATAAATGGCTTTCCGTGCGCCGCTCCAGCGCCATCCGCAGGACGCCCCGCTGCGCCAGATCCAGGAACCGCACCACCAGGTAAACCATCAAGCTCACCGCAAGGACACGCCCCAAGCCGGCCAGCAGCGGCAGTTCCAGTTGCCGGCCAAATGCGCGGCTGCTGTGCCAGGATTCGAAGATCGTCATGGCCAGGCCGACCGTGATCGCCGAAATGAAAAACAGTACGGGAAGGATGGGCGTGTACCAGAGCGGGTGAAGCTTTGCCGGCACGATCAGATACAGGCTGCCCAGCGAGGACTGGTGCAGTGTCGAAAGGATCACCCCCAGGATCACCAGCGGGATCATCACCCCGCGCAGGGCTTTCAGAGGAGAGCGCCAACCCAGCCGTTCGAACACCGCGGGCAGGAACTCCAGAAACAGCACCGTGGTGTACAGCATTACGCACCATGCCACTTCGAACATCACCGAGCGTGGATTCCACATGATCAGCGCGTGCCAGATGCGGTAGGGACGGCCCAGGTCGAACAGCAGCGCCACGATCACCAGCACATAGCCCAGGAACGCGGTCAGGATCGCGGGCCGCGCGACCGGCTTGTAGCGTTCCAGGTTGAAGATGTGCACCGCGGCAGCCAGCGTGAAACCGCCCGCCGCCAGGCCGACGCCGCAAAGCACGTCGAAGCCGATCCACAGGCCCCAGGGAAACCGGTCACTCAGGTTGGTGCTCCCCCCGAGTCCGTACAGTACGCGGACATAGGTGCTATACAAGCCGGCCGCCATCAGGAGCGCGAATACCCATTGCCAGAAAGTCAGGCCGAGCAAACGTGCGGCGCGATTCATCGGCGGCCTCCTTTGGGGGAGCGCGCCCGCCCTTCGGCCGCCGCCACCTCGTCACGGCGGTGCGTGATCCAGTAAACGCCACCCAGGAGCGCGCCACCCACGGTGGCCACGTTCGGAACCAGCGACAAGGCCCGCCATGTCAACGCCGGCAGCGCTTCCTTGGGCAGGTCGGTCTTCAAACCGATTTGCTCGAACGGCACCGCCGAGATGAACAGCACACTGGTTCCGCCGACTTCCTCTACTCCGTAAATCCGCTGATAATATTCGGTGGGTTTCTCAGCCAGCCGCCTCCGCGCCTCGGCGATCAGCGCTTCGCGGTCGCCCGTGACGGTGGCGCCGGTCGGGCAGGCCTCCGAACACGCTGTCACCCTGCCTGCGACCTGCCGCTCGTGGCACAGGTTGCATTTCTTGATGCGCGGCAGCCGCTGGTCCCATTCATAGCTCGGAACCTGGAACGGGCACGCCAGCATGCAATAACGGCAGCCGATGCAACGCGGTTCCTCGTAGATGACTGCCCCCAGCGGAGTTCTCTGCAGTGCGCCCACCGGACAGACGGAAACGCAGGTGGGTTCGACGCAGTGCATGCAAAGAATCCTTGAGAACCTTTCCCCAAAGGTGCGAACCGCCGTCAACTTGTGCGCCGAGATCTTTTCTTCTTTGGCTATGTTCTCGTTATAAGGTAGGCCCCATTTCTTCGCGCAGGCTCCTTCGCATTCCCGGCATCCAACGCAAAGCGTACTATCGTATAGGATTGCTTTGGCCATTTGAACTCCAAGTCCAGCCGGGGCTTCCCGTCGGAATCACTATAAACTACATTGATAGTGCAATCTTGACGCCAACTTGGGGGAATTGCCCCAATCGATGAGTTAGACGTACTCTCGACTGTAGGATTTTGCAAGCGCGGTGTTGACAATAAACACGTTTGCGGACCACACTGTGGAACGGATCTCCAAGCCTTACCCTGGACGTTGGCGGATTCTGATACTCTTTACCTTGCTCCGAATTCCCCCAGGACTGTGTGTTTCCACACGTTAGGTGAGGAAAAACTCGCTAGTGACCTTCTTCCAGGAGGTTCCCGCAGGGAGAGCCGCGAAAAGGTCGTCCGCCGGACGGCCCCCGTCGGCTGCCGCAGCGCCGGCCAACTGAGGTTGCATGGCGTAGAGTCTTTCCACAGCCTGGCGCATCCATCCGCGCACCAGCGACTTGGGCAGAAGATTCCGTCCCGTGCTCTCCTCATCGGGCACGAAAACCGACATCAGCCAACCCTTGCCGTAAGGATCCTTCCGCAGCAACGAAGGGTCTTTCACCACTTCCGGATTCACTTCCACGATCTCGCCTTCGATCGGCGAAACCATATCCGCCTTCTCCCCGCCTCGTATCAGCGTCCAGGCTTTCTGTCCCTGGCGCAGCCAGTGGCCAGGCTTGGGCAATTCAATGCCGTCGAGGCGGCCCGCCAAAGCGGCCGAGAACTCGTCCATGCCGATTCTCACCACGTGCTGGCGCTCACGATGCAGCCAGCTATGGCCAGGATGATAGCCCAGGTTCTCTGGTACCAGAAAACCCTCGATGTACTCACCCGCAGCCCCTTTTGCAGCGGACTCGGGAGCAGCAACGGTGACCACTGCCTTCTTGCGGCTCAATATGTAGTCGACAAGGATAAAGGTCAGGAACGTGCCAAGCACGAGAATGACGGTCATATGAGATTCTCCCTTCGGACTTGCTAGTCCATGGGTATCAGTGCAATCGCTTGGCCAGTCGTCCGCAGGTGCCTGTGAATAAGAGTAAGTCATTTATAAACAATGACTTAATGTATTAGAGGGGATCTGGATCGTCGAAAAGCGCGACTTGCCGTCTGTCGAATTTAACGACAGAAAAAGTCGGGAGGCGAGAGCTACGATGCTATGTAACTCACTTTAGGAGACTTCCTGGATGTGGAAATATTCCACAGAAAGCGGATTGACTCCACACCCCTAAGTCCCGCAGCACTTCTTGTACTTCTTGCCACTTCCGCAGGGACATGGATCGTTTCGTCCTACCTTGACTGGCGGCTGAGCGGGTTCCGGCTCGGGCTCGTCATCTTCCCAATCTTCCGTCTCGTCACCCGTTTCCATGGAAAACGCCGGAGCGAGGCCGTGCCTCTCCAACCTTTCGTTGAGCGCGGTCTTGACCAGGAAAGCTTCTTCGGGCGAGAGACCGCCGGCCAATTCGTCGATCTTGCGGAACAAGCGGGGAATTCGGATGTGGGAAGTCTCGCCGGGTACGGCAAGCGCGTACGCATAAAGTGCATCGGCGCGAAAATCTTCGTCGTCGAAGTACTCCTCAAGGCGCGCAGCCTCCGACCCCAGCGCCAAGTTGCCGACGCCCCAGATGGCCTGCCGTCGCACATCGAGGTCGGAGTCGTCGATGTGGGCCGGGAAGTACCGCTCGTAGCGGCGGTCCATGCTGCGCCGCATGGCCTCGAGAGCCTTGGCGCGCGTGGAGGGCCGTGCGTAGAACTCGATCATCATGCGGTCGACGGCTTCGTCCTCCGGCCCCAGGGCAAGCCCCACCAGGGCTCCGGTGCGTTCGACCTCGGGGGCTGACTCGTCGAGAAGCCGCTCGCGCATCGCGTGGCGAATCTCCTCGGCATCCTCCAGACCGCCCAACGCCTCCCAGGCGCAGCCGCGGACCTTCGGCTCGGGATCGTTCTTGGCGACCTTGTACAGACTCCCCCTCACACGCGCATTCGGCACCTTCAAGCCCAGTTCCTCGATCACCGAGCAGCGGTAGTCCACCTCCGGCGAGTCCAGGAAAGCGAGCAGTTCCTCTTCATCGAGAACGTCGAAGGCGGGCAGGGCCTTTTCCGGGTAGAGCGGCCAGATATCGAACGGTTCTTCCACGCCAGCCGGGGAGGGATCTTCGATCTCCCGGATGGCGGCTTCGATCTCCCGCCGTAAACCCTGGACCGAATCGTCCATCTCCTTCAGACGCTCCCTGAGCTTGGGGAGCGCGGCAGGGTCGCCGTGAATGCCCAACAGGAAGGCGCCGTCGCTCGTGTCGAAATCGAATCGTTCCACAAGCAACGCCGTGATCCTCGGATCCCGGAGGTGCATACTCGCGAGCCAGAACGCGATCTCCCCCGCATTCTCTTCGCCCAGTTCTTCATAGAGCGCGAGCAGCGGCTCCACCGCATCCGCGCCCAGGGACGTGAAGATCTCCGCCAGCTTGTCGCACGTCAGCGCGTCCTGGTGCCTGGCGCAATGCAGATAGAAGGGCAGGGCGCCGGTGCCTCCCCAGACGCGGAAGATGTTGAGAAGATCATCTTCAATATCGATGCGGTCCGTCTCGCGCTCTTCCATACCGAAACGCACCAACTGCGGAATCTCGTCGCGGCCGCGATCGAGGATGACCTCGAGCAACCGCCTGTCGATGGCGGCATGGCCGCGCGCGACGGCATCCAACAGGTCCAGGACCGGCGTATTGGGGTATTGTGTGGGGCTAAGAATCAATTTCTTCAATATGTCGCGCGACCGCCGCTAGCGTCATAACACTGGCCGGTCACGAAGCTCGCGTCGGGGCTGGCCAGGAAATGCACCACGGCGGCGATTTCCTCGGGCTTCCCGGTGCGGCGCATGGGGATCTTTTCGGTCATGTACGCAACCTGTGCGGGCGTCAGTTGATCGAGGATGCGCGTGCGGACCACCGCCGGAGCCACCGAGTTGACGGTGATACCCTCAGTGGCGACTTCCTTGGCCACGGATTTAGTGAAGGCGATGACGGCGGCCTTGGTGGCGGAATATCCCGTCATATTGGGGTTGCCCTCTTTGCCGGCGATGGATGCCAGGTTGACGATGCGGCCGTACTTGCGTTCGCGCATGTGCGGCAGAACGGCTCGGCAGGTGTGGAAAACGCTATCCATGTTGACGGCGATAATCCGCCGCCAGTCCTCTTCGGTCTGTTCGCATAGCGGCGCGGCCCGTCCGGCAATGCCGGCATTGTTCACCAGCACGTCGATACGTCCGGTTCGCGCCAGCACAGACGATACGGCGGCATTGACGCTTTCCGCCGAGGTGACGTCCATGACCAACGGGAAGGCTCGTCCTCCGGCTTCCGCCGCGATCCGAGCAGCAACCGCCGCTGCGCCCGGCTCGTCGATATCCGCCACCGCCACCTGGGCTCCCGCCAGAGCCAGCCGCCAGGCCACTGCGGCGCCGATGCCGGTAGCCGCGCCTGTTACCACAGCCGTCTGTCCGGTCAGATCAAAGAAGGTCACCGCCACACCTCACGCCCAACAACTCTCGCACGAATGGAACGACGCGCGCCCGGGCGTACCGCACCCGGCCGCCCCGGCGCGCAAAGTTACTTTTAATCTTCTTTTGGCGCTTCCGCTTCTGTTGTTGCCGCTGCTTCTTCTTCGTCCCTCGCCACCGTCACCGTGATGTCTACGGTGACATCCCGGTGCAGGCGGATAGGAACCTTAAACTCGCCCACCTGTTTGATGGGCGCTTCCAACTGGATCTTGCGCCGCTCGACGCTATAGCCGGCCTTTTCGAGCGCTTCGGCGATGTCCTTGGAGGTCACCGAGCCGAACAATTGATCCTGCTCGCCGGCCTTCTGCTTGATGGTGATGCTGACCGGCGCCATGATCTTAGCCAGTTCTTGCGCGTCGGCGAGCACCTTGGCTTCGCGCCGCAAATACGCCTGGCGCTCCTGCTCGACGATCTTTTTGTTTGCTTCGGTGGCCGCGACCGCCAGCCGCCGCGGCAACAAATAGTTGCGCGCATATCCGTCGGCGACCTTCACCACCTGTCCGCGGTTCCCCAACTTCTCGATATCTTCCCTGAGAATCACTTCCATGGCTTTACCTTCGACTCTCCTTCGAGCGAACTACACTTCCGCCGCGAACGGCAGCAGCGCGATGTTGCGCGCTTGCTTGATCGCATCGGCCAGACGCCGCTGGTGCGGCGTGCAGACGCCCGAAATACGGCGCGGGGTAATCTTACCGCGGTCGGAAATGAATGCCGACAGCAGCTTCACGTCCTTGTAGTTGATGTCGTCGACCTTGTCCACGCAGAACCGGCACAACTTCTTACGCCGGAAGTACTGCTTCTTCTGCGTCATGATCGCTTTGTCGCCGCCCGTGGGCCGCTGGGATGCCGCCACTGGTCTACCGCTCTTAATCTCTGCCATATGTTTCTCCTTGCTGGCGCCAAGACGGGTGGAAACCCGCCTTCAGGCGACTATTACTTCGCTGCCTCCCCAGGTGCGCCCGGCGCAGCATGCTCCGGCACAGCCGGCGCGGCCGGGGCTGCGGGCGGCGCGCTGGGGGCCAGGGCAGGCTTGCGGCGCGCGCGCTTCTCCCGCGCCACTTTGCGTTTTTCCAACCACTTCAGCTTCTCGTCGATGCGCACAGTGAGAAACTTCAGGACCAGGTC
Source organism: uncultured Solibacteraceae bacterium (assembly GCA_964384215.1). Taxonomy (GTDB): domain Bacteria; phylum Acidobacteriota; class Terriglobia; order Bryobacterales; family Bryobacteraceae; genus JAJFUV01. The sequence goes on along the minus strand of CAYLLB010000024.1, from coordinate 25,329 downwards.
GGCGACGCGCAACCGGCGCTCAAGCTCCACCACGGTGGCCGGCGACGCGTTGAACACCACCAGGATGTAATAGCCCTCTTCGCGTTTGGCAACGCGATAGGCCAGCTTGCGGACGCCCCACTTCTCCACTTTTTCGATGGCGCCGCCGGAGGCGGTGATCAATTGTTTGAATTGTTCCAGAAACGGATCGATCTCTTCGTCGGTCGCATCCGGCCGGACAATGAACAGCTCTTCGTAAGTTCTCATTCTTCCTCGAGTTTTGATCCGGGAGCGCGGCGATTGAACTTCGCCATGGCCTTATCGACGCCCTCGGAAACTATGGACTCCACCGCCCGCGATGCTGCATCGAGCAGTGCATCCAACTCCTTTGCCTGCCCCCGCCGTATGGGCGAGAGCACAAAATCCGCCCCATCCCCGATCTCATGACCGGGATGGATCCCCAAACGAACCCGGGCGAATTGGCTCGATCCGATCTCCCGGATCGTAGACTGCACACCCTTGTGCCCCCCGGAGGAGCCTTTGGGCCTGATCCGGATATGCGTCCAAGGCAGATCCAGATCGTCGTATACCAACAGCAGGTTGGCCGGCCCGAGTTCGTACTTCTCCAGCAGCCGGGCCAGGCTCGACCCGCTCAAATTCATGAACGTCTGCGGCTTCGCCAGCCATACATCGGCCCCGGCGAGTTTGCCAGATCCTACCAAGGCCTGGCATTCGCGGCGTGAAAACCGCAACCCGTTCGATTCCGCCAACCTGTCCAGTACGAGGAAGCCCAGATTGTGCCAGGTCTTCTCGTACTGACTGCCCGGATTGCCGAGGCCGGCTATAAGCCACCGTCGCCCGCAAGGCGCCGGGCCGGCCTCCACAACCTCGCCGGGCAGCATATATTTCGTGCAGAGGAGAGAGCCGGACTACTTCTTCTCGGCCCCTGCCTCTCCTTCCTCTTCCTTCTTGCCGCTCTTGATGACCTCGGGCTCGGCCTGCGCGGCTTCGGCGCCTGCGACAACTTCGGCGGCGCCAGGCGCTGCTTCTTCGACACGCAGCATCACCACGTGCGCCAGGACCGACTCCGGTTGGCTCACCAGCTTCATGGAACCTGTGAGTTCCAGGTCGCCGGCACGCTTGGCCTGGCCCATCGCCAACTCGGAGACATCGACAACGAAGCTTTCCGGAATCTCGTCCGGCAGGCACTCGATTTGGACCTCGCGGGTCACCACTTCGAGCAGACCACCTTCCTGTTTGACGCCCTTGGCTTCGCCGACGATTTGCACCGGGACAGCCACCGTGATGCGGGCATTCAAATCAATGCGCTTCATGTCGGCGTGCAACAGGTTGCCCTTGATCGGATCGCTTTGCCAATCGACCAGCATGGCCGGCGTTGTAGCCAAGCCCTGAATGGCCACGTTGAAAATCGTGTTGAATCCGCTCTTGCTGTGCAGGATGCGGACCACCTGCCTGGGATCCACCGAAACCGCGATGGCATCTTCTTTGCCGCCGTACACCACGGCGGGAATCGCGCCTTTGGCGCGTAGACGGCGAGCTTCGTTCTTCCCGCGTGTCTCACGCAATTCGGCGTTGATCGTAATGTCCTTCTTCATTCCTTTTCCTTTCGCCGGGGCGTAGCCATTGCGATCGCGGCGGCCACGGAACCCTGCGCCTTTCTAGAGCTCAAACGAACAATGTGCTGACGCTGGTCTCCTCGTGAATCGACTGTATGGCCCGCGCAAGAAGTTCAGCCACCGAGAGAACCCGAATCCGCGGGCACTTGCGGGCTTCTTCCTTGAGCGGGATGGAATTAGTCAACACGACTTCCTTCAGGTGCGAAGACCCGATTCTTTCCACCGCCGGGCCGCTCAACACCGCGTGCGTGGCGCAAGCCGTTACCGAAACAGCTCCCTGGCGCAGCAGGGCATCCGCCGCCTTGCCCAGGGTGCCCGCCGTGTCGATCAGGTCGTCGACGATCAGGCAGTTCCGCCCTTCCACGTCGCCGATGATGTGCATCACCTCGGCCACGTTGGCTTCCAAACGACGCTTGTCGATGATGGCCAGCGGCGCGCTGAGCCGCTTGGCGAAGGCGCGCGCCCGCTCGACGCCGCCGGCGTCGGGGCTTACCACAGTCAGATCCGGCAGCCCTTGCGTCTTGAAATACTCGATCAGGACAGGAGCCGCGAACAGGTGGTCCACCGGGATGTCGAAGAATCCCTGCAACTGTGCGGCGTGCAGATCCAGCGCCAAAATGCGGTTTGCGCCGGCTTTCTCCAGCAGCCCCGCAACCAGCTTGGCCGAGATGGGAACCCGCGGCTTGTCCTTACGGTCCTGCCGCGCATATCCGTAATAGGGCAGCACGGCGGTGATGCGCTCGGCCGAGGCGCGCTTGAGCGCGTCGATCATGAGCAGCAGTTCCATCAAGTGGCGCTCCACCGGCGTCGAGGTCGGCTGCACCACGAAGACGTCCGCGCCGCGCACGTTCTCCTGGATCTGCAGGTAAATCTCGCCGTCCGAGAAACGCTTCACGGAGGACGCTCCTAACGGTGTGCCAAGCGCGGCGCAGATCTCCGCGGCCAACGCCGGATTGGCATTCCCCGTGAAAACTTTCAGACGATCATGCATCTTCTCAAGTGCCGGCTTCGGAGCGGCCATATCCTCTCTACGCAATGCGCCGCCATCTGGCGCTGCCACATGGCGCGGTATCGCGCACGGCTCACCATCGTGACCGAATACGCCTTCTCCCGTCCGAAGGAGGGAAGGACCCGCGCGGCATCCTTCCGGCTGTCGAAAAGCCCGAACAGCGCAGAACCACTCCCAGTCATCATGGCCGCCCGCGCCCCTAGCCGCAGCAACTTCCTCTTCAGCGTTCTCAGTTCGGGATGCCGATCAAAAACGACGCCTTCAAAGTCGTTGCCCAGAACTCCCGCGGAGCTGCCCTTGGACATTCCATGCCCCACGGACCAAACGCGGGACTGGAAACTATCTATCATATTTTGTTCAACATCGGATGTCAAACCAAGGTCCAGTGCGCGGTAGGCTTCCGCGGTGGATACGTGAATCGCCGGGGCTACCAGGACCAGCGGTGCGGCGGGCGTTTCCGGCAGCGGATACAGCTCAGTCCCGCGTCCCAAACCGAGCGCGGTTCCGCCCAGGAAGAAGTACGGCACGTCGCTGCCCAACCGCGCTCCCAGCGCGATCATCTCGTCCGGCGCCATTTCGCGGCCGGCGAGCACCGGCAGCGCCAGCAGTACCGCGGCGGCGTCGCTCGATCCTCCGCCCAGCCCGGCGCCCATCGGAATCCGCTTGACCAGATGAAAGCGGACCCTGCCGGTCGTTTTCATTGCATCCATCGCGGCCCGTGCCGCGCGCACCACCAGGTTGTCGGCGATCTCGTCGCAGCCGGTAAGTTCTATGGAGGTGCGGCGCGACGGCTCGAATTCCACGTCGAGCGTGTCGGCTAACGAGATGGTCTGGAAGACGGTGCGCAGCTCGTGGAAACCATCGCCGCGCTTATGAAGCACCCGCAGGCCCAGGTTGATTTTGGCCAGCGCCCGCAAGCGGGCCCGGCGGGGCTCCGTGCTCATTTGTCGTAGTTCAACAGGGAGAAAACGTCGTACCCTGCCAGCTTGTCGCGCCCGCGCAGAAAGTCCAACTCGACGACGAACCCTAGGCCCGCCACCTTGCCGCCCAGCTTCTCGACGAGCTTGGAAACGGCCGCAGCCGTGCCTCCGGTAGCCAGCAAGTCGTCGACGATCAGGATGATCTCGCCGGGCGCGATGGCGTCCTTGTGGATCTCCACCATATCGGTGCCATATTCGAGCGCGTACTCCTGGCGGACGGTCTCGGCCGGCAGTTTACCGGGCTTGCGCACGGGAACGAAACCGGCGCCGATGGCGTAGGCCAGGGCGGGCGCGAAGATGAAGCCGCGCGCCTCGATGCCGACGACCTTGTCTACTTTCACGCCGGCGTAGCGCTTCTTGAAAGCGTCGATCACGGCGGCGAATCCCGCCGGGTCTTTCAAAAGCGTGGTGATGTCATAAAACAGGATACCCGGCTTGGGGAAGTCGGGAACTTCACGAATGAGCTTCTTGAGATCCGTCATGAGTGCTCGATGAAAAATCCCCTGTATTTTAGCACTGCGGCTTCCTGCTCATCGACGCCGCGCACGTCGCTCCACCGCGGGCCCTTCCACAGGTACCCGGCCAGGTCGGAAAGCTGGCCGGCGGTGCCCACGGCGTATACCTCCACGCGGCCGTCGTCCAGGTTTCGCGTGAACCCCGTGAGTTGAAGCTCGGCGGCGACGCGCTCGACAAAATACCGGAAGCCTACGCCTTGCACGCGCCCGCGGATGAAGTAGCGGCGCGCCAGCAGTGGTTCTGAGTTCTCTCTCTTTGGCACGTCTTTTTCATTATGGCGCGCTACAATCCTTGCATATGGCATTCCCTGTGAACCGCATGAGAAGGCTGCGCGCGACCGAGAGCCTGCGCCGCATGGTGCGCGAAACGAGTCTGGATCCGGCCGGCTTCATCCTGCCGTTGTTTGCCTGTCCGGGCGAGGGTGTCAAGCGAGAGATCGGCGCCATGCCGGGCAACTATCAGATGTCGATCGACATGCTGGTGGCCGAGTGCGCCGAAGTGGAATCGCTGGGCATCGGCGGCGTCATCCTCTTCGGCATTCCCGAGAAGAAAGATGAGATGGCCTCGGGCGCCTATGACGACCAGGGCATCGTGCAGCGCGCCGTGCGTGCCATCAAGCGGGAGTGCTCCAAGCTCGTAGTGGCGACCGATGTCTGCAATTGCGAGTACACCAGCCACGGCCACTGCGGCAAGATCGTCGACGGGGATGTCGATAACGACCAGACACTCGAATGGCTGGCCCGTTCGGCCGTATCCCACGCGCGCGCCGGGGCCGACATCGTTGCGCCTTCGGACATGATGGACGGGCGTGTGGCGGCCATCCGCAGAGCGCTCGATGAGGCTGGTTTCGCCAAGACGCCCATCCTCGCCTATGCCGCGAAGTTCGCCTCGGTGTTCTATGGCCCGTTCCGCGAAGCCGCCGAATCGGCGCCGCAGTTCGGCGACCGCCGCAGCTACCAGATGGACCCGGCCAACGCGCGCGAGGCCATGCGCGAGATCGAACTGGACATCGAGGAAGGCGCGGACATGGTCATGGTGAAACCGGCCATGCCGTACCTCGATCTGATCCGTATGGCCCGGGACCGCTTCGATCTGCCCATCGCCGCCTACCAGGTGAGCGGCGAGTTCAGCATGATCGTAGCTGCCGCCCAGCGCGGCTGGCTGGACCGCGAGCGCGCCATGATGGAATCGCTGACCTCGATCCGCCGCGCGGGGGCCGGCATCATCCTCACGTACTTCGCCAAGGACGCCGCGCGAGTGCTCGGATAGAACATCCAAGCGCTACTGCGCTTTGCGCGGGACCGGGCGGCCGTAGACTTCGATCCAGTCGATGCGCGTACAGGCGTCGCTCGCCCCACCCGGCATCAGGTCGGTCCAGCCGATCTCGTCCACTTTCGATAAATCGGGTTTCTCGACCCACTTGCCTTCGATTACTTTGTTGATGTCCAGCCTGCGCCAGTGGATATCGGAAATGATGAACTCGAATTCGCGCCAGTCGCCCGAGGGGCCGTCGGAAACATCGCTCACCAGCCATGTGCCGTCCGCCAGCTTGATGACGAGGCGCGCATGGCGGAACCCGGCCTGCTTCGAGCGCCAGCGCACCTTGGCCTGGCCGGTCAGATCCACGTAAGAAGTCTTGTGGCGGAGGCTGAGCGCGCAGTTGCCGTCGCACTGCCCAAACCAAATGTAATAAGGATCGTCGGCGGGCTTTTCGTGATGGCTCTTCTTGATGCCCAGCTTGCCCGGCCCGTACAGCGAAAGGATCAGGTCAGGATGACCTACGTGCTCCTGTGTGACGGGCGTGGCGGCGGGAATTTCTTTCCAGTCTTCCCGGAAGAACAGAGGCGGGCGGACCTGGGCGGGAAGACTTGCCGCGGCCAGATATGACAGTGCAAGCAGGGGTAGGAAAGATCGCATACACCTACTCTGCCACAAGCTCAAGCAGGGGTGATTTTGCCGAGGATGACCGGGCGCCGCGCGCCGGTGGCCGAGGGCAGGTTGCCCGTCCGCCCGCGCCAAGTCTCGTAAGCCAACAGCGCGAAGGCGATAGCCTCCTTGGCGTCCACGCCGATCCCGAATTCAGCCGAGGTGGTGACGCGCACGCCTTTAAGAAAGGCGGCCAGGTACGCCATCATGCGCGGATTATGCGCGCCGCCTCCGCTGACGATCAACTCCTGCACGGCGAACTTCGGCGTCACCCAGCGCCGCACGCCTTCCGCGATCGATGCCGCCGTGAGCGCCGTGGCCGTGGCCACTTCATCGAAGAAACTCAGGCCCGCCCGGTCGAGGCGCTCGATGAACTCAACGCCGTACTGCTCGCGGCCGGCCGACTTCGGCGGGCGGCCGCGATAGTAAGGATCGTCGAGCAGCCGCCGCAGCAGCTTCGCGTCCACCTTCCCGCGTCCGGCGAAATGCCCGTCGCGATCGAAAGTTTTTCTACCGTGCGTGTGCCGGCTTACCAGCGCGTCCACCACCATGTTGCCGGGGCCGGTATCGAAGGCGATGACATCTTCGCTCGCGCCCTTAGCCGGGATCGCCGTAACGTTGGCAATGCCGCCGATATTCAGTACGACGCGCCCTTTGCGTGCGTTCTTGAAAAGCAGATAGTCGACGTACGGCACCAGCGGCGCGCCCTGTCCTCCAGCGGCAATGTCGCGCGGGCGGAAATCGGACACCACCGGTTTGCGGAGGCGCTCGGCGATCACCGCGGCTTCCCCGATTTGCAGCGTAGCGACGCCGCCCTCGTGATAGATGGTCTGGCCGTGGCAGCCGACCAAATCGATCGATGAGAGCGGCACGCCGGCATGAAGGATCGCCTCGGCGTACAACTCGCCGAGCAGGACGTTCAGCCGGGCGATCTCCCGAGTGTGCGCTTCCGTGTTCGACACTCCCAGGATCATTTCGCGCACGCACGCCGGGTACGGCCGGGTGGTGAAACTCACCATCCGGTGGCGCCCACTCGCGATATCGACGATGGCCACGTCGATTCCGTCGAGCGAAGTGCCGCTCATCAGGCCCGCGATTCTCATTGCCGCTTCAACTCCTCCTGCAAGTCGCTGAGCAACTGCAATGCCTCGATGGGGCGCAGTTCGTCCAGCTTCAGGTTGCGGATGCGCTCGGCGATCTGATGGTTCACGGGCTCGAAAAGCTGGATCTGCAGCGGTGATTCGCGGCGCCGCTTGCGCGGCGTGAGTTCCTCGCTCACCTCGTGCCCGCTCTTTTCGTGCCGCGTGAGGATCTCACGCGCCCGTTCGATCACCTGCTCGGGCAGGGCTGCCAGCCGCGCCACCTCGATCCCGTAGCTACGGTCGGCGCTGCCCGGTTCGACCTTGCGCAGGAAGATGATCTGGGTGCCGGACTCCTTCACCGAGACATGCAGGTTGCACACGCCTTCAAGTTGTCCGGCAAGCTCGGTGAGCTCGTGATAATGCGTGGCGAAAAGCGTCTTGGCGCGCGTGTGTTCGTGGAGGTACTCGATGACGGCCCATGCGAGCGCCAACCCGTCATAGGTCGCCGTGCCGCGGCCGATCTCGTCGAGCACCACCAGGCTCCGGCTGGTCGCCGTGTTCAGAATCACTGCCGTCTCGGTCATCTCCACCATGAACGTGGAGCGGCCGCGCGCCAAGTTGTCGCTCGCGCCGATTCGCGTGTAGACCCTGTCGATGACGGGCAGCAACGCGTCCTCGGCCGGGACGAAGGAGCCGGTCTGCGCCATCACGGCGATCAGCGCGGCCTGACGCAGATAGGTGGACTTGCCGCCCATGTTGGGGCCGGTGATGACGGCGATGAACTCCTTGCCGTTGAGGTACAGGTCGTTGGGAATGAAACGCGTGGCCTCCCGCTCGGCGAGCTTTTCGATCACCGGATGGCGGCCGGCGGCGATGCGCATTTCGCCCGAATCGGAGAAATGCGGCCGGCAGTAACGGTTCTCGACGGCCACCTGCGCCAGCGCCGCGGCGACGTCCAGTTCGGCCACCGCCTGGGCGGTCGCGCGGATGCGCGTCGCGCACTCGGCAGTTGCCGTACGGACTTCGGCGAAGATTCGCCGCTCGATGTCGAGGATCTTCTCCTCGGCTTCCAGGATCTTGCTTTCCAGTTCCTTCAGTTCCCGGGTGGTGAAGCGCTCGGCATTCACCAGAGTTTGCTTGCGCTCATAATCTTCCGGCGCCAGGTGCAGGTTGGCCTTGGAGATTTCGATGTAGTAGCCGAAGACGTTGTTGAAGCGGACTTTCAGGGATTGAATCCCCGTGCGTGCGCGCTCGCGCGTTTCGATGGCGGCGATGTACTGGCGGCTGTTGCGGCTCAGGTCGCGCAGTTCGTCGAGGGCGGCGTCGAAGCCGTCGCGGATCGCGCCGCCGTCGTTGAGCGTCACAGGCGGCGTATCGGCGATGGCGGCGAGAATACGGTCGCGGGCTTCGGCCACCTCGTCGATGCGATCACGAATATCCGCGAGACGTGGCGCGGCGCACCCGCCGGCCAGCCGCTTCAACTGGGGCAGCGCGGCCAGCGAACGGCCGAGCGCCAGCAACTCGCGCGGACCCGCGGTGCCGAGGGTGACCTTGGCCAGTAAGCGCTCCAGGTCCAGCACTCCTTCCAGCGCGTGCCGGATCTCCGCGCGCGCGATGGTCGCCTTGGTCAACTCCTCTACCGCGTCCAGGCGATGCTCGATTTCGGCGCGGTCCATCGAAGGACGCACCAGCCGGCGCCGCAGCAGGCGCGCGCCCATGCCGGTGAGGGTCTTGTCGATCACGCTCACCAGCGTCGACTCGCGTCCCCCGCCCAGGTCGGCCGAAAAGATCGGCTCCACCAGCTCAAGGTTCCGTACGGTGACTGCGTCGAGCACCATGGCCTCGTCGCGTTCGTAAAAAGTGGGACGTTCCAGATGATCCAGACTCGTGCGCTGCGTGTCGCGCAGGTAGTGAAGGATGGCCCCGGCGGCGCCGACGGCCAAACGCTTCCCGTTCAAGCCGCAGCCGTCCAGGCTCAACAGGTGGAAGTGCTCGCGCAGCGTGCGGTCAGCCTGATCGGCGTCGAAGGTCCAGGCTTCCACTTCAGTGCGAAGCGGGCTCGTCCCCGCCGGCGCCCAAACGTCATCGCCCGCAGCCACCAGCACCTCGCTCGCGTTGAGGGCATCGATGGCCGCCGCGACGTCGGCCTCCGGCATCTCGGTAGTGCGAAACTCGCCCGTCGATACGTCTACATATGCCAGTCCCGCCTTTCCCGAATCGGCTGCCAAGGCCACCAGGTAGTTGTTTTCGCGTGCGCGCAGCAGGCTCGACTCGGTTGCGGTGCCCGGCGTCACCACACGCACCAACTCGCGTTTTACCAGTTTTTTGGCGAAGCGCGGATCCTCCATCTGGTCGCAGATGGCCACGCGGTGTCCCTTTTGAATCAACCTCGCGATGTAGCTCTCGGCCGCGTGGAACGGCACGCCGCACATCGGGATGGCCTGGCCCTTCTCCTTGTTGCGGCTGGTGAGAGTGATCTCGAGGTCGCGCGCGGCCACCACGGCGTCTTCATAGAACAATTCATAGAAGTCGCCCAGGCGGAACATTAGCAGCGCGTTGGGGACCTGCTGTTTGACGGATTGGTATTGCCGCATCAGCGGCGTGGAAGCTTCAACACTCATCGAAAAGGACCGGTGGAAACCCGGTCCTTTCCATTATGCGTAAATCCCGCGCAGCTTGACGGCGAAGGCCACCCGGTCCAGGGCCAGCATGTAAGCGGCGATGCGATTGTTTACGCCGTGCTTCTCCGCGTAACTCACCACGTCGCGGAAGCTGTTCACCATGATTTCTTCCAGCCGACCATTGACGAGCTGTTCGTTCCAGAAGAAACCCTGGCGGTCCTGCACCCATTCGAAGTACGACACGGTAACGCCGCCGGCGTTGGCTAGGATGTCGGGAATCACGAAGACGTTATTGTCGGCCAGGATATCGTCCGCGACCGCGGTGGTGGGGCCGTTGGCGCCCTCGCAAAGAATCTTGGCGCGGATTTTGGCGGCGTTCTCCGATGTGATTACGCCTTCCCTGGCGGCTGGCAGCAGGATGTCGCAATCCAGGAACAGGGCCTCGCGAGCATCCATATTCTCGGCGCCCGGGAAATCGAGAATGGACCCGGTGTCCTTGCGGTGCTTCAGCAAGGCGGCGATGTCGAGCCCGTGCGGATTGTAGACCGCGCCCTCGATTTCGGCTATGCAGACGATTTTGAAGCCCGCCCTGGTCATGAGCCGGGCGGCCATGCTGCCGACGTTGCCGAAGCCCTGGATCACTACTCGCGAACTGGCCGGATCCAGCCCGAATTTCTTCAGCGCCTGCAGGCTGACGATCGTGCAGCCCCGTCCGGTGGCCTCCGGGCGTCCGCGCGAACCGCCGAGATTCAGCGGCTTGCCCGTGACCACGGCAGTGACCGTAGTGCGCTTGTGCATGGAGTAGGTATCCATGATCCACGCCATGGTCTGTTCGTTCGTGTTCATGTCGGGCGCGGGCACGTCGCGCTCGGGCCCGAGAAAATCCATAATCTCAGCGGTGTAACGCCGCGTGATGCGTTCCAACTCGCCTTCGGACATCACGGCCGGGTCGCAGATGACGCCGCCCTTGCCGCCGCCGAACGGAATGTTCACGACCGCGCATTTCCACGTCATCCAGGAAGCCAGCGCGCGTACTTCATCCAGCGTCACATCGGGCGCAAAGCGGATGCCGCCCTTGGCGGGACCGCGAGCGATGGAATGCTGCACCCGGTAACCTGTGAACACCTGCAGCCTGCCGTCGTCCAGTTGCACCGGAATGTTCACTGTCAGTTCACGGGCGGGCTTGCTCAGAATCTTGCGCATGCCATCATCGAGACCAAGACGCGCCGCGGCAAGATCAAAGCGCGTCTCCGCTGCCAGCCACGGGTTCAGTTCCTGCTCGAGGTTGGTAGTCGCTTCCAAACTCATCGGAAATCCTCCGCCCAAAGTCTAGCATGAAGCGCACCAACCTGAGTTGGCGCGCCCAATGCCTTCGCCATATTGGCGGGAATGTCTGCGGACGGTCACTTGACAGGCATGAACTTGATGCAGACAGGCTTGCCAACTTCCAGTTTCTTGCCCGTGGGCGTGAGCTTCCCTGTTGCCGGATCGATGCGGAACAGGAAGATGTCATTTGATTGCTCGTTGGCGGCGAACAGGTAAGCGCCCGTGGGGTCGATATTGAAATTGCGGGGCCACTTGCCGCCGGTAGGCGTCTGTTCGATGGCGGTGAGGGTGCCTTTTGCAGGATCGATGGCGAAAACCGCGATGCTATTATGGCCGCGGTTGGAGCCGTACAGGAATTTCCCCGATGGATGCACGACCACTTCCGCACAGTAGCTCTTGCCGGAGAATCCCTGGGGGAGAGTGGAGATTGTCTGCAGCGAGGTGAGTACCCCGCCGGCCGCATCGTAAGAGAACGCCGTAACCGTGTTTCCCATCTCGTTGATCACGTACGCGAATTTCCCTGAGGGGTGGAAGGCGAAATGGCGCGGCCCGGAGCCCGGAGCCACGGTTGCGAAGGGGGGTGTGTTGGGCGCGATGGTTCCCTTGGTAGCGTCGAACTTGTACACCAGAATTTTGTCCAAGCCCAGGTCGGCCACGAAGGCGAAGCGGTTGTCGGGCGAAAGATTCGCCGAGTGCGCGTGCGGGCCCTCCTGCCGCGCGCGGTCCACGCTCGAACCGGTGTGCTGGATCGTCGAACTGGGTTCGCCGAGCCGGCCGTCGGGCTTGACGGGCAACACCGCCGTCGCGCCGCTGCCGTAATTCGCTACCACCACGTTCCTGCCGGTCTTGTCCACCACCAGATGGCACGGCCCTTTGCCTCCGGACGACGCGCTATTCAGAAAAGTGAGTTTGCCGGTTGCCCGATCCAGCGCAAACGCGCTTACCGAACCACCCCAAGCGCCGGCGCCGGACGATTCGCCCACCGCGTACAGGAACTTACGGTTCGGATGGATCGCCAGAAACGATGGATTCTTTGTCTCCGCCGCCAGGCCGAGTGGCTTCACGTCGCCCGTGCGGGCATCGAACCGGTACGCGTAAATGCCATTGCTGTCAGGGCCTGTGTAAGTGCCGACGTACATCAGGTACTGGCCCCACAACGACCCGGCCAGGATGGGAACGAGCGAGAAGCGGATGCCTGTCATGCGTCCATTCTAATCCGCGGACGCGCGCGCCAGGAATCTACTTCCTGACCGGCGGTGCGCAGCTCTCTTCGCCGAAATCGCAAAGCGTGGACTCGTAACCTTTCTTGGTGGCCCACTCGATGGTCCGCTCAACCCTCTGCCGGAAGTCGGGTTGGTAGTTGCGATAGTCCGGATAGAAGTACTGCTCGTGGATCATCAGCTCCATCAGTTCCGCCTGATGCGGATCGGCGGCCACTTTCTCCAAGTGCGGAACGATCTGGTCGAGGGGCAGCGTGTTGACGACGAGGTCGTGCCGCACGAAGATCACGTCTTCCTTGGTGTCCTTCCAATAGTCCCGGCCCATCAGGTGCTCGATGCGCGGTGTATCCAGGTAGTAGCTGACCACCGGTTCCCCTTTCTGAAACAGAAAGTATCCTGCCAGCACTTTCACGCCTTCGGCGCGCAAGGCCCGCACGCCGTCGAGTGTGGCCTCGCCCCAGTGTACCGTCGTTGTTGCGCTCAGCAGTTCGCGGCCCGCGAAGCGCTCGATCTCGCGCGTAATCAGGCGATAGTCCGCGTCGATCTGCTCGCCGCTGGCCTTGATGTACGGCTTATCCGGAAATTCGGCCCGCGCGTGGAAGGTCAGCCGGATCCAGTCGCGGTTGGCCTGCCACTCCGGTTTGAACTTGTCCGGCATCTGCGAGAGGTTGAAGCCGTCGGTCTCATAGAAGAGGTTGAAGTGGATCTTTGCGCCGTACTTGTCGTGCATGGACTTCCAGAACGCCATGTACGGATTCTCGAAGATGGACTGATAGCGGTCCGCGTTCCGCGCGATGTCGCGCAGGAACCAGATATTGTCGTCGATCGAGAAACGGTAGCGCGGCTTCGAATTGCGGTCCCAGTACACCAGCACCTGATCGTGTGCGCCGCCGGCCGTGACGGCAATCCTGTTCTCCCACTGGCGAAGCACCACGGGCGCCTCGAAACGTCCATCGCGCACCGCGACAGCCTTCGCGTTGACCTTCACCGCCTTCGCTCCGGTGCAACTGCCTTTGACGGTGATCTTCAATCCACCGTCCACCGCCGCGCCGTCGTGCCGGTTGAGGATGTCCCCGTCCACCGGCGCGGTGATCCGCACCGAGGATCGCGGCTGCGCGAACAGGCACAGAGATCCGATCAGGAAGAAAGCGAGGAGGCGGTTGCTCATAGTCACATTCCGGACTCTAGCAAACGGCCTTCGCGACGGGCAACCGCTCTTCAAGCGAGGCCCACGCGATCGAGCAGGGCTTCGTCCGCGAGCACTTCCTCGATGGGCCCGTCCGCCGCGATGGCGCCTTCGTTCAGAACCACCAGGCGCGTCGCCACGCGGCGCAGGAAATCGAGATGATGGCTGGCCACCAGCTTGGCCATGCGCACGCCGGCGAGCAGGTTCGCGAGTTGGCGCACGGAGCGCGGATCGAGTTCGGCGGTGGGCTCGTCCAGCAGCAGCAGTTCTGGCGAGCCGCAGATGGCCAGCGCAAGCGAGGCGCGCTTCCGCTCGCCCAGGCTCAGGCTGCTCGCCGGCAACCCGGCGCACCGTTCAAGCCCCACGGCTTCGAGCGCCTGCATCGCCTTCCGGCGGGCCGCCTCCGCCGTATCGCCGCGGTTGCGCAAGCCGAGCGCGAGATCGTCGGCGATGGTGGGCATGAAGAGCTGCTCTTCCGGATTCTGAAACACGGCACCCAGTTTCGCGTACGTTGAGCGGCCGGGCTTGCTGCCGAAAATGCGTATCTCTCCGCTCCCGCGCGCCAGCCCCAGCAGGCACCACAGCAGCGTGCTTTTGCCCGAGCCGTTCGCGCCCGCCAGCCCCACCGATTCGCCCGCAGAGATTCGGAAGCTCACCTCCCGCAGTGCCGGCCGCCCGTCATAGGCGTAGCTCAGGCGCGCCACCTCGACGGCGTAACTCATTCGGCGAGCCCCCGGATCAACTGCGCGGCGTAAAACCGCTCGGCGCGGTCAACGGCCCTCCGGAACAACGCGGCAAGCGCGTGCGCCAGCGACTCAAGCCAGCCCGTGCCATACCGCCGGCTGATGACCAGCGAGCGCGCCCGCAGCACCCGCACGGGCTCCTCGCCGAAGATCGCCATGAAGTGCCGCAGAATCAGGAGAAACAGTACCGGCGCGTACCACCACCGCCCAGGCGCGAGACTCCGCGACATGCGTCTCCACGGGATGGCCGCGAACAAGCCGAGCCCGAGCGCGAACGCAGCCAGCGTCTTCAGCGGCAGCCAGGGGTCCAGCGTCCCGGTCAGCCACTGCGCGACGGCCAGCCCGGCAGCGAACACCACCAGCGGCGTCAGTCTCCTCAACAGCTTCATGAATCTTTGCGCGAAACTGCCACGTAATACCAGCCCGTTTCTTCCTCGACCGTTTCGACGCGCGCGCCGAGCGCCTCCAGGCGAGAGGCCAGACTCGCCGCGGGTTCGATGCGGTCGCCTGAAACCGGGCCGTCCAGCGCCGCGTGGAAATCGTTGAGCGTGACGCTGTCCATCATGTGCCCCACGGCCAGGACGCCTCCGGGCTTGAGCGCTGAGAGAAAACAGCGGCAGGCTGCATCCAGGTCGTGTACGTGGGGCAGCACGCCGAAACACAGCACGGCGTCGAAGCTCGCCTCGGCCAGCGGAAGCCGCACGGCGTCGGCGCACAGGAAGCGGATCCGGTCGCCGCCTTTGGCCCGGGCCTCGCGCAGCATGGCTTCCGCCAGGTCGACTTCGACGACCTCGCGCAAGCCCGGCCGCAAGCTCAGGAGGTGTGGGAGCAGCAGACCCGTTCCGCTGCCGATATCGAGCACGCATGCGGCTTCCGGCGGCACCGCCCGCTCCACGAACCGTCGCACCTTTTCGCCGGCGTCTGGGGGCGACGGCAGCGCGTCCCAGCGCGGGGCCATGGCTTCAAAGTACTGGCGTATCGCTTGCGTGCTCATGAGAAAAGGATGCCACGGCGCGCACCCAAAGCGCGAACCACCAGAGGCACCACTGCCAGTTGCAGCAGCACGCCCGGAGTGCCCTGAACCAGCATCGCCACCGACGCCAGCGCCGGCGGCAGCCCAAAATAGCGCGCCAGGATCCAGCTTGAACCGAGCGCGGCGGCACGGCCTGCGACCACCGCCGCGATCAGCGAGGGCCACAGCCGTTCGCGCTTGCCGCGATAGACGGCCGCCGCCACCGCTCCGAGTGTCGCGCCCTCCAAAGCTACAACTGCGGCGATGGGCGGATAAAGCGGCGGCATGCCTGTCGCCAGGGACGAAACAAAAGGCACGATCAGCCCCACCACCAGCGCCCAGCCAAACGGTACGAGAAACCCGTTGAGCAGCAGTGGCAGCAGCATCGGCAGGAACTTACTGCCCAGGCCCACCATGTGGAAGGCGGGAGGCAGCGCCAGCGCCAGCGCGGCCATCGCCGCGCTGATCACCATCGGCCGCAGCTTGGGATTACCGCCTGCCATGCTTAGAAACTGACCGTGACCCCGCCCGCGGCGTTCACACCCGGCATCGTGTAACCGGGCACCACTTCGTAGCGGCGGTCGAAAAGATTGTCCAGGGTCGTAAATACGCTCCAGTTCTTGCGTACGGGAACCATGATCCGGCAGGTGGCCACCGTGTAGCCGCTCATCTGGCGGCCGTGCGCCGCATCCGCCCATCGCCGCCCCACCGTGGTGCCGCCGATATGCACGAAGGCCTTGCCGGCGTCGAATTCGGCCGAGTAATTCAACTTCTGCTCCGGCAAATAAGGAGCCAGGTTGGTTGAACGCAAATACGCGTAGCCGGACACGAGCGACATACGCTTCACCGGCCGCCACCGCAGCGTGCCCTCCAGGCCGCGGTTCAAAGCGCGGCCGGCGTTCGAAAGGCGTAGGTTCGGATAGCGGCCCTGGGTCACGACCATATCCGAAAGATCCGCATAGTAGCCGGTGAGGCTCGCGGCGACGTTCTTCGCCGGGCGGGCGTGCAGGCTCGCCTGGTAGTTCCACATGTATTCGGGCTTGAGCAGGGGATTCGGCGCAGGGAACAGGTACAGTTCGCGGATCGTGGGATTGCGGAAGCCGCGCGAAACGGACGCCGCCACAGTGTATCCGTCCTTGAGCGTGTAGCTCGCGCCGGCTTCCGGGACCGTGATGGCGCCGGCAATGGAGTTGGCGTCGTAGCGCACGCCCGCATGGAACCGCGCGCGGAGGGTGGGAGTCCACTGCAGGCGCGAGAAACCGGCCGCGGACGTCATCGAGTGCTCCCCGTAATCCAGTTTTCCCGTGACGTTGCGCGCGTGCCCGCCGTAGTGCACGACGTCGCTGCCCACCTCAGCGGTCATTTCCCGCGAGAGCGCGAAGTTCTGGCTCAAACGGAAGCCGGTGGTCTCGTCCGTGGACCGGAACCCATCGGTGATGTAATGGTTGCCGTTGCTTTGATAGAAGCGCATGTAGCCCCAGGTGCGGCTGGTGCTATTGTCCAGGTTGGCGCTGAAGCCGCCGCGCCCCACGCGGGCGTAGCTGTTGGAAAGCGGCGCGGTCACCGGGCCGGGATCCTCGACGTGAAAGTGCCCGTAACGGCCTTCGACGGATGTGCGCCAGACGGGCGAAATCGTGTAGCCCATGGTGAGGCTCGCATCCTGGTCGCGGAACGCGGAACTGGGGCGGTCGCCCGCGGTGTGCGAAACTCCCGCCGTGGCCGAATAGTAGAACTTCTCCCAACGCATCGCATTTGCCAACCGGTGCTGCCCGGTGAGATAAGAACCCAGGCTCGACGAGAGGCGTGTACTCACCCCCGGATGAGGCGCAGTGGGCTTCACCTCGATCGCTCCGCCCATGGCATTGCTGCCGTAAAGCACCGAAGCCGGCCCTTCGGTCACGCTCACTGTGCCCGCATCCGACAAACTGTAAAAATCCGGCAAGGGATGGCCCATCAAGCCTTGCATATCCGGCCGCCCGTCCACCACCACCAGCACGCCGGTGTTGGGCGATCCGCCCACGCCGCGGATGGAGACGCCGCCGGTGCCGTTGGTTGAGATGCCATAGCCCATCACGCCGCGCCGCGTCACGAACGCGCCGGGCACAAGTTGATCGACTGCGTCGAGGACCGTCCTCGCCCCACCGCGTTCGATCTCCATGGCCGTGCTCACCACCGGGGCCTGGATGGGCTCGTCACGCACTACCACGTCGATCGAGTTCCGCACCACTGCCGGCCGCAGCCTTACCGCGATCTCCTCGCCGGCCGCGCTGCTGAGGCGCACATCGACCGGCTCGAAGCCTTCGCGCTCGACGCGCAGCACGATGGGGCCCGCGACCTCGACGCGCGCCGCGCCATCCGGCCCAGTGAGCACCGCCGGCCCGTCGCCGGCCGTCACGCGGGCGTCCGCCACGGATGCGTTCAACGAGTCCACCACGCGCACGCGCAGGGAGGCTGCCACGGCGAGGTTCTGGAAAGATAGCAGGATGAGAAACGAAAGCGATGTGGGGGGAATTTGTAGTCGCATCACCGGATACAGTAACACATTTTTTCAGGTGGTGCTACTGACTTTGCCGCGCCCGTTTCTGCTAAGATCACTCGGCAGGGCCGTGCTTCTCGTTGAGGCCCGCTATCATTGATCGAACAAGTGGAGGATTCACGTGGCCGCTGTGAAGTCTGGTCGTCTGATTATCGCCGCGATTCTCGCCATTCTCGTCTATGGCATGATCGCCGCCATGCTGGGCACCTTGCTGCCCAACCTTTCTGTGAAGTTCAACCTGACCCCGGAGCAGAACGGCAATATCGCATTCGCGCAAGCTCTCGGATTAATCATCGCTTCCGTGTCGGTTGGCCCGCTCATCGATAACAAGGGGAAGAAGACCGGCCTGTTGCTGGGGCTGTTTCTGATCGCCGCGGCTTTGTTCGCCTTGCCGAACGCGACGAGCTACGAAATGATCATGGTCTTCATCTTTGCGCTCGGTTTGGGCGGCGGCATCATCGTGACGGCGGCCAACGCGCTGGTCAGCGATATCAATGAAGAACGCCGGTCCTCGACCTTGAATCTGTTGAACCTGTTCTTCGGCCTGGGCGGATTGCTAACACCGCTGATCGCCGCGCGACTGTTCGCCGGGGACGCGGTAAGCCTCTGCTACCTGGTGGCTGCGCTGACGGTAGTGACGCTGATCCTGCACAGCGCGACCGCGATGCCCGCGCCCAGCGGCGAGCGCGGCTTCAAGGTTTCGGAGATGGGCGGGCTGTTGGGCAAGCCCGCGCTGTGGCTGCTATCGCTGTTCATGTTCCTCTACTGCTCCTGCGAAGTGGGCGTGTGGAACTGGCTGGCCAAGCACCTGATCGCGCAAGGCATCCCGGAGAGCCAGGCCCTGACGATCCTCTCGCTCGGATTCGCGCTCGGATTGCTGATCGGCCGCATGGTGGTCTCGCGGATTCTGATTAAGGTCCCCGCAGCCACGGTGACGCTGGCCGCCTCCATCCTGATGGCGGTGACCACATACCTTGCGTTGCAGTCGGCCGATGTGACGGTGGCCTATGTCTCCGTATTCTGCGCCGGCCTGGCCATGGCGCCGGTCTTCCCGACCACGCTGGGCATGACGGGAGACGCCTTCCGGAAGGGCACAGCGACGGCCATGGGTATCGTGATCACCAGCGGTTGGATCGGCCTGGCGGTAAGTTCCAAGATCATCGGCGGGATTGCTGGCGGCGACAACACCCGTTTGAAGACGGCGCTGCTGTTGCTTCCGGTGTTCTCTCTGATCATGGTGGTTGTGAACCTGATCCTGCGGCCGATGGTCTCCAAGGCGAAGGCGTAGAGCGGGATGGATGGTAGGGGCGGGATATATCCCGCCCCTACCGTGTTTTCAGTGCGATGACGCTGGCGTGGGTGTCGGGCGCTTCGGCCGGCACCTGAATGGAAAGCTTTCCCCCGGCCTGCCGGAAGCCGAGCTTCACAGAGCCCTTGAGCAGCCGGGCTTCCACCACTTTCGCCGCGAGGCCCGACACCTCGAGTTCGCCCTTGGGCCAATCGAACACGTGCAGGTAGATGGTCTTGCCCTTGGCTGTGGTGCGCGCGAAGCCGAGGTTTTGAAGCGGGCCGTAAGTAGTTCCGTAAATGGCCTCGCCGTTCACCTTCATCCATTCCCCGATCGCCAGGAGCCGCTCAGTGAACTCGGGCTGTATGGTGCCTTCGGGAGTAGGCCCCACGTTCAACAGGAAGTTGCCCCCCTTGCTGGCAACTTCAATGAGCGTGCGAATCAACTGCGTTGCGGACTTGTAGTTCGTGTCGTTCTTGTTATAGCCCCAAGTGCCGTTGATGGTCATGCAGGTTTCCCAAAGCTGGAAATCCTCCGGCGCGGGGACGGCTCCGGGCGCCAGGGGCTTCTTTGAGGGGATGGTCTTGGGAACGAATTGTTCGGGCGTGATGTAGTCGCCGGGCGAACCGACGCGGTTGTTGGTGAGCGTCTTCGGTTGGAGTTCGTGAATCAGGCGGTCGAACCGCGTGGGGTCGTAGGCCTTGCCGCTCAGTCCGTCCCACCAGATGATGGCGACATCGCCATAGCGCGTCAGTAGTTCCGTCACCTGAAGCTGCATGTAATCGAGGTACATGCTCCATTCAGGGCGTGCCGGCTCGCCGCGCCAGTTGGTGACCGCGAGCTTCGTGGTGTCCCTGTAGCCGGGATGGTCCATGTCCGGCGGCGAGTAGTAGAAGCCCAGTTTCATGCCTTCCTGCCGGGCCGCGTCGACCAGCATGGCGGCGGTATCTTTCTTGTAAGGCGTGTTGGTGATTTTGTAACGAGTGAACTGCGAGTCGAACATGCAGAAGCCGTCGTGGTGCTTCGATGTGAACACCATGTAGCGCTGGCCGGCTGCCTTGGCGAGCCTGACCCACGCGGAAGGATCGTACTGGACGGGATTGAAGCGCTCGGGAAGAGCGCGGTAATCGGGTTCGCTGATGAATCCGAACCGTTTGCTGGGTGGGGTCATCAACGGCCAGGAGGCCTCCACGCTGGCAAGCGAATACGGACCCCAGTGGATGAACATGCCGAACTTGGCCTCGCGAAACCATGCCGTGCGGTCTTCGGCGAAGGCGGCGGATGCCAGTAGCATCAGGAGTGAGCAAGCAAGCGAGCGTCGCATGATGTTTGATTGTATGCTGGCAGTCTCGGGGAAAGGAAGGATCCGGATCATGAAAACGAGCCGCAGGGGATTCCTGAAGGCATCCGCGGTGGCGCCGGCGGCCGCCGCAGCGCCCCAGGCGGGCGGCATAGTGCAGCCCGATGGGTTCGAGATCGCGCGGCGTCACGCGATCGTGCGTGACCTGCCGACTCCCAATTTCTTCGAAGGCATGCTGCTGGGCAATGGCGACATCGGAGTGGTCGCGACCGTCCGGCCCGACGCGCTCGGGCTGCACATCGGCAAGGAGGACTCCTGGGATATCCGCGTCAGCGAGGATCACTACCAGCACGTCGTGACGTTCAAGGAGTTGCTCAAGCTTTGGGAACGCGCCAGCGAGGAAGCCAAGCGCCAGGGCAAGCCCGAACTGCGCTACCTGGAAACCAGCGTTGACTTCTTCGCGGAATACACCAAGAAGGTCCGGTCCAGTTACGCCCAAAGCTGGCCCCGGCCCTGGCCCTGCGGCACCGTGTGGATCCACTGGGATTCGCGCCAGGTGGAAGTAGTCGAGCAGCGTCTGGATCCCTCGAACGGCGTGTTTTCTCTCACGCTCGTCCACCGCGACTTGCGCGGTTCCCGGCGCACGGTGCACGTCACCGCTTTCGTCAATTGGAACGACGGTCACATCCACGTCTCGAGCATCGAAGCGGCGCCGTTTGTATCTGTAGCCTACTATCCGAATATCGACTCTTCGGCGAAGCTGCCCGCTCCGGCGCTGGGAGGCTCGGCATCGGGAGGTTATGCGGAATTCAACTGCTACCAGCGGTTCCCTGCGGTGGCGCCCACCGAAGAACAGCCCGATCCGCCTCGCTCACTCGACGACCGCAGCTTCATGCTGTGCGGAAGGCTGGCCGGGGCCTGGAAGCGTGAGACCACGGAAAGCCGGCCGGCAAGGACAGCTACACGCGAGTTCTTCCACGCCGCCGCCGAGCAGCCGTTCCGGCTTGACCTGATGCTCGTCACGAGCCGCGATCGCCAGGACAATCCCGCCTATGCGCGGAGCCAGGTGGTGGCGCTGTCCAAACGCAACGTGGAAGAACTGCGCGCCGCCAGTGAGGCGGGGTGGCGCACGTTCTGGTCACGCTCGGCGGTCGAGTTCGCCGACAAGGACCTGGAGCGGATCTGGTATCACAACCAGTATTGGCTGGGTTGCTGTCTGAGGGAGGGCAAGGTCGCGCCGGGGTTGTTCGGAAACTGGATGAGCGGCAAGATCGGCACCGCCTGGCACGGCGACTACCACATGAACTACAACACGCAGCAGGTATGGTGGGGCGTGTTCTCGTCCAACCATGTGGACCAGCATCTGCCGTATGTGGAACTGGTGGAGAACCTGCTGCCTCTCTCGGAGAAGTACGCGCGGGAGAAGTTCGAGATGCCCGGCGCGTTCTTTCCGCACTCGGCCTACCCGGTTCCCAGCCAGACCATCGCGTATCCAGTGCCCAGTTGGGGCTACGAGATCTGTGAAACGCCCTGGACCGTGCAGAGCTTGTGGTGGCACTATCTCTACACGCTCGACAAAGACTTCCTCAAGCGCGTCTACAAACCCATGCGCGAAGCGGCGCGCTTCCTGGCCGCCTATCTGCGGAAGGAGGCCGATGGGCGCTATCACGTTTTCCCCACGGTCTCGCCGGAGAATTACGGCTTCACCGTCGACTACAAGCTGAACAAGGACTGCATCATGGATCTGGCGCTGGCCGGGTTCCTGTTCGATGCCGTGGTGGAGGCGTCGAAGATCCTCGGCCAGGACCGGGAAGAGCGGCAGCGGTGGGCGGAAATTCGCCAAAACCTGGCGCCGTATCCAAAGGCGAAAGGCCCTTACGGTGAAGTGTGGCTGGATGTCGAGAACGCCCCCGTTGAGTGGGTGTACAACATCCCCGTAACGCTGGCCCCGGTGTTTCCCGGAGAGCAGGTGGGACTGGATCGCGGCGTGGGCGAGATGGAGATCGCGCTCCGCACGGCCCGCACCGTCCGGCTTGAGGGCGGCAACGACGTAGTGTACCAGCCACTCATCCGCGCCCGGCTCGGCATGCTGGATCTCGACTGGTTCAAGCGCGAGGTGCGCTACTCGCAGGTTCCCAACGGCATCGCGCAGGACCGGGTGCGGCAGATCGACGGCCGCTACCGCGACTCGACCGATTTCGACTTCATGATGCGCATGGGGGTGTGGACCGAAAACCTCGCCCTCCCCGCTGTCCTCAACGAGTGCCTGATGCAGAGCTATTCGGGCACGATCCGCTTGTTCCCCAACAGACTCAACCTTGGTCCAGCACGATTTCGCGACCTGCGGGCTGTGGGAGCCATGCTGGTCAGCGCAAGTTGGGACGGCCGCGAGGTGCGCAATGTTTCCATCTTCAGCGAGAAGGGCGCAGCTTGTCGCCTGGTGAACCCCTGGCCGCAGGCGCGCGTCCGCGTGTTGCACGCGCGCAGCTCAAGTGTGGTGGACGTGAAACGGGAAGGGCAGTGTATCGAGTTCGAAACCCGGGCAGGCGAACGGTATAAAGTGGAGAGGATCTCACAGTCATGAAAAAGTTCGCCGTTGTTCTGGCGGCGTTGCTTGCCGCGGCCGCCGCGCCGGCCAAGACGCCCCTCACTCACGAATCCATGTGGCTGATGAAGCGGGTGGGCGCGCCATCGCCCAGCCCCGATGGCCAATGGGTGGTGTTCAGCGTCGTCGAGCCGTCCTACGACGAAAAGGAGCAGGCGTCGGATCTGTGGCTGGTGCGCGCCGACGGCATTGGCGCCGCGCGTCGCATAACCGTGACCAAGGCTGCGGAAAGCGGCGTGGCGTGGAGTCCGGACAGCCGGCGCATCGCTTTTAGCACGAAACGCGAAAACGACGAGGTAAGCCAGATCTACGTTTTGGACTTGGCGGCGGGCGGCGAGGCCATGCGGGTGACATCGCTATCCACCGGAGCCTCCCAGCCGCGCTTCAGCCCCGACGGCAAGCGGCTGCTGTTCCAGAGCACGGTGTACCCGGGCGCAGCCGACGATGCCGCCAACGCGAGAATCGCCGCCGAGCGCAAGGCGCGGAAATACAACGCGCGCGTTTACGACGGCTTCCCCATACGCAACTGGGACCGCTGGCTGGATGACCGCCAGGTGCATGTGTTCATTCAAGCGGCGGAGCCGGGCTCCACGGCCCGCGATCTGCTGGCCGGCACGAAGCTGTGCGCGGAAGGCGGCTTCGGCGGACTTAGCGGCGTCTCCGGCGATGACTTACAGCCGGTGTGGGCGCCTGACGGCAAGGCAATTGTGTTCGTAGCGACGGAGAACCGGAACCAGGCCGCCTACTCGAATGTTTACACTCACCTTTACCGGGTCGACATTGCGGGCGGCGAACCCGTGGCGCTCACTAGCGGCGATACCAGTTACACGAAGCCGGCTTTCTCGCCCGATGGCAAGGCGCTCTATGCACTCGCCGCGCGCGAGGTGGGCGTTAGTTACGCCCTGGACCGGCTGGTGCGATTCGCCTGGCCCTCTCCGGGCGAGCCTGTCTTGGTGACGCCCAAGTGGGACCGATCCGTGGGGGCTTTCGCGCTTAGTCCCGACAGCGGTACCGTCTTTATGACCGCCGAGGAAGCCGGGTTGGTGAAGCTGTTCTCCGTTCGTGCGTCGGGCGGGGAGGTCAAGAACGCCTTTGAGCAGGCGTCGGGAGTGTATTCCGGACTCGCCGTCCCAACGCGGGCATCTGAGTTGATGCTCATCGTCAATTGGGAAAGCTCGGTGAGCCCGGCCGAGGTCTATCGGGTGGACCTCGCCGCGGGCCGGCAGGGCCGCCTGACGGACTTCAATACTGCGTGCTCGATGGAAATCGACTGGCAGCCAACCAGGCATTTCTGGTTCAAGTCCAAGGCGGGCAAGCCCATCCATAGCTTCCTTGTGCTGCCTCCGAGTTTCGATCCCTCGAGGAAATACCCGCTCCTCACGCTGATCCATGGAGGGCCGCACAACATGAGCGCGGACCAGTTTTTCCTGCGCTGGAACCCGCACCTGCTGGCCTCGCCCGGCTACGTCGTGATCGAGACGAACTACACCGGTTCGACTGGTTTTGGAGAGCAGTTCGCGCGCGATATCCGGTTCGATCCGTTCAAGACACCGGCGGACGAAATCAACCAGGCGGTGGAGGAAGCCGCGCGCCGCTTTGCTTTCGTCGACGGAACGCGCGTGGCGGCGGCCGGCGCCAGCTACGGCGGCCACTTGGTGAACTGGCTGCAAGCCACTACGGCGAGCTACAAGTGCCTGGTGGCCCACGCCGGACTCATCAATCTCGAATCGCAGTGGGGTACCAGCGACACGATTTACCATCGCGAAGCCGACGCGGGAGGGCCCCCATGGGAACAGGGCAAGGTATGGCGCGAGCAGAATCCCATCCGGTTCGCCAAGAATTTCCGCACTCCGGTTCTACTCACCATCGGGGAGAACGACTTCCGCGTCCCGCTGAATCAGACGATCGAGAACTGGAGCGTGCTTCAGCGCATGAAAGTCCCCAGCCGGTTGATCGTCTTTCCTGCTGCCAACCACTGGATCCAGAAGGGCGAGGACAGCCGCTACTTCTACAAAGAAGTTCTCGCCTGGCTCGCTAAGTATCTTTAGTTGAAGCCGGAAGACGATTGCTCAGGATGCCAGCTTCTCCATTTTTATGTAACTGAGCCTGGAAAACATACCGTGGGTTCCGGCAGATCTGTCCTCGTCCTCGCACTGTTCCAAGTAATTGATGAGTCGATCGATGAGTACACGACGGCGATACAAGAATTCGAGCTTTTCCTCAACGGAAGCCCGCGGTGAAGAAGTGGAATTAGCTGTAACTCGGGCCATCGTTTACGTATATCAGTACTAAGCGTTCTATACAACCCCAGGCTTGTCCAAATTAGCGTTTGAGGTGTAAGGCGACGATTCTGGTAGGTTGTG
>CAYLLB010000023.1:0-81661 GCA_964384215.1 uncultured Solibacteraceae bacterium | reverse complement strand
GCCAACGTGATGCACGGCAACTGGCTGCGGTTGTTTCAGCGGGCGTTGGGTTAAGGAAGGGGGACAGACGGGACTGTTCACTTCGGTCGCTGCGCTCCCTTCGGACAGTCTCGTCAGTCCCCGTGGATGCGCGACGCATCCAGGGCGCAACGGAAACCGATCATCTTGTCTTTCAACGTGGGGCTCAGGGTCCAGCGAGCGGAAACACTTACGTGCTGCCGGCCGCTCATGGCTGATTTGCCGCGCAGGACGCGCTCCGAGACGGCGCCGGAATCCGCGACCCATTCCCACACGTTGCCTTGCATGTCGTACAGGCCGAAACCGTTCGCCAGCTTGCGCCCAACTTCGTGAACCCTTCCTCCGCTGTTGCCATTGAACTACGCAACGTCGGATAGGGAGTTTTCTCCCGCCGCCGCCGAACGCCCGCGCGCCGCGCGCTCCCATTCGACTTCCGCCGGCAAGCGGCCACCCGCCTATTCGCAATAACTGCGTGCATCGTCCCATGTGACGCCCGTCGCGGGCATGTTGCCGCTGAGCGATCCTTTCGGACTGAACCGGGCAAACGCCTCCGCCGTGACCTCGGTCTGCGTCAAGTAGAACGGCCGCGGACCGTTCCCTTAAAGCGGCTCTCCGCCAGGACATACGTCAGGCCATCCTTGCTGTTCATAATGGTCTTCGGCATGGCCGGCTGTAGCTGGGCGTCGGGATGTAGGACGGAGACAGCCGCCTGTTGCGCCGGCTGTTGAGGTTTCTCCTGGCGCGGATGCCACAGCCAGGTCGCCGCGATCGCGGCCACAACCACCAAACCCGCGAGAGCGCCGTACGCGATGACCCTGCGGGATGCCCATCGGCCTTCCGATGGCGCCACCGCTAAACCGTCGCGCAACGCCGCACCGAGCGCCGCTACAGACTCGCTGCAGCTTCCGAACCGGCTCGCAGGCGATTTGGCCAGCGCCGTCTTGAATACCGCGCTGGCGCTGGCAGGCATTTCGCGATTCACTTCGTGCAGGAGCAGAGGATCATCGTGTACGATCTTGACCATCAGCGCATCCGCGGTTGGCGCTTCAAAAGGCCTCCCTCCGGCGAGCATTAGAAACGCCATCACCGCAAGCGAGAACTGGTCGGCCCTGCCGTCTACCTGCAAGGCCATGATCTGCTCGGGGGCCATGTAGGCTGGCGCGCCCAGCGCCGTGCCGGTTTGAGTAATGTTCTGGGAACGGATCTTTGCGATCCCGAAATCGGTGATCTTTACCTTGCCGTCCTGGCGGACCAGGATATTCGCGGACTTGATGTCCCGGTGCACGATTCCGTTCGAGTGGGCGTAATCGAGGGCGTCCGCGATCTGTGCCAGCAGGCTCATCACCTTCGGCAAGTCGCGCATAGGGCCGGACTTCAGGATTTCCTCGAGCGAGGTTCCCCGGAGTAACTCCATGGCGATATAGACGGTATTCTCATGCTCCCCCAACTGATAGACCGTCACGATGCCGGGATGATTCAGGCGCCCCGCAGCGGCGGCTTCCCGGGAGAGGCGGAGGCGCAATTGCGCCGCCTGTTCCTGGAGTGGCGGCTTCCTCCTTCTAAGGGACACTCGAAACCTGCGCACGGAGGCGCGTCTCGTCCATCCGGGCATCCCCGTGCACATATGCCGTCACTTCGGTACCTTTCGGGATAGTGACGTCCTTCGTTACCAGGGTCTCCGTTCTTGTATTCCTTCACCGCGCGCAGGGCGATCTTTTCGCCCAGAATCGAGCGTGCGTGATCGGTGTTCACATTCAGCTTGCCGGCCTTCCCCATCAGGCCTTTCGGTCTCGCCTCCGTGACGGTGGCAAGGACTCTGCTGTTTCGCTGGATGACGACCACGCCGTTCACGAGGACGTCCTCCACGACGTCAAAGTCTACCGTTTCGCCGACCTTGGCATGGGCCGAGGAAATGTTGCGGTTCAATCGTACTCTGATTGGGGTTCCGTCCGTCAGCACGAACGGCTGCTGAGCCAGGGATGGTGCCGTGAGCGCAGCGAGAACGAGTAGCGCTATCACAGAGGAACTCTTCATGCGCAATCCTCTTTCTTGAAACGGGCAAACAGCCCGTCGACTCCCTGCCTCGTTTAATGGCAAAGTGTCCCGACTGGCAACCCGTTTCGAGGATGCAGATTTTCCGTACACTTGTGGACATGGCGGTTGTCGGAAAGTTCGATCGCGCATGGGTAGCGGCGGCGCTCGCCTCGCTCGCGCGCCGGGCCGTGTACCTCGGCACTAGTAGCTGGAAGTACCCGGGGTGGCTCGGGCAGGTCTACAGCGAGGAGCGTTATCTCACGCGCGGGCGTTTCTCGCAGAAGAAGTTCGAATCGACCTGCCTCGCCGAGTATGCCGAAACATTCCCGGCTGTGTGCGGCGACTTTTCTTTCTACCAGTTTCCTTCCGAGGACTACTGGCGGCGGTTGTTCGGCTCGGCTCCGTCGAAGCTGCTGTACGCGTTCAAGGCTCCCGAGCAGGTCACGGTGAAGCTGTTTCCCAAACATGACCGTTATGGGGGCCGCGCCGGGCAGGCGAACGAAACTTACCTGGATGCGGGCCTGTTCGCGGACGCTTTTCTGCGCCCACTCGAACCATACCGCGCACAGATCGCCGCGGTCATTTTCGAGTTTGGAACGTTCTCGCGCGCAAGCTACGACCGGCTACGGGACTTTCTCGCCGACTTGGATGTGTTCCTGGGTCGCATCCCGCCAGGTGTGCGCTACGCCGTCGAGGTGCGCAATCCGGAACTGCTGCGTCCGGAGTACTTCGAGTGTCTGCGCGGGCGCGGCGTTTCGCACGTGTTCAACTCCTGGACACGCATGCCGCCGCTCGCCCGGCAGATGGCCTTGCCGGATGCTTTCACCGCAGGTTTCACGGTGACGCGCGCGCTGCTCGGCCGCGGGCGGAGCTACGAACAGGCAGTGAAGGAGTTCTCACCTTACAGCGAAGTGAAGGACCCGAATGAGGAGGCGCGTGCGGCGCTTCGGGCAATCATTTCGCGCTCGCTCGAGACGCAGCAGCCCGCGTTCATCTTCGTAAACAACCGCCTGGAAGGCAACGCGCCCGGCACCATTGAGGCGCTGATAGAATAGGCAGACCGCTGCCTATGAAACTCACACGACGAAGCCTGTTTGCCGCGCCTGCCCTGGCGCTCACCGCAGCCGCGCAGCCGCCCAAGGCGCGCCGCTCTCGCAAGGACTGCTATTTCGGATTACATTTCGACCTGCATCCTGGACCGTCCGATCCGGCGCTGGGCCGTGATGTGACGGATGCGATGGTGGAGCAATTCCTCATCGAAGTGAAACCGGACTTCGTGCAGTACGACTGCAAGGGCCACATCGGGTATATGGGCTATCCATCGAAGGTGGGGACCCCCGCGCCGCACATCGTGAACGATTCGCTCGCTGTCTGGCGCCGCGTGACCGCGCGTCACGGTGTGGCGCTCTACATACACTTCTCTGGCGTATGGGATACGCGCGCTGTTACGGATCATCCCGAATGGGCGCGCGTGGGGCCCGACGGCAAGCCGGACAAGGACATCACCAGCCTGTACGGTCCCTATGTGGACCAGCTAATGATCCCGGAGCTAAAGGAAGCCGTAGGCAACTACGACCTCGACGGTCTGTGGATTGACGGCGAGTGCTGGGCCGTGAAGATGGATTACTCCGACGCCGCGCGGGATGCGTTCCGTAGCGCGACGGGCATCGCGGAGTTGCCGAAGAAAGAGAGCGACGCGGGCTGGCGCGAGATGATCGCGCTACAGCGTGAACAGTTTCGCAAGTACGTGAGGCACTGGGTGGATGCGCTGCACGCATTCCGGCCCAAGCTGCAGATTGCGAGCAACTGGCTGTATTCGACGCTGGCGCCCGAGCGGCCCGATATCCCGGTGGACTACATTTCGGGCGACTATGCGGGCACGCCGGCGCTGGTGAACGGCCGCATCGAAGCGCGTTACATGTCGCAGGTGGACAAACCGTGGGACCTGATGGCGTGGGGCTTTCACCATCGCGGAGACCGGCCCGCGGCGTTCGCGCACAAGCCGGCCGTGGAACTGGAACAGGAGGCCTCCGTGGTGATCGCGCAGGGCGGCGGCTTCCAAATCTACTACCAGCCCACGAGGGCAGGGAAGCTGGACCCGCGCCTCATCCGCACCATGAGCGAGGTGGCTAAGTTCTGCCGCGCTCGCCAGGAGGTTTCGTTCCGGTCGCAGACCGTACCGCAGGCGGGTGTGCTGATGTCGAGCCACAGCTTGTACACGACCTCGAATAAGATCCTGGGCGATTTCGGCCGCGAATTGGACGGCGTCCGTGGGGTGCTCGACGTGCTGCTGGACAACCAGTATTCCGTGGACGTCGTGCCGGATTGGCGGCTGGAAGAGATGGTTGCGAAGTATCCGCTGATGGTAGTGCCGGAGTGGAAGGACATCGGCGTGAAGGCGCGCGATGTGCTGCTCGGATACGTGCGCAATGGCGGGAAGATGCTTGTGACCGGTGTACAATCCACCGCTCTGTTCGCCGCGGCGCTGGGAGTGAAGTTGGAGGGCGCCCCGTCGGAGCAGGCGGCGTTTGTCGCCGGCGATGAGCTGTTCGGGAACCTGCGCGGGATGTGGCAGGATGTGGAACCGGGCACGGCTTCGGCGATTGAATCACGGTATCCGACGTACGATTCGTCGCGCGAGGCGAAGTGCGCCGCTACGCTGTCGAGCTACGGCAACGGACAGATCGCCGCGATTTTTGGGCCAGTGGGGGCGGGTTACAAATCTTCGCACACCGCCGCGACGCGCCAGTTCGTGCGGAGAGTAGTGTCGCGCATCTT
The DNA here is from genome assembly GCA_964384215.1 of uncultured Solibacteraceae bacterium. Classification (GTDB taxonomy): domain Bacteria; phylum Acidobacteriota; class Terriglobia; order Bryobacterales; family Bryobacteraceae; genus JAJFUV01. The sequence continues at coordinate 76,831 of CAYLLB010000023.1, read as the reverse complement.
CACGCCCATGGTGGAGGTAAGCGGCACCAACTCCGTCGAAGTCGTGTTACGCCGCAAGAACAGGCGCTTCATGGTACACCTCATCAACACGTCGGGCATGACGACCTCATCCGAATTCCAGAACAATGGCGCCATTCCCGCCGTGGGTCCGGTGAAGCTGAGCGTGAAACTCGCCGGCGCGCCAACACGAGTGACCGTAGAACCGGGGAGCCGCCCGCTCGCCGGAGCCTGGGCAAGCGGCTCATGGCGGGCTACAATTCCCAGGCTCGCGGTCCACGAGATCGTCGTGATCCAGGGCGGCGTCTTACCAGGTCAGGCGAAGCGTCAACTGTAACTGGCGCGGTGTGTTGGCCGAGGTCTGCAGCGATGCGATGCCGTCGGCGCCCGGTTGCACCAAACCTGGATTGTTCAGCACGCTGAAGAAGTCCGCATTGAAGCGGATGACAATGCGCTCGGTAATGGGCACCGCCTTGAAGGCAGACGCATCCAGGCCGAAACTCCATGGTCCCGGAACGTACTGATTGCGCAATGGGTGGAGATTCGTGTCCATCGTCGTCCGCACTACCGTGCCGTTCTTCAGCGTCACCCAGGTCGTATTGCTCTCGTAATAGGCGGCGTTCGGATCGCCCGCGGGGACGCCCCCGGCGGGCGTCGAGAAGATGTACTGTGTGCACGGCTTGTAGTTGGCCGGCACGCCCATGACGCCGTTCGGCTTCCCGTTCGAACCGTAGCTATTGATGCGATTGGCGGGGATATAGCCGTTGTACCAGAGATAGCCCCGCTGGCAGACGCCGCTGCGGCAGTCCTCAATGGGGTATTTGGTCCCATACACTTCGACCGGGTTCGTGCTTCCCCAATAGCTGGTGGGCAAGGCGAAGTAGTTGCTGCGGTATTGGCCCATCCCGGCGATCTGCCAGCCGCCGACGATGCGGTTCAGGATGCCGCCTGCGTTCGACAGCCACTTGTGACCTCTACCGAACGGCATGTCCACGATCCAGTTCCAACTGAAGCGGTGCTTGGGCAGGGCGGTGTCCCGCCGGTAATTCAGGAACCGGTTCCGCTCGTTATATCCCACGGGCACCGCGCCTGGCAGGTAGTCCTGGACCGGGTAGACGTAGTCCAGGTCCTTGTCATAGGATTTGGCTTTGAACGCGTTTGAGAACACGTAGTAGAACTGATAGCCGACGCCTTTCGCGTAACGGCGCTCGGCCTCAATCCGGAACGTGTTGGCGTTGGACCAGCCAGTACGGCGGAATTGTTTCAGCTCACCGTAGGTGGTCTGATCAAAGGGGCGCATGGCAGTGCCCGCGTACTCTCCTGTCGGGATGGCCAGGCCGGTAGTCGAGAACCAGACATACTGGTTGGGCGGCAGATTGTACTCCTGATACTGCTCCAGCCGCGCGCCGTGCGTGCCAACATAGCCGAGGCGCAGGACGTTGTCCTGCCACATTTCCTGCTCGATGGTGAAGTTCCATTCGTGGGCGCGCATGGTGGGCTGGTTCGGTTCGAAGAACGTTGTGGGAACCGAGCCGCGCAGTGCGGCACCCTGGGTGCGTTGCACCAGCACGTCCTTGCTGTTCACACCGGCAATGATCTGCGGGGCGTTGCGCAGGTTCCAGTTGATCAGCCCATCAGGACTGTACTGCGCCTGGTTAGGGTAGAAGTTGCGCACGGAGTACATGGGGATGTCGCGGCGCATGTTGTCGGTGAACGAGCGCAGGTCGGGCGCGAAGCCATAGAGTCCGTATCCGGAACGGATCACCATGGACCGCTTGCCGCCGCCAATGTTATAGGCGAGGCCGATGCGGGGGTTGAAGTCCCATGGGTTGGCATGAATCAGTGAATCCGGCAAGCCGGCTTCCTTGGCGGAGAGGAACGTCGCGCCGATGTCCGTGTAGTCCTTCACGACTTCGGGCGCGGTGGCTCCCAGGGCATACAGTTCCTGTAAGGAAGCGCCCGTGACGACGGCTTTACGCGAAAGGTCGAAGCCGGTGAGGATGTTGTTGTCTTCCTTGAAGGGCGGGAAGAACTCCCAGCGAACACCCAGGTTCATGGTCAGCCGCGGCGTGATCTTGAAGTTGTCCTGCAAATAGCCGATGAATGTGCGCGACAACATGTGATACCAGGGGCGCATCAGGATGGTGTCATACCCGGCGGCATAGCCGATGAAGAACCCGGCCGAATCGTGGCCCGTGTAAGGGACCGGCGAGTAAGAAGCGCCGGAACTGGGGTCGTATAACGATGTGCCGTAGTTGTTCTGGAAGGAATTCGTGAGGCGCGGCTGTGCGCCGAGTACGTGATAGCGTTCGTGGCGGTAACGGCCTCCGAATTGGATCTGGTGGCGCCCGTGGATCTTCGTGAAGTTCTGGTCGAACATCAGGAACCGGCTGCGGCTGGTTTCGAACTCCTGCTCGCGGTAGTCCATTCCGAAGCCCACCACGCGCACGACAATTGCGCCGTAACTATTCTTGTAAGGGTTCGGAACGCCCAACTTGTCCACCAGGAACCCGGCGTCGCTCGAACCCTTGCCTACCGTGTATTCCTCCTGTGCGCCGGTGAGAATGGTTTCGCTGAAGAAAGTGGGCGAGAAGCTATGCGTCCAGTTGAAAGACGCACTGTGGTCCTGCACAGGATACTTGGAGACATTCAGCAGCCCATCGGTCGTCGGAAGGACGCTGCGCAGGCCGGTGTTGTTGATCTCGCCGAAGCTGTAGCGGCCGAAAATCTGATCGTGGTCTGTCAGTTTGTGATCGAGGCGTCCGGTTTCCGTGTGATTACGGTTGGACAGCGGGGTCAGGCCGATGTAGTTGAGGCCGACCAGAGGGTTCACATCGGGATTCGTCGGCACAGGCGTGACATCCAGAAGGTACTTCGCCATCGGGCTTTCCCGCGAAATGGGGATTTGGTTGTTGTTGAACGGCAGCCGCTGCGAATTGGCGCCTGTGGTCCAGGGGTCGTACAGCGTATACTTGCGCCCCGCGCCGTCCACCAGGCCGCTGAAATCACCCTGCCGCATGGCCATGGTGTGCATGGTGGTAGCGGATGTATACGAGTAGGCCTGCCGGAATGCCTCATACGAAAAGAAGAAGAACGTCCGGTCCCGGCCATCGTAGATCTTCGGCAGCAGCATCGGTCCGCCGGCCGAGGCGCCAAATTCGTTGCGGATCATCTGTGCGGGCTTGTTGCCATCGGTTCTCGCCCTCGCCAGGCCAAAGCCGTTGTTGCGAGCCGTTTCGAACGCGCTGCCATGAAAGGAGTTTGTACCCGCGCGGGTGGAAAGCAGCGTGGTAGCCGGGGCGGAAAACTTGGCCGAGGAGTTGTTCGTTTCAACCTTGAACTCCTCAACCGTGTCGACGCCGGGCGGCCGGAGTGCGATACCGCCCGTGTAGCGGTTGGCCAGGATGGCGCCGTCCTGCAGGAATTCCATGCCGGCACGGATGCCATACACCGTGGGATTGCCCACCTGGCCGTCCACGCCCGGCGTGGTCTTATAGATCAGGCCGGCGATGGAACGCCCGTTCATGGGGAGTTGCTCGAGGCGGGCGCGCTCGACTATGTTGCCCAGCGTCGGGCTGTCGGTCGTTACCAAAGGCGTGACGTCTCCCACGACGGTAACTTGCGTTGCCGTGGCACCTACCGTCATTTCAACAGGAACAACGGCGGTCTGCCCTACACGCAAAACAATCGACCCCTCCCACGCCTGCATTCCGGGAGCGGTCACCGTTATTTTGTACTGTCCGGGTTGCAGAGACGGCAGGATGTAGAAGCCGGTCTCCGTGGTTTTCGTTTCGTACTCTCGTGAGGTGGTCTCGTGAAGGACCTTGACTTGGGCGGTGGTGATCACCGCGCCGGTCGCATCCTTTACAGTGCCCTGGATGTTGCCTGCGCCGGTTTGAGCAACGCAGACGATAGCTGAAAGGAGACAAAGAAGTACACTTTTGACCCCTTGTTGAGTCACGGCAATACCTCCTCGCTACCCTCTTGGGGCTCTTGCAGGAGGATAAGCCGGGAGGGGGCTCGCCGTCACGCAAATTCACCGTGAATTCACAAGGCGGGGAAAGTAACACACGGCCCGTTGCCCGGGTGTGGTATCCATCCCGGGCAACGGGGCAGTAAACTGTCGCTGTCTGTCTGGCGGCCGATCCTGCGTCTACCAGGTCAGGCGCAGCGTCAACTGCAACTGCCGCGGCGTGTTAGCCGAGTACTGCGTGGTGGCAATGCCGTCCGAACCGGGCTGCATAAGGCCCGGGTTGTTCAACACGTTGAAGAAATCCGCGTTTAAGCGGAGAACCACCCGTTCCGTTATGGGGATGGACTTGAATGCGGAGGCATCCAGGCCGAACGTCCAAGGACCCATGACATATTGGTTACGGAAGGGGTGAAGGTTAGGATCAAGAGTTGTGCGCACGACCGAGCCGTCCTTGAGCGTCACCCAAGTGGTGTTGGTCTCGTAGTAGGCCTTGTTGGGATCGCTGGACGACACTCCACCGGCGGGAGTCGCGAAGACGGGCTGCGTCGATGGCTTGTAATCGCTCGGGACGCCCATCACTCCGTTTGGCAGGCCGTTCGAGCCGTAACTGTTGATGCGGTTCGCCGGGATGTAGCCGTTGTAGTAAAGGTAACCGTCGTAGCAGACACCGCTCCGGCAATCCTTGATGGGGTACTTGGTGCCATAGACTTCTACTTGTCCGGTGGCGCCGTAGTAACTGGTGGGCAGCGAGAAGTAGTTGCTGCGGTACTGCCCCATTCCTGCGATCTGCCAGCCGCCGACGATGCGGTTCAGCACGCCGCCCGCATTCGAGAGGAACCTGTGGCCGCGCCCGAAGGGCAGATCGACAACCCAGTTCCAGTTGAACCGGTGCTTGGGGATGTCGCTATCGCGGCGATAATTGAGGAACCGGTTCCGCTCCTTCATGTCGACCGGCACAGCTCCCGGCAGGTAGAGTTCGGTCGGGTAGATATAGTCGAGGTTGACGTCGGAACTGCGCGACTTGAAGGCGTTCGAGAGAACGTAAAAGAACTGGAACCCGACGCCCTTGGCGTACCGCCGCTCGGCCTCCACGCGGAAGCTGTTTGCGTTGGACCACCCCATGCGGCGGTAGTACTTGAGTGACTGGTAGACGGTCTGGTCGTAAGGACGCGTGGCCACGGCGGAGTATTCGCCCGTTGGGACAGCCAAACCGGTGCGCGTGTACCAGACGTAGGCCGTGGGCGTTTCGTTCAGCTCCTGGTATTGCTCCAGGTTGAACGCATGCGTGCCGACGTAACCGGCCCGCACCACGGTGTCCTGCCAGACTTCCCGCTCGAGCGTGAAATTCCATTCGTGCGCGCGCATCGTGGGCTGGTTGGGATCGAAGAACGTGATTGGGAAGGCCCCCCGCAGCGCCGCGCCGGTCAGGTCGGTGGAAAGAATGTTCTTGCTGTTGACGCCGGCGATGATATTTGGCGCGTTGCGCAGGTTCCAGTTCGGCAGCCCGTCGGCGACGTAGGATCCCACGTTGCCGTAAAACTGCCGCACGGAGTACATGGGCACGTCGCGGCGCATGTTGTCGGTGAACGAGCGCAAATCCGGGGCGAACCCATACAGGCCGTAGCCGGAACGGATCACTGTGGAGCGGCCCGCGCCTCCCATGGTATAGGCGAAACCGATGCGCGGATTGAAGTCCCACTTGTTGGCATGGATCAGCGACTTGGGCAGCCCCGCGTCCGATGATGAGATGAACTTCGCGCCGACGTCCGTGTAAGCCTTGATCAAGGTGGGAGTGGTGACGCCCATGCTGTACATTTCATCGAGCGATGCGCCGGTGATCACGGCTTTCCGCGCGAGGTCGAATCCGGTCAGCAGATTGTTGTCCTCTTTGAACGGAGGATAGTACTCCCAGCGCACGCCGTAGTTCAGTGTGAATCGCGGGGTGAGCTTGAAGTTGTCCTGGAAGTAGCCCACCATGGTGCGCGATGTCATGTGGTACCAGGGACGCATCAGGATGGTGTCGTAGCTGGCGGCGTATCCGATGAAGAAGTTGGCGGCGTCATGGCCGGTGTAGGTGACTGGGGAGTAACTGGAACCGGACTTGGGATCGTAGAGGGAGGTGCCATAGCTGTTCTGGAAGTTGTTGGTCAGGCGAGGCTGAGCACCGAGCACGTGCAGACGTTCCTGGTTGAATCGTCCGCCGAACTGGAACTGGTGCCGGCCGTGGATCTTGGTGAAATTCTGATCCACCACGGCGATGCGGTTGCGTCCGATCTCCATCTCCTGCTCGCGGTAATCCATGTTGAACCCGACCTTGCGGACTACGATGGCGGCGTATTCATTGCCAAACGGATCCGGCACCCCGAGCTTGTTGATGAGGTAACCGGAGTTCGAACTGCCCTTGCCGGTTTCCTGTTCGTTCTCGGTGACCGAGACGAGCGTTTCGCTGAAGAATGTCGGCGAGAAGCTGTGAGTCCAACTGAAGGCGCCGCCATTATCTTTGACGCGCACGGCGCTGGTGTTCAGCAGGTTGTCGGTCGTCGGCAGCGTGCTGCGTAATCCCATGTTGTTGACCCCACCGTGGGTGTAACGGCCGAAGATCTGGTCGCGGTCCGTGAGTTTATGATCCACGCGCACCGTCTCGGTGTGGTTGAGCGATTTGAGCGGAACCAGCCCGATGTAGTTGTTGCCCACCAGGGGGTTGACGCCGGCGACGTTGGGCGAGGGTGTCACGTCGAGCAGGTACTTGGCCATGGGACTCTCGCGGCTCACCGGGATCTGGTTGTTCGTGAAGGGGATGCGCGACCAATCCGCACCGGTGGACCATGGGTCGTACAGGGTGTACTTCTTGCCCGCGCCGTCCACCAGCCCGCTAAAGTCGCCCTGCTTCATGGCGTCCGTGTGGAGGCTGGTGGCCGCCGTCTGTGCGTATGCGTAGCGATAGGCTTCGTAGCCGAAGAAGAAGAACGTGCGGTTCCTGCCATCATAGATCTTGGGCAGCAGGACCGGACCGCCGGCCGAGGCGCCGAACTCGTTGCGGATCAGCTGGGGCGGCTTGCTGTAATAGTCCTCCCGCTTGCGGGCCACGCCGATCCCATTGTTGCGGGCCGTTTCGAACAGACTGCCGTGGAAGGCGTTCGTTCCACTGCGTGTGGACAGTATGGTGGTAGCAGGGGCGGCGAACTTGGCGGAAGAACTGCTGGTTTCAACGCGGAATTCCTCGACCGTGTCTATGCCCGGAGGCCGTGCGGTGATGCCGCCATAAAGCCGGTTGGTCAGCACGGCGCCGTCCTGCAGGAATTGCATGCCATAGCGGATGCCATAGACGGTGGGGTTGCTCGCATTGCTGTCCACGCCGGGCGTGGTGGCGGTGATGAGGTTCTGCAGGTAGCGCGAGTTCAAAGGCAACTGCTCGACGCGTGTGCGTTCGACTACGTTGCCCAGCGTCGGACTCTCGGTCGTGACCAAAGGAGTGACGTCGCCGACGACGTTGACCTGCGTCGCGGCGGCGGCTACCGAGAGTTCCGCGTCGATCACCGCCGTCTGCCCGACGCGCAGCATTACGGTGCCCTGCCAGGTCTGCATCCCGGGCGCGCTAACGATGATCTTATATTGTCCCGGCTGCACGGCGGGGAACGAGTAGAAACCGACCGCGTTGGAAATGGTTTCAAACGTGCGCGATGTCGTCTCGTGGATTGCGGCCACCTGAGCGCGCGCGATCACGGCGCCACTCGAGTCCTTCACCACGCCTTGGATGCTGCCGGCGCCCGTCTGAGCCATGCAGGACGCCACAGCGGCGAGACAGAAAATTATTACTAGTGTGGATGTACGGCTCACAAGTTACCTCCTGAAACGTCCCCTTGCTGGGGTCTCCAGGGAGGATAAGGCAGGCCCCAGGCCAAGTCAATCCGCACAGGACGAGTTTCTCCGTGAATTCACGTTTGCAGGAACTCCTAACGTACGGTGTGGTGGGGCTTTATTCTACCAGCGGTGGATGATATGCTATACAGCGGTAACCGTGAGGACCAGGGCTCTGAAGGCGGCGAATTCACGGTGAATTCACTTTGGAGGCATCGTTTTGGCGTATCAAGGCGGCGGCCCCGGCCCAGTCGCGGCACGGCCGCGCGTAGCTGACGCGAAGTGGGACCTGGTTCTGCGGGTGGCTGAGAGCCACCCGTTTCAACGTTCCGCGCGGCTACGCGACTTCCTCTTTTATGTCGCATCGAGAGCGCTGGACGAGCCGGGAGTCGCCATCCACGAACAGGAAATCGCGGTTCATGTTTTCGGCCGCAGTCCGGACGCCACTGCGGGAGAAGACACCATCGTCCGCGTCCACGCCTCTCAATTGCGCAAACGGTTACAAGAGTATTTTGCGTCCGAGGGGGCGCAGGAGAGCACTGTCATTGAGATCCCCCGAGGCAATTACGCACCGGTGTTCAAAGCGCGTGAGAACGGGCCCGCCAGCCGCCACGGGTGGCCTCGGACCCTGGCGCCCTTTGTCCTCGGTGGCGTGGTTGCCGGGTTGGCGATTGTTTGCGGTTGGTTGATAGTGGAAAACCGCGATCTCCGGCGGGCATCGCGCGGGGACCCGTCCGTAGGACCAATAGTCGAACGGTTCTGGTCGCGTTTCACGCGCGCGGACCGGCGGCTGGATATTGTGTTAGCCGACTCCAATCTGAGCCTGGTGGAAGATCTGCTGCGGCGCCCGTTCGGTCTGGATGAGTACCTCAACCGGAACTATTTCAGCCGGATTGAAGCACTGGCGGATCCCGATCTGCGCATAGGCGCCCGCAACATCATGATGCGCCAGCACACTAGCCTCGCCGACGCCGCCCTGTTGAGGAAGGTATTGCGGCTGACCGGAGACAGCGACCGGACGAACGTGATCTTTTCGCGCGACTTCCATGCACGGTACTTGAAGACCGACGATGTGATCCTGTTTGGAAGCCGCCGCTCAAACCCGTGGGTGGAACTCGTCGAGGATCAGATGAACTTCCGTTTCGGCTTTGACGAAAACGACCGGGCGGCCTTCATCGTGAACCGCGAGCCACGGACCGGAGAGCAGGCCGTTTACCGTTCTGTGCCCCGCAGCGGCATGGACGCTGCCAGCTACTGCGTGATTGCCTGCCTGCCGAATCTCTCTCGCACAGGCAGCATCCTCATGATCGGTGGGACGGAGATGGAAGGCACGGAGGCGGGCGGCGAGTTCCTTACCAGCGAGCATTGGCTGGGAAATCTGTACCAGTCCATGAGTGTCGTGCAGGAAGGTCCGTTCCCGTACTTTGAAGTCCTGCTGAAGAACGTCAAGATGGGCGGGACGTCGCCGCATTTCAGCGTGGTGGCATGGCGCCGTCTTAAAGACTGAGAGTAGGGCCCGCTGGCTATTCGGGGAAGAACAAGTCCCCTTCGCTCATGTCGGGGACGCCAATGACGAGCACCCGCATGCGCCCGCGTGCGCCGTGCACCACTCCCGGGGGGATGTGCACCACGCTGCCACGACGGATTTCGTGCTCTTCGCCGTCCAGCAGGATGCTGCCATCGCCTTCGAGCACATAGTAGATTTCGGTCGCCACCTTATGATAGTGCAGTTTGGCGCCATCGATATCCACGACATGCACCCAGGCGGCGACCGAATCGTGATCCTGGCGGCTGATCAGCATGTGACGCCACCCGCACGTGCTGCGTTCCTTGGGCGCGTCCTCCTCATGCCGTACAAGCACCGGGGCTCCATTCAAAGCGGGCATATCGGTGTTCCTCCGCTCAGTCGGTCTAAAGCCAGTCTGCCCGGCGGCAGCAGTCCAAGTCAAGCTGTTCCCATTCCCGGCAGACTGGCGGTGTGAGACCCGAGCAGAGTATGGGGGCGGCTCACGTTTGCCTAATGAGCCGCCCCTTTCGGACTTACCAGTTGAGGTGGGCGGAGAGCTGCAGCTGCCGAGGTGTATTGTAACTGCTGTCGGTGTAAGCGATGCCATAGCTGCCGGGCGATGGTGTGTTGCCCGGCATGTTGAATACGTTGAACGCGTCCATCTGGAGGCGCAGGCGTAACCGCTCGGTAAAGTGGAAGGTCTTGTGTATGGAGGCGTCCGTGGTCCAGACATTGGTCGACGCGATGAACTGATTTCTATAGGGGTTGAGTGCCCCATAGGCTACCTGCTGGGTCTTGCCATTGTTCAGCGGGATATAGACGGTGTTCGACCCATACAGGCCGTAGTTCGGATCCAGCTTTGAGTTTAGCGACAGGTAGTTAGCCGGGTACGGCCAGAGAGGCGCCTGCGCGGGTTTATAGTTGGCCGGCACCCCCATGATTCCATTGGGTGCGCCGGTTTTGGGATCGTGACTATTGATATAGTGCGCGGGAATATAGGCGTTCCAGAGCAAATAACCACTCCGGCACTTGCCACTTGTACAGTCCTGAATCGGGTACTTGTGGCCATAGTATTCGATCGGGTTCCCCGTAGGATAGTAACTGGTCGGAATGGTGAAGTAATAGGATCGCCAGGTCCCCATGCCGGTTACCTGCCATCCGCCCACGATGCTGTCCAGGAAACGATTCATGTGTTGCCCGAATTTCTGCCCGCGGCCAAATGGCAGATCTACAACCCAGTTCCACTTGATCTGATGTTTTGGAACGGTAGTGTCACGCTGCTTTAACAGAAGCTCGGCGCGCTGCATCATGTCGTCCGGGACTTCGCCAGGCGCGAAAGAACTGACCGGCAGAACTGTGGAATCGGCGTTATAGCCGTTGGCCCCTACCTTCTCGATATTCATTAGATTGTAGAAGACCTGAAATGCTACGCCTTTGGAGAAATGCCGCTCCACCTCAACCTGCACTCCGTTACCGAAGCTCCAGCCCTTCCGGGTGAATTCAACTATGTCGCCGTACGGCAGGATGGTGCCGTCGGTCAGCCGGTTCAAAGGACGCATAGCCGCCGTGGCGTAAGTGCCGGTGGGTGTTGGTTGCTTGGTGGTGGTAAACCAGACCCACGATGGGATGGACGCGTTCAGGCTGTTTTGCATCTCCTGATTTGCGCCGTAATTACCCACGTATCCCACGCGCAGGACGCTGTCCCGCATAAACTGCTTTTCGATGGTGAAGTTCCAGTCGTACACGCGTGCTGTCGGCTGTTCCGGCGTGAAGAAATAAGTCTTGAAGTTGCCGCTGCCGGGTGTAATGCTGCCCAAGTTCGTGAGACTGATGGCACTGGAACTGTTCTTGCCGGCGATGATCGTCGGCGTGTTGATGAGACCATAATTCTGCTGGCCGTCGGGAGACTGGTTCGCCGCAGTGAGGAAGGTATTGACGTATGTTTCACGGAACGGAGAATTGGTGCTGAAATTGTCGGTCCAGTTCCACATGGGCTCCGGGAAGTAGTTGAGGCTGAATCCGCTGCGAATGACAAAGCTCTTCTTGCCGTCAAAGGCACGGTAAGCCATACCAAGGTGCGGGCTGAGATCGTGCCAGTTGTCATTGACCAGACGCGCCGGCAGACCTGCCTGTTGAGGCGTCTCAAACTTGGCCCCATAAGTCTGCAGTGTCTGAATAAAGGATGGCTGAGCCGCTCCCGCCTTATAGAAGGCATCCAAACCCTGGGGTAGAACGATGGCCATGTTCTTGACATCGAAACTGGTAAAGATGTCGTACTTGTCTTTCGGGTAAGGAGAGAGCTGCCAACGCACACCGAGATTCAGCATGAGCCGGGACGTGGCGCGGAAATTGTCTTGGAAGTAGAAAGCATGCTCATGCTGCCTGAGGTAATAATTCTGCTTCAACATGGGATAGGAATAAGTGGCGAGCCCCAGGTAGAAGGATGAGGCGATGCTGCCGGTATTGAGCATGGCGCGGCTCCGGTCCGGTACCGCGGGATCGTAGAGACCGGTGGCAACGGACGGAAAACTGACAAAGCCGCCCGACTGCTGTTGCTGCGGCAAATAGTTCAACTGGTCGTAACGCAGGTGGGCGCCGAACTGGATCTCGTGACGCCCTTGGATCTTGGTTACGTTGTCTTCCAGAACGAAGTACGCAAATCTGGAGCTTTGTGCGTTCACGGATTGGAAGTAGTAGTAGTTACTGTTGTAGCCGACTCCGACGCCGATCTGGTCGATCACCGGGTATCCCTTCTGCCCTAAGGGGTTGGGCAATCCGAACAAATCCGCATAGGATACGCTTGGGTCTCCCGTGAAACTCGATGCTTCTGTGTTGGTCGCGCTGAACATGAATTCATTGAAAAGCGACGGCGAAAAGATGTGATTATGGTGCAGCGACAGGCTCTTGTTGGGCGCATGCGTCTGGACCCAATTGGCGATCTGGTCCAGCGTGGGGATGCCCATACTGTTGTTGTTCCGGTCCGAACTCGAGTTACTAACTCGTACGTAGATCGTGTCGTTGTCGTTGATCTTGTGATCCAGGCGTACGGCGAGAGTTCCCTGGTCGTAAATCTGGGGCATCAGACCGTAATAGTTGGGGGCCGCCAACGGATTCACGTTGGGAAATGTAGGCAGCGGCAGCTTCGAGTACAGAGCCTTCGCCAGGGGAGATTGCAGCGCGGGATCGATTCTGTTGAGCACACCTCCGTAGCTGAACTGCTGACGCTGGTGAGTCGTGGGATCTGTGGTATAGGGATTGTAGATATTGACGATGCCGCCCGTGGATGTTCGGAGCGCGCTGAAATCGCCGTCGCGCATGGCTTGGGTGGGAACCCTGAACTGCCCGTCCTTGCTCTGACGCAAACGGAACGCCTCGTAAGAGGTAAACCAGAAGGTGCGGTTCTTGCCGTTGTAAAGCTTCGGGATGAAGACCGGGCCGCCGGCCGATCCTCCAAACTCATTTCGGATAAACGGGGCGGCCGTGTTCGTGAGACTCTCCCTGGTGCGCGCCACGCCATAGCCGTAATCACGGTTGGTTTCGAACAGGGACCCATGAAACAGGTTGGTGCCGCTCTTGGTGGTGAGAATTACCGAGGTTTGACGGGTGAATCTAGCTGATGCCGCGTTGTTGATGACTCGGAACTCCTCAATGCTTTCAAGACCCGGCTGGCGTGTCACATAGCCGCTGTAGAGCCGGTCCTGGAGCGGGGCACCGTCGAGAATCAACTCGTCCGAGCCGGCGCGAAATCCGTATGCGCGCTGGCCGGTCAAACCGGGTACGGTATTCAGGAGGTTCGAAATGCTGCGGCCATTGATGGGTAGCTGATCGATGCGCATGCGGCCCAGCGTATGGCCCAATTCGGGAGAGTCTGTGATAACAACCGGAGTGACATCCTCCACCTTCACGGTGGTCACAGTCCCCGCCGGTAACAGCATTGCGTCAATAACGGATGATTCCTGTACTCTCACTGTAAGATTCGCTTCAAACTTAGCCATGCCGGCGGACTCCACAACAATCTTGTAGGGCCCCGGAACGACCGACGGAAACGCGTATAGACCAACGTTGTTGGTTGTGGACCTTGACGTCACGTTCGTATTCGTATTCGTCAGGGTCACCGTTGCGGCGGGGATTACGGCCTGCGTCTGGTCGCGGACTTCTCCGCGCACACTTCCATTGCCCGATTGGCACCACGCACTAGTAGCGCTGAACGCCAGCACAGCCAATATTATGCGTGCTGCGAAAGTAAACCGCCGATATACCATAAAATCTACCTCCTTTACTATTTCTTTTCCGCGTTGCCAGATCGGGTTAGCCACGGATCTTGCCGTCGCTGGCCAGTATTTGGGCCACGCGGACTGTTTGATTGAGCCAGAAGAAGGACCCACGTTCGCTGAGGCGCAGCCTGCTGTGCAGCAAGCTGGGCAAGTTCATAGAAAAACACCACTTGTGATACTGCTTTCGTTCTCCCACGCAACAGGAGACAAAGATTATCTCTATAGGTCCTTCACTCGAGCCGTTGACAGCACGGCGCGTCAAAGGCGATGAGCAGGCCACCGCAATAACTCACCCGTAGAACAATAGCACCACGACGTGAGTCCGGAGTCGTGATCGGCCCGTGTGATTCTCTGCTTCCAGCAGGACACGCTAGCGCGCGACCGCCGCGCACTCGCGGTGCTGATGAAGGTACCATAGGTAATAACGTAAGGTATCCCCTCTGTGTGTACGCAGTCAATCACTGCGTTCCGAGTTTATTTCATTTGTAAACAAACTGGCCGTTTGACGTTCCAAGAAGAACACTTGCCAAGGCTCGAACAGGGCTGGGAAGATGTAGACTCGATTTGTGGACGGTTTGCGCAGCACTGCCGAACCCCCGCCGGAATGAGCATTTCAAGGCCAATGGCTGGAAGACCGGCTTAAAGTGTGCGGACGGAAGGATGTGAGGCTACTTCGTTCGCTGCCGGCCCGATTCATGCACGTAGGGAGGATGAACGCGATGAACACAGTAACGCGAAGGAGTCTGCTGGCCGCGCCCGCGGTGGGCTTGGCAGCGAACACGATGAATGGCGAGGCTGGGAAACCGGCGCTGTTGGGAGGCAAGGCAGTCCGTACAGGGCGCTTCCCCGCTTGGCCTGTGTTCGACCAAACGGAAGAGGAAGCGCTGGTTGCGGTGGTGAGAAGCGGCAAGTGGAATCGCACGAGCGGAGCGAATGTGAAGCGGTTCGAGGAAACCTACGGACGCCTGACGGGAGCGAAGTTCTGTATCGCCACCTCGAGCGGGACGGGCGCGCTGCAATCGTCGCTCGCGGCGTTGGGCGTGGGGCCAGGCGATGAGGTCATCCTGCCGCCATACACCTTTGTGGCCACGCTGAATGTCATCCTCAACGTGCATGCCCTGCCGGTGTTCGTCGATTCTGACCTGGAGACGGGCCTGATCGACGCGCACAAGATCGAAGGCGCGATCACGGAGCGCACTGCGGCGATCATCCCCGTGCATTTGGCCGGCTCGGTTGCGGACCTGGACTCGATCCTCCCCGTGGCGAAGAAACACAATGTGGCAGTGATCGAAGATACCTGCCAGAGCCATCTTTCGGAATGGCGCAACCGCAAAGCAGGCACGTACGGCACGACCGGCTGCTTCAGTTTCCAGGCTTCGAAGAACCTGAATTGCGGCGAAGGCGGGGCCATCCTCACCAACGACGAAGACGTTTATCGCAAGTGCTTCGCCGCGCATTACAACGGCAACATGACCGACTTCATGCACGGCACCAAGTTTTGCATCACGGAGTTCCAGGCGGCGATGCTGCTGGCGCAGTTGACGCGCCTGGAACAGCAAGCCAAGACCCGCGAGCAGAACGCGCAGTATCTCACAAGCCTGTTGCGCGAAATCCCCGGCATCATACCGGCACGTATGCACGAAGGTTGTACGCGCAACGCGTACCACCTTTACATGCTGAGGTACGACAAGGAGCAGTTCGCTGGCTTGCCGAGAGCCAAGTTCCTGAAAGCTCTGCACGCGGAAGGCATTCCGGCGGGCAGTGGTTACGGACCCCTGAACAAAGTGAAGTACCTGAAAAACGCATTGCACAGCCGTGGTTACCAGCGGGTTTACTCCAGCCAGGAGATCGCGCAGTTGGAAGAACGCAACCATTGCCCGGTCAACGACAGAGTCTGCGCGGAATTCGTTTGGTTGACGCAGAACGTGTTGCTCGGAAAACGGAGCGAAATGGAGCAGATTGCCGAAGCGATGCGGAAGGTTCAAAGGCACGCCGGCGAACTGGTGAATGCCTAAGCGGAAATCAGGCAAACAGACCGCATCAATCGCCGGCAACTGTCCAGGCTAGCCAAAGCGGAGCGTCCGTTCCCGCGGAGGAGAGCGGCAAGCGGGGTGCCGGCTGAGCGGCCCGGACCAAGGATGGTCAAGACTATGCCGATTTCACGCAGATTCATCCTGAGCAGCACTATTGGCTGGAGCGCCGCCAGCTACGCCAGGATCGTCGGCGCTAACGACCGCGTCGGAGTGGCATAGTGGATTTCTCGGATCGCGCCAAGGACGCGCTGCTAGCGGCCTTCGCCAAACTGGCGCCGGAGTTGAACTTCGAATTCCGGGCGGTCTCCGACATCTGGAGCCGCCGCCGGGAAGAAGGAGTCGCATTCGCCGGCAAGCTCAACGGAAAGCCCGTCGACGGCTTGCGCAATCACGACGGACGCACGAATCCCGATATGGTGAGGGCGGTTCTCGACTACGGACCGTTGAACAATCCCGCGAAGGGCTTCCAGGTCCTCTTCCCGGCCCGGATGGGCAATGCCTCCGGCCGGGAGAACGAGTTGTTCTTCTCGAATCGCGGCACGCTCGACCTGACCACGACGCACGTCTCCGCCGATGGTGGCCTCACCAACGTTGAAGCGGGGAAGGCGGGAATGCAGCCGAACATGGCTGTCGAAGCCACATTAGTCCCGAACGCTTTCCGGCCTACCAGTGCGGCCAACACAGGAGCCGAAGTTTCGGTGCTGGCGCACATGCGCAACTGGATGGAGTGCATCCGGAGCCGCCGCGAGCCGGTGGCAGGAGTCCGAGCCGGATACGACCATTCGGTGGCACACTGCATGACCATCGCGGCTCTGCGCAGCGGGTGGCGTGTTACCTTCGAAGATGCCAAACAGGAAGTGGCGATGGCATGAACCGGAGAAGGGCGTTTCAATTCGTAGCCGTGCTGGCGGCCCTACTCAGTAGCGTGGCTGCCGCCCAAACGCAGGGTCCGGGAGGCTGGAAGGCGGGCGTCGCGAAAGTCGCTATCACCCCGGGCGAGCCGATCTGGATGGCCGGCTTCGGCTTCCGCAGGCATCCTTCGGAGGGTGTCAGGGAACCGATCTACATTAAGGCGCTGGCGCTCCAGGACGGAACGGGCGCGACATCCGTTTTGGTCACGGCCGACCTGGTGGACACCCACCGCGAAATCTGGGACCCGGTGGCGGAGCGCTGCGAAAAGCAGTCCGGCATTCCGCGCGCGAGGGTGGTATTCAACGAAGCGCACAACCACAGCGCGCCCCTGGTGCGGCGAGGGACGATTCCAAGCCTCTACCCGCTCGATGGCGCTCAGGCGGCAGTCGTCGAGCGATATACCTCGAGCGTCATTGACAAGGCAGTGGAGGCGGCCGGGCGGGCGATTCAGAACCTGGAACCGGCGACGCTGGCGTTCGGCCAGGGGTTGGCAGGCATCGCCGTGAACCGGCGGCGTGCGTCGATGAGACGCTCGCTGCCCGGAGTGGTCGACCAGGATGTTCCCGTGCTGAGAGTGTGCAATGCCGGTGGAGGGTTGGTGGCCATCGTGGTGGGATACGCTTGCCACGCAACCGCGCTTTCCGATTACCAGGTGAGCGGCGACTGGCCCGGTTATGCCCAGGCGGAGATCGAGAAGGCGCACCCGGGCGCGGTGGCGATGTTCGTCCAGGGTTGCGGCGCCGATGCCAACGCTCTGCCGCGCCGCACGGTGGAACTGGCCCAAGGCTATGGACGGATCCTGGCAGCGGCAGTGGACGAAGTCCTGCGGTCAAAGATGACGCCGCTGACAGGAGCGATTCATGCTGCTTTCGCGCGTGTGGACGTACCCTTTCAGAAACCACCATCACGGGAGGAGCTTCGGAAAGCGCTGGACAATGCAACCGGGTTTGACCGGCAGCATGTGGAGCGTCTGTTGAAACTGATCGAGCGCGACGGGAAGCTGATGGACCACTATCCCTACCCTGTGCAAGTCTGGCAGTTCGGGCACGCACTGAAGATCATCTTTCTGGGCGGCGAGGTCGTGTCCGATTATGCGTTGCGCTTGAAGGCGCAATATGGGTGGGAAACCACCTGGGTGGCCGGTTATTCGAACGACATCTTCGCCTACATTCCTTCGCTGCGGGTGCTGAAGGAAGGCGGTTACGAAGGCGGAGGCGCGATGAACCAGGAGGACTATCCTGGGCCTTTCCATCCGGCGATCGAGGAGGTCATCGCCGACAAGGTCGACGAACTGGTCAAGCGCACGGGATTCCAGCAGTGAACATGAACGGGAACGGCCGGCACTGCCGGGTCCCGGGCATACGGCGCGGCAGAAGGGCGGTCCGCTGTTACGGCGGTCGCGCTACGCAGCGGTGGTCACGCTGAGGTAAGGAGTCCGGGCCGTCCCTGCTGCCTCGCCATCGCCCACGCTCCGGATTCGGGCGGGGTCACTGGTGCCATTCTCAGTATGAGTTTGACTCGCGGCGGAGTACATCCGTCGATTCGCCCATTTAGACCGGGATCTGCCTGCTCACTTAAGCTACGTAACACACTCTAGCCAGCGGCGGCCATGCCGGGAGCACGCCGGGAAGGCCTTGAAACCTTTAGTGCATATTGGGTTGGTTTTTGAAGGCATACTAAGGGACTCTCCCGAGTGGCTCGCTTTCGCTCCCGCAATAGAATTACTGATGGAGGTTTGTCAACACGTGAAGCCACAACGATCAAACCCCAGCCGCGCAGGCCAACGCGGCTTCACGCTCATTACCGCGGGGGCGTGTTGCATTGTCATGATTGGCATGGTTGGGCTGGCGGTTGATGTAGGCCGGCTTTACATCGTCCGTAACGAAGTTCAGGCCCATGTAGATACGGCCGCCTTGTCGGCGGCGCTGGAACTCGACGGCACCACAACCGGGTTTGACCGGGCCCGCACTGCCGTCACGAACAACGCCAACCGTTGGAACATGGCCACCAAGGCGTTCACGACCACTCAAACGGATTTTTCCACTTCCCCGACCGGTCCCTGGGTGGCTTCTCCCGCCAATGGCGCCGGCTATATCTACGCCAGGGTGAGAGCTACAGTGGCGGCGCCGGTCTATTTCACCCGGTTCATTTCGCCCGACTCAACCAAGAATGTGTCGGCCAGAGCCATCGCGGGCCAGGTATCTAAGACGACGTTCAAAGAGGGACTGTTTCCGTTCTCGCCGATGGCGCACAACACCACCGGGCCAGATTTCGGCCTGGTTAAGGGCGGAATTTACACACTGCGCTGGGCCTCCAGTCCAAAGCTGAACCACAATACTTGTGACGGTGACAATGAGGCCACCTATGTCACCCTGTCGAACGCCGGAGGAGGTGAGGAACGCGGGTTCATCGAGGAAAATTCATCGGCCAATATACGGGCAGCGATCGTAGACAATTACCAAACCATCGTCCGCGACATTGGCGACACAGTGATCATGACCGGCGGCGCGAAGCAGACGCAGCGCGATTCGCTCATCGAACGGATCTACCAGGACACGGATTCGACGTCTGCGACTTTCGCGCAATACATCACGCGCAATGCGGGCAATGGCCGCCGGATCGTGGTGGCGCCGATCAACACCTGGCATCCAAATTACACCCTTCTGGGATACGGGGCCTTCTTCCTGCTTCTCCCCTCCGAGTACCCGGCGGGAGGCAACAAACCCTTCTGCGCGGAATATATCGGCGCATATGTGCAGGGGGCGTCGCACAGCGGTGGGGGTCTGCCGGGCGCCTATGTAGTGAGGTTGCTTCCGTGAAGACGCGCCCTGATGAAGTGTCGCAAGGAGCGTTGCAGCGCCAGCGGGGCAACGCGATGCTGGAGTTCGCGCTTGCGTTTGTCGTGGTGTTTCCGCTGTTCACAGGCGGATTCCGGTTTGGGTACTCCTACTACATCTACAACAACCTGCAAAGCGCCGTCCGCGGTGCTGCGCGCTACGCTTCGCTCCGAACGTATAATTCCTCGACTGCGACTCCTTCCACGGCTTATCTCGCGGCGGTACGCAACATGGCGGTTTACGGGAATCCGGCGGGCGGTACCCGTCCCGTGGCTCCCGGACTAACAGCGTCGAACATCGGTGTCACGGTTACGATGGACAGAGGGGTGCCGCGCCAGGTGCGCGTGGCTGTATCGGAATACAGGATCAATTCCCTGTTCGGAACGATAGACCTGCGAGGAAAGCCGAGCATGACAGTATGCTACATAGGGAACTTTGCGCCATGAGAAGCCATCCGGCAAGTAACCCTGCGGACTGCCGGCGCGCTCGCCGGGGCGGCGCGATGTTGGAGAGCGTGTTCGTGCTGTTAACGTTCCTGGCCCTCATAATCGGGGTCTTCGATATCGCGCAAATGTTGTTTCTGCACGAAACGCTGGTGGAGCGCGCGCGCAATGCATGCCGTTACGGCGCGGTCAACTACAGCGATCCCCTCCCCATCCAGAACATGGTCATGTTCGGCCAGCCTTGGACGCCGGAGGGCAGGACTACCGGAATTTTCGGTCTCACTCGCAGTATGGTGACCGTGACCAGGGAAGACGTGGGCACCACGGAAGACCGCATCGTGGTCAGGATCTCCAACTATCCATTCCTGATGCTGTCTCCCTGGATTGCCGGGCACCGCACGGGCCACAGCATTGTGGCCACCATGCCGACAGAAGTCCCTTAGCCCCAGAGCGGGGATGTCTCAAAGGCGTTGGCGAATTCCCTGGTCTATGGAGCCGGAACACGGCCTTAATTGAGTCATACGGCTCGCTTGAGCGTGGGGCGGGATCGGCGCACGACGTAAAAGCCGATGGCGAAGATCGCCAGGGAGATCCATTGCCCGTTGCTGAGCGGGCCGCCGAAGGGCAGCGCCTGCTCGTGGAAGCGCCCGAACTCGATCAGGAACCGGCCCGTGGACGTGAGCATGAGGTACAGGCCAAGGATGAAGCCGGGCTCGTGAGGCTTGGAGAAACGCCAGCACAGCAGCGCGAAGATCAGGGCCTCTGCGACGGACTGATAGAGTTGCGCCGGATGCAGCGGCACGTTCAGGGGTGTCCCGAACATCTCGTGGGTATCGGGATTGCTGAATGTCACGGCCCACGGAAGGTGACACTCCGATCCCCAGCAGCAGCCGGCCATGAAACACCCGATGCGTCCGATGGCGTGACCCAACGCGACGCCCGGGGCGAGCGCGTCCGCCGTGCGCCATCCGGGCAGCTTCACACGCCGCATGTAAATGATCGCCACGAGTAGCGCCAGCACCAACCCGCCATAGAACACCCCGCCGGCGCGCAAGGTCGTCAACGAAAACAGTTCTCCCGGATTGCGCATGTAGAAATCCAGGTCGAACAGAACCATGAGCAGTTTGCCGCCCACCACGCCGGTCAGCGCGCAATAGACGCTCAGGTTCACGATCAGGTCTGAGCTGAGCCCTTGGCGGCGCGCCAGCCGCGTGGCCATCCACAGGCCCGACAGAAATCCTAACGCGACGAAGAAGCCGTAGCTGGGAATGAAGAAGTCGCCGACAGTGATTAGTTTCGGGTGCATTTAGCTTCTCCGGCGCTGGGGGTGCGCCACATTTCAAGCGCCACGAGCAGTGCGCCGACGGTGATCGCGGCGTCGGCCACGTTGAAAGCGGGCCAGACGAACCTGCCCACGTAGAACTCGAGGAAATCGGTGACCGTGCCCTGCACAAGGCGGTCGTAGAAGTTACCCAGCGCCCCGCCGAGCACAAGCGAAAGTCCCCAGCGCGCCGCGGTTCCTCCGGCGGTCTTGCCGGCGACAATACGCACCAGGAGCAGAGCTACCGCGGCCAGCACCAACCCTGTTACTCCCACCAGCAAAACGGGCCTGTAAGGGCTGGAACTGCCTGCAAACATGCCGAAGGCGGCACCCTGGTTGCGCGAGTGCACGAGGTTGAAGAAGCCGGGAATAATGCGATGCGTCTCGTAAAGCGCAATGGTGCGCTCGACGGCGATCTTCGTAACGCGGTCGAGCGCCCACACTGTTACGGCGGGGGTAAAGGCCACCAGCCAGCGGCGCATATCAGACACCGGCGATTTCCGCGACAGCTTTGGCGCAAGTCGCGCAGATAGTCGGGAAACGGCGGTCCGCGCCGATGGTGGTCGCGTACTTCCAGCAGCGCTCGCACTTGGCGCCGTCGGCGTGTTCGATGTGCACAGCCAGAGTAGCGTTCTTCTTCCGTTTCAACTTCACCTGGCTGACGATGAACAACATGGGCAATTGCGACTGATAGGCCTCTAGCAGCGGATAAAGCGTGTCGTCGGCGGTGAGGCTGACACGGGCCTCCAGGGGCGCACCGATGAATTTCTCCTGGCGCGCGACTTCGAGGCTCTTCAGCACACTGTCGCGCACTTCGACGAGGCGCTCCCAATTGGCGGCGCGGGCGCGATGCTCTTCGGTGAGGCCTTCGGTCAGATCCGATGGGGTGGGGAACTCGGTGAGGTGCACGCTCGAGGCAGACCCTGTGGCTGCCGTGAAATGCTTCCACGCCTCCTCAGCCGTGTAGCTCACCAGCGGGGCCAACAGCCTCACCAGCGCGCTGGTCAGGCGGTACAGGGCGGTCTGGGCACTGCGGCGCTCGACCGACTTGGGCGCGGCCGTGTACAGACGGTCCTTGAGCACGTCGAAGTAGAGCGAGCTGAGATCGATGGTGCAGAAGTTATACAGAGCCTGATAGGCGCGGTGGAAGCTGAACTGCTCGTAGAAGCCGCGGCATCGCTCCACCAGTTGCTCGGCACGCACCAGAATCCACTGGTCGATCTCGAGCATTTCCGGGACCGGCACGGCGTCGCGGGACGGGTCGAAATCGCAGAGGTTGCCGAGCGCGTACCGGAACGTGTTGCGGATCTTGCGGTAGGCTTCCGATAGGCGCGCCAGGATGGTTTCCGAGATGCGTACGTCTTCGGTGAACTCGACCGATGCCACCCACAGACGCAGAACGTCCGCACCGTACTTCTTCACGACGGTCGCAGGTTCGATGACGTTGCCGATGGACTTGGACATGGCCCGGCCTTCGGCGTCGAGGGTCCAGCCGTGCGTGGCGCACTGGCGATAAGGCGAGTTCCCGCGCAGGCCCACGCCCACCAGCAGCGAGGAGTGGAACCAGCCGCGGTACTGGTCGCCGCCCTCTACGTACAGGTCGGCGGGCCAGGGCAGCTTATAGCGGTCGTTGAGAACGGCCATGTGACTGGAGCCGGAGTCGAACCAGACATCGAGGATGTCGGTTTCTTTGCGGAAACTCGAGGCGCCGCACTTGGGACACCTGGCACCGCCGGTCAACTCTTCGACTGAACGTTCGTACCAGACGTCGGCGGTGTGCTCGGCGAAAAGCTTCACTACGCCGTCGAGGACCTTCTTGTCGGTGAGAGGTTCGCCGCACTTCTCGCAGTAGAAGACCACGATGGGCACGCCCCACACGCGCTGGCGCGAGATGCACCAGTCGGGGCGCGTGGCAATCATGTTCGCAATGCGCTCCTCGCCCCAGCCGGGAAGCCAGTGCACGTTCTTGATGGCTTGGATGGCATTCGAGCGCAGGTCATTGCGATCCAATCCGATGAACCACTGTTCGGTGGCGCGGAAAATGGTGGGTTTGTGGCAGCGCCAGCAGTGCGGGTAGCTATGCTCGATGGACTTTTCGGCCAGGAGCGCGCCCTTGTCCCGGAGGATTCCAACTACGGTGGGGTTGGCGTCCCAGACCGTTTGGCCGATCAGTTCTTCGGGAAGGCTGCCATCGGCGCCTTCGGCTTGGAACAACCGTCCGGAGGCGTCCACGGGACAGTAGATGTTGATGCCATACTGGCGTCCGACGGCATAGTCCTCCTGGCCGTGGCCGGGCGCGGTGTGTACGGCGCCGGTGCCCTGGTCCAGCGTGACGTGATCGGCCAGGATGCCCACGCTATCGCGCTCGATGAACGGATGGCGGAAGACGGCGCCTTCCAGGCGGTCGCCGGTAAAGGTGGCGACCGTCTTGGGCGACGTCCAGCGGCACTTCTCGGCCGTGGTTTTCAAAAGGTCTTCGGCGACGATGTAGACATCGCCCTCCACATCCACCGCCACGTAAGTGAATTTCGGGTGGAAGGCGATGGCCATGTTGGCCGGGATGGTCCAGGGCGTTGTGGTCCAGATGAGACCGTAGACGCGCCGGCCGGCAAGCGCCGGGTCTATCTTGGAAGCCTTGGAGGTCAGGGCGAACCGCACCCAGATAGATGGGCTGGAGTGGTTTTCGTACTCAACTTCGGCTTCGGCCAGCGCCGTACGGCAGCGCATACACCAGTGCACCGGCTTGAGGCCCTTGTAGACGTATCCCTTATCGAGGAAATCGACGAAAGCCTGCGCGATGACAGCTTCGTACTGCGCCGTCATGGTGAGGTAGGGGTCTTCCCACTGGCCCAGTACGCCGAGGCGTTTGAATTCGCGGCGATGGATGTCGACGTATTTCTGCGCGTAAGCACGGCAGGCGGCGCGGATCTCGGTTGCCGACATGGTGGCTTTCTTCTTGCCGAGCTCGCTGTCGACCTTGATTTCGATGGGCAGGCCGTGACAATCCCAACCCGGGACGTACGGGGCGTCGAAGCCCGCCATGTTCTTGGACTTCACGATGAAGTCCTTCAGAATCTTGTTGAAAGCCGTGCCCAGGTGGATGTTGCCGTTGGCGTAGGGCGGGCCGTCGTGCAGGACGAAAACGGGACGGCCGGCGCGCGCGGCGCGGATCTGAGAGTACAGCTTCTCCTGTTCCCACTTGGCCAGGATCAGCGGCTCAGTCTGCGGGAGGTTGGCCTTCATGGAGAAGTCCGTGCGAGGCAGGTTGACGGTCTTTTTCAGGTCGATTTCGTTCACTTGCATGGGGAAACTTCATTGTAGCGCGGCTGATACGCCAAAACCCCGTCAGCCTGAACTGCGTAGTTTTTTCTGCCGCCGCATTTGATAGCTTAAGAAAACCTACACAGTTCAGGCTGACGAGGTTTTTGTATTAGGGTGGTGTTAGAAAGATGAATTACGAGGCCATATGGCGGGACGTGGAGCGTATCCGCTCCACGGCGCCGCTAATACACAACATTACGAACTACGTGGTGATGAACTCGAGCGCCAACGCGTTGTTGGCGATCGGAGCGAGTCCCGTGATGGCGCACGCGATCGAAGAGGTCGAAGAAATGGCGTCGATGGCGGGCGCGCTGGTGCTGAACATCGGGACGCTCAGCGCGGCGTGGATCGAAGCCATGGTGAAAGCGGCAGGTGCGGCCCGGAAGCGCTCGATTCCGGTCGTGCTCGACCCGGTGGGCGCGGGCGCCACGAGGTTTCGTACGGAGACGGCCGAGCGGCTGCTCAAAGAAGCCGAACCCGCCATTGTCCGCGGCAACGCGAGCGAGATTCGGGCCCTCGCCGGCGCCGGGGAAAGCACCAGAGGCGTCGACAGCACACACATGCCGGACCAGGCCTTGGATGCTGCGAGAAGCCTTTCGGAACGCTGCCGGTGCGTGGTCGTGGTGAGCGGCGCGACGGACTTGATCGTTGCCGGCGACAGCCTCGCCTGCATCCACAACGGGCATCCGATGATGCCCCGCGTGACTGGTCTCGGCTGCACGGCGACGGCACTGGTGGGCGCCTTCGCGGCGGTGAATCCGTCGGCGAGGGAGGCGGCCGCTCATGCCATGGCCGTCATGGGCATCGCGGGCGAGATGGCGGCCGAACGCGCTGCGGGGCCGGGCAGTTTCCAAATGCGCTTTCTCGACGCGTTGTACCTCGTGCAGGAAGCCGACATCCAGCGCCGCCTGCGCGCCGAGGAATCATGAAGCGGCCCGCCGACTGGCGTCTGTACCTCGTAACGGACCGCCACATTGCGGGCGCGCGACCGATTGAAGACCTCGTGTGCGCCGCCGTGCGCGGCGGTGTCACAGCAGTACAACTTCGTGAAAAAGAGTGCGGCACGCGAGAGTTTGTGGAACTTGGCCGGAGACTGAAGAAGCTGCTGGAGCCGTTCGCGGTCCCCCTGATCATAAACGACCGCGTGGATGTGGCGCTGGCCGTGGGCGCCGATGGTGTGCACATCGGGCAATCGGACATGGATTTCCGCGATGCGCGCAGGTTGCTCGGCCCGGAGGCCCTGATCGGGCTTTCGATTGAAACGATGGAACAGGCTGCGGAAGCCGAGGGGTTGGGCGCGGCATATTACGGTGTCAGCCCCGTGTTTTCGACACCCACCAAAACGGACACGGCCCCGGAGTGGGGGCTTGACGGGCTCCGGCGGCTGCGCACGGTTTCGCGCCAGGTGCTGGTGGGAATCGGCGGCATCTCGGCGGCGAACGCAGCGGAGGTAATCCGTGCCGGTGCCGACGGTGTCGCCGTGGTTTCGGCGATTTGCGGAGCCGTGGATCCGGAACAGGCCGCCAGGGAATTACGACGCCGGGTTGACGCCGAGAGCACGTAGGATGGCTTCGACGTCATACACCGCGCCGCCCCAACTTCCCCCACTTACCTGCTGAAGAGCGGCCCATAGCCGCGTTGCATCGGGCAGGCGCTCGTCGGGTGCAAGCCCCGGGTGAGGCGGGCGTTCAGCCAGTATCTTTTCGGCGTTTTGTTCGGCCAGGTTGATTCTGCCCTCCAGGCGCACGCGGTCGATCACAATTTCGATCATGTCGCCGTCGCGCAGCTTGCCGATGGGACCGCCGGCGAGTGCTTCGGGTGAGACGTGGCCGATGCAGGCACCCGTGGAGACGCCGCTGAAACGGGCATCGGTGATGAGCGCGATCTGTTTGCCGTAGCTCAGGTACTTGAGCGCGCTCGTTAGTTGGAAGGTCTCCTCCATGCCGGTGCCCATGGGCCCGCGGCCGGCGAGCACCAGGATGTCGCCGGGCTGGATTTCGCCAGCCTTGACGGCTTCGATGGCTGCGGCCTCGGTAGTGAACACGCGAGCCGGTCCGCGTTTGCGGTAGACGCCGTCGGTGTCCACTACGCTCGGGTCGATTGCGGTGCACTTCACCACCGAACCTTCCGGGGCAAGGTTGCCGGTGGGGAAGCACACGGTGGACGTGATGCCACGCCGGCGCGCTTCATCGGGCGAGAAGATGACGTCGTCCGGGTCGATGCCGTTACGGTCTTTGAGCGTGGCGCGAAGTTTGGCGCGGCGTTCGGAACCTTCCCACTCGTCGAGGTTTTCACCCAGCGTGCGGCCGCTCACGGTCATGGCTTTCAGATCGAGCAACCCGGCCCGCCGCAGATGCAGCATCACCTCGGGGACGCCGCCGGCCAGGAACACTTCCACGGTGAAATGGTTGCGCGGCCCGTTAGGCAGGACATCGACCAGGCGCGGCGTCTGGCGATTTACTTCGATCCAATCGGCCACGCCGGGGCGCGCCAGGCCAGCGGAAAAGACGATGGCGGGCAGGTGCAGGATCAGGTTGGTGGAGCCGCCGAAGGCTGCATGCACCACCATCGCGTTGCGCACGCTTGCCTGGGTGAGGATGTCCTTCATGTGGATGCCGCGCCCGATGAGAGTAAGCACAGCCTGGGCGGATCGGTGCGCCATGTCGAGCCAGACCGGGTGGCCGCTGGGTGCCAGCGCCGCGTGCGGAATGGTCATGCCGAGCGCTTCACCGATCACCTGCGACGTTCCAGCGGTTCCCAGAAAATTGCAGCCGCCGCCGGGGGACGCGCAGGCCCGGCAGGCGACCTCGGCGGCGTATTCGAGCGAGATTTCGCCTTGCGAATAGCGTGCGCCGATCGACTGCACCTGTCCGGCGTCCTCGCCTTTTTCGGGGCCCAGGGTGGCGCCGCCCGGCACCAGCACACACGGTAGATCGCGCGCGGCCGCCAGAGCCATCATCATGGCCGGCAAACCCTTATCGCAGGTGGCGATGCCCACGACTCCGCTCCTCGTGGGCAGCGACCGGATCAGGCGGCCGAGGACCGTGGCGGCGTCGTTGCGGTAGGCCAAGCTGTCGAACATACCCGCGGTGCCCTGCGTGCGGCCGTCGCAGGGATCGGTGCAATAGCCGGCGAAAGGCACAGCACCGCGCTCCTTCAACTCGCGCGCAGCGGCCTCCACCAGCAGGCCGACCTCGTAGTGCCCCGTGTGGTAGCCGAGCGCGATAGGCGTGCCATCGGGGGCACGGAAACCGCCGTGCGTGCTGAGGATCAGCACTTCGGGCGAACCCAGCTTGGAGGGATCCCAACCCATGGCGGCATCCATGGTCCAACCGAAGACGTCGCCCGAGGGATGATTGCGGAGCAGGTCCGGCGTCAGGGGCAGCGCTCCCCGGGGGCCTGGAACGCGGGTGCGGACGTCATAAATCCGGTCATCCATAGTGAGACTCGCCTCCAATGTTCGCTAGAATTGAGTAGAACCTCGGCTAGTAACGGAGATACCTCTTGCCCAATCCCAATCAAGGTTCCGTGGCCATCTATCCTGGCTCTTTCGATCCTATCACTTACGGTCATTTGGACTTGATCGAACGCGGCTCGCGGCTTTTCAACCGGCTGATCGTAGCCATTCTCAGCAACGACGCCAAAGAGCCATTATTCAGCGTGGCTGAGCGCAGGGAGATGTTGGCGCAGTCGGTGAAAGCTTATCCGAACGTGGAAGTGGACTCGTTCAACGGCTTGCTGGTCGACTATGCTTCCCAGCGCGGCGCCACGGCCTTGCTGCGCGGCATACGCGCCATTTCGGACTACGAATATGAACTGCAGATGGCGCTGATGAATCGTCGTCTGCGCCCGGACATCGAAACGGTATTCCTCATGGCGGGCGAGGCTTACAGCTTCGTCAGTTCGCGGCTGGTCAAGCAGGTGATCGGCCTGGGTGGGAACATTTCGGGATTGGTGCCGCCGCTGGTCGAAGCGCGTTTACGGGACCGGTTGCTGGGGGACAAACAGGAAAGACGATGACCGCCGAAATGCGTCTGTCCGAACGCCTTGGTTCCATAAAGCTCTCCTCGACCGCGAAAGCGGCTGCCGCCGCCGAGCGTTTGCGCAGGCAGGGTGCGGACGTGGTCGATCTTGGCGTAGGCGAACCGGATTTTCCGACTCCGGACAACGCCAAGCGCGCGGCGTTAGCGGCCATTGAGCGGAACTTCACGCGCTATACGGCTATCGGCGGGATTCCCGAGCTGCGCGAGGCCGTTTGCCGGCGGCACGAGGCCGATTTCGGCTCCCGGTACGCACCTGAAGAGTGCATGATCTCGGTGGGGGGAAAACACGTCATATTCAACGCCATCCAGTCGCTCGTCGATCCGGGCGACGAAGCCGTAATCCCAGTGCCTTTCTGGATGACATACCGCGACGTGGTGGAGTATGCCGGCGGGCGGCCGGTCTACGTGCAGACCCTTGAATCCGATGGATTCCGCGTGACGGCGGCGCTGATCGAAGCCGCGCTTACGGCGCGCACACGCTTGATTATCATCAACTCGCCGTCAAACCCCACGGGCGCGGTTGTCGAAAAGACGGAATTCGAAGCCATCCTGGACCTGGCGCACGCGCGCGGCATTTGGGTGTTGAGCGATGAGAGCTACGCGCGTTTCCTGTACGACGCGCCACTCTATTCGGCCGGCTCGCACAAGGCGGCGCATGAGAACCTGATCATTTCGGGTTCGGTGTCGAAGACTTACGCCATGACGGGGTGGCGCATCGGCTACGGGCTGGCACCGGAACCGCTGATCCGCGCCATGACGCGGCTGCAGAGCCACACCACCACCAGTCCGACATCCGTGGCGCAGGCGGCGGCTCTGGAGGCTCTGAGCGGGCCGCAGGACTCGGTTGCCCGCATGCTGGCTGAATACCGCGGGCGGCGCGAGTATGTACTGTCGCGGCTGACCGCCATGCCGGGCATGTCCATTCGCCCTCCACAAGGCGCTTTTTACGTCTACCCGAATGTCAACGAAGCCATGACGCGGATGGCGTGCGCCAACGCGAGCGATTTTGCCTCGCGCCTGCTGGAGCAGGAACTACTTGCTGTTGTGCCCGGCGACGCTTTCGGCACCTCGGAGCACATCCGTATTTCCTATGCCGCCTCGATGGCGCAGTTGGAACGCGGCATGGACCGCCTGGAGAAGTTCGTGCGAGGTGCTTCCTGATGGACTCCGCCGCGGTGCGTTTGGTTCCGAGGCCGGTTCCCAAAGTTTGGGGCGTGACGAAGCTGGAGCCCTGGCACCGCGACGTGGAGGAGAAGATCGGCGAAATCTGGCTCGAGCATCCAGAAAGCGTCCGGTTGCCGCTGCTGGTGAAGTTCCTCTACACAAGCGAGGCGCTTTCCGTGCAGGTACATCCGGGCGACGAGTACGCACGGCAGCATGAGGATTCCTGCGGGAAGACGGAGATGTGGGTGATTTTGCGGGCCGAGCCTGGCGCGCGAATTGCCCACGGTTTGCGCGAACCGGTTTCGCGCGAACGCCTCCGTGAAGCGGCGCTGTCCGGAGAAATAGAGAGTCTGCTCAACTGGGTGCCGGTATCGGCGGGCGATGTGCTGTTCACACCCGCGGGAGTGATTCACGCCATCGGTGCGGGAATTGCGCTCTGCGAAATCCAGCAGAATTCCGACGTTACTTACCGGTTGTATGACTACGGCCGCCCTCGCGAATTGCATGTGGAAAAAGCCGTGGATGTCGCCCACTTACGGCCAGGCCCTCTGAGAGTTGAGCCGGGGACGGTCGCTGGGGACCGCGAGTTGCTTGTCCAATGCGGGCATTTCGCGGTGGAGCGGTTGCGAGTGACGGCGGAGGACGGCTGCGAGTTGGCGGGCGGGCTGATCCTGATTGTGCTGGACGGAACTGGGTTTCTCGACGCCGCCGGGTTCAAGGCCGGCGATGCATGGCTGATTCCAGCGGGCATGGTTTCCCGGCTTCGTGCCGGGACCTCCTGCACCTTGCTCGGGGCGCGATTCCGACTGTCCTTATAGGGCCGCTTTGAGCCGTTCCATGTAGTAACAGTAGTTCGCGTAAGAAATGTCTGGCGGCGCGCTGTGGTCCAGCATGGGGACGTAGCCGCCGTCATGGATAAGATCTCGCAGTCGATCGACTTCCGCTTCGATCTCCGCGCGGCCGTGCAGCAAAGCGCGCTTGTCGACTCCGCCCCACATACGGAGGTCACGTCCGAAGCGCTTGCGAAGCTCAACGACATTCATGCCGGCCTGCACTTCGAAGGGATAGAGGATGTCGATGCCGGCGTCGAGCCAGATAGGCACTAGTGAATCCACCTTGCCGTCGCTGTCCAGGCAGAACCACTGCACGCCGTGCGCGCGGGCGAAATCGACTACGCGCCGGTAGCGCGGCGCCATGAACTTCTTCACCATGGCGGGAGAAATCAGCGGCCCCGACTTGTAGCCCATGTCCTCCCAGAAACCCAGCACGTCGATGGAGGTTTCCTCAAGCATTTGACCGAGCATGGCGATGAGGAAATCGGCTGTTGCGTCCATCATCTCTTCGACGAAGGCGGGGTCGTCGCGAAACATCATGCAGAGCGTTTCGACGCCCACCAGGTTGCGTGGGCCGCCGAAGAAACCGCCCCAGCGGTCCGCCAGCACTACGAACAGGTAGTCGCGGTCCTTGAACTTCCTCATCTGGGCGCGCCAGTCCGGCCCGATGCGCGCCGCCAGATCCGGCTGCATGCGCTCGCGCCAGAACTTGCGGAACTCGTCGCGCGTCTGGACCGGGAAACGCACGAATTGCGGCATCGAGCTGAGCGGGTTGTTCTTGAATTCCCGCACCACGATGCCCTGGCTTTCGACGTAGGTGACCGTGTTCTCGTCTTCGCTGAGGACTTCGCGATCGAACGGGGGGGTCGGATAGAACCACTTGAACTCGATCACCCACTTATCGCAGCCGAAGCTGGTGTGCTGAGGGTCGTAGCCGCCTTCGGCGGCCCACCGCTCATCGGTTTCGGGCCAGGTGGGCCAGGGAAATTCGTGGAAGGGCGCGCGGTCAACCGCGCCGTACTGCATCGAGGCGTGGAAACGTTCCCGGTCGGTCATGTTGCGTTGGTCCGCGTTGCATTGTAGCAGGATCGAGCCCTTGATAGACTGAACGTGTTCGACAACTGCCATGACGGCCAGCATCCTTGCTGTGTCCTTGCTCGTATCCGCAGTCTTCGCCACCGCTTCCACAGCCCAGCCCGACGTTCTAGGTTTTCGATCCACAACCGCGCTCGTACAAGTGAATGTCATCGTGACCGGCAAGGGCGGCCCGATTCTTGATCTTTCAAAGGACGATTTCACCCTCCTGGATCGTGGAAAACCGCGGCCGATCAGCGCGTTCATGGCGCCGCAACGGGCGGCAGCCGGTCCGCCCGCGGGTCACGTGCTTTCCGGTACATTTTCAAAACCTGCCGGTCAAGACGGAGCAGGGCCGGTGTCCGCCACGGTCCTTCTTCTCGACTGCCTGAACACCAGCTTTCGCAACCAGACCTTCGCGCGCCGGGAAGTGATCAAGTGGCTTCGCCAGGTGGACCCCCAACAGCGGATTGCATTGTACCTTCTCGCGAAGTCGCTTCATGTAGTCCATGACTTCACCAGCGATCCCAATGAACTGATCGCATTCCTGACGCGGTTCCGGGGCGTCTATTCGAGCGATGAAGCCGTCTCGGATCCGGCCGCGCAACTGAAAACGGGCATCCCGGAACTGGACGCCATCATGGAGCATTTGAACGGCGTCCTGGCCGACCATGCCAAGGTCAACCGCGGCCGGGTGACGCTGGGCGCCATGGAGGCGATTGCAAACCATCTGTCCGGGATTCCGGGGCGGAAGAATCTCGTCTGGGTGTCGGGCGGCTTCCCGTTCTCAGTCGGGACGACTGACCCGGAGGCATGGAAATCCGGGCTGGCGGGCAGGGATCGCGAGATGACGACGTTTCGAGGACAAGCGGACCGCGTAACACGGCTGTTCAACCAGGCGAACATTGTCATTTATCCCGTGGACGCGGGCGGCCTGGCGATGGATACCGCATTCAAAGATGCCACCCAGGGCCAAGCGCAGGGGCAGCGCCCTTTGCCCGTCGGTCTCCGGGATGAAGCCCGGTCGTCGCACGAGACGATGGAGGAACTGGCGTCGGGTACAGGAGGCCGGGCTTTTTACAATTCGAACGACTTGAGCGGCGCCATCGAGCGGGCGGTCGCCGACGCCGATGCGACATACACGCTGGGCTTCTATCCCGATGCGGACGACCTGGATGGGAAGTTTCACAATTTGACCGTGAAAACGCGGCGCGAAGGCGTGCGCTTGCGTTTTCGGAAAGGGTACATAGCATACGCCGGGAGCCAGCCGACGGATGCAGACCGGACCCTCGCTCTGCGAGCGGCACTGATCAGTCCTCTCCCGGCTACCGGCATAGATCTCACACTACGCATCAGCCGAAAAGATGCGGTGCCCGGTGGCGCGATAGGCGCCGAAGTCGTCGCCGATACGCGCCAAGTCACCATCGAGCGCAGGGGGGAAAGGCTGGCGGGAAGCGTTGAAGCGCTGTTTGCGCAGCAGGATGCGGCCGGCGCGGTAGTGGACCTCTTCCGCACTACGATCAAAATCGACTTCAGCCAGGAGGAGTACGCGAAGGCTCTGGACGAGGGCTTGATCCTGCGGAAAACGATCCAACTTAAAGAAAAGGCAGCCACCGTCCGAATCGTGGTCCAGGATCGCATGTCAGGAGCCCTTGGCTCGCTGGTTGTGCCGGCATCGCGGCTGAAGCAGCCTTAGCAGGCTATTCGATGGCCGGGATCGGCATTTTGTACTTGCCGGCGAAGATGTCGGCGAACCAGGAGAGCATTTCGTCGTGGATTTTGCCGTTGTCCATGAGTACGTGGACGCCCCCGATTTTGACCGGGCCGCCGCGCATGTCTGAGACGCGCCCTCCGGCTTCCTGGACGATGATGACGCCCGCAGCCATGTCCCAGGGCTTCAGACCGAACTCCCAATAGGCTTCCAGGCGCCCGCAGGCAACCCAGGCGGCATCGAGAGCCGCCGAGCCGGCGCGGCGTATGCCGTGGCTGGCCAGCGCGAGCTGGTAGTAGAAGTGCACGTTCTTGTTCGCGGGCCGGTTGCGGTTGGGAAAGCCCGTCGAGAGAAGGCTCTCGGAAACGCGCTTGACGCCCGAAGCGTGAATGCGGTGGCTGTTCAGAAACGCGCCGCCGCCGCGTTCGGCCGCAAACATCTCGTTGCGCATGGGATCGTAGATGACGCCGGCGATCATCTCACCGGCACGCTCCAGGCCGAGCGTCACGTTGTAATGCGGCAGGCCGTGCGCGAAGTTAGTGGTGCCGTCGAGCGGATCGACGTACCAGCGGTACTCGGAAGAGCCGTCCACGCCGCCGCCCTCTTCGGCCACGATGGTGTGGGTGGGGAAATGCGCACGCAGCCGCTCGACCACAAGGTGTTCGCTGGCGCGGTCGGCGGCGGTCACCAAGTCGTGTTCGCCTTTCAGTTCGTAGGGTATGTGGCGGGCGAAATACTGCGCCACCAAGGCGCCGGCTTCGCGCGCAATCTCCACGCTGGTTTCAAGAAAGCTTGCCATGCTGGTTGTGAAACGCCTTCAGGGCTTTTCGTAGAGGTACTTGATTTCGTGCTTGAAGATGAAAAGGTTCGGCTCGCCCTGGCGCGTGAGCCGGATGAAGGTGCTGTCGTAGTACTCGATGGTGCCGAAGACGTCCTCGTTGGTCTCCAGGCGCACGCACACCGGAATGTCATTCTCGATCAGGTATTTGAGATACCTGGGTTCCTCGAAAGTCTGTTCCGTCGGCCGGGACTTGGCCGTCTTGACCTTGTTCTGGGGCTTGCTGCCCGCTCGATTTCCTGCCGGTTCTGGCATATTAGGGCCGGTCGGTACGTTTGGGGCCGCGCTGCGGTTCCCAGGCGCCCGTCGAAGTGGCTGAATCCCCATAATAGCCGTTGCGCGCCTGCACCTGCAATCCTGGACGCTTGAGCTGGATTTCCAGACGGTGAAAGCGATCCTTCGAAGGAGGCACGTCTTTCGGATAGAAGCCCAGCAGGTACTGGGTGCGCAAATCGCGCAGGATTTCCGAGAAAGCGTCATCGAGGGCCGGGCCGACGCTGGGGGCGAAGACGCGTCCGCCGGTGCGGGCCGCCATGGTGGCCAGGGCGTTTTCACCACCGATGTTGCGCCCGGCTTCGTTGGTGATGGGCATCACAAGGATCGAGTAAATGACGGCATCGGCCAAGTGCGCCGCTTCGAGTGCCTGGTGGAAATTCTTAACCGAAGTGGTGTCGCCGCCGTCGGTGACGACGATTATAGCGTGCCGTCCCGGCCGGTCCTCCAAGTGTTGCGATGCCCAGTAAACGGCATCATAGAGCGAGGTGCCGCCGGTCGGGCGAAGGCTCTTCAGTTCCTGCTCGATGCGCGCGGCACGGCGCGTGAAGCTGGAGTGCAGCGTGACGGCGTAATTGAAACTATACAGCGAAAGCGCGTCTTCGGGATTGCCACCCGCGAAGAGCGCCTTCACGAAGCGCAAAGCCGAATCCAGCTCGTAGCGCAGTTCTTTGGCCGTGGAAGCGCTGGTGTCCACGAGCAGCGATACCGACAACGGCTGCTCGGTGTAGCGGTCGAAGACGGCCAGTTCCTGAGGAATACCGTTGTCGAGGATCCGGAAATCGTCCTTTTGCAGCGTGCCCACCGGTTGGCCCGCGGAGTCTTTCACGGTGGCCAGGACGCGCACCAGGCGCACGTCGACTTTGAAAAAAGGTGCATCTTCGAGTGGCTGGGCCATTGCGGCCAGCGCCAGGGACAGCAATACGAACGCGCTCCTCATCCCGCGCTCTTTCGCGGTGTTTCCCACTCGCCCTCCACCCATACTTCGCCGTCCGCGAAATGCTCCTTCTTCCAGACGGGGACGCGCTTCTTCAGGCGGTCGATCCCCTCGCGTGCGGCGTCGAAGGCCGCATGGCGGTGCGGTGCGCTGACGGCGATGACGACGGCGGCCTCGCCAATCTCGATGCGTCCCAACCTGTGTACCATGGCGATGCCGGTCAATTCGTGCGCCGCGGCGATCTCGACGCCAAGTTCGGCCATGATTTTCACTGCCATGGCCTCGTAGCCATCGTATTCGAGATAAAGGGTCTTGCGGCCGGCGCTGTTATCGCGCACCACGCCTTCGAAAGTGACTAGGGCGCCGTCGCGCGGCTGGAGGACGCGCCGGGCTATACTCGCCGTGTCGATTTTTGCGCGCGTGAGGGCGAAAAAGCCGCGCGTCCCGTCTTCGATGACTTGCGAATACTCCGGGACGCCGCCGCTCACTGGCGGCAGGAACGCTACCTCGTCGCCAGGCTCAAGCTCGGTCCGCGGTGTGCCGAATTGTTGATTGCGCGCCAGCATGATGCTTGAACGCCGCTGCTCGAGTTGCGGGTAGAGGGCGGCAAAATGGTCGAAGACGCTGCCCAGTGTGGCGCCCGGCTCCACCTCCAAGCGTACCTCGCCCGCCCCGGCAATATCCCTTAGAAAACCAAAAAACAGGATAGTGATTGTCACTCTCCAGCCATACTAGCAGACGCTAAGAAGGGGGAATCTGTTTCGGTTCGCTATAATCGTCCCCGATGATACGTTCACACGAATCCACGGTGAGGGTGCGTTACGCGGAGACCGATCAGATGGGTGTGGTCTACCACTCGAACTACCTGATTTGGATGGAAGTAGGCCGCGTGGAACTGTGCCGGTCCCTGGGGTTTTCGTATACGGACATGGAGCGGGAAGACGGGTTGCTGCTGGCCGTGGTTGAGGTCAACTGCCGCTACCTGCACCCGGCGCGTTACGACGACGAAGTCATTGTGAAGGCCTGGGTAGAGAAAGCTACAACCCGAGGGGTCCGTTTTGGTTACGAGATGCGGCGCGCCGGCGACGGGCGCAAGCTATCGACGGCCACGACGCGGCACATCTTCTGCGGCCGCGACATGCGTCCCATGCGGTTGCCCGAGAAGTACTTCAGACTGTTCGGGGTGAAGCGCGAGCGATGATGGCAGCGGCCCTGGTCCTGGCTGTGGCGGCCGCGCCCGTTCAGGACGCGGTGGACCGGGTCATGGCGGGCCGGCAGGGCACGGTGGTGGTGCTGGATGCCGCCAGCGGGCGCCTGGTGGCGGCACACCGGTTAGAAGTGGCCGCGCGGCGCCTGGCCGCGCCGGGCTCGGCCATTAAGCCCTTCACGCTGGCAGCCCTGCTTGAAAACGGACGTTTGAAGCAGGACACCGCCCTGGTGTGTCGCCGCGAGGTGCGCATTGCGGGACGCCTGCTCGATTGCACACACCCGCGCTTCGACGCACCATTCGCTCCGCCGGCTGCGCTGGCTTACTCCTGCAATTCATTTTTCGTAGAAGCTTCGGCGCGCCTGGCGAGTTCGGAACTGGCGGCCGCGCTGCGCCGGTATGGCCTCGCGTCGCGCACCGGGCTGGCGGCGGACGAGGCGAACGGCGTAGTGCGCGAAGCTGCCAGCGCGGAGGAACGAGCCCTACAAACCGTGGGTGAGGCCGACGTGCTGGTCACGCCGCTGGGGCTTGCCGCAGCCTATCGCAAACTCGCCCTGCGCCGGGCGGCGGGCGATGCGGTGCTGGCTCCGCTGTTCAAAGGGCTAGAAAGCGCTGTGCGGTTCGGCACCGCGCAGCAGGCGGCCGTGGCCGGGCTTGACGTGGCGGGCAAGACCGGCACCGCTTCCTCGCCTTCGGGCGTTCACCATGCCTGGTTCGCCGGATACGCCCCGGCGGCGCGCCCGGCGTACATCGTGGTGGTGTTTCTGGAGCGCGGCAGCGGAGGCGGCGACGCGGCTCCGGTGGCGGGCGCGGTATTCAGGGCACTGGTGAGCGCAAGGTCCCCTTCAGCCGGCAGGGTGAAGGTGTGCCTCAACTGGCTGCACCCGTCGCTCCGGCGGGTGAAGTCGATGACGCTCGAGGAGTACGTTGCCGCCGTGCTGGCAGGGGAAGCCGCGGGCATGCCGGAGCCGCATGCGTTGCGCGCGCTGGCCGTCGCTT
Organism: uncultured Solibacteraceae bacterium; assembly: GCA_964384215.1. Classification (GTDB taxonomy): domain Bacteria; phylum Acidobacteriota; class Terriglobia; order Bryobacterales; family Bryobacteraceae; genus JAJFUV01. The sequence goes on along the minus strand of CAYLLB010000023.1, from coordinate 39,276 downwards.
CACGGAGCTACGCCGTGCATTTTCGCTCCAGGCATCGCGCGGAAGGATTCGATTTCTGCGATACCACGCACTGCCAGGACCTGCGGTTGGCCGCTGTGGACGCAAGTGTGCGGGAGGCGGCCGAAGCCACCGAGGGCGAACTGCTCTGGTTTCAGGGACGGCCCGCTGCTGCTTTCTACCACCAGGATTGCGGAGGGCAGACAGAGGATGCGAAGGCGGTGTTCCCGGAGTCCGCGGCACCCTACCTGCGGCTTCTTACCGACCCTTACTGCGTGTCCCGCGGGCGCATGGAGTGGAGTTCTGAAATCTCATCGCAAGACCTGGGACGCGCCTTGGGGGGCGCGGCGGCGAGCGTACGCGTGACCGAACGGACAGCTTCGGGTCGCGTCGCGTGGCTGGATGTATCAGGGCGGCGATTGTCTGCTTCCGAACTGCATTTCGCCGTCGGGCGGGCACTGGGCTGGCATCTCGTACGCAGCGCGGCGTATGAGGTTGCCGCCTCGTCCGGAGGATTCCGTTTTCACGGGTACGGTTCCGGACACGGTGTCGGACTGTGCCAGCACGGGGCGACGCGCATGGCCGCCGAGGGGCGGACCTACCGCGAGATCCTGAGCTTTTACTACCCGTCGACGCGGGTTGGCGTGACTGCACAGGGCCTCGAATGGAGGCGATTGGGCGGGGAACGCTTGGAGTTGTGGACTACGCAACCATCGGCTGATTCGGCGCTGGTCGCGCAATGCGAGCGCATGATCGAGGAAGCTGAACGTCGCGCCGGCTTGCGCGTACAAGCTACGCCGCACATCCGGCTGTTCCCGACGGTGGCGGCGTTCCGGGACGCGACCGGCGAGAGCGGACTGGTGGCGGGTTCGACGCGGGGGCGGGTGATCAGATTACAACCGCCCGGCGTGTTGCGCGCGAAGGGCACATTAGAGCGCACGCTGCTGCACGAGTTGCTCCACGCAGTGGTGGAAACCAATGCTTCGCCGCGTTTGCCCGCGTGGTTTCGCGAAAGTGTGGTTGTGTACCTGGCCGAAGACCGGGGCCGCGTCAAAGAGTTGGCGGCCCGGCACGGCCGCGCCACGGTGCTAGGCTGGATCCGGACGGGCTTGCCGGCCGGAGTCACGCAATAGCAGATATACTGCCGGTGAAAGGAAATCGAACCTTGAGCAAGCCGCTCACCGTGGCACTGGGGGCTTTCCTTGCCCTCGGGTGCTTCTCGCAAGCACGCCAGTCCGCCGTCATTCCCTACGACGTCTTCGCAATCCGGTACGGAACCGTTCCCGGCCTTTCGCTGAGCAAGGCGCACCCGAATCCCAAGGCGGTAGCGGCGCTCATGGTGTGGCTCATCCGCGGCAATGGCCGCAACATCCTGGTCGATGCCGGCTACTACCACGAGCGGTTCCTCGGAGTGTTCAAGACATCGGAGCTTGTCCGGCCCACGGAGAGGCTGCGGCAACTCGGTCTGGAGCCCGGCGATATCACCGACATCATCGTGACGCATTTCCATTTTGATCACATTGATGGCATCGATCTGTTTCCCAAGGCGCGCGTGTGGATACAGAAGGACGAACTTGCCTACTATGCCACCCAGGCCTGGCAAAAGGGCGGGAACAAGTTCGGCATCGATCCGGAGAACGTGATCGAACTCGTGCGGCTAAACACCCAGGGGCGTGTGATGCTGATCGACGGTGACGCGCGCGAAATCCTTCCCGGCATCAGGTGCTACACGGGCGGCAAGCACACCTACGCCTCGCAGAACGTCACGGTTGACACCGCCAAGGGAACGATAGTGCTGGCGGGCGACGACGCCTATCTGGACGAGTACATCATCGAGGGGACGGCGAACGCGGTTACGCTGGATCCAGCGTCGAACCTCCGCACGATCGAGCGCATGAAGAAGCTTGCCGCCAGCCCCCAATTCATCCTCCCGGGGCACGATCCGACCGTTATGCAAAGATTCCGCGCGGTTTCGCCGGGCATTGTCAAAGTACAGTAACGGCGTCGCGGAGGTGTGGAAGACTGGGAATTGGATGGCGAACTCAAATTACGTACACGGTTATTCGGTACGCGAGAGCGTCCGGCTGGCGGATCAGGCGTCCACGCTGAGTGACTTGCTGCACCATGACACGGCTTATCCGGTCGGTGCTCAGGTGCTTGAATGCGGATGCGGCACGGGTGCGCAGACAGTGTTACTCGCAGCGAACAACCCCGAAGCACATATCGTGTCAGTGGACGTGTCTGTGGAGTCGATCGGACTGGCGCGGCGTCGCATTGAGGACGCCGGCTATCGCAATGTTACCTTCGGAATCGCCGACATCTACCGCCTGCCTTTTCAAGACGAGAATTTCGACCACATCTTCGTGTGCTTCGTCCTGGAACACCTGTCGAACCCGGTCGAAGCGCTGGTGGCTCTCAAACGCGTCCTGCGCCCTGGCGGCTCGCTGACTGTGATTGAAGGGGATCACGGCTCTTGGTACTGTTATCCGCAAACACCGGCGGCTTCACGCGTCGTCGAGTGCCTGATCGAAGTTCAGGCGCGCACCGGCGGAGACGCGCTGATCGGTCGGCGCCTATATCCGCTGTTGATGGAAGCGGGCTACAGCCGGATGCAGGTAAGCCCGCGCATGGTCTACGTTGACTCCAGCCGTCCCCATCTGGTGGAGGGATTCTCGAAGAACACCTTCATCGCGATGGTGGAAGGTGTGCGCGACACTGCCATCTCCGCCGGACTCGTCGACGCTGATGCCTGGGAGCAAGGCATAGCGGATCTCTATCGTGCCACTGCCGTCGACGGCACCTTTTGCTACACGTTCTTCAAGGCGACAGCGGTGAAGTAGCGCATTAGTCGAAGAACGGGAACAGCTTCTTCAACTCGGCAGCGGATGCACGGCGGCCATACTCGCAAAGCTCAAACGCTTCGGCGTGAGCGATCTTCGCAGCGCGTTCAGGGCCGTACCACTGTTCGAGCGCTCGGCGCACTTCGGACGTCAGCGGAATGCTGCGCCTCTTCTCGAGCCATTTGCGGCGCTCCGCCGGGTGCGTGGGCACCTCGATGCCTCCGCCCCAGCATTTGGGCTGGGCTTCGTAAAACTGCGAGGGTTCGGCATCGAACGCGTCGAGCTTCTTCTGCCAGACGTCATCCACGTCGATGGCGATATCCGGCGCGAAGGGCTGCGGCTTCCGGAAACCGTCTTCGAAGTACAGGAAGACAGGATTGCGCTTGAGCGGAGGCGCGTCGGTGACCACCATGGGGATTTGCACCATGAATGCGGCGTCCTGCACCAGGATACTCGTGTAGCGGTGGTCGGGGTGATAGTCGTAAGGGCGAGGCGAGAGCACAATGTCGGCATTCCACAAGCGGATGGCGCGGATCACCTGTTTGCGTACCTCCAACGACGGGACGAGTTCGCCGTCGTGGTTGTCGAAGACTTCATACTCCGCGATTCCGAGATGGCGAGCGGCTTGTTGCGCTTCGGCGCGGCGGCGCTTGGCTAGCGCCCCGCCGCCCATCTCACAGTGCCCGGCGTCCCCGTTGGTCACGGAGACGAACTTCACAAGGTGGCCCTTGGCGGCAAACTTGGCGGCCACTCCGCCGGCGCGGATCTCCGCGTCGTCCGGGTGCGCTCCGAACGCGATGACGCGCAACTTGTGGTTCTGCGTGAATGCGCACGAGGCGAAGGCCAGCGCGAGTGTCACTAGGATTGTGTATGTCCGCATGATTCGTATCTCCAGACTCCGCGATTGTACTAAACTGCCAGCATGGGTCGATTTTTGGTTCGAACTTCATTGATTGCAGCTCTCATGGCACCGGCAGTCGTCCATGCTCAAACGAATCCGTTCGTAGGTCGTTGGGATTTCAACATAGTCACGCCCAACAGCACCCGAGCCAGTTGGCTCGGCGTCGCCGAAAAGAACGGTGCGCTGGAGGTATGGTTCCAGCCGACCGGCGGCAACGTTTATCAGGTGAAGGACTTCAAGCTGAAGAATTCGAAATTGAGGCTCAATCTTGCCAAGAAGTCCAAGAAGCGCCCGGCGCTCAAGTGGGAACTCACGGCGAACGGCAACCAGCTTACCGGTTTTCAGAAGCGCGGGAAGGAGACCACACAGCTAACGGGTGTCCGTGCGCCGGAACTGAAGCGCGCCACCCCACTCGCATGGACGGATCCCGAACCGCTGTTCAACGGCAAGAACCTCGATGGCTGGGAGCCAATCGGAGATCCGAGTAAGAGCCACTGGGGAGTGAAAAACGGGCTGCTGGTGAACGAAGAGCACGGCGCGAACCTGAAGTCGGCTCGCAAGTTCGACGATTTCCGGCTGCACTTCGAAGTGAACTGCCCGGACCATGGCAACAGCGGCTTCTACCTGCGAGGCCGTTACGAAATCCAGCTTGAATACGAACCCTTGACTGCAAACCCTCCCGAGCGGCGTATCGGTTCGATCTACGGTCGCATCGCTCCCAAGCCGGACCTGCCGCGCACCCCGGGTCAGTGGGAGACGTTCGACGTCACATTGGTGGGACGCACACTCACCGTGGTCCGCAACGGCGTGAAGACGATCGACGCCCAGGAGATTGAAGGCATCACCGGCGGCGCGTTGGATGCGAACGAGGGTGAGCCGGGTCCGTTCTACATCCAGGGCGATCACACCGGCGGACTGCAATTCCGCAACATCACTATTTCGGTTCCGAAGAACTGATTCCAGAGAAAGCGGCGATCACGCTCGATCGGCGTACGCCCGGTCGAGCTTGGCCGCAAGGATGAAATCGCTCTCGCTCAGGCCGTCGATCTTGTGCGTGTAGATTTTTGCCTCCACACGGCCCCAGCTCAACGTCAGATCCGGGTGGTGTCCTTCGGCCTCGGCGATCTCACCGGCGCGATTCACGAAATCGAGCGCGGTCCTGAAGTCCGGGAACACGAACGCGCGCCACAGGTGGTGTTCTTCCATCACGTACCACTGTGGCAACTGCCTTGCCAGACCGGCGAGCACGTCGCCCTTTAGCGCGGGCACGCCTTCACGACACGGGATACAAGATTTCGCGGCCAGACTGCTTGATGTGACTTGGTCCACAACCCCTCCTCTACTTTGATCCCAGCGTAACAGGCCTATGGCGGGCTCCGCATCACAGCGCCGGCGTACACTGAAAAGCGGTCTTACCTATGAGCAGACAAATCAGCCGCCGAGAAGCGATTGCCGTTGGATTCCTGGCCGGAGCAGAACGGCAGCCCACGTTCCGGTTTCTCCAGATTAACGACGTGCACTTCATGGGACCGAACGGTGCGAACGGCTATGCGGAAGCGAACCGGCGCGCGGAATGGCTGTTCGAACAGATCCGCAAGCAGAACTTCTTCCCGCACCTGGATTTCGTCGTAGCCGCGGGCGATTTCATTCATGGCGAGAGCCTGGATGGGATTCGGGAAGAACTGCCCGTTGCGCGCGAGAAATTGGACAGCCTCGGCGTGCCGTACTACACAGCTGTGGGCAACCACGAGGTGGTGCAGCGGGAAGGCGATCCTGTGTACGAAAAGCCTTACCGCGACGCCTTCGGCGCGGACCGGCTGCAGTATTCCTTCGTTCACCGCGGCATCGAATTCGTCGTGTTCAATGATTCAGGATCCGCTTCGCGGCGGCCAAATAGCGTGTACGAGGAGCGCGTGCGCAGCCTGGACCGCATGCTGCGCGCCAATCCTCGTCTGCCGAAACTATTGTTCTGCCACATCCCGCTTGTACCGATTCGACAGGAAGCCGTCCTGGCCAAGAGTTTCGGTTTCGGGTCGTACAAAGTGAGGGAACCCGAGGTCTTGGAACTTGTTGAGGCGCGGGGATCCAACGTGCGCGCGGTGTTGAGCGGGCATCTTCACCTGACGGGGATGGTGAGGGAGAAGGGAATTGTGCACGCGTCGATCTGTGGAACGGCCTCCTATCCGCACGACGTGGCCGTATGTACGGTGTTCCCCGGCCGGATGGAAGTCGAAGTGGTGCGCTTGCCGTCGAACCTGCTCGCGCCTTCGACAAACATCCACGGCGCAGGGCGGCACGGGGTGGACTTTAAAGACGCAGGGCATCCCGATTACACCAGCTACCTGATGGGTGCGGCAGCCGAACGGAGATTCACGATCCGGTTGTGAATCTGGTTCGCCCCCGAGTTATACTGGCCGGAAAAACGACGGAGATTAGAGGTGAACACATGATGCGTGCCGGTGACACGCGAAGGAATTTCTTGAGAGCCTCGGGGGCGGTCGCGTCCACAGGTTGGGCCTCAACTTACGCAGCGGGCGGCGGGTCGAATCCGGGGCCCAATGACACGATCAACCTGGCGCTGATCGGATGCGGGGCGCGAGGCCGCGGCTTGCTGATTCCCCGCTTCCAGACGTTTCCCGGCGTGCGCTTTGTTGCCGTCTGCGACGTGAACTCGACATACCTCGCTGAGGGACGCAACCGCGCCGGAGGCGATCAAGTTGCCGCATACAAGGACTATCGCAAGCTACTTGAGGACAAGAACGTCGACGCAGTGATCATTGCCACCAATCAGCAGTGGCACGTACTCCCCATGATCGCGGCATGCCAGGCAGGGAAAGATGTGTACCTTGAGAAGCCGCTGGGCAACAGCGTCGGCGAGGGTCCGTTCGCGATCCAGGCGTGGCACAAGTACAAGCGAATCGTGCAGGTGGGCACGCAACAGCGCAGCCAGGAGCATTACCGCCAGGCTGTGGAGTTGATCCGGACCGGCAAGTTGGGAGAGATTTCCGAGGTGCGGGTCTGGGATTACGAGAACTACTGGCCTGGCGCAGGTTCGCCCGCCGACACCGATCCGCCCGCGGAATTGGACTGGAACTTTTTCGTTGGCCCGTCGCCGTACAGAGCTTACAACCCCAACATGTATTACAACTACGGCTACGACTGGTTCAGGGTGTCCGGTGCAGGCCACCAGGTTGCCTGGGGCGTGCACCATTTCGATATCGTACTGTGGGCGATGGGCGTGAACTCGCCGAAAGCGGTGCATGCCACGGGCGGAAACTTCGCGTTCGAGGACAACCACGACTATCCGAACACATTCAGTGCGACGCTCGAGTTCGGCCCGGGACCCGTGGCCAGGCGCGGGTTCGTTCTGCAATACACCATGCGGACGGGTTGCCGCCGCGAGATGCGATCGCACGGGAAGTGCTTCATGGGCAGCGAGGCGTCCATGGTGTTGGACCGCAGCGGCTACACGATCGTGAGGGAAGTCCATCGGGGGCAGAAGCTCAATCCTGCGGGAGCCTTCGTGAATCCGGAAGTGACGGTTGCCGCCAAGGACGATCACCTGTACCACTTCGAGCTGTTTCTGAAAAACCTGCGCGAGCGCAAGCAGCCGGAAGCCAACCCGGAGACCTGCCATCATGCCACCGCGCTGGGACACCTGATGAACATCTCGTGGGAAGTGGGCCGCAGTATTCGCTGGGACGGCAGCAAGAATCTGGTTCTGGACGACCCGCAAGCGAACGCCCTGGTGATGAGACCCTACCGCGCTCCCTGGAAACTGGAGGTCTAGATCCGGATCACGGGTGCGCAACCTTATTGCGACCCGGCGGGTGGGGAACCCGCCGGGCCAAGTACGGAGCATCTAGCGAAGCTGGAAAGCCTCAACTCCTGTATGTATAGTGCCGCGCCGGCGCGGCTCCTCTCACTCAGCGGCGGTGAAACTGCGCGTTCAGCTTGGCCAACTGTTCTTCGAGAGTGGGCTTGCGGGACGCGGGTTTGCGTTCCGCTTTCGGCCGCCCCTCTGACGGTGCTTCCAGGGCTTTGATGGAAAGCGCGATGCGCTTAGCCTTGGGGTCGGCCGAGAGCACCTTTACGCGGACGATCTGGCCCACCTTCAACGCTTCGGCGGGGTCCTTGATGTAGCGGTTGGAGATCTCGCTCACGTGGACCAGGCCGTCCTGGTGCACACCGACATCGACGAAAGCGCCGAAGTTGGTCACGTTGGTGACGGTCCCTTCCACCAGCATGCCGGGCTGTAGGTCGGCGATCTCCTTCACGTCGTCGCGGAACTTGGGCGCCACGAACTGCTTGCGCGGATCGCGCCCGGGCTTGCGCAGTTCCTCCAGGATGTCGGAGAGCGTGTAAACGCCCACCGTCGCGGTCTGGAACTGGTTCATGTCCACTTTTTCGAGAAGCTCCGGCTTGGCAATCAACTCCGGGATGCTGACGCCGAGCGAACGGGCGATCTCTTCAACGACCGGATAGGACTCCGGATGGACCGCCGTCATATCCAGAGGATTATCGCCTCCGCGTATCCTGAGGAATCCCGCCGCCTGCTGGAACGTCTTGGGGCCAAAACCGGGAACGGCTTCGAGATCGACGCGCGAACGGAACTTCCCGTTTTCATTACGGTATTCGACGATCTTCAGCGCGGTCCGCTCGTTGATGCCCGCCACGTAGCGCAGCAGGGCCCAGGAGGCGGTGTTCAAGTCGACCCCGACACGGTTCACACACGATTCGACCGTGCTTTCGAGGCCTTCCTTCAGCAGGCGCTGATCCACGTCGTGCTGGTACTGGCCCACCCCGATGGACTTCGGGTCGATCTTCACCAGTTCGGCCAGCGGATCCTGCAGCCGGCGCGCGATGGAGATGGCGCCGCGCACAGTGAGGTCCAGATCGGGGAATTCCTGGCGCGCAATCTCGGAGGCGGAATACACCGAAGCGCCGGATTCACTTACCACCACGCTGAAAACGTTTTCGAGCTTCGCCTGGCGCAGGAAATCCTGCACGAAGGCAGCCGTCTCGCGCGAACCGGTTCCGTTGCCGATGGCAATGGCGCGCACATTGTGGCGCGCGATGAGCGAGGCCAGCGTCTTCACGGCGCCCGCAAGATCGTTGCGCGGTTCGAGCGGGTAGATGACGGCGTGATCGAGGAACTTGCCAGTGTCGTCCACGACGGCTAGTTTGCAGCCGGTGCGGATGCCGGGATCGATGGCCAGCACCGAAAGCATGCCCGCGGGCGGCGCCAGCAGCAGGTTTTCGAGGTTCTCACGGAAGACGCGGATGGCCTCTTCGTCCGAGCGGTCCTTCAAATTGAGCCGGACTTCGGTCTGAATCGAGGGATTCAACAGGCGGTCGTACGCGTCTTCGGCGGCGCAGGTCAGATGCTCCACCCAATCCCCGGGAGCATGCACCACGTGGCCCCGCAGATAAGTGAGCGCGGCTTCGCGGTCGAGTTCGATTTCGAAGCCCAGAATGCCTTCCTTCGAACCGCGGCGGATGGCCAGCATGCGGTGCGACGGGATTTTGGCGACCGGCTCGCTGTATTCGGCGTACATCTTGAACTTGCCCTCGGGATCTTCCACGCCCGGTATGGCGCGGCTCACCACGCGGCCGTTGTCCATCATCATCTGGCGCACGTGCTTGCGGATTTCGGCGTCCTCGTTGATGCGTTCCGCCACGATGTGGCGCGCGCCTTCGAGCGCCTCTTCCACACTCGCCACGCCCTTTTCCTCGCTGACAAATGTGGCGGCTAGATCGGCCAGCGGCAATTCGCCCGGGGTCTGGTTCCAGAGGTAATCGGCGAGCGGCTCGAGGCCTTTCTCACGCGCGATGGAGGCCTTCGTGCGGCGCTTCGGCTTGTAGGGCAGGTAGAGGTCCTCGAGTTCGTTCTTCTCGAACGCAGCCTCGATGCGCGCGCGGAGCTCCGGCGTCAGCTTGCCTTGCTCTTCGATGGACTGCAGCACCGTTGCGCGGCGATCCTCGAGCTCGCGGAAGTAGGCCAGCTTCTCTTCGATGGCACGGACCTGGACCTCGTCCAGGTTCCCGGTGACCTCCTTTCGGTAACGCGCAATGAAGGGCACGGTGGCGCCTTCGTCGAACAGTTCGATGGTCGGAACGATTTGATTCAACGGCACGCCGAGCTGCTCGGACATGCGCAGCAAACAGGCGGTCGAAAGTTGGGGCTTGTTTATTTCCATGAGTGACTTCTACCCATGATAGCGGGTGAGCCACTCGATGGCCTTGTCGTTTGTTTCTTTCATTCGCCGGGCGAGGGCCGAGCGCAGATCAAAAACGATTCGCGGAGAGACCGCGCTGCCGAGCAGATCGTGCTCTTCACCCACGTCCGCGCGGATATCGTAAAGCACCTGCCTGCCGGATTGCCAGACGATCAGCTTGTGGGTCTTGGTGCGGACGAGCCGGTAGGGCTCCACGGCTTTCTTGGCGGCAAGGGCGCCGGGACGGCCATCGTCCCACACACTGAACCCGTAGTTGGGGCCACCCCGGCCGGACTGAATCGTCTTTACGAGCGAACGGCCGGCCAGGGGTGATGGCGGTTCGACATGAGCCAAGTCGAGCCAGGTGCGCGGAAGGTCCACAGATGCGGCCGGAGCATCGTTCATGCGGCCGCGCGCGACTCCGGCTCCGGCGGCGATAAGGGGGACGCGCACGGACTCCTCCCACGGATAAACTTTGCCGATCCAATCGTGCGAGCCGCAGGTGAAGCCGTTGTCGCCCAGGAAGAATACGATCGTGTCATTCCAGAGTCCGTGCCGGTCGAGTTCCGCGATCAGGCGGCCGATGGCCTCGTCCATGTGCGTGATCACGGAGTAATAGAGATTCCAGTCGTACTTTAGGCCGCCCGGCGGGTGCGCGGGCGGCGCGATGGAAGCGGCGTCCTTGCCGGCATAGAGATCGGTGTAGCGCGCTTCGGCGTACCACGGAGTGTGCGGCGCGTTGTAAGCCAACCACAGGAAGAGCGGCTGCTCGCCGGCTTGGCGCAAGCAATCGAGCGCCGCGTTCGTCAATAGGTCCGTGATGTGCCCGGGCGTTTCGGTGGGCTGGCTGTCCAGGCCGCGGCACAGTTTCGGGTTTCGGTAAACGCTACCACCGCCCGGCAGCCAGAGCGGCGCGCGGGCGAAACCGCATTCCCGCGGCGGATTCGCGATGTGCCACTTGCCGACCAGCACGGTGTCGTAGCCTGTGCGGCGCAATTGCTCGACCACCGTCGGCCCGAGTCCTTCGCGGAAGCGAATCTGACCGTTGCTGATGAGGCCGTTTTGGTAGGTTTCAAGGCCCGAGAGCAGGATGCCGCGGCTCGGCGCGCACTGCGACGTGCTGATCTGGGCATTGGAAAAGCGCACGCCCCGCGCGGCCAAACGGTCCAGGTTGGGCGTATGTATGTGGGGATTACCGGCGGCGCCCAGGCATTGATAGTGGTGGTCGTCGCTGAGGATGAACAGGATGTTTGGGCGCCTGCGGGGAGCGGCCATGAGCGGTGCAGCCATCGAGGCCAGCAACTCGCGGCGGGTGCAGACGCTAGGCATGGGACCTCCTACTTCACGCGCTTCAACCATCCGCGCGGATTGAACGTCATACCGAACTTTTCGCGCGAGCGGTCAATGATGAATTCAGGATGCGCGGCCACGAATTCGTCGACCGCTTCCATCGGACCGGGACCGTGGTGCGGCAGGATCGGATGCCCGTTAAAGTGCGTATCCTCCACCACGAGGTACATTCCGGGCGAGACCAGCGGGCTGTATAGCGCGAGTTCCCTGGCGACATGGGCTTTGCTGTGGTCCGAATCGAGCGCCACCATGACTCTTTCGCCGGGCTTGATGGAATCACGAATTTTCCGGATGATTTCGTCCGATGTTGAGGAGCCCAACAGAAACTGGATGCGCTCGTGCGGCGGCTTGCCCGGATAGTCTTCGATGTCCACCGTGATGACACGTCCGTGCTTCATAAGGTCGAAAACTGACGCGTAGAAGAACGAGCTACCGCCCTTGTATGTTCCGGTTTCCACCAGCACGTCCGGTTTTGTTTCAGCGAAAATCTCCTGGTAGGTCCATGTGTCCAGCGGGCACTTCTGCGTGGGGATGCCCAGCCAGGACGTGTTGTTGAAGGTCGTCGCGCCGTTGGCGTGATACCAGCGGTGGAACGCCGCCACAACGCGCTCCGGAGCGCGCAAGTAGCTGGCGGACCCCCAGGCGCCGAGGACGGCTCCGGCCAGGGCGGTCGAGACGGCAATCAGGACGGTGGCTCTGGTTTTCATAGGTGCGGATGAACCATTGTATCCGCCGGACTACTACAATGTAAGTTCGCCTCGCCGGGACATCACCATGAGGAAAACCGTGTTTCTATTCGCATGCGCCATGGCCATGAATGCCGCTTCACAGAACAACCCGCTGTTGGAGAAGGGCTTCCGGATTCCGTTTGATCGCATCAGGGCCGAGCACGTCGAGCCCGCCATCACGCAATTGCTCGCAGAGGCCAAGGCTAAGCGCGACGCCTATGTCGCCAGCACCGCGCCGCGCACTTACGCCAACACGATGACCGCGTTCGAGGACATACAGGAAGACTTGGACCAGACCATGGGCATCGTGCGGCACCTGGAGAGCGTGGCCACCACGCCCGCCCTGCGTGCCGCCGTGACGAATGTGCTGCCCAAGTACACGGCCTTCGTCTCGAGCATCCCGCTGGACAAGGAGATCTACGCGAAAATCAAGGAGTTTTCCGCTACGCCTGAAGCGAAGGCGCTCACCGGGCCGCGCAAGCGGTTCCTCACCTGGACGCTCGACGAGTTCCGGCGCAATGGGGCCGAGTTGGGCGAAGCCGATAAGGCCAAGTTGCGCGCCATCAGCGTCGAGATGAGCCAACTGCGCAAGCGCTTCTCCGATAACGTGCTCGATGCGACCAACGCGTTCGAAATCGTCGTGAAGGACGACACGCTGCTCGCCGGACTGCCCGAATCGGCACGCGCCGCCGCCCGGGAAAGCGCCAAGCGCAAAGGAGTGGAAGGATGGCGCTTCACGCTGCAGGAGCCGAGCTTCCGCGCCGTGATGACTTATCTGGACGACGCCGGCATTCGCGAGCGCATGTACCGCGCTTATAACGGCCGCGCCGCAGGCGGAGCCAGCGACAACGTGGCCATCATGAAGCGGATTCTCGAGTTGCGCCGCGAGCGGGCGCGCCTGCTCGGCTACAGGAATTTCGCCGACTTCACGGTCGAGAACCGCATGGCGAAGAACGGCGACCGCGTGCGGGAATTCCTGGCGACGCTCGACCGGAAGACCCGCCCGTTCTATGACAAGGAGACTGCGGAGATCCTGGCCTTCCGGCGCTCCATCGAAGGCGACAAGGCGCCCGCGCTTGCGCCCTGGGATATCCTTTGCTACGCCGAGAAGATGCGCAAGGCGCGTTACGACTTCGACGAGGAGGCTGTCCGCCCTTACTTTCCGATGGACAGCGTGCTGAAGGGCATGTTCGAACTGGTGCACCGTCTCTACGGGATCACCGTGACGAAGGCGGACGGCGTGCCGGTGTGGAATCCCGCCGTGCAGTACTTTGAAGTGCGCGATGCGGACGGCAGCTTGCTCGGCTGCTTCTATGCCGACCTGTATCCGCGGGAGGACAAGCGCGGAGGGGCTTGGTCCGACGGCCTGATAACCGGCGGTCCCATCGACGGCACCTTCAAACCGCACCTGGGAGCCATCAACGGCAACATGACGCCGCCTGTCGGGGATAAGCCCGCTCTGCTCACGCATCGCGACGTCGAGACCGTCTTCCACGAGTTCGGCCACCAGTTGCAGCACGTTTTGAGCCGCGTGCCCGTGCGCGGTTTGAACGAGGTGGCATGGGACTTCGTGGAGCTGCCTAGCCAGATCATGGAGAACTGGACCTGGGAGCGCGAGTGCCTGAACCTGTTTGCGAAGCACTACCAGACCGGCGCGCCGCTGCCCGAGGACTTGTACCAGAAGATGAAGCGCGCGCGCACGTTTCGTGCCGCCTACGCGCAGATGCGGCAACTGTCACTTGGCGTGGTGGACATCGGCCTACACGTCGATTACGAACAGCAGCGCGATGGCGACATTTTGGCTTACGCGCGCCGGGTGTTTCAGCGTTACACGCCCGCGCCTGTGCCGGAGGACTACGCCATGATCGCGAGCTTCAACCACATCTTCTCGGGCGGTTACGCCTGCGGCTATTACTCTTACAAATGGGCCGAGGTGCTCGACGCGGATGCGTTCACGCGCTTCCAGAAGGAAGGCATCTTCAGCCGCAAGGCGGGCATGGCATTCCGGCGCGAGATCCTGGAGAAGGGCAACACGGAAGATCCGGCCCAACTGTTCCGAAACTTCATGGGACGCGATCCGGATCCCGACGCCCTGATGAGGCGCAACGGATTGACCGCGAAGTAGTCCGGCTTCAGCCCGGCAGAACAAACCTGTCGCCGGTCTTCTTCTGCCACTCGGTGAGCCTGGCGCGGAGGTGGCGGTCGCTGGTCGTGCCGTAGAGGTTGTTCATCTCGCCCGGATCGCGGCGGCGGTCGAACAGCAGCGACTGATCGGTGTCGTACAGGACCAGTTTCATGCCTTCCGGCGAGATAACCGTACGGCCGCTGGGGCCTTCCCCACTGTCTTTGACGTCGCCGGTCCATTCGAGAAAAACGTAGTTGTCCGGGCGGACGGCGCCTGTCAGTTGCGGAACGAGGCTTTGGCCGGGGAGTCCGGCGGCGGCGTCTTTGCGCCCGAGCAAATCCAGAAGCGTGGGGACGAGGTCAATGTGGCTCACCGGCTGCTGGACATGCAACGGCCGCTGGCGACGGAAGGGTACACGCATCAACAGCGGCACGCGTACAGCTTCTTCGTACATCACCTGCTTGGCGTACATGCTGTGGCTGCCCATCATGTCACCGTGGTCGGACGTGTAGACAACGACGGTGTTTTCTGCTTGTCCGGAGACGTCGAGCGACCACAGAATTCGCGCCACGGCCTGATCCACCAGCGAGCAGAGTCCCGCGTAGTTGCGTATCAGGCGGCGCCATCCGGCTTCGCCGCCGGGTTGCTTGCTCTGCTCGCGCCGGCGCTTGTACCAGGCGGGCTCGGAAGTGTTGGGGATGCCGGGATAGTTCGCGGGAAGCTCGATCTCGCGTTCTTCATGAAGGTCGTTGAACCGGCTGGTGAACGGCATGTGCGGCTCCAGCGTGTTGACGAAAAGCATCCAGGGTTCGCGCCGGTTTTCGATGATGAAGCGCGAGGCCTCCTGCGCCAGGTAGGAAGGCTTGGTGTGCTCGACGGGCAACGAGACGGCGAAGTTGCGGGAGAAGTTGTTCTTGGCGTCGGGCTGGTAGCCCAGACGGCGCAGAAACTCGTGGTAAGTGCTGCGTGCGCCGCGGTCGCGACCTGCCGAGAAGTACGCGGTGTACTCTTCGATGGACCTCCACTGTTCGAAGCCGTGCTGCGCGAAGATCTCATCACCCAGGTGCCACTTGCCCATGTAACCTGTGCGGTACGCAGAATCGGCAACGAGTTCGGGCAGCGTGCGGGTTTCACCTCGAAGTGGAATGTTGTTCTTGACGCAGCCGGAAGTGTGTGGCCACAGGCCCGTCATCACGGTGGAGCGGCTCGGCGTGCAGACCGGCTGGCTCACATAACAGCGGTCGAACACGACGCTTTCCGCAGCCAGCCGGTTCATGGCGGGCACACGATAGCGGGTGTTGCCGTACGCGGCCATCGTGTCGGCGCGCTGCTCGTCCGTCCACAAAAACAACAGATTCGGCTTGTCGCCGGGCTTTCGTTGCGAGCGGAGCAATGCCGGCGCGGCGGCGGTTTGTACGAATTCGCGGCGTGTAAGCATACGCGGAACCTCCTCAGGCTAATTCGAAGCAGACGACTTCGTGAACCGGCACGCGGCCGAGCGTCACTTCGACGCCCCCGTCCGTGCCCGGCTGCACCTTCAGATTCTCACCCGCCACGACGGCCCGGGCAGCGGCGGGCTTGACGGGCAGGTTCAAGCGGATGCGAACGTTCGTGAGGGGAATCGGATCGTCATAAAAATCTGGATGCTTGGGCGCGCGGCGCACGGCGGAGAAGTTCACTATGTGGACCATGTAGCGCTCGCGGCGTCCGGTGCCAGCCGCCTGGTGGGTGAGGGTCACTTCCGTGCTCAGGGGCGCATCGGATTCCACCAGCGGTGTGCCAAGCAACCGGCGCATCACGTATTGGAAAGCCTGCCGGTAAACCCAATAGCCGCGCGTGAAGTAACTGGTGCCGAGTGGGAACGCGAACAACGCTACGGGGCCGCCGCGCGCGATGGCGGCGTAATCGGTTGCATGATCGAAAGGCGTCTGCGCGTGGCTGGTGTAGTGTTGCGGGCTGCGCTGAAACGATGGTTCTCCCAGCGCCGCGAGTACTTCGGCCGGAGCCTCCGCTTTCCACTGCCCCGCGCCATCGTAAAGCGCGTATTCGTACGGAGGGATGTCACCCGTGAAGCCTGCGCGCGGGATCATGTACGCCGGTTTGAACGGCGAGGCGCCCTTGTATTGCAGGCCGAATGGCTCTAGCCAGCTTTGCCCGCTTCCTGTGAGAACGCCCGCCTGGTTCGAAACCAGAATACCTCCGCCCGAGGAGGCATACTTGACCAGGCGCGCGGCCAGTTTCGCATCCACCTGCAACTCGTCCGGCAGCAGGACGACAGCGTAGCGCTCCCAGGGCGCGTCCGGCTCGACGACGTCGAACTGGATGCGCGATTCGATCAGCAGTTTCGAAATGCCGAAATTCGCTTCCGTAGAGATGTTTTCGAGGGGCAGACCTCCAGTGATGATAGCGGCCTCGGTAACCGGCGCCGCACCTTCCAACCACGGCTCCAGCGCCTTGATGCGCGCGTAAGACTTGCCGATGACGTGGTAGACGGCAGGGTCCAGTTTCCCGCTGGGGGGCATCTGATCGCCGATGTCGCAGCGCGCAGCGTTGGCCACAATGCCGGCCAGTTCGACATCGAGTTGCGCCGGGAGTTTGAGACCGCCGAAGTCGGCCCAGGACGAATGGAAACGGCCGGTCATCCCGTAGCTGGTCAGACCCGAGGTGCGCGTGTAGCGCACCAGGGTGGGGAAGTAGTAATAGCCCCAGCCGGAGGTAGGCAGAGCCTCGATGTCGATGTTGTCCATGTGCGGCACGCGCTCGGCGAGGCCATAGACGCACTGGCCGTTGTAGTCCACCTGGCAACCGGGGCGAGTTTCGCGCACCGTGTTCGTGGCGCGCCGCAAGAAAGAGATGTGGAGATCCTGTTTGTGGCGGCGTTGCACCTTGGTGTCGAACGGGTCCAGCCCATTTGCGCGCAGCGCGTCGAGACAGCGGCGGCAGAAGCACTCGCCGGCGATGGGCACAGGCATATCGAACCAGGCGCCGTCCAACTCGTAGCGGGAAACGAACTCGCGAGTGTGCTTCAGCATCAGTTCGACGAAGTCGTCATGAGCCAGGCATAGGGCGGTCCAGCGGGGCGTCTGGTCGAATTTCGGCAGGTAGTTGGTACGGTCTCGCTTCACCACCAGCCAGTCGGCGTGATGTTCGGCCAGGTAGTTGTCCCAAGTGGTGCAGTAGTAAGCGTAGACGGCGATCTTGCGCTGGCGGCAGGCCTTTACTTGAGCGCCGAGCAGGTCAAAGCTCAGTCCGGGATGCACGGGACCATACTGGCTGGGGTAGTAGAAGTATCCGTGCATGTCTTTGGCGAAGACCACGATCGAGTCGACGCCGGCGGCCGCGAGGCGGTCGCCGAACTCGTTGGCATCAAATTTGTCGCCGATCTTCGTGACGTACTGAGAGTTGTGGAAGTCCAAATGGATCTTGCGCCAGGGGCGGTTGGGCATGGCCGCCTGCCGGGGGTCGATCCAGATCCTGCGGCCGTTCACGCCGGCGGCACTGGCCGCGACTATGCCCGCTAGAAGGAATTCACGTCTGTCCAAGCCGTGCATCGATGCTCCTTACCGAAGCCCGAATTATACAGCAAGGAGCACCGTCTGCCGCAGGTTGGTCCGCGGGGAAAGCCTATTTCGTGCGATGCACAACCGGCCGGACGTGCGCCGGCCGCTGGTGCGATTGCATCATCTGTTCGAGTTGGGCTTCCGGAACGCGGAACGAGACCTTGGCAACCTTGCCCTCAGTCTTCAGGTCCAGCGTTTCCAGCGCGGCCGCGAGGCCCGGCGCCTGGACGCCCTGCTGGTTCATCTGGGCGAGGTTGGCCAGGAAGCGGACGACGTCGGCCAGCGCCGCGGCGTCCTTGTCCGAACGGGTGACGGCTTCGGCAGTGATCTTCACGCCGTCGGTGAAGTCCGCGCCGCCGCTGACTTGCTCGATGGCCTGAAACGCATTGCCTTTCATCGCGCCGCTCATGTTGGAGTCGGGAACCCGCCCCGCCATCTCGGCCACGGGAACGACGGACACCATCCACGCGTGATGCGTCGCGCTCAATTGCGCGGCCTTGCCCTCAAGGGCCGGATCCAACGAAACAGCCTGCGCGCGCTGTTCGATCGCATTCTTCACCTTCTCGATGTCCCCTGCGATTGCGACGGAGCCGCTAAGGAAAGCGACGGCCCCGGATTGCTGAGTCTTGTTGTTAGGAGGCGAAAGGAGGAGTGGGACGCCTTGGTAATCCTCAATCGCGGCACCTTTCTCTCTTGCACTGGCCAGGATCGCCTGGATATTGAAGCGTCCGCGAGCCAATACTACCCCATCTTTGTGTCCCTTGCCGGCTCCGGATGCGGCGACCAGGATCTCGTCCACATCGCGGGTCGGATCGAAGCCGGTGGCCGAGACGAAGGTCTGGAAATCCTTGTCGTCCGTTTTCATCCTGGACAACAGGAAACGACCGAACGGCGTGACTTTTCCCTGGTCAACCTGGACTCCAGCCAGGAAACGTGTGCCGGCCGGTGCCAAACGCAGGAGTTCGCGGTCGGCCGCTGAAGCCATGGCCGCCGCCAAAGTCGCGAGCACAAGGACTGTTCGAAGGGTCCGCATATCGCTCTCCTCACTCAGTCTTTACGACGTCGCAACTCGAAAAGTTCCCGGTTTCGACGGGGACCTGCCCCACCACCCGAATGCCAAAGCCCTCCAGCCCCATGATCTTGCGGGGATGATTTGTCATGAGACGAATGGTTTTCAGGCCCAGGTCCGACAGAATCTGGGCACCTACGCCAGTTTCATATTGCAGCAGTCTGCCGCTGTCCGGCATGCGGTAATAGGGCAGGTTGCGGTCATGCACGATGAGCCGTCCAGGGCCGCTTCCGCTCTTGTCCATCCGAGGGGCCGGCTTGCCCTGGTGTAGATAGACCAGCACGCCGCGACCTTCGGCGGCGATCATCCTCATGCTCTCGTCGATCAACCTCCGGCAATCGCATTGCGCCGAGCCGAAAACGTCGCCGAACAGGCAATGGCTGTGCATCCTCACCAGCACGCCCTCCTGGCCGCCAACATCCCCCTTGATGAGTGCGATGTGGGCTCCCGCGTCCACCTTGGAGGAGTAGGCCAAGATGCGAAATTCGCCGTATTGCGTGTTCAGACGGCCTTCCGCCAAGTGTGAAACGAACTGCTCGTGCTGCAGACGGTACCGGATGATGTCCGCCACCGAGATCATCTTGATCTGGTGCTTCTGACAGAACTCTTCGAGTTGCGGCACCCTCGCCATCGTTCCGTCTTCGTTCATCACCTCGCAGATGACGCCGGCGGGCTTCAGTCCCGCCATACGCGCCAGGTCTACGGCAGCCTCGGTTTGACCCGCGCGCACGAGCACGCCACCTTCGCGGGCCCGCAAGGGGAACGTATGGCCTGGGCGGGCGAGGTCCTCGGGACCAGAGGCGTCCTTCATGATCACCTGGACGGTGAGCGCCCGGTCGTGCGCAGAAATGCCGGTGGTCACGCCCTCGCGCGCGTCCACCGATTCAGTGAACGCAGTTCCGAAGCGCGAGGTGTTTTCGGCCGCCATCATGCGCAGACCCAACTGGTCGCAGCGTTCCGGCGAAAGCGCCAGGCAAATGAGCCCGCGCCCGTGCGTCGCCATGAAGTTGATGGTCTCGGCGGTGGTAAGTTCGGCGGCTGCCGTCAGATCTCCTTCGTTTTCGCGGTCCTCGTCGTCAACCACGACAAGCATGCGTCCGGCTCGAAGATCTTCCAGCGCCTCCGGAATGGAAGCGAATGGCATAATATGCTTTACATTCACTATAACGCCCGGCTATGCAAGGCTTCCAACCATCCGAGTCCCGCGGCACCCGTACGGTGATCGGCATCGACGTCGGCACCAGCGGTGTGCGTGCGGTGGCCGTAAGCGAGGACGGCGAGGTCGTTGCCAGCGCGGCGCAATCTCTGAATGCGGCGCATCCTCTCCCCGACGGCACACATGAGCAGGATCCGGCGGACTGGTGGCGTGCGGTCTGTACGGTGGTGAGAGAGGTGGTGACCGAAAGCGGCGAAGTAGCAGGTGTGGCCGTTACCTCCACCTCCGGCTCGCTGGTTTTGGCCGATGAGGACGGCCGGCCGCTGCGGGCGGCTATGCTCTACGACGACCGGCGGGGAGAGCCGGGCGCGACGGGGTTGAGCGCGTCCTACTCGCTCGCCAAAGCGCTCTGGGTGGCACAGTACGAAGGCGAATTGTTTAGCAGGGTGCGGCACATCCTGCATCCGGCTGATTGGCTTGCTTCGAAACTTACCGGAGAGTTCGGCATCTCGGATTTTTCCAACTGCCTCAAGTTGGGCTACGATCCGGCGGCGATGGATTGGGGTCCAGCGATCGAGATAAGCGGTATCCCGCGCGAGTTGCTGCCTCGTGTGCTGAGGCCGGGCGAGCGAACTGGAGTGGTGAAAGCGGGCGAGTCGGGCATGCCGGCCGGGGTGCCGGTTTTCGCGGGCGCCACCGACGGCATAGCCTGCCTGATTGCTTCAGGGGCGAACTCGAACGGCGCACTCAATACGACGCTGGGGACCACGCTGGTGTGGAAGGCGCTGAGCGCCACGCGCGCCGAACAGCGCGGCGGCATCTACTCGCACCTGCATCCGTCGGGACTGTGGGCACCGGGGGCGGCCAGCAATTGCGGCCCGGGCAGTATCAGGAGCGAGGACCCGCCGCTCACGCCCGAGCAGCGCGAACAACTGGCGCAGCCATACTTTCCGGCGCCGGTGGTGTGCTACCCGCTGGTTGGTTGCGGCGAGCGGTTCCCCTTCCAGAATCGCGATGCGATGTCGTTTTTCGAAGGCCGCCCGCACTGTCGAGGAGAATGGTGCGCGGCGCAACTCCAGTCAATCGGTTTTGTCGAACGCTGGGGGTATGAAGTGCTTGCCGCAGCGGGCGTAAAGCTTGGCGACACGATCTACACGAGCGGCGGCGGTGCGGCGCAAAGCGGGATCGTATCACAGATGCGGGCCGATATTCTGGGTCGCACGGTGGTACGCGCGGCGCAGCCGGGAGCCGCTTTCGGCGCGGCGGTGCTGGCGGCCACGGGAGCCTGGTATGGCGGCGATGTCATGGCGGCCACCGGCGCTATGACGCGGATCGTGGCGCGCTTCACACCAAACGCGGAATTGGCGCCGCGCTACTGCGAAATCTACATGCAGTTCCGCGAAGCCTGCCGCCGGCGGGGGTACGGCCAGTGAGCGTGTGGAAGGCATGCGACCTGCGCGGGATATATCCGCGCGATGTTTCGGCGGACCTCTATCGCCGCATCGGCCGTGCGCTCGCCACACGGCGGGACGTGGGTGCGCGGGTGCTCGTGGCGGGCGATTTTCGCCTCAGCACGCCGGAACTGAAAAGCGCGCTGATCTCCGGACTCGCCGCAAGCGGGGCGCGCGTCCTCGACGCCGGCCAGATCCCGACGCCCGTCGCCTATTTCACCCACGGGCGCTTGGAAACGGATGCCGTCCTGATCGTGACCGCCTCGCACAACCCGCCGGACCACAACGGGCTGAAGCTGATGGTGGATCACTTCCCGCCTTCGCCGGGTGAGATCGCGGAACTGCGAGGGGCGAGCGAGCGCGGGGAGTTTCGCGATGAACCCGGGTCGGTGGAAAACGTGGACCTGTCGGGCGAGTATTGCGACTGGATTCGCCGCCGCTGGGCCTCAATCCAGCCGGGGATGCATGTCGTGCTGGACGCGGGCAACGGTGCGGCGAGCGAAATCGGGCCGGCGTTGTTCGAATCGCTCGGATTTCGCGTGGAGCGGTTGTTCTGCGACATCGACGGGCGGTTTCCCAACCGTCCCCCCGATTCGGCGGTGGCCGCGAATCTCACGGCCCTGTGCGGCAAGGTTCGCGATACCGGAGCGCGTCTCGGCATCGCCTGGGATGGGGACGGCGATCGCGTAGCGTTTGTGGATGAGTCGGGCGGCGTGGCGTCGGCGGACGAGATGGCGGTGCTGCTTGTACGGCATCTGTCGCCTTCAGCGCAGGGGCGTCGCGTGGTTTACGATTTGAAACTATCGGACCTGGTGAGACGCGAGGCCGAACGAGCGGGTCTGGTCCCGTGCATGGAACGCAGTGGGCACGCATTCATCAAGAGCCGCATGATCCGGGAGCGCTGCGTGCTCGGCTGCGAAGCGAGCGGCCACTACTTCTTCGACGAACTCGACGGCGGCGACGACGGCATGTTCGGTGCCCTGTTGGTCGCGGATATGGTCGCGCGCGGCGGCGTGCTCGGCGAATTGCGCCGCACGGTTCCGCCTGTCTTTGCGACGCCGGACATACGTCTGCGCGGAGGTGCGCTGACCTTCGCCGAAGCGGCGGCGCGCCTGCACGCTTTGCCGGGTATCGTCGGCGAGGTGACCATCGATGGCTTGCGTGTAGAAACCGCGGATGGTTTCATCCTGATTCGGAGTTCCGTGACCGAGACGGCGCTGACGTTGCGCATGGAAGGTCGAGACGCGGCGTCGCTGGCACGGCTTCGCTCAGCTTGCCTGTCGGCACTGCCCGAAATCCCCGCCCACTTGATCGGCGCGTAAATCGTATAACATCGGATGCATGGCAACGGGAACTCTGTCCACCCGCAGGGAATTCCTACTGTCGGCGGCGGCCGCCTCGGCGGCCTCAGGCGCTCCGGCGGCCGAATACAGGCGCGGTGGAATGGTCTACCGCAGGCTTGGGAAAACCGGTCTGGATGTCTCCCTGCTCAGCTTCGGCTCGCACACCGATCCCAAGGATCGCTTGCCGGCAGGCCCAGGCAAAACCGTGCTTACCGAGGCCGGCCAGGCCCGCCGTGACCGCATCCTTGCCCGCGCATTCGATTTCGGTGTGAACCTGCTCGACGTTTACGCGAGCGAGGGTCAGTGGGAACCGGCCGAACGCATGGTGCGGGACCGCCGCGACAAGGTGCTCATATCGCTGGCGCACGAAGTAACACCTCAGGAGGTGGACCGCGCAGCGAAACTGTTCGGACACGTCGATCTCTACCGGTTTCACACCCCCGACATGTCCGACCAGGTTCTGCACGACTGGGACACGCTGCGCAAGGCCAAGGAGGCGGGGAAGGTGCGGGCCATCGGCATCGCCACGCACATCGAGAGCACGATGACGCGCGCGCTAGACGAACTCGACGACCTCGACTTCATCTTCTTCCCGTACAACTTCATACACGCCCGCGCGGATTACAGCAAATTCCTGCCGCGCGCAGTATCCAAGGGCATCGGATTGATCGCCATGAAACCACTAGCCTCAGGTTCCATCATGCGCCTGGACCCTCGCGCGCGGACGGGCACCGCGCCGGAGTTCGAAAAGCTCCAGTTGTGGCAGAGCCGGAACCGGCCAATCCTGCCGGCGGCGGTGGCGGAATTGACCAAGAGCCTGGACCGCATGCCGGATGAAACGCTCTGTATGGCGGCGATGCGATTCGTTTACGCGAAGGCGTTTATCGCCACGGCCATCACCGGGATGTTTGAGATGCAGTTGCTCGAAGACAACTACAAAGCGCTGGAGCGTTACACGGAGACCAAGCCTGTGGAGACGGCCGCGCTGAACGCCGCTCGGGAATTGACGCGAGCCTGGGGAGCGCAGTGGCTGCCGGGAAACTACCAATGGCTGGAGGAACAATGGCGCGGCTGATTCTGTTTCTCGCTCTGTTGCCGTTCACGTGCGCCGCACAGGACGAGCAGTTCAAACAGGCCGGAGTTTGCGCGCGGTGCCATGTGATCTCGGTGGTGGAATGGTCCATGTCCAAGCACCGCGCTATGGGGGTCGGTTGCGTCGAATGCCACGGCGCGAGCCAGGGTCACGTAGTTGACGAACGCAACAATGTGAAGCCGGATAAGCTGCCGCGCGAAAAGGCGATCGCGGCCCTTTGCAATTCCTGCCACGACAAGCCACGGAAGCGGCAAGACTGCCAAAGCTGCCATCACGTACACGCGCTTGTCGATCCGAATAAGCCCGCCAAGGTTACCGACGTCGCAGCCGCCGCTCCAACCCCAGTGCGCCGCGCGCCGGATGTTCGCGGCCTGCCCCGGAAGATCACCGTTGCAGGCATCGAAATGGTGCTTGTCGAAGGCGGCGAGTTCGACATGGGTTCCGAGCGGTGGCCGAACGCGAGGCCGGTGCACACTGTCCGCCTGAGTCCGTACTACATCGGCGTTGCCGAGGTGAGCGCCGTCCAGTGGCGCGCGGTGATGGGCACTGATGTTGGAGCAGGGAAAGACGGCGCAGGTGCGGTGTCGAACGTGTCGTGGTTCGACTGCCAGGAGTTTGTGAAGCGATTGAATGCGGGCGCGCCGGGTCTTGGCCTGCGGCTCCTCACTGAAGAGGAGTGGGAGTTTGCCGCGCGCCGTGCCCGCACGCTGGGCCTGACGCGGATGCTCGGCGGCGTCTGGGAATGGACCGGGAGCGATTACCGCCCCTATTTTAACCAGAATGCCGAGCCGGCACGGTTGAAAGTACTGCGCGGCGGAAGTGACGCCGACATGCCGGATTTGCGCGACGAGGCGTTCCGTCATGGCGAGCGGCCCGACCGGAGGTTGCGCTGCAACGGCCTGCGCCTGGCGAAGGAGGTTCAAGCCAAGTGACGAGGCGAACGCTCCTGGCCGCTCTCGCGGCGCCCCTGCCGCCGGTGTGCGTCGTCGACACGCACACGCACTTTTATGACCCTAGCCGGCCCCAGGGCGTCCCGTGGCCGTCCAAGAGCGAGACGACGCTCTACCGCACCGTCCTTCCCGCGGACTTCAAGAAAGTCGCCGAACCGCACGGCGTGAAGGGAACCGTGGTTATCGAGGCGAGCGCCTGGGTGGAGGACAATCAGTGGGTTCTCGACCTGGCGGCGCGCGATCCGTTCCTGCTCGGGGTGGTTGGCCACCTGGATGCCGGCAAGCCGGAGTTTGCTCGAAACCTGGCGCGGTTCCGCCGTAATCCTCTGTTTCTCGGAATACGCGCCGGGGGTGCCGCGATCACAGAGGCTTGGAATGGCGCGGCGTATGTCGAGGATTACCGGCGCCTCGCCGATGCCGGCCTCGAACTGGATGTTTTGGTGGCGGCCGCCTCGCTCCCGGATGTCGCGCGCCTTTCGGATCGTGTTCCCAACCTGCGCATAGTGATCAACCATCTGCCCGGCGCAACACCCCCGGCCGGGTCTGTGCTGAAGGAACTGGCCGCGCGCAGCACAATCTTCGTGAAAGTGTCGGCGGTGCTGCGCCGCATCGACGGCCGTGTTGTGGAAGACTTGGATCTCTATCGCGACAGCCTGGATGCTCTCTGGGGAAGCTTCGGCGAAGACCGGCTGATATACGGCAGCGATTGGCCGGTGTCGGCGCGTTTTGCGAGTTACGCGTCCGTCATTGGGCTAGTGCGCCGGTATTTCGAAGGCAAAGGCCGCGAAGCTTGCGAGAAATACTTCTGGCACAATTCGCGAACTGCCTACCACTGGCGCGACCGCGGAGGTCGCGCGGCTTGTACACTGGAAAAGTGATGACCAGCCGAGAGAGAGTTCTGGCGGCGCTCGCGCACAAGACGAGCGACCGCGTCCCCGTCGATTTTGGAGGCACTTTCGTTTCAGGCATCCACGTGAGCGTAGTCGCCGCCCTTCGCGATTATTACGGTCTTGAGAAGAGGCTGGTGAAGGTGATCGATCCCGGCCAGATGCTGGGGGAGGTGGAGGAGGATCTGAAGCAGGTGCTCGGGGTCGACACGGAATGCGTTCTCCGCAGCACAACGCGCTACGGGTTCCCGAACCGCGATTGGAAGCCGTGGCGCATGCCTGATGGGTTGGAAGTGCTGGTGCCTGGCGGATTCAACGTGACGCGCGGGCCTGCCGGTGAAATTCTGATGCACCCCGGCGGCAACATCGCTAACCCGCCCAGCGCCGTGATGCCCTCGGACGGTTTTTTCTTCGATAACATTGAGCGCCAACCGGAGATCGACGAAGACGCGCTGGACCCGCGCGACAACCTGGTGGACTTCCAGCCACTGAGCGAAGAGGAACTGCAGTTCCTCGAAGCCAGCGCGCGGCGCGCTCGCGCGACCGGCCGGGCGGTGATCGGCAGTTTCGGCGGCACTGCTCTCGGCGACGTCAGCCACATTCCGGGCCCCGCGCTGGTCAGCCCTCGCGGGATTCGCAGCGTAACGGAGTGGTACATGTCGACGCGTATGCGGCGGGAGTACGTGCACGCGGTCTTCGACGGGCAGTCCGCCGTGGGGCTGGCCAACCTGCAGCGCATCGCCGAACGGTTCGGCGATGCGATCGACGTGATCAACCTTTGCGGCACGGATTTTGGAACCCAGAAATCTACATTTTGCTCGGTCGATACCTTTCACGAGCTCTGGGCGCCGTATTACAAGCGGATCATCTCCTGGATTCACCAGAACACCGCGTGGCGCGTGTTCAAACACTCTTGCGGAGCGGTGGAGAAGCTGATTCCATCCCTGCTCGATTGCGGCTTCGACATCCTTAATCCGGTACAATGCTCCGCCGCCGGGATGGATCCGCGGAAGTTGAAGGACAAGTACGGACGCGAGATCGTGTTCTGGGGCGGCGGGGTGGATACGCAAAGCACGCTTCCTTTCGGCACGCCGGATGAGGTTCGTGAGCAGGTGAAGCAGCGGCTCGAGGTGTTCTCACCTGGCGGCGGCTTCGTTTTCAACACGGTACACAACGTGCAAGCCGGCACGCCCGTGCGGAACTTCGTTGCGATGATCGAGGCACTTCGCTAAAACGCTACTTCGCGAACTTGCGATAGAGCTTAACGGCCTGCCTTTCGGTTATCCCGGAGCCGATGACCAGCCGTGCGCGCGCCCGGGCGGTTTCGCCGGCTTTGATGGTGCGGCCGAATTGAGCCAGATACATCGAGAAGTGCCCCTCTTTCTGATGTGGTGTGGCGACGGCGTAGCTGTCGCTGCGCGGGGCCATCAGGACCGCTGTCAAGCCCGTGTCTGGATTCCGCCGCATACCTAAAGGACAAGCGATCGGTGGGCGGATGGCCCACTGCACGGGACTGGGCGGAATGGCCCAGCGGCCGTCGCGGATGACCTCGAGTGCCGCTTCGTCGCGCGGGAACATCTGCCAGACACCCTGGCTTTGCTCGGCCGTGAGAAATACCGGATGCTTCGGCGTCTCCTGCGCGTACACGAGCGAACTGGTGAATTGCGGCGCGAAATAGGAGGCCAGGAAGGACTCGAAGTCCACGAGATCGGCAGTAGCCTTCACCGTGGTCTCGACGTCGAAGGTGTCGCGCGCCGACCAACGGTAGTGCGCTTCCATCACAAACGGCCGGTCGCTCGCCGGGGGCCAATGCACCTTCACTGATCCGTCGCCAAGCAGTTCGGCCTCGCTTGGCCAGTCCCACGCCCCGCCGCCATAGCGGTGGTTCCTGGTGAAGACACGATAGTGGCCGCAGAGGCCGTAGGCACGCGAGACGGCGGCGCCCGAAGGAACGTGTCCCACTTCACCCAAGCCGAACGACTTGCCACCCGCACGCAGCTTGCCGCGCACGACGCCCGTGTCGAAGGTAAATTCACCTCCCGAACCGGCTCGGAAACGCAGCGCGGAAGGCGGAGCGGCGAAGGTCGACGCATGAAGCCCGGCGGTCACCGAAACGAGGAAACTACGTCGCGAAGTCATGGTTTTTGGTACTCCACTACCAGAATGGTCATATCGTCGCTTTGGACTGCGCCCGCGCTGAAGCCGGCCACCTCCTGGCTGAGCGCATCGAGAATCTCGTTACAGCGACGCTGTGCATTCAGCCGGAGGCACTCGCGCACGCGGCGCTCGGAGAAGTACTCGCCTGCCTGGTTGCGCGCTTCCGAAATCCCGTCGCTGTGAATCAGGATCTTGCTGCCGGGCGCCAGGCGCGTTTCCGAGACGGGGTATTCGGAATCTTCCAGCATGCCGACGGGTGTGGCGGTCGAGTCCAGCACGGCCATAGTGCCGCCTGGATCTATCACGACAGGGGGACAGTGTCCAGCGTTGATCCAGTGCATAGTGCCGTCGCGGGCGATGCGGCATGAAAACAACGTGGCGAACTTCTGTCCCTCGGTCCGCTCGCAAAGAAATGCATTCAGGCGCTGGGGCATGGCAGCGAGTTTGTCGACATCGGCGGCTTCGCCGAGGAACGCACCCTGGATCAAGGATGCCAGTAGCGCGGAACTGGCGCCCTTGCCTGAAACGTCGGCCACGATTAAGCTCCAGGCGTCCGGGCCGGAGGGCCGGACGTCGAAGTAGTCGCCGCCGACCTGGTCGCAGGGCAGGGTGGCCCCGGCGGCACGCAGCCAGCCAGTCTTTGGGAGATGACGCGGCAGCAGGCTTTGCTGAATCTGGCGCGCGATGCGCAACTCTTCCTCAAGGCGCTGCCGGGCGCGGCTCTCTTCGAGCAGGCGCGCGTTCTCGATGACAGCCGAGGCTTCAAGCGCCAGTGTTTCGAGTAATTCGCGGTTGCCCCAGTCCAGATCCGCCGCCCCTGCGCGGGAATCGAGGTACAGGACGCCCACTGTCTCATCAGGCCAGGAATCGCTGCCCGATTGCGCGGCCGTGGCCGCCGAGCGTGGACGCACCAGCGGCACCGCGACTACGCCGCGCAGTTCCAGATCCGCCACTGTGTGCCCGGCCTCCGCCTGCGGCGCTCCCGGTGTGAAATCCATCGACAGAAACTTGCTCCGGGTGCGCAACGCACGATAGATCAGGCTTCTGGGCACGCGTAGTTCATCTCCCGTGAGCGGTTGGCCGCGCCTGTCTCGCGCCACGCGCACGTTCAGGGTGTCGCCGGCGGCAAGAAACAGGAAACCCCGCTCGGTGTGCGTGATCCGCAGGGCGGCGTCAACCACGGCGGCGAGCACGTCGTCGCTGGTGAGAGAGGTTTCGACGGCGCGGGCCACTTCCACGAGCGCGCCTAGTTGCGCGAGAG
This sequence comes from uncultured Solibacteraceae bacterium, assembly GCA_964384215.1. Taxonomy (GTDB): domain Bacteria; phylum Acidobacteriota; class Terriglobia; order Bryobacterales; family Bryobacteraceae; genus JAJFUV01. Next base: position 10,190 of record CAYLLB010000023.1, on the reverse strand, counting down.
CCGGCGAGCCTACGGTGGCCTCTCCCGAGGGCGTCAGAATGCGCCCTAGCAGGCGCTGCACCTCCTCGTCCACGAATGTGAAGACCAAGCGGTAGGAGTCTTCATGGCCGAAATGGATCTGGTCGGCGTTCAGCAGGCGTTGGCGGGTGACGCGCGCGCCGTTGACGAAAACGCCCGACCGGCTGTCGACGTCCCGGACGTAGTAGCCTTGCGCGTCGGCTTCGATCACCGCGTGGTGGCGCGAGATGCGGCTGTCCCGCAACACGAGATCGTTGTCTGGTTGCCGTCCGACGCAGAATGGAAGCTTTGCGAGGGCAACACGCGCGCGGCTTCCACCCGGACTGAATACAAACAGAGCCGCTGGTTTTAAAGCGCGCGGGAGGCTTGCCTCGGGGTTCATCGGCGGGTGCGGCTGTCGGGGGCGGTCTTCGGCGGGGCCTCGACAGGCGCCGCTGCCGTCAGATTCGCAATCTCCTGGGTTCGCAACGCCTGGCAATGCGGGCAGTATCCGCCTACCTCGGTACGCGCGATGACGACTTGAAACCCAAAGTGGTCCTCGATCTGCCGCCGGAGACGCTGCAGCGGTTCGCCATAGAACTCCTCCACCCGGCCGCAGCGCAGGCAGATGACGTGCGCGTGCTCCTGCTTCATGCGCGTCTCATAATAATGCTGCCCACCGACCTGGTGCATCAAGTCGAGTTCGTCCACCAGCCCGGTTTCTTTCAACATGCGGATCGTGCGGTAGACGGTTACGCGGTTGAGTTTCGGGTCGAGCTCCTTTGCCAGTTCATAGAGGTGTTCGGCGTCCAGATGCTGGCCCGATTGGTCGATCAGATCCAACAGGATGCGCCGCTGGCGCGTCAACCGGACGCCTCTCTGCTTGAGTGACCCTTTGATGCTGTCTGCGGACATGAGCCGTTGATGCCACTCTAACAGATGGAAGCGGGGCTTGCTACAATCACCTTTCGGATGAACGACCAGTTTTGCAGGAAGTGCGGAGGTACGGGTTGGATTGTAACGGAGCAGGATGGCCTGACGGCCGCCGAGCGGTGTGATTGCGCAGCAGCCGAGCGTATGCGCACCATCGAGGAGAACGCCGGCATCCCGCCGCTTTACAAGAATGCATCGCTGGACAATTTCGTGCTCCCGCAGGACAATCCGACGGCCCACCGCGCCTTGGCAGGGACGCTGCTCACTGTGCGGTCGTACGCTCGCGAATTCCCCAACACAGAGAAGCCGGGGCTGTTGCTGATCGGCGAGCCAGGCACGGGGAAAACGCACCTGGCCGTGGCGGCGCTCAATATTCTGATTTCCCGCGGCTTTGAAGGACTGTTTTTCGACTATCAGAATTTGTTGGAGCGTATCCGGGCGGGCTACGATGCCGCGAGCGGCCAGAGCGATCGCGAGGCTTACCGCACGGCATTGGACGCGGAGATTCTGTTGCTGGATGATCTGGGTGCGCACCGCGTCACCGATTGGGTGGAAGACACCGTGACGTCTATCGTCACCTATCGCTGCAACAACCGGAAGCCGCTTATCGCTACGACGAACCTGCCGGATCCGGACGCAGGAAGCACGGTGGTGGAGCGCGGCGCGGGCGCCGGAATGAAGGTGTACGCGCGCGTGACGCTCGCCGAACGCATCGGCATTCGGGCGCGGTCGCGGCTGTTCGAAATGTGCCGGGTGATCCGTATGCCGCAGGTGGAAGACTACCGCCTGCGCCGCCCGCAGCGTTGATCAATGCATGGGCCGCCGCTTGGGCAAACGGAGAGCCAACCACTGCCGGCAAGAGCGAGGCAGGACGCCGGACAACCAGACGACGAATTTGTACCTGACCGACGGCACTACGAACAGCTTGCCTTTGTCTAGCCCCCGCAGCGATTCCTCCACCACGAAATCGGCATCAAACCACCAACTTTTTGGGATAACGCTGCGGTCCATGTTGGCAACGTCGTGAAACTCGGTATAGGTGAATCCGGGGCACAACGCCTGCACACGCACCGGCGAGCCGGCCTGCTTGAGTTCCATATAGAGGCATTCGGTGAAGGCGTTCACCCACTGTTTGCTGGCGCTGTAAATGCCCCCGGGCGAGAGCCAGAAGCCGGCCACCGAAGCGACATTGATGACACCGCCCTTTTGCCTGGCGACCATGCCGGGGATTGCAGCGTGCGTGAGGCGCATCAAGGCAAGGATGTGCAGGCGGTGCATGTTTTCGGCGAGCGCAGGTGGCGTTTGGAGAAAGCGCGTGATCGTGCCGAACCCCGCGTTGTTTACCAGCAGTTCGAGATTCGTCGCCTCCCGCAACCGGGCCGCGACCTTGTCCACCTCATCGTCCTTCGTGAGGTCAGCCTGGATGATCTCGCATTGGACCGGCAGTTCCGCGGCCAGTTGCTCGAGCCGGTCGCGCCGGCGGGCGATCAACAGGAGATCGTAGCCGCGGGCGGCGAGCTTGCGCGCGAAGACGGCGCCGAGGCCGGCCGAAGCGCCCGTAACGGCGGCCAGGGGACGGTTGCTGGACATATTGGAACTATCTTAGCGAACGCGCACGGCTTGGTAATCCGAGCGCAGTTCGATGGATTCGCCGGGCGCCAGCGTCGTGCGCGGCGAATACAGATTCAAGGAAGAGCGTTTCGCGCCGCGCACCGACCAGTCCACCACGCAGCGCGAGACTTGTTCTTGTGAAAAGCGGTTGACCACGCGGAGACCCGCTTCCGGGCGCCACACCGCCCACACGCCCGCGGGCCTGGTGGTGCCCTCGAACGTCTGCGAACCTGCCGGCGGTGTGCCCGGCGCGCGGAGAGTTCGGTCAATCCAGGATCCGTCCGCCTCGCCGAATGAGAAGCCCAGTTCCGGCGCGCTCAGAAACGCGCGCGCCTGGATCACGAATTCGACCGGTTGCGAGGTCGGGTTCTCGACGCGCGTCGTCGACTTCAGCACTCCGTTCTCAAGACGATAGGTCCGCAGCAGCCGCAGTCCGTTTGCCGCTGTCCCCTCCACCACCGCTTCGCGCGGCGGCGCGGCGTGCGCCAATCGCCAGGTGGCCGCGAGCGGCTTGCTCTTGAAATCGGCTTGCACCCAAACGGTGAAACCGCCAACGTTGGGATAGTCGCGCTCTCCGGGCCTGGAACGGTGCACCAGGTCCAGGCCGCTCGGCTTGTCGATCAAACGCAGCACCCGCCCGTTCAACTCCGGTACGATGTCGGCCCGCACTTTGTCGTCCTCTAGCGTGACAAAGGGGAAAGGCTTGAGGTACTTGTTCCACTGCAATTCGTCCCAATCGAAATGCTGGCCTTCGTGAATGGATTGCATGCCGTACCCGCGCAGCGTGTTGAAGAAAGCGTACAGGCGGTGGCGAAGCCCCTCCGCATCGGCCGGGGCGTAAACGCCGTCGCCAAACTGGAAGGTGCGCTCGCGGATCAGCGAATAGTAATCCAGCGGCAGCCGGGCCTTGGCGACACGTCGGCGCACGGCGTCGTTTTCAGCGACGGCTGCCGCTTTCTCGAACAACTCGCGCGCTTCCCCCTCGAAGCCGGCCGAGAACTCCGGCCATCCGAAGATCCAGAGATGTCCACCGAGGCCGGCCGGGGCGGGCCGGACCTGGCGGTGCAGCAGTTCGTGATAGGCGCGGATGTACGGCGCGGACTTGCCATAAACGGCATCAATGAACTCATTTACGGCCGATTGAGCGTCCGTGGTCGTGTCCCAGAGCAGGCGCGAGAGCACCCAGGCCCGCAACTCGGCATTTTCGCCGCCTCCACCCCGAGGGGTAGCGCCCTGCATGAACAATCCCACCACTCCGTGGCGCTTATAGTAGGGAACGTCAGCTGCCAGTTCGTCGAAATCCGGGAATGGCGGAAGGTAGTTGTGGAAGTTGGCGTTGTAGTGCCAGACGTAGAGCTGGTTGGTGATCCGCGACCACGCCTCCAGGTTCCTGCCGGCGCTTTCGTTGTAATCGCACTGTCCGTACGGATGAGCCGCGCACAGGTCATAGGCACACAACCGTATGCGGACGTTGGGAAGCGGCCGGACTTTTGCGGGCGGGTCTTCGGAATAGTGGTAGGCCAGCGTATCGATCAGCACGTGCGGATGTCTGGCGCCGACCGAAGCCGCCACGGAATTCACAAAGCGCAGGATCGGTCCTTGATGTACGTTGCCCTCCTCGCGCTCGACGCGGCGGCACTGGTCGCATTCGCACCAGCCGTCGCCGTCGTTCTGCGAGACCGAAAAGATGGTGGCGTCCGGATGCGAGCGGATCCACTCGAGGACGGTGGCCGTGGCGATCCGCGCTACCTCCGGATTGGTCAGGCAAAGCTGATCGGGCCGCCGCTTGCCGTCGATCAGCGAATAGTACTCGGGATGGTCCTTGAAGTACTTCTCCGGCGGCACTAGCCGGTCGAAGCTGTGCACGAAAGGGAAATACTGTACCTTGCCGCCGGTGGTCGCATCCAAGTGGGAGGAGTTTCCGTTCACCCGGTTGCGCGCCGCCCAATCCCGATCGAAGGCTTCGGTGAAGAACGGTTCTCGATACTCGAAGTCCGGCTTCCGGCTCTCGTCCAAAGGTGCGATCGCTATAGTCGGCCGTTTCGGAATGCGGCTGACTTCATTGGTGTACCAGCGGCAGCCGAGTTTGTCGAGCAACGCATAAACGCCGTAAAGCGTTCCGCGAGGGCGTCCTCCGGTGATGAGGAGCGTTTCACCGTCCGTCTTCAGCCAGTACTCCTCCGGACCGAAACGCCGGCGGGCGTACGACGAGCCTACCTGGATACAGCGCTTTGACGCGCATTGGGCGGCAACCGGCAGACGCGCACCGGACATCTCCGAGAGGAAGTGTTGAAGCTCTTCGGCGGCGCGCCGCTCTGGCGCGGGGGCATTCCCGGCAAGGGCGATGGTGTAGTCCGACCGCCCGTTCCGTGCGAGTTCGATCAGTTCGGCGGAGCAAACCGAGAGGGCAAACGGCAGAATCAAGAAGGTTCGAATCACCCAAAGATTGTAGCGAGAAACAAAAACCCGGTCCGTGTTACCCGGACCGGGCTTAAAACACAAGCGGATTCCAGCGCACCTGATGAAGCCGCTACGCGGGCTGTTCGGCGCGGTAGCGGTTCATCATCTCCTGCATTTGATCTTTCAGACGAAGTTTCATCTTCTTCAGCTTCACTTCTTCCACCTGTTCTTCCGCAGTGAGGTGTGACCGCATTTCAAGTTCGTCGAGTCTTCTGGAGTAGTCTGAATGCTGTTGTACAAGGAGCCGGAACTGCTCGTTTATCTCCATCAGATGCGCCTTAAGTTCATCCGTGGTTTTCACCATCTGGGGGGTGCCTCCTTCGTGACGTGGCCGCGGCCTAACGAATGCTCCCGATCGCCGTCGCGGCCGAAACTTGCTCGAAACGTCATTGATACCGCTCGTTCACAGTCGGCCTGGTGTGCCAACCGCAATTTGAAGTTATCATGACTCTCGCCGCATGACAACCGCATCTTCAACCGGATTGTCATAGTACCGTGGGCGCCTTCCGGCTGGCGCGAACTTCAGACCGGCATAAAGCGCCTGCGCCGCTATGTTGGAAGCGCGCACCTCCAGGAAGAACGTTCCGGGCATGCGGCCGAAGCAATCCATCATGAGGCGCGTGGCCACGCCACGGCGGCGGAACGCCGGCGCTACGGCCAGATTCAGGATTTCGGTTTCGTCGCGCGCGGTGCGGCGCGCAACCAGAAAGCCGGCCATCACGCCGCCGCACAGCGCGACAGTGGTGGCGTAACCGAGATATCGCTCGGGGTCCCAGTGGGAAGCTTCCGTGGCCAGGTCCTGAATGCCCCGGATGGCTTCCAGGTCACCGGCTGTTGCGGGCCGCAATTCGAGCCGGGATGCCAGGATGTCCTTCCACAGTCGGCGCTGTGCGGCACCGAGGGCCCGCCAGTCGTACTGCTCGCGGGCGATGCGCAGGGCGTTCGACGCGATGCGTCGGCGCAGTGCGGCATCTTCCAACAGACGCGCAATCCCTTCCGCGAATTCCTGCGCCGTCGGGCCGATCCACACGCTCTCGCCGTGCGCGACCGCGATGCCCGCGCAGCCCGAAGGCGTCGAAACCACGGCCCGCCCCATCGCCATGGCCTCCAGCACCTTTACGTTCGTTCCCGCCGAAACCAGGGTCGGCACGGCGACCAGCGTGGCATCGGCGTACAGAGGTCGCACGTCGCGAACAAATCCCTCCAGCCGGATGCGCTCGTCCTTAGGAATTTCAAGGGTCCGGGTGTGTTCGCGCCAGTGCCGCTCGTGGTCCGGGCCCGCCACGACGGTCATGGCGAGGGCAGGGAAGCGGCGCTTCACGAGCGGCCAAACCTGCTCCACGAGAAATCGGTAGGCCACGATGTTCGGGAAATGCCGGAACGAGCCGATGAACAGCAGCCGGGGCGAGGAGGGCTCCGGCTGCGGGATAAACCGCTCGATGTCCACGCCGTTGGCAATCACCGTGCCGCCCGGATGCGGCAACTGCGCGGCGTCCTTTTCGGACATGAATACGACGCGTGCAAATCGTCTCACCGCCTGGCTCTCGAAACGATACCAGCGCCAGAAGTCCCAGCGCGCGGAAAGCGTGCGCTGTTTCTCCCGTACCTGTGCGTAAAGGTCGAATGTGACATCGTGCTCAACCAGCACGTCGCCGCCGTAAGTCGCCAGCGGTGTGTATTCCACCTGGACCACTTCGAGGGAATACTCCTTCTTCCAGCGCTCCAGGGTGCGCTGTACAAGCTCGGAACGGAACTCGTGGACTTCCGGCGGAAGGATGGTCGCCCAACGCGGCTCTCGATATCGCGGCATGCTGAACAGAGCCGCCTTCGCGCAGAATTCCATCACGGGAGCAGGGTCGTTCAACTGGGCCTGTTCGGCGAAGGCCAGAAGGTAGATGTCGAAATCGGACGAGGCCTCCCGCAGGAGGTTGAAAATTCGCACCGCGCCGCCGTGCGAAAGCGGGTACGGAAAGTAGGGCGAGACCACGGCCACCTTCGGGCGCGCCACACCGGGCGGACGGCCATCCAGCACCTGGACTTTGGAGGAAGGCACACTGCGGTCCCGCTTGAACGGACACAACCACTTCGGTCTCAAATAGATGCGGTCCAGAGGCACGCCGCGCAAAAACAGCCACGAGGCGATCCAGGTGCTCAACCGCAGGTGATGGCGCTCAAGTTGGGTGTTGTAAGCAAGTACCTTGCGCGGGGCCAGTAGACAGGCCGCCCGGCACAGCGGCGTGAAGTCGGCGTCCGCCGTAAACAGGACCGCGGACATACCGATACGCTGATGCCTGAATTGCCGGCGCAACTGCCGCTCGATCGACCAAGTGGAACCTGGCTGCAGACTTACCACGGATAGCTGAGGTAATTCCGGAATCACGTAGCCTGTCCCCGAGATTACGAGGAAGTGGCGGCGATCCGGCAGGAGGGTGAGTACTTCCTCGCTCATCCGGCGGGCGAGCGCCGCATCTCCAGACCAGAAATGCAGCACAACGGCTTCGGGCTCTTTCCCTAACAACTTGAAGATCGCGGTCTTCAGCGATTGCTTGAGCCCGCTCACGAACGCTCCCTTGTCAATCTCAAGATCCCCACGGCGGCCACCGGCGCGGCTGCGGAGGCCAAGCACGCGGGCGCGAAGCCGTAACGGTCGATGGATGCGCCAATCAACGGCGACACGACTGTCTGCATGGCGCCGTACGCCGCCGTGAGCAGTGAAACGCTAAAGGCCGCCTGCGACGGCGCAAACACATCCAGTGGCATGGTGTACAGGTTAACGCTGAAAGCCGCCACCGTAAAGAAGCTGCATGAGACCAGCGTGATAGCCAGCCACGGATTGTCGACGACCGGGATTACCGCCGTCGTAAGCGCCGCCACCGCAGCCCACAAGCATACGCGGTAGCGCGCTTCGACCGGCTCGACCTTCCGGCGGATCAGGCGCAGCGACATCCATCCCCCGAGCAGGCCGCCAAGATTCGATACCAGCGGCGGTAGCCAAGCATAGCGCGCCGCTCCGGCCAGGCTCAGGCGATGAGCTTCCACCAGGTACACCGTCGTCCAATTGCTCCATAGAGAATAGCCGACCATCGATAGGACGTTGGCTGCAATGAATCCCCATAAGCGCCGGTCGCCGAGCACCGTTCGAGCACCCCGCCAATCGGCCTTGGGCGCCTCCTGCTGCTCCGGGACGCGCCGCGCGGATGCGAGCCAAAGAGGAATCCAGAGGAAGCCCAGCAGTCCTGTAATCAGGAACGCCGAACGCCAGCCGTACGCCAGCGCGAGCCAGGTGGCCAGGGGTGGGGCAAGGATCGCACCCACGCTCAGTCCGAGCTGGCTGACACCGTTGCCCAAGGCCCGCTCGGAGGGGTTCAAGTACTGGCGGATCGCCTTGCCCGTGGCCGGCACTCCGCCCGATTGGGCGACGCCAAGCACGGCGCGGCACACCAGCATACCGGCGAGGCCCTGTATCATTCCGGTGAAAGAGCCGGCGGCCGACCACAGCGCCACCAGCAGCGCGATGCCGTAAGTGAGTCCGATCCGGTCGATGAAAAGACCGGCAAGAGGCGAAGCGGCGGCGTATACGATTGAGAAGGCCGAGAGGATCAGTCCGTAGTCGGCGTTTGACAGGTGCAGCTCGGAGCAGAGCAGCGGGGCCAGGGCGGCGAGCACCTGCCGGTCGAGATAATTGAGTACGGAGGAACCGGCGAAAACTCCCAGGATCAGCCAGCGCAGCGGGATACGGGTCACCTAGCGGAACTCCACGGTGGCGACTTCACCTGCGGTTCCGGATTGCTTGTCCGGCTTGGCAAAGTACTCGATGATTACGCGGCGCGGCTTGCGCTGCGGGCCGCAGGCGAGAGTGGCATCCTTGGCGCCGCTCAATGCCACTTTCCCCGGCTCGCGTATGAGTAGTTGGATCAAGCCGCGGCTCGCGTCCCGCACGGAAAGGCGCGCGGTGCCGCGGACACAGTCCACGCGCTCGAGCAAGCCTTCCACTTTGCGGTCGGGATGGGGCCCGTCCCACCAGGGCTCGACTTTCTCGCCCGGGGGCAGAGGTTTCGCGGCGCGGTTGGCTTTCTCCTCGGCGGCCCGGACGCGCGCAAGTTCCGCTTCGCGAATGCGTTCCAGCTCTTGCCTTCGTTGTTCTTCGATGCGGGCCTTCTCGACAGCCTCGGTTGCCCTGACCTGCTCCTCATAGCGCCCGCGCGGATCGAGCTTTGCAGCCGCCCTGAGAAGCGCTACGCGCGCATCCGTATCCGTCTCGAGCATGGCCAGGCGAGCGTGAGGCTCGGCCCAGCGCGGGTTGAGCTTCAGCGCACGTTCGAGAAGCGCCCGCGCCCTGGCTGCATCTTTTTCCTTCTCAGCGAGGTCTACCAGGGCGCGCGCCCCCGGCTCGGCTTCGGGCAGCGGGGTGCCACGAAGTTCTGCCAGCGCCGCTTCGATGCGCGCCGGGGGCACCGCCTTGGGATAGTAATCGTGATCGGCGTCAATCGGCCTCGCTGAAACGGCAGCGGTCAGGAAGTTGCCGGCTGCGAGGTAAGCGGCGGCTTCCTTGTCGATATCAGCGATCGGTTTGCTGAACGCATTCCTGCAAGACGCGTCCAATGGCGCACCGCGCCCGAGGTTCCCCAGCATCACGCGCAGCCGGCCGCTGTAATCCGGGTTGGTGGCGAGCATTTGCAGTCGCGCCCAATCCAGGTTGCGCTCTGAAGGCGGTGGCGGCGCGCCCAGCGTGACGCGCACACCCTTCACTTCGAGGGTGGAGAACAGCGTGACGAGCCCGTTTTCGATGGAGGCCGGCATCGCGGCCGTGTTGTCGCGGAGCAGGATACGTATGATTTCGGATGCGAATTCCCGCGGCACGGGCGCACCGGAAACCAGGGCGCCGAGATGCGCATCGCGCCCGTCGATGAACAATGAAGGGTAGCGCGACCGTGCCTGCGCGTCTCGAAAAACTACGGTGCGGATGGGCCAGACAGTCGTCAGATCGGGCTTGCCGAAGGACATTCCGAGGGCGCCGCGCAGTTGTTCGAAGTAGGCCATCGCGCGGCCCGCCGCGCGACCACCAGCATTGGTCAGCACCTCAAACGGGCCGGAGTGGACCTCGAGCCCCTCCTCAGCGAAGGCAAGTGTGAGTGGCAACAATAGTAGCGCAACCAGGCGCATCATCCCTGTTTCGTATCAGACACAGG
>CAYLLB010000022.1:64874-85780 GCA_964384215.1 uncultured Solibacteraceae bacterium | reverse complement strand
TCAAGAGGAACTTTCTACTTTGCCCAAATAGGAACTTCTCACATTGCCGCGACACGCCCCTTGCTCCGTGTTGACCAGGCGAGAGGCTGTGTGGTACGGTTTGCATGGCCTAATGAGACTGAACCTCTTCACACTGTGCTTCGCGATGATAGCCCCGCTGGCGGCTGCGGAGCGTCCCGGGCCGGACTGGGTGCGTGAAACGCCCGCCGCCGGCTGGCAGGCGCGGGATTCAATGGGCGAAGTCGTTTACAAGAACCAGCTCTGGATACTCGGCGGGTGGTTCAACTCGTTCGAAGCGCCGCCGCGCGATGTCTGGAGTTCGACGGACGGAAGGTCCTGGCGTCTGGTCACCGAACAAGCCCCCTGGCAGCACAGCGATTTGCCCATGAGCATCGCATTCAGGAATCGCATGTGGATGATGGGCGGTTGGTACAACGGGCGCTTGCCCGGTCATTCAGCCAGCAACGAAGTCTGGTCCACCGAAGATGGAGCGAGGTGGAAGCGGGTGACGGAGCACGCCGGGTGGTCGCCACGGCTTGCCGCGGCAGTCGTCGAATTCAAAGGGCGAATGTGGATCCTGGGCGGGACCGAGGATTACTACTTCGGCGATGAGCGCAGCTTGAAGAACGACGTGTGGTCGAGCGCTGACGGGAAGAACTGGCGGTGCGTGACGGCGAATGCCGGTTGGGCTCCGCGCGCTTATCACCAGGCTGTCGTCCACGGCGGCAGGATATGGGTGTTCGGCGGCGGCAACTACGTGCCGGTGTACAAGGCCTTCAACGACGTCTGGTGCTCGGAAGATGGCGAGCATTGGACACAGGTGACGGATACGGCACCGTGGATGCCGCGGCTGTGGTTCTCCGCGGCCGTCTATCGAGGGCGCATGTGGGTGCTCGGCGGGTGGAGCAAGGTCCCGGAGACGAACCTGGGCGACGTCTGGTACTCCAGCGACGGCAGGAGTTGGACACAACTCAAGTCGAAAGCTATCTGGAAAGAACGGCACGAGCACTCCGTCTTCGTCTTCCGCGACAGGTTATGGATAGCCGGAGGCCACGCCCGTCCGTTGAGCAGAGAGGTCTGGTCGCTGTACCTGCCCGAGGGCTTCTTCGCCGGCAAAGATTGATTTTTCACGGCGCTGGTGATATTCTGCGGTTGACGTGGATTGATTTAGGCCCGGCGGTTAAGGGGCCAGCTACTTGCAACCACGTAAAAAAAAGTGCTAAAGGCGGATCGGTCGCAGAAGAAGTTGCCCTGGAGCCTTTGGCCCCAGGGTTTTTGTTTTTGTGGGCCGATTGCGCTGAATGCAGTGCCCCTCGCGGGGCGCGGGAGGTTGTTATGAGCGTTTGGCACAATGCGGCGGCAGCCGTTCCATCCCTGCTGGGCTTGGAAGGCGAACTGGTGGTGGCGAGCATCACGGTTCAGCCGTACCAACTCGAAGAATTGCTTGACGCGCTGGCGCAGGTCCCCTTTCCGGTGAATCCGCAGATCTACCATCAGAGCGGCGTCGTGGAGTTCCCGGCATACGCGAACCGCCTACCCGAGGTACGTGCGGCCCTGGAGGCTTCAGGTTTCAACAGCTCGGTTCTGAGCGTGCGAAGCATGCTGGATGCGCTGCAGACAACCGAAGCTGGCGCGAGGAATAATCCTGGCGCAGAGCCGGAGTCTGTGCTTCCATATAAGCAGGACGGCCCGGTCTGTTAATCTTGGCCGGGCCCTGTTCAGGAGTGCCCGGCTATGAGTACGACAGCGGTTCACACATCTCCTTACAGCGGATCCTGGTACCCCGGCGAACGGGGGGAGTTGGAGGACCTGCTAGACCGTCTTTTCACCGATTCCGAATCGCGCACGGGTAATTCGCTGCTTCCAGGGGGCGCCGGATTCGTGGTTCCCCACGCGGGACTAATGTACTCGGGTACGGTTGCGGCGTCGGCCTATCGTCACTTGCGCGACCGGCCGGTCGAGCGGGTGGTGATGATCGGCTTCTCTCACCGCGGGTCGGCGCCGGGTGCGTGGCTTCCCGACGCGGAGTGTTACCGGACACCGGTTGGGGACACGCTGGTGGACCGGGATGCGGTGGCGTCTCTGGTGGCATACAAGTCGCTGCGGAAGACCCCAGAAGAGCGCGTATGCGATCACTCCGTCGAGATCCAGCTTCCTCTGTTGCAGCGAGTAGCTCCCCAGGCGAAGCTGGTTCCCGTCTATGTCTTCCAACTGAAATCGCAGACTCGCCACGCCGTGGCGGAAGCGCTCGCCCGGCTTGCCGACGGCCGCACGGTCTTCATCGCCAGCTCCGATTTCACGCACTACGGGCGCGCGTTCAACTTCGAACCCTTCCCGGCGGACCATCGCGTCGCGGACCGGCTCTGGAGCCTGGATCACACCGTGGCGGACGCAGCCGCCGGCGTGAATGACGAGATGTTCCTTCAGTCCATCCGCGATACCGGCGCCACCGTGTGCGGCTACGAGCCGATCTCGCTGCTGCTCGCCATCGTGAAAGAGCTGGAACGCGGCGAGGAGCATTACCAGCAGAAGCTGGATTATCAGACCTCCGGCGAGATCACGGGCGATTTTCACCATTCGGTGAGCTACATGGCGCTGGGCTACTTTCCATACAGCTCGATGCTGCTCGACGAGGCGGATCAGGCGGCGTTGATGGAAAGCGCCAGGCTGACGCTCGACCGGTATCGCCGTACGGGAGAGCGTGAGCCTGTCCTGACGCAGCGGTCGAGCCCGGCGCTGGCGCGGCCGTGCGCAGCGTTCGTTTCTCTGCACAAGAAAGGCGAGTTGCGCGGCTGCGTGGGCATGTCCGAACCGGTCGAAGCCCTATCTCGGGCGGTGCCCGAAATGGCGCTCGCCGCTGCGCTCGACGACAGCCGCTTCCCGCCGCTCGGGCGCGATGAAACGGATATCGACATGGAGGTTTCCGTCCTCAGCCCCCTTAAGCCGATCGCGTCTCGCGCAGACTTCCGTGTGAACGAGCACGGCGCACTGTTGGAGGCTGGATTCCAGCGCGGGCTGCTTTTGCCGCAGGTGGCCACCGAGTTCGGATGGACCGCCGAAGATTTCTTCAAGGGATTGGCGCGCAAGAGCGGCGCCAGGATGTCGGTGTACGACGATCCCTCCACCCGGATTTACACGTTCCGCGCCCAGGTGATCCGCTAAAACTTCTATACTGGGCCGAGAATGCTCATCCTCGTCGGCCCGCCGGGTTCCGGCAAGACCCATCGAATACTGGAGCAAGCGCGCGCGCGTCTGGGCTCGGGGCGGAGTGACTTCGGGCTGCTTGTGCCCACGGCCACCATGGCCGAGCACGTGCGTAACCAGCTTGCACGCGAGGGCTTCGTATTCCGACCTGCGCTGGTCGAGACGCTATCGCGGTTCGTGGAACCGTTTGCCGCCGATGCGCCATCCGTGCCGCCTGGAACACTGCTGCTTGTGGTTGAGGAAGCGCTTCGGCGCACCCAACGCGCGGAATTCCGGGAGGTGGCCGGGATGCGCGGCTTCGCGGCCGCCGTGGCGAGGCTGATCGAAGAATTGTCAGGTGCGGGCTGTTGCGCGCGGCGATTCGCGGACCTCGCCCCCGGAGGAATCTACGATTCCGCCCTGGCTGCAGTCTACTCGGAGGTGGAAGCCGTCCTGACGGCCCACGGATGGGCGCTGCGCGGCGCACGGTTGGAGCGCGCCGCCTCCGCAATCACCAGCGGCGGCCTGGCGGGAATCGGCCTGATACTGCTTGATGGCTTCTTTACCTTCACTGATCCGGAGATCGCCGTCCTCGCGGCGCTCGACCGGCAGGCGGACGTCGTACTGACGCTGCCGCCATGGCCCACCGGTGACAGTGTGCGCCGCAGGCTGATGGAACTGGGCGCGTCCGAACAGGTTCTGGAAAAGACATATCGCGCGCCGGAGCGCATCCTGGTAGTGCCGCCGACAGTAGACCGCGAAGCTGAAGAGATCGCGCGCCGGGTGCTGGACGAAGCTTCGCGCGGCAGGTTGTGGCGCGAGATCGGCGTTGTGGTGCGCAGCGAACTTCCCTATGTGCCCGCGCTGCGCCTGGCCTTCGACCGCTTCGGCGTGCCGGCGCGATTTTACTTCGCCGAGCCACTGGCCGAACACGCCTTGGTCCGCTATTTCTCGCTGCTGGTGGACGGGGCTCTGAGTGGCTGGGACTTTGAGACATTGCTGCCGGCGCTTGAGATGCCGCTATCCGGCATTGGCGCGACGGACGCCGGCGACCGGTTCGTTTTCAAGGTGCGCGAGGGCATGCCGGACAAGGGCCTCGACGCGTTGTGCGCAGTGGCGCGCTCGGCGGACGCAAACGAGGTTGCAGCGCGACTGGAGGCGCTCCGGCCGCTCGATGAGTGGAGATCATTGACGCTGGCGCCAGGCGAGTGGGCCGCGCGACTCCGGGCGCTCCGCACGCATTCCCAGGGGCCGCCGCCCGAACTGCCGGCCACCGCGGAAAAGGTTCTGGTGTGGCGGGCGCACGCCGCCGCCGTGAGCGCTTTCGAGAAGTGCCTCGACGAGACGGCCGGCGTTCTGGGCGATCAGGCTCCCATGCCGCTCGCGGCGTTTTGGGCAGAGTGCAGGACTATGCTGGGTGAGACGCGGCTCCGCGTCGCGGACCGCCGGCGCAACGTCGTGCACGTGATGGACGTTTTCGAAGCGCGCCAGTGGGAGCTGCCGGTCGTGTTCGTCTGCGGACTACTCGAAAAGCAGTTTCCGCTCTACGTGTCGCAGGATCCCTTGCTCGGCGACGAGTCGCGTGCACGGCTGGCCGAAGCCGGTGTGCGCCTGGCGACAACCACGGAACGGCAACGGGAGGAACAATTCCTTTTCGACCTCGCCATTTCGCGCGCCACTTCGCTGACCGTACTCTCTTACCCGAAGTACGACGCCAAAGGAGACGAGAACCTGCGATCGTTCTTCTTGGAAGGTTATCCGGTGACAACGACGCAGGCGGCCGGTGTCCGTCCCCGTCCCAAGCGCTCCCGTGCTCCCGAGCGCACGCCGGTGATCTTTGACGAATCTCTGCGCGTTTGGATTCGAGACTGTCACGTGGCTTTTTCGCCGAGCCGCATCGAGTCGTTCTTGCAGTGCCCCTTCCAGTTCTTCGGGCGCCACACGCTGGGGCTTGCGGCTGCTCCGCCGAATCCGAAGGAACGCCTGGATCCGCTCGTGCAGGGCAATATCGTGCACGAGGTGGTGGCCGCGTGGCGGCGCGGTGACGACGTCGATGCGCTTTTCAAACGGGCCTTCGACAAGGCGGTTGAGGAAAAGAAGCTCGTTGTGGGCCATCGCACCGAAGCCATCCGGCTGGAGATGCTGGGCAACCTGCGCCGCTTCCTGGCCGCAATGCCCGAGCCCGGCGACCGCGAAGTGCACACCGAAGTGCCGTTTGAGTTCGAACTGTCGGACGGCGTGACCGTGCGCGGCCGGATCGACCGTTTCGAAGTCGACGCCGCGAACAACGCCTTTATCGTCGACTACAAGTACTCCAGCACGACGCGGCTCGCCGCGCGAATGAAAGAACACAACGAAGGGCGCCGCGTGCAGGGTGGGTTGTACGTCATCGCGGTCGAGCAAGTGTTCGGCCTTCACGCCGCCGAAATGCTCTACTTTGCGTTGCGCGGCAAACTGGAGAAGCCGCAAGGTTGGCAAACGGACGAGGAACTGCGGGCCGCGGCCGGGCAGGCACGCCAGCTTACGCTGGAGAGCGTCGGCCACATTCTCGAAGGCGTCATCCGGCCCGACCCCGCAGACACAACACAGTGCGAGTACTGCGAATTCCGCGATGGCTGCCGCGCGGAGGCGATGGCACAGGTGCTGGGCGCCGGCGAGGAGGCCGAATGAAGCTCTCCGTTAAACAGCAAGCCGCCGTCGAACGCTCCGGGCAGGATGTGTGTGTTGTCGCGGGGCCCGGTTCGGGCAAGACGCGCGTGTTGGTGGAGCGCTTTGCTTGGCTCGTGGAGCATGACATTTCGCCGTTGCGCATCCTGGCCATCACCTTCACGGAAAAGGCGGCGAACGAGATCAAGCAGAGGCTGGTGGAGCACTTCAAACAACAACCAGAGGCACGCGCCGGGATCGAGCGCGCCTACGTTTCCACCATCCACAGTTTTTGCGCGCGGCTGCTAAAGGAAAACGCCGTGGCCGCGGGTTTGGATCCCGGATTCACGATTCAAGAAGACGCTGTTGGCGCCATCGATGCTTTCCAGGCTGCGGAGGAGACGCTGGACGCCTTGCTCGAAGAGAAGCCGGACGTCATGAGCGGTCTGCTGGCGGGATTCTCCAACCGCGACCTGGCCAGGGATCTGGTGAATGTTTACGACGCCATCCGCAGCGCGGGGGTCCCGCTGGATGGCGCGGAGATGATTGCGGCGCCGGGGGCCGGAGCGGAACTCGACCGGCTGCGCGAAGCCGCCCGGGAGGTGCTGGAAGGCTCGGCCGACGGGTGGAATCCGCAGCAGAAAGAGTACCTGGTCGTACAGCGCGAGTGGGCGCGGTCAGCACTCGAACGGGCCGTAAAGCCTCGGTGGCAGGACTGCCTGCGGGTCCTCAGCAGCTTCAACTGCGATCTCAGGAACGTGAAAAGGGGCAGCGGGATTTCCGAGGCCCTGAAATCCATCAAGAAAGATTTACTGAAACCGGCCAGGGCGGCGGTGATCGGAGCGCTGTTCGAACCCGAGCGGCAGCTTTTGCAGGAAGCCCTGGTGCGTTTCGATGCGCTTTATCGCAAGCGGAAGCGTGCCGCCGCGGTGCTGGACTTCGCCGACCTCGAAGAGCACACGATCCGCATGCTCAGCGAACGGCCCGCTGTGCGCGCCCGCGTCAGTCAGTCCTTCGACGCGATCCTGATGGATGAGCTGCAGGATACGAATCCGTTGCAATGGCGGCTGGTGGACCTGATCCGCCGCGAGGGCCGTTTCTATGCGGTTGGAGACATCAATCAATCCATTTACGGGTTCCGGCACGCCGACCCGGAAGTGTTTCGCCGCTACCGCCGTGCACTGGAGGAGCGCCAAACCCCGGTGGATCTGCTCGTCGAAAACTACCGAAGCCGGCCGGAAATCCTGGATGCCGTTCAGCGCGTGTTCGAAGGATCCCCCGGCATCGAGCCGATGAAGCTCGAGCCGCGCGGTGAGTTCGTTGCGAAGAACATCCCGAGCGTGGAAGTTCTGGCAGCGCTCGGCGAAAACAGCGCAGATGGCTCCGAATTGGAAGCCCGATTGCTGGCGCGACGAATTCGGGAACTGGAAGGCAAGCTTATAATCGGCCCTCCCAAGGAGCCGCGCGCGGCCTGCTTTTCGGACATAGCTGTTCTGGTTCGTACGGCTGCCTGCGTCGAGCCGCTGGCCAGGGCTTTCGCCGAATTCCAGATTCCATTCGTGCAGACCAAGGGCCGGACTTTCTTCGCCGCGCGGGAAGTGCTGGATCTGCTGAACTACCTGCGCGTGCTGGCGAACCCTCGCGACGAGGTGAGCCTGGCGGCTATGCTGCGTTCGCCGCTGGCCGGTGCCAGCGATGAAACGCTGGCGCGGCTCAAAATGCACGGCGAACTGTGGACATCGCTCGAGAAGCTGGAAACCCTGGCGGCGGGCTGCGATGCTGGCGACGTCGAGCGGCTGCTGGCGGCGCGAGCTTGCATCGTGGATGCGCGGAAACTGGCAGCCGATGTTTCCCCCGACCTGCTGGTCGCGCGCGCCCTGGACGAGTCCGGCTATCTGGAAGGCCTCGACGGCCGCGCGCGCGCCAATATCGAGAAGTTCCTCGACATGATCCGTGACTACGCGGCGGCCACGCCGGGTACGCTCTCCCAGTTGATAGAGCGGCTGGACGCGCAGCGCGAGGAGCAGCCCGAGCCCGAGGCCCCGCCGACCGAAGCCGCGAACGCGGTCAGCGTGATGACGATTCACGCCGCCAAAGGGCTGCAGTTCCCCATCGTCTTCGCAGCGGCCTTGCACAAGGAGACCAACAAGCAAACGGCCTCGCTCGTCTACCGTGCCGAAAGCGGCCTGGGCGCACGCTGGCGCGATCCTTCGAACGGCGAATCGGTTGCCGATAGCGCCCACAACCTTGCGTCCAGTCTGGAGAAGGAGCGTGAATCGCGGGAAGCCGACCGGCTCTTGTTCGTCGCCATGACTCGCGCCCAGGAGCACCTGGTTCTCTCATTCGCCAAGACGAAGCGGATGTCGGCCTGGGCCGGCCAGGTGGCCGCCAAGCTGGGGGTGGATCCCGAGACCCAGGACACCGAGCCGATCACGGTGGGTGACGTTCGCGTGTTCCGCACAGGAAATGCGCCGCCGCCGGCGGACTTGCTGACCTCCGCCGGGTCCGCCACCGAACCGCTGGACCTGGATCGTCCGGAAGTGAGCGGCCAGCACGACTCGACGACCACCGCCACCGCCGTGGCGCTGTTCAAGGCCTGCCCTCGCAAGTATTTTCTTAAGAGCTACCTCGGCTGGCCGGAAACGCGCGAGGAGGCGATGGATTTCAAGCACGAGGAGCGCGAAGCTCCCATGGATGCCAGTGAGCTGGGAGTTCAAGTGCACGCGCTGCTCGCCGGCGCCGCCGTCGAATCGCCGGCCGCCGAATCGGTGGAACTTGCCGCGCGCTTTACATCGAGCGGCCTCGGTTTACGCGCTGCGCGCGCGGATCGAGTTGAACGCGAGTTCGATTTCCTGGTGGCGCTCGACGATGTCATCCTGCGCGGGCAGATGGATTTGTGGTTCGAAGAGGGCGGGGAATTGATCCTGGTCGATTACAAGACGGACCGCCACGAGGATCGCGCCGGCTCTTACGCGGTGCAGTTGCAGTTGTATGCTCTGGCCCTGGAGCGAATCCGCGGCCGGCTGCCTGATCGAGCCGTGCTATGTTATTTGCGCAGCGGGCACGAGGTGGATGTGCCGGTCGACGCGGACTCGCTCGAAATCGCGCGCACGGCCGTCCGCGAGCTTAGCCAGGCACAGAACTCCCTCGAATTTCCGCTGCAGAAAGGAGAGCAATGCGTGCGGTGCGGCTACTATCGAGGGGTATGCCCGGCGGGGAGGATCATTCCGTCTTAGGCCCAGCGCAGCCCCGGCCCGAAGCGATGCGCTTTTCGATGGCTTTCATCAGCCGCTCGCGCACGTCGTCGGGAAGAGGCTGGGCCTCCATGCCCTTGTAAACCTGAATGGTCTTCTTCGTCGTGTTGTAAACCACCCAGCAATTCGGGCACTCCGAGATGTGCTTCTGCAGCTTCTCGCGCAGCTCCGGAGCGACATCGTCGTCGATGAAATCGCTGATGCCGTCGACGAATTCCTTACATGTAAGCAAAGACATCGTCCCCTTTCCGCTTGAAGAATCGCGTCAGCTTCTCTCGAAGTTGAAGCCGGGCGCGAAGCAGCCGGCTCTTGACCGCCGGCACGGACAAATCGAGGACCGCCGCCGTTTCCTCGGTCGAAAGGTCTTCCACGTCTCTCAAAATGAAAACCGTGCGGAAAGCCGGGCGCAGGCTCAGAATGGCCTTGTCCAGCACTTCCCGAATCTCTTGCTGCGAGTACCTTTGCTCCGGGTTGTCTTCCCAGACCGCGATCTCCCGCACTATGTTCTCCTCGCCCGTATCAATGGTTTCGTCCAGCGAGACCGTGCGATCGGTCTTGCGTTTCCGCAGCTTCATCAAGGCTTCGTTAACCGCGATCCGCACAATCCAGGTATAAAACTTAGACTGCCCCTGGAAACCGTCCAGATGTTCGTAAGCCTTCAGGAATGACTCTTGCAGGACGTCCTCGGCGTCCTCATCACTCTGTGTGATGTTCTTAGCCAGCCGGAAGATTCGGCGTTCGTAACGGTTCACTAGTTCGGTAAAAGCGCCGGCATCGCCCCGCTGCGCGCGGGTGACGAGGTCGCCTTCGTCGGGGGTCGCGGATTGGCTTTTGGCTGGGAACATGTCGGACTCACTGCACCCGCTACAGTCATTACTATAGCGTGACCAAGGCCCGCTGCTCAAAGGCGGTATGATACGCTGAAAACTCATACCCTATGAGCAGCATTTTCATCACACTCCCGGATGGGAGCAGGCAGGAAATGTCCGCTGGCATTCAGCCGCTAGAAGTGGCGCGCTCCATCAGCCCGCGTTTAGCCGATAGCGCGATCGCGGCCAAGGTTAACGGGGAACTGTTCGACCTAACCCGTCCCCTGGAGGCCGATGCGACTCTCGAAATCCTGACCA
The DNA here is from genome assembly GCA_964384215.1 of uncultured Solibacteraceae bacterium. Classification (GTDB taxonomy): domain Bacteria; phylum Acidobacteriota; class Terriglobia; order Bryobacterales; family Bryobacteraceae; genus JAJFUV01. The sequence goes on along the minus strand of CAYLLB010000022.1, from coordinate 75,570 downwards.
CGCGCAGCCCCGAGTCGCTGGCTATCTACCGGCACTCCACCGCGCACCTGCTGGCCGCCGCCGTCCTGGAACTGTTTCCGGAGACCAAGCTGGGTATCGGTCCAGCCACCGATACCGGGTTCTTCTACGATTTCCAGCGCGAGCAGGCTTTCACGCCCGAAGACCTGGAGGCCATCGAGTCGCGCATGTGGGACCTGCAGAAGCGCGATCTTCCTTACGAGCGCAGGCTGACGCCCAAGAGCGAGGGCCTCAAGAAATACGCCGCGATGGGCGAACAGCTCAAGTGCGAGTTGATCGATGAGAAGGCCTCCGACGTGTTCACCGAGTACACCCTCGGCGACAAGTTCATCGATTTCTGCCGCGGCCCGCACGTCCCTTCCACCGGCAAGATTAAAGCCTTCAAGCTGCTCTCGATCGCCGGAGCCTATTGGAAAGGCGACGAGAAGAGCGCGCAGATGCAGCGTATCTATGGCACGGCGTTCTTCACAAAGAAGGAACTGGACGCGTACCTCGCCCAGATCGAGGAGGCCAAGAAGCGAGACCACCGGAAACTGGGCCAGGAGCTTGACCTGTTCAGCATCCAGGAGCTTGCCGGCCCGGGCCTGATCTTCTTCCATCCCAAGGGCGGCACCGTGCGGCGCATTCTCGAGGATTGGATGCGGGATCAATACGTCAAGCGCGGCTACTCGCTGGTGTACACGCCGCACGTGGCGCGCTCGGATCTGTGGAAGACTTCCGGGCATTACAACTTTTACGGCGAGAACATGTTCAAACGCATGGAGCTGGACGATGCCGAATACCAGCTCAAGCCGATGAACTGCCCATTCCATATCCTGATTTATCAGAACAAGCTGCACAGTTATCGCGACCTCCCCGTGCGGTTGGGCGAGTTGGGAACGGTTTACCGCTACGAGCGCAGCGGCGTCATGCACGGATTGCTGCGCGTGCGCGGGTTCACGCAAGACGATGCCCACATCTTCTGCACACCCGAGCAGATCGAAGACGAAGTAGTCAGCTGCCTCGAATTCGCCGAAGATGTGCTGCACACCTATGGATTTGACAAGTATGAAGCGGAACTGTCCACCTGGGATGGCGGCGCGAGCGGCAAGTACGACGGCACGCCCGACCAGTGGCAGCTTGCTGAAAACGCTCTGCACAAGGCGACGGACCGGCTCGGCATGAAGGTGAAAGTGATGCCGGACGAGGCGGCGTTCTACGGCCCGAAGATCGACGTGAAGCTGGTGGACGCCATCGGCCGCCTGTGGCAGCTCTCGACCGTGCAGTTCGATTTTACGCTGCCGCGGCGCTTCGGGCTCGAATACATCGCCGAGGATGGCAAGGCGCACCAGCCATTGATGGTGCACCGAGCGCTGTACGGTTCGGTGGAGCGCTTCTTCGGCATTCTCGTGGAGCACTATGCCGGAGCGTTCCCGGTGTGGCTGGCGCCGATTCAGGCGATCGTGCTGCCCATTACCGACCGCCAAGTCGAATACGCGAAGACAGTGGCCGCGCGTCTGCGGGATGCCGGCATTCGCGTCACCGTGGACGACCGTAAGGAGAAGGTCAACCTGAAAATCCGCGAAGCTCAGCTTCAGAAGATCCCTTACATGCTGGTAGTTGGAGACCGCGAAGCCGCCGCTGGCACCGTCGCTGTGCGTAACCGCAAACACGGCGACCAGGGCTCCGCCAGTGTCGACACATTCATCGCGAAAGTCAGCGAGCAAGTCTCCACCCGGGCCACGTCCGAATAGAGAAACATGTCGTGGATTCCGGCGTTGCTTCTGGCCGTGTTGGCCGCAGGGGGAGCGGTGTACTGTGTCATGGCGGTTGTCGCCGCCCAGCGCTATCTTGCCGCGCGCCCCACGCTGGAGCGCAATACGGAACCAATCAGCATTCTCAAACCTCTTTCCGGGGCCGATGAGGGCCTGGAAGAAAACCTGCGTAGTTTCTTTGAACAGGACTACGCGAAGTTCGAGATCCTGTTTGCGGTCCGCAAGGGCGATGACCCGGCTGTGCCCGTCGTGATGAAGCTGTGCGAAGAGTATCCCGACGTTCCCGCGCAGTTGATCGTCACCGGAGAGCCGCCCTATCCGAACGCGAAGATCTTCAGCCTGGCCGCCATGCTCGACGCGTCCCGGTATTCGCTGGTTGTGATGAGCGACAGCGACATCCGCGTGAATTCGAGGTTCCTGCGCGAAATCGCAGCGGAGTTCCGCGACCCGAACCTTGCGCTCGCTACCTGCCCGTACCGTGCCGTGCCGGGCGCGAGTTTGTGGTCCACGCTCGAAGCCGTCGGGATGAACACCGAATTCCTGGGTGGGGTGCTGGTGGCAAGGATGCTCGAAGGGATGAAGTTCGCCGTGGGGCCCACCACTGCGGCACGCCGCAGCGCGCTAGCCGCTCTCGGAGGCTTGGAGAGCCTGAAGGATTACCTGGCCGAGGATTTCGTCATGGGGCAGAGGCTGGCGGAGAAAGGATTCGGGGTGGGCCTGAGCTGGACGGTGGTTGAGCACCGCATCGGCACGCAAGGTTTCCGTGCCAACGCCGCGCACCGCTTGCGTTGGTCGCGCAGCACGCGCCGTTCGCGCCCTTACGGCTATATCGGGCAGGTGTTCACCAACCCGTTGCCTATCGCGTTACTGCTGGTGGCTCTGCGGCCCGCGTGGTGGCCGGTCCTGATGGTGATTGCCGGCCTCCGCCTCGCGGCGGCTCATGCGACGGCCTGCCGCGTGCTTCACGATCCGCTTACTTCCGGGCGCTGGTGGCTGGTGCCGGTACAGGATATCGCCAGCTTCATCTTCTGGGCGCTGGGCTTTTTCGGCAACACGATTCAATGGCGCGGGCGCAAGTACTATCTGAGCCGCGACGGCCGTTTTGAACCGGTCAAGTAAACCGTACTACGCGCCGGCGAACGGCGCTTCCGCGAAGCTCGAGGCCGCCAATTGACGTTTCAGCTCCGCCTCTTCGGCCTGAGTGAGCCAGCGCCGTGGTTCCGCCACCGGGCCGCAATCGATGCCGGACCACTTCAGCATCTGCTTGATGGCGGCCATGGCAGGGAAGCGCAGAGTGAGTTGGATCAATTCGTTGATGCGGTATTGGACCGCGCGGGCTTCCACGAACCGGTTGCCGCCGGCGAGACTGTAAACTTCCAGGAATAGCTCGGGGATCAGGTTGTAGAACGAACCGATGCCGCCGTCCGCGCCCATCATGAGACCTGCGGCGAGAACTTCGTCGCGGCCATTGAAGACCACCGCGCCCGCGCGCTTGAAAAGCCCCAGCCGGTACAGGTCGAAGTCGGTAAACTTCAAGCCGATGACGTTCGGGATGGCGCACAGTTCCAGGATGTGTTCGACGCGGTTGATGGCGGGTGCAACATCCGGGAAGAAATACACGAGGAAAGGCACTTCGGAAGCGGACGCGAGCTTGCGGTAGTAGCCAGCGACCTCTTCGAACGAATACCCGCCCGCGGGCGGTAGGCTGCTCACCGCCGAAGCGCCGCAATGTGCGGCGTGCTTCACGAGTTCGACGGCATCGTCCGGCCGGGATGCGCCCGCGTGCACGATCACCAGCTTGCCCTTCGGCGAGCATCGCACAGCAACTTCGGCCGCGCGCTTGCGATCCTCGACGGCGAGTTGAGGCCCCTCGCCCGTTTGCCCACAGACATAAACACCGTGGACACCGGCTGCATACACGCGTTCGAGCAGGCGCTCGAACGGCGCCGGCGCGAAATGTCCACTCTCATCGAGGGGCGTGATGATGGCGGGAAGAATCCCGTGGAATGTCGAAGAACTCATTTCAGCTTCAGCTCCTTACTTTTTAAAGTCGAACGGGAACGCGTCGGTAAGCTTGGCGTCGCTCAGTTCCTTAAGAAAATTGGAAATCCGGTCCAGGAACACGCCCACCAGCACGCGCCCCTTTTCGGCGGTGGCCTGGGTGGGATCGCCCGTGCCCGTGTTGTCGCTGACATACATCCAGGGGCGCATGAAGTGAATGTAAGGGACTCGCAGGCTGGGCAATGCGAGGGGGGTATCCTTGGCCTTCACCGCGCGATCCATGTGCACCTTGTCCGGGAAAAGCTCTAGGGCGACGGAGGTCTCCTGCTCGTCGGCGTGGTCGCCGCCGGTCTTGATGAGTTCTTTGGCTTTTTCAGGAAAAGAGATCCAGTAGTCGACTTGTGCCGCGAAAACCTTGGGATTGCTGGCGAAGAGCTCGCGCAGCGTGGCTGCGATGGTGGTCGTGTTGCCGCCATGAGCGTTCAGGATGACGATCTTTCGAATGCCCTGATGCTCACTGACGTCCACTACATCCTTGATGAATTGCATCAGCGTGGCCGGCCGTATGGATTGGGCATACGGATTCGGCGCCTGGTTGGAATTCACGCCGTAAGGCATGGTGGGGAGCACTAACACCTTCGCGCCCATAGCGTTTGCCTTCGCTGCCACGCGCTGGGCCAGAATCTGCGCGCTTAATGCGTCGGTGGCGTATGGAAGATGGTTGGCATGCGGTTCGGTCGAACCGATCGGCAGCAGCGCCACTTCGATCTGGCGGCTGCGCACCTCGGGATGGGTTAGATCTTCGAGGAGGGGACTGGGGTTCGGTTGCGCGAAAAGCGCGGCGGCTCCCAAGGATACGACGAACACAGGTATGGATAAGAATCTCATCGTACGGCCTTTCCTGATCCGAATTTGCAAAAGAAATTCAATTGTAAGGCATTCAGCGCGGCGAGAGAGTCAGGGCGTCCTTGGCGGTAACGCTGCGGTACTGCAGGGGGAGGCCTTGTCCCGCTTGATAGGCACCCCACTGATCCTTGTAGTGCGACGACAGAACCTGGCCTGATTCGCCCGTTGGAAGTGTGAGCAGCGAGCGTTCCCAATCGCCCGGGTCCGCCACGAGGCGCATGGATGGGCCGAACGCATTGCCGGCGGCTTTCACCGTGGTGCTGCTGCCGCTGGTTTCAACTGGACCGGCGTTGAAATACTTGCCGATGCCGGGCAGACGCCCACCCACCGGATGGATGAGGTACAAGCGGTTCAACCGTCCGTAGGACCACTTCGCCAGTTTGTGTCCCTGCAGGCGTCTGCCCTCTTCCATGGCGTCTCCGAGAGCTTTGAGCAGCAGCTCGTCGTAGTTGTCAAACCAACCTTTTGGCCGCTCGCGCAAGAGTCTTTCGACAGCCGCCGGAGCCATCGCGCTGCGGTATACCAGGGCCTTGCCGGGCGCGGCACGCTCCACGATGCGCCGCCGCAAATGCTGATAGAGAAGCGCCGCGACTGCGGGCGCCGCGAGGCTCTTGTCCATCTGCCCGTTCCAGGCGCGCAGGATCTGGACCGGCTCGCTCAATCCCTGGTTGCCGCGCCCGCGCGCATCATAGGCGGCCACTGCCTGCCGGGACAGAAAGTGCATGAAAGCCGAATAGACGTCTTTCTGGACCGGCGGCATGTCCCCGGCGCGCCAACCCGTGCGTGCGGAGAGCAGATGGGCGATCTGCCGGCTGCGGTAACCGGCGTCGAATCCACCGCCCACGCGATAGGCATACGTGGGTGGGAAGGGATTCTGGTTGGCCGTGACGATCATTCCCGAAGACGGGTTCAAGCTCGATGGAAGCTGGTCGAAGGGAATGAAACCACCCCATTCGCAGGCGGCGGTCGATCCATCGGCCGGCACATCCCCGGCGCAATTCTTTCTCACCGGGAGCAGGCCCGAAACCTGATGACCGATATTGCCGTCCACGTCGGCGTATACGAAGTTGAGGCCTATCGGAAAGTTCGAGAGCGCCGCGCGGAACTCCGGCCAGTTTGCGGCGCGGTCAATCCCGATGAGCGCCAGGTGAAACGTGCCCGGCTCGGCCGCCGTCCAGCGCAGGGCCAGGGCCTTGCCGTCCTCGATGGCGACAACGGGTCCATGCCGGGTAACGATGTTGCTCAACTCTTCCGGCGCTCGTCCCTTCACCGGCAGTCTCTCACGCTCCACGCGCGCCTGCTCCTCCCGGCCGTCGTATAAGTAGCGGCCGTTCTGCGGATTGAGCTTTTCGATGTAAAGATCCTGCACGTCGAATTCGAGATTGGTGATGCCCCACGCGATCCGCTGGTTGTGTCCGGCTACCACCCCCGGAAGCCCTGGTAGCGCGACCCCTGTCACGTTCAAGCCCGGCGCCTCCAGGTGCACCGAATGCCACACCGGTGGAATGGTCAGCGGAAGGTGCATGTCGTTGGCGAGCAGCGGCTTCCCCGTGGCCGTGCGCGTGCCGGAAATCACCCACGCATTCGAGCCGGGGATGAGTTCCAAACCGCTTCTTACCGGATACAGAAATTCGATCTTGGCCCTGTCACCGCCACCGAGCAGCGCCTGCTTCTGGATTTCCGTTTTCCAGGAACTGGTCAGGGTCCGGAACATCTCGAGCGCTGCCAACACGGAGTCCGCCACGCTCCAGGGACGCGGATCGTAGCGCATCAACGAGAATTCCAACGGCAGCCGGCCCTGGCTGGTCTCGATGTAGTAGTTCACGCCGCGCGCGTAGGCCGACAGCGCCTGGCGATCCTCGGGCGTCAGCCGGGCGGCCTGCTCGCGGGCTATGCGCGCCATCCGCAGCCGCCGGGCCTCGCGATCGCTTTCCAAAGCGGCTTCGCCCGCCACTTCGGACAATTCACCGGCTGCGCGCCTTCTCAGCGCATCCATCTGCCAGAGACGATCCTGCGCCGTGACGAAGCCCTGCGCGAACAGAGCATCCTCGATGCCGGCGGCGCGGATGTGCGGCATACCAAGGGAGTCGCGCATAACAGTGACGGGTGCGGAGACGGGAGCCTTCAGTTCGCCACCGGTTTTGGGCAGCGGCCGCCATGCGAACCAATAAACCGCTGCGAGTGCGGTCACCGCCACAGCGGCGATGAGCAAATTGATATATTTGAGAAGCCGATCTAAGGACACTAGTAGAATTCTACTGAAAATCGGAGTGATTCTCTTCGCGCGATGGTGGAAACGTATCTCGGGTACCGGTACATCCTGCTTTTCTTCATCCTCGCCGCGAACGGCTTTTTCGCCGCGGCGGAAGTAGCCCTCATTTCTTCGCGGCCAGGCCTGCTGCGTCAGATGGCGCAAAGGGGAAACGTGGGCGCGAACACCGCGTTGAACCTCCTGGCGAAACCGGAGCGGTTGCTCTCCGTGGCGCAGGTTGGCGTGACGCTGGCGAGCCTCGGCCTCGGCTGGGCCGGCGAGGAAACCGTTTATCAGAGCATCCTTGCCCTACTGCACCCCGTGCTTACTCCCGTAAGCGCGCACATACTGCACGGCGCCAGTTTCCTGGTGGCGTTTCTCGCCATCACGTTTGTTCACGTCGTTGCTGGCGAAGTGGTTCCTAAGAACCTGGCCCTGGAAAGAGCCGAACGGCTGGCAATGCTGGTGGCGCCGCCGCTTCTGGTTTTCAGCCGGATCGCCGCGCCGTTCGTCTTCGTGATCGAACACTCGGCCGCGGCCATGTCGCGTCTGCTCGGCCTCAAGCCGGGAAGACGCGGCGGCGGGCATTCGGCCGAGGAACTGCGCTTCATCATCAGTTCCAGCCGCCGCGAGGGGCATCTGGAAACCTGGGAGGCCTCGGTGATCCAGCGCGTGCTCGACATGGGTGGCCTGGCGGTCCGCGAGATCATGGTGTCGCGCAACGACGTGGTTTCCATCTCCATCGACAGCACGCTCGAACAGGCCCTGGATGTGTTCGGCACGCACGAGTTCTCGCGCGTGCCGGTTTACGAGAAACAGCCACATGAGGTCGCCGGCATTGTCCACTACAAGGACCTGCTGCGCGAGTGGAGACGCCGCAGTTTCGCCGCGCGTCTGGGGCGTCCGCTGCTCCCCTTCCGCCTGCGAACGCTGCTGCGTCGCGCCATCGTGGTCCCGGAGAGCAAGCCCTTGGACCAGATGGTGGACTTGTTCCGCGAATCCCGCACTCACATGGCCATGGTGGTAGACGAGTTCGGGACCATCGTTGGCATCGTCACGCTGGAGGACGTCCTCGAACAGATGTTCGGCGAGATCGAGGATGAGCACGATCAGCGCCGTCCCGCTCCGTCGGCCGTCGCCCCCGTCATCGATCTGGATGGAGCCACCCCGATTCGCGATCTTGAAATGCAGTATGGCATCACGCTGCCGGCCGAAGCGGGCTTCGAGACCCTGGCCGGCTTCCTGCTCTATGAACTGGGCCACATCCCGGAGCCCGGCGAGTGCGTCGAGCACGAAGGTATGCGTTTCACGGTAGCCGAAATGGAGCGCAATCGCATCGCACGCGTGCGCCTGGAACGCGGCCCCGCCGCTGGCGGCGGTCAGTAAGGGCTCTGTGCGCCGGGCGCGCGGGCCAGCAATTTCTCGACTTCCCGGCGCAACGGCTCCATGGCTTTCGCGTAGATCATCTTATAGGCGGGGCAGAAATAGTCCAGGTCATCGAAACGCCTGTGCCGCGCATGGCGGAATTTGGGGCAGCCGGCGTGGCAGATCGCCCGGTATTCGCACGCTTGGCACAACGGGTGGGGAATAGTCTTGTTGGCGGCGAATTCGTAACGCTTGCGGCGCCGTGCGATCTCCGGCCAGCTGTCCACGTTGATGTTGCCAAGCTTCCAGACGCTCTCTACGAAGAAATCGCACGGGAAGATGTCCCCGTTGTACTCCACCACCACGTAGGAATCGCAAGTCTCGTGCAAGGTGCAGCTACCCGGCTTCTGCCCGGCCAGCGCCTCGGCCAGGTTGTCGAAAAAACGCACGCGCACCTTGCGGCGGTCCGGCCACCAGATGTCGAAGGTCTCGCACAAAAAACGGCCGTACTGCTCCGGCGTAATCGTGAAGGGCAGCGGTTCGCCATTCTTATCGAATTCCGAGAGCGGGATGTACTGGACATTGTCGATACCCAGTTTGTGGAAGAAACGGTAGAGTTCTTGCGGCTTCTCCACGTTGGCCTGGCTAAGCACACACAAGACGTTGAACTCCACTTTTTCGGCCTGCATCAGTTCGACGGCGGCCATTACCCGCTTCCAGGTCCCGCGGCCTTCCTTGTTGAAACGGTAGCGGTCGTGCAATTCCTCGGGGCCGTCCAGCGAGACGCCCACCAACCAGTTGTACTCATGGAACAGTTGACACCAGTTGCGGTCAACGAGAACGGCGTTGGTTTGCAGCGCGTTGCTCACGCTCTGCCCGTTGCGCCCGAACCGCTGCTGGAACTCTACCAGTTTCTGGAAGAACGGTAGCCCGGCGAGCGTCGGTTCGCCGCCTTGAAACGCAAACACGCTGTTCGGATAGGAGTAGAACAGATAGGTGTCCACAAGCCGTTCCAGTGTTTCGAGCGACATGCGGCGGCCCGGCAGCGCCTTGTACGGGTCGGCTTCGCGGTCCAGGTAGAAGCAATAGGCGCAGTCCAGGTTGCACACCGCCGAGGCGGGCTTGATCAGCAGCGAGGTGATGCGCGGCGTGGTTCCCAACCCTTGTCCCAGGATGGGCAGCGCGTTCCCAACTCCCACAAGGCCAGTGTAGCAGCGAGGTCGGAGCTCCCTGATGATTGACCAACTCGCACAATGGGTCCGAGGCCAACTGGCCGCTGCCATGGACGAGGATTTCCGCCGTGGACAGTATCGCTTCTTTCAGGAAGCCGTTTCGAACTATGGCGTGCGCGGCGAAGATGTGAAGCGCATTGCAGCCGAACTTTACCGTCGCGTCAAAGCCTGGCCGGCCACAGATCGCAACAAACTCTGTGAGGTTCTCTGGAAAAGCGGCAAACTCGAGGAAGGCGTGGTGGCGATTTATCTGTACCGCCGTTTTGCGCGCCAGTGCGGCGCAGCGGAATTCGGGATGTTCACCCGCTGGATCGACCACTACGTTCGCAACTGGGCGCACACCGACGGGGTTTCCAGTTGGCTGCTGGCCGCTTCCATCGCCAACGCGCCCGAACTAATCGAGCGGTTGCCCGCCTGGACTACTTCCACTAACCGCTGGAAACGCCGCGCGGCCGCCGTGGCTTTGCTCCAGGAGGCCAAGCAAGGCCGGAACACGGAAGCCATCTTGCGCATCGCTTCGCTGTTGCTCGAGGACCCGGACGACATGGTTCAAAAGGGCGTCGGGTGGCTGCTGAAGGAGACCTACCCGAAACGCCCGCGGGAGACCGTTGCATTCCTTTCCGCCTGGAAGCACCGCACCACGCGCCTGGTGCTGCGTTACGCCGCCGAAAAGATGACGGGCCGGGACAAGGCCGAGGTTCTCAACTGAAGCCATCGACCATTTTGCCTTCAACCGCGTCATGATGGAATAGGGGAGAAATCTCCCCAGGTGCGTTCATTCCAATCATGCGACTGCAAAACACTCTTCCGGCTGTTTTCATCCTGATGGCTTCGGTACTGGCGGCTGCCCCGAAAGGATGCCCCGCCAGCCTTCCGATGGGCAGTTTCGAACTTCTGGTGGATCCTGGCACAGGTTCGGCGGCAAGACCCCTCCGCAGCATGAATGCCGTGCTGCCCGGGCAAAAGATCGTTTACCGGCCGGGACAGTTGCCGGCCGATTACCGGAAATCCGCCGAAATCGCCCTGGTGCTGGCGCCCGAAAGCGGCCCATTGGGTTCGGAAACCACCCTGACGGTGCTGGATCGCCATCCCGCCAGCGAGCCAGGCGAATGGAATGTGGAGAAGTCGGTGGGAGTCGTCGCGCTGGTGTTCGGGCCGCAAGGACTTGA
>CAYLLB010000022.1:0-64864 GCA_964384215.1 uncultured Solibacteraceae bacterium | reverse complement strand
ACTTGACACAAAAAAAGTTACGTCGCTGGTAAAGAAGGACCGGGAGCTCGTTTCGCAGCTTGCCGACTACGCGGAACAGACGTCGCAAGTGGAAATGCTGATCGAAACTCTCACCGTGTGGGAAGGCGATCCCACCAAATCGAACTCCCTGGACGCGGCTGTTTCCGGCATCGCGGCCCAGTCGGGCGCCTCGATAACCAAACTGGACCGCACGGCCCCGACCAACGAGCAGGCCCTCTCCCTGATGCGGGCGCTGAACCCCGCGCTCAACTCGTACGATCCGCTGGCCCAGCAGTCCGCCGCGAGGTTCCAGCAGTCGGCGGGACTGGCGGCCTCGGTGGCCGGACTTTTCCTCGGCAACACTGTGGGCTTGGCCGCCGGCGGTGCCATGATGGTTCAAAACCTGCGCACGATGATGTTCCCGGATACAGCCTTCCGCTCGGCCCTGGTGCTGTCGTCCGATAGCGGCGGCTTGACGCTCTGCGCCAAGCGGGAAGCCGTGAAATCGCGGACACGCCTGGCATACCTGTGGGCCTTGCGCCTGCCGAACGCAAACAAGCCAGCGCTCACTGTCGCTGCTGCCTCGTATGTTCCGCTCGGGATGGCCTCGCAAATCGAAGTAAAATCGGCCGAGGCGGCCACCTGGAAGTACCTCAACCGGGCGCGGAACTGGCAGTTGGTTTCCCGGGAGGGGAAGGGGTATCTGGTTCCGGTCGTCGTAATCGCCGGCAAGGGCCTTTCGCTCGATCTGGCCAAGGTCGCCCTCCCAGCGGGTGCTTACAAGCTGAAGGCCGATTGGGATTGGGACGGGTTTGAAGTCGCGGGCGATGTTAACGCCCAGCAACTGCCTGATTTCGCGCAGGTTAAGGTGTCGGATGCCAGCGCGGATAAACTCGTCACCGGTTCCGGCATGGTGCACGCCAAGTTGGAGGGCGCTGACTTCCAGTTCGTTGAGAAAATTGCCCTGCGAAAAGACGGCGATGAAAGGGCGGTGCCCACGGAACTGACTTTCACTCTTCCCATAGGCAAACGCGCCGGACCCCAGGACAGCATCGAGGTGGACATCGACACCGCGAAGCTCGCCGCTGGCCGGTATCACCTGCTGCTCACCCAGTCCGGGAGTAAGGCCCAGCCAGTCCCCCTCCGCGTCCTGCCGCCGCACCCGGCCATCCGCAATGTGCCCCTGGCGGCCAACTTCGGTGAGCAATCGCAGGTTGTCGTCTTACGCGGCGCGGGCCTGGACCGTATCGAACAGATTCAATCCGATCACGCCGAGTTCACTCTGGAGACAGGCGGTTCTCCGGCCGAGCGCCGGGTCACTGTGTGCCTGAAACAGGGCGCGAACAAGGGCGACCGCATGGACCTCGACCTCAAAGTAGAGGGCGTGCACCAGCCCTTGCGGCTTGGCGGCGCGTTGACCGTCCTGGGACCACGGCCGAAGATCGGTTTAGTTAAGGCCAGCCTTCCCGAGGACCTTAGCGTCGTTCTGCATGAACGGGAGTTGCCGGCAGGGGCGGTGGCGAGCTTCTCCATGCAGGTGGACAACCTCGCAAGCGAACCTGCCGTCCGGCTGCGCTGCGCTTCGGGAGGCCCGGACGTCGCAGTGCGGGCGGGTGAGAAGCGCGACTCGATCCGCCTGGAATCCGCCGGGCAAGGGCTGCTGTTCCTTTCGGTCGATCCAGCCAGCGCCGGGCAACCCGGCTGCGATCTGACGGCGTCGGTCGAAGTCACCCCGGAAGGCGTCTCTGAGCCGGCCACCCTTGGGAAGATCGTGCGCCTGCCTCATATCAAGAGCTTCACCCTGACCGACGAGGCGCTGTCGCCCGGCGTATACGCCGGCGTGTTGCGCGGCGAAGATTTGGAAATCATTGAAAAAACGGGCTGGGACGCCCAATCCGGTCTCGCTGTGAAGGACCTGCCGAAACCCGTGGTGGGCAGCGCACACGAGCAGATCCTGCGCGTCGCCTTGCCGTGGCCATCGCCCGCGCCCCACGCTCCGTTGTACGTCTGGCTGCGCGGGGAGACTGCGGGCCGCGCGACCAAAGCCAAGTACTAGGGATCGCAGGCAACTTTCGCTTGACTTTCGCCAGTGGAATTCCTTACACTATCAGTATAAGAAGAAAAAGCGAAAGGAGCCTCATGCAGACCTCCTCCAAGATCCTGGCCGGCACTTCCGGCTGGACTCATTCGCATTGGGACGACGCTGTTTACCCAACGCCGCGCCGCCACGGTTTTCACCGGCTGGAGTATCTATCGCGGTTCCTCGACGCCGTCGAAATCGACGCCACTTTCCACCATCCGCTGCGCCCGGAGGTGGCGCGGCTGTGGCTTGGCAAGGTGGAGCGTAATCCGCATTTCCGGTTCACTGCCTTGCTCGGGCGCCGCTTCACGTATGACCGCGCCCTGGATCCGGCTGCGGTGGCTGCCTTCAAGGAGGGTCTGAGGCCCCTGCACAAGGCCGGACGGCTAGGCTGCGTCGTGATGCAGTTTCCGTGGTCCTTCCGCTTCACGGCCGAGAATCGCGAGTTCCTGATCACCCTGAGGCGTACCTTTCACGAATTCCCGTTGGTAGCCGAGATGCCGCATGACAGTTGGCTGCGGGAAGAAGCTCTGGGCACCATGATCGACTATCACTTGGGATTCGTGAACGTCGATCAGCCTTCACACACGCGCGCCATGCCGCCCACGGCGTACCTGACTTCGCCCGTCGGATATGTGCGCATGCACGGCCGTAACCCGCTCTATTGGCGCGAGGAGTTCGAGAATCCCGGCTCGCGGAAGCACCGCTCCGACTACCTCTACGGCGCCGAAGAATTTGAGGAATGGAAACCGCGCTTCGAGCGCGTCAGCGCATTCTCCACAGCCACGTTCGTGGTTTTTACCAACGACGCGCGGGGAGCCAGCGTGGTGAACGCGATCGAGTTGAAGCGCCTGGTAGGCGAAGCATCGTTCGAGGCTCCCTCGCGCCTGGTGCAACTCTACCCGGGCCGCCTGTCCGGCTACCGCGCCGACGCTCCCGTGCAGACCGCCCTCTTCGCAACGGCCGAACAAACCGCCCCCGTGCTCGACGCGGTGGCGTAACAGAAACTGGTTTCCTGCTTGCCGAACTGCTATAAAGATAGGGACTTTACGCATGTCCACGCCAGAGTCCCGTATCGACGTCGAGCAGATCATGGAGGAAATCCGCGAGCGGGTTCGAGATCGCCTCGCATCAACACCACAGGCGTCCGGCGCCGCGACGTCCCTGGCTCCGGATGCCGTTGTCGACTTCAAGGACCTGCTGCGGCTCATTGAACACGCGCGGCGTTGTTCGGCGGCCATCGGAACGCAACCCCCGCAGCCGGCCACTTTGCGCGCGCGCTTGAGTTCCATCCTGGTACGCCTGGTCCGGCGTATGTTGTTCTGGTACACGCCGCAAATCACGGACTTCAACGAAGTTACCCTGCGCGTGCTGGAGGAACAGGTAGCCGCGCTCGAAAGCGTCTCAACGGGCCTGCAGTCGAGGATAGCAAGCCTGGAGCGGCGCTTGGGAGAACCGGCGCCGGACGCCGGCGCGCGGGAGCCACGCGCGTAGCCGCCCATGCGCAAATCGAAGGTCTACATCCTCACGCCGAGCCTGACATCCTACGACGCCACTGGCAGCGACGTTCGGGGCATGGCCGCGGTGTTGCGTGCCGGTGGCTACGAGGTGGAAGTTTTCGCCGACGAGATCGACAGGACCTGTGCCGGTGTAGGCCGCTTCCTCGATTCGGGCGACCACCGGCGCTGGAACGATTCGGACGCCACGCTCATATACCACCATGCGATCGCGTGGCCCAAGGGCGAGCGGCTCATCGAGGCCTCGCCGGCGAAGGTTGTCATCCGGTATCACAACATCACGCCGGCGCGGTTTTTCTCGCGTTATTCGGAAGGGCACTACCGCGCCTGCAAAGAAGGCGAGGCGAGTACAAGGCGCCTGGCGAATCTGCCGCGCGCTTGGTTTCTGGGCGATTCCGTTTTCAACTGTGACGAACTGATCCGCTTGGGTGCGCCGGCTGCCCGCACCGCGGCGCTGGCCCCCTTCCACGCGACGGAAGATTTGGCCCGCGTCCCATTCGACGCACCGACGCTCGACCGTTACAAGGACGGCACCGCGAACATCCTCTTCGTCGGGGGCCTGAAGCCGAACAAGGGACATTTGCGAGCGTTGGGCGTGCTTGCGGAATACCGCCGCTGGTCGAATGCGCCCGCACGGCTCATTTTCGCCGGCAAGGTGGACCCGAACCTGTCCAGCTACCGCGAGGCCCTGGAACGCGAGGCCGAGAAGCTGGGGCTGGGAAGGTATGTGGCCTTTGCGGGCGCTGTCACGCCATCCCAGTTGCGTAGTCTCTATACGCTCGCTGACGCGTTCCTTTCCGCGAGCGAGCACGAAGGCTTTTGCATGCCGCTGGTCGAAGCCATGTATTTCCGTCTGCCCATCGTCGCCTGGGGCACGACGGCCGTTGGTGAAACGGTAGGCAAGGCCGGGCTGGTGTGGGACCATTTCGATGCGGGTTGCCTTGCCGAGTCCATTCACACCGTGATTGAGGATGGACGTCTGGCGCGACACCTGGCCGCCGCTGGTTTCCGGAGGTATCAGGAGAACTTCCGGCCCGGCATCCTCAACGCGCGGCTCGAATCCTTGATGGAGCAAGTCGCGTGCGGTGAGGTGTTCCGATGAGGCGCCTGGCCTTTGTTGTGCAGCGCTACGGGAATGGCGTCACCGGCGGCAGCGAAATGATGTGCCGCTCCGTTGCCGAGCGTCTGGCCGCGCACGTCGATCTCGATGTGCTGACCACCTGCGCCGTGGATTACACGACCTGGGAGAATCGCTTTCCCGCAGGCGCGGAAATATTGAACGGCGTCACGGTGCGCCGGTTCCCGGCGGCGCGCCGCCGCGAGCGGGAGAAACTCGCCTGGCTGTCCGGCCGGGTGCTTCACCAGCCGCACTCCGAAAAAGACGAGATCGAATGGATCCGCGCGCAAGGGCCTCTTGTGCCGGACTTATTTGATTATCTCGCCGCTAAGCGCGAGGACTACGACCTGTTTGTCTTCTTCACGTACCTTTACGCCACCACCTGTTTCGGTCTGCCGCTGGTGGCCGGTCGCGCCATCCTGGTGCCCACGGCGCACGACGAGCCGCCTATCTACCTCGCGGCTTACGACAGGATCTTCCACGATGCGCGCGATCTGATTTTCCTGACGCCGGAAGAGCGCCATTTCGTCCTGCGCCGTTTTTGCTTCGAGCGCGAGGTGGGCCATCTGGTAGGAGGCGGCGTGGAATTCCCTCCTGATCCGCTCCCTGGCGATCCGGAGTGGGACATCCTGCGGGCGCGCATTGGGGACTCACCGGTTATCACTTACGTCGGCCGCATCAGTGAATCCAAAGGCTGCGGCCAGCTGATTGACTATTTCCTTCGCTACATCGAGGATCGTCCGGAATCGAACGCCAAGCTGCTCCTTGCCGGCAAGACTGCCATGAGCGTGCCCGCGCACGGCTCGATTCTCGCGCCGGGTTACATCTCCGATGCCGTGAAGTGGCTGGTCCTTCAGGCCAGCGACATCGTTGTGGCGCCTTCTCCTCACGAAAGTCTTTGCATTGCGGCGCTTGAAGGGTGGGCGTCGGCGAAACCCATCCTGGCCAACGGCCGTTCGGAGGTCTTGCGCGGGCAGTGCGTGCGCAGCCAGGGAGGGCTATGGTACCGCGATTACGGCGAATTCCGGGCGTGCATGGACCGGCTGCTTTGCGACCGGGTGCTCAGAAAGCAACTGGGCCGCCAGGGTCGCGGTTATGTCGAAGAGCACCACCGATGGGATGACGTTGCGCGGCGCTACCTGGACGTTTTCGAAGCCTCGGCCGCCGAGATTGCCGGATGAATTCGCGCCGATCGGCTTATCGCCTGGAGTTCTCCAGTGCGATGGCGCGCGGGAACAGGATGTTGTTCTCCAGGTGAATGTGCAAGTGCAGGTCTTGTTCCAGTTCCTGCAGCCCCGCCATCAAGGACCGGTAGGTGACACAGGCATACTCGGGGATGGCGTAGTTCGCCGTGATCCGACGGATGTCCGCCAGCGCATTGCCGGCGCTGTCGTGCTCGGCTTCCATCATGCGGATCGGATTGGCCGCGGTGCCGAAGGGTGTTTGAGGCAGAGGTGAACCGGCTTCCACTGCGGTTTCGTAGGCTGCTATCGCCGGAAACAGGATCATCTCCTCCTTGCGCGTGTGCATCTCCAACTCCGAGCGCAGGCCGAAGAAGACCTCGGGCAGCCCGGTCAACGCTGGCTCGTACTTCTCGTTGTAAGTCTTGTAGACCTTCTCGATGCGCGCACTGAGCGGAGCCAACTCGCGGTTCAGGTAATCGTGGTGCGTGGTGACGATGTGCTCGATGACCTCCTTCAGCGGGGCATGGTTCCAGTCGCGGGACGGGGCCTCGCTCGCGGCCGCAACTGAATCCAGTTCGCCGAGGACGGCGGCGGGATCGTAGCCCTTCTCCCGGCACGCCTCGGCAAGCGGGCGCTTGCCGCCGCAGCAGTAGTCTATCCCCAGGCGTTCAAAAACGCGCACTGCGGCCAGCGATCCGGCCGCGATTTCCGACACAGTCTTCTCTTGCGTTCCCGGCATGTTCCCCTCCACGCCCATGGTAGGGTGAAGTGCCTGCCGGGACAGTGACTTTGATCACGAGGGACGCGGCTCAATTGCGCGCGCCCACCGATTCGCGATAGACTCGGCAATTTAGTCGGGTTCCTCCTCTTAGAGGCTTGCATTGACACTCGCGTTTCCGGATTACCTCATACTAGCCCTGTACTTTGGCTTCGTTCTCGGGATCGGTTGGCGGCTGAAGAAGCGCGTCTCCACCAGCGAGGACTTTCTCACCAGCGGCCGCAGCGTGCCCGTCTGGATCACCAGCCTGGCTTTCGTCGCGGCCAATCTTGGCGCGCAGGAAGTCATCGGCATGTGCGCTTCCGGCGCCAAGTACGGCATCATGACGTCGCACTTCTATTGGGTCGGCGCCATTCCCGCCATGCTGTTTCTGGGCGTGTTCATGATGCCGTTTTATTACGGCAGCCGCGCGCGGTCCGTCCCGGAATACCTCAAGCTGCGTTTCGACGAGAAGACGCGCGGCCTGAACGCCATCACCTTCGCGTTGATGACGATCTTTTCTTCCGGGATCTCGATGTACGCTCTCGGCCTTTTATTCCAACTGGTATTGGGCTGGAGTTTCACGGCTTCGGTGTTGTTGTCGGCTGCCATCGTGCTCGTGTACACCTACCTGGGCGGGCTCACCAGCGCTATCTACAACGAGGTGCTGCAGTTCTTCCTGGTGGTGCTGGGTTTCAGCCCATTGGCGATCCTGGCCGTGGCCAAGGCGGGAGGCTGGAGAGGCATCAGTTCCAGACTATCTCCCGTAATGACCCATGCCTGGACTTACACCACCAGTTCCAGCCAGAATCCGATGGGGGTGGAGTGGTTCGGGCTGATCGCCGGGCTTGGTTTCGTGCTTTCTTTCGGTTACTGGTGCACGGACTTCCTGGTAATCCAGCGCGCGCTGGCAGCCAATTCGATGTCGGCGGCGCGCCGTACGCCGCTCATCGCGGCTTTCCCGAAAATGATCATCCCGTTCATCGTCATCCTGCCCGGCGTGGCGGCCATGGCGCTGATGCAGATGAACCTTGGCTACACACTGCCGGTCAAGGGCGCGGGTTACGATTACGACCAGGTGCTGCCAACGCTGATGGCGCAATTCTATCCTTCCGGCCTTCTGGGCGTGGGCCTGACGGCGCTGATGGCATCGTTCATGTCCGGCATGGCGGGCAACGTGACGGCATTCAACACCGTTTTCACTTTCGATATCTATCAGAGCTACATCCGCCGCCACGCACCGGACTCGCATTACCTGTGGGTAGGACGCTGGACCACGGTGGCGGGCATCGCCCTGTCCATCGGCACCGCGTATCTGGCGAGGCTCTACAACAACATCATGGACCTGCTGCAGTTGGTCTTCGGCTTCGTGAACGCCCCGCTGTTCGCCACATTCCTGCTGGGCATGTTCTGGAAGCGTGCCACGGGTCACGGCGCGTTCACTGGACTGCTCGCGGGCACCGGAGCCGCCGCCCTCACGCACGGTCTCACCATGGCCGAAGGCAAAGGCGGCTGGATCGGCGTGGTGCACGTCTTCCCCTCCACCATGGCCCAGAATTTCTGGATCGCCATTGTGGCGTGGAGCGTGTGCTTCCTGGTGACCATTGCCGTCAGCCTGGCCACCCGTCCGCGCGCAGAGACGGAACTGCGCGGTCTGGTCTTTGGCTTGACCGCGACCCCGAACGAACCGGGGCTTGTCTGGTACAAGCGCCCCGCTGTACTGGCGGTGGTCGTGGGTGTCATCTGCCTCCTGCTGAACTTCCTGTTCTGGTAAATGCTATGTGGGATCTCAGAACACCTTCCGGTCTTTTCTTCCTGATGGTCGGCCTGATTCTGTGTGCGGTTGGCGCGATCAGCCCGGCCACGCGCGCGCCGCTTACGAACGTGAACATCGATCTGTACGTGGGCGCGTCCATGATCCTGTTTGGAGGAGTGCTATTGTGGCTGGCCCGGCGTCATTCCTGATCGAGGGCTTTCGCGAGAAATACGGCGGCGAGGCTCCGCGCCTGGTGCGCGCCCCGGGACGAGTGAACCTGATCGGCGAGCACACCGACTACAGCCTTGGCTTCGTGCTGCCCGTTGCGCTTCAGATGGCCTGTCACATCGCCGTGGGGCCGTCCGATGACGGTCGCCTGCGCGTGTGGTCGGAGAATGTCCGCCAGTCGCGGGAATGGGAGATTGATGACCTGGGCGCAATGGAGCCGGCCGGCGAGTGGAGCGATTACGTCGCCGGCGTTGCGCACGAACTGGTTCGCGCCGGCTGCCATGTGCGCCCCTCGAACCTTTACCTGTGGAGCACGGTGCCGGTGGGCAGCGGGCTGAGTTCTTCGGCTGCGCTCGAAGTCGCCACCGCGATGGCTCTTCTCGACGAATCGGCCGGCCTCGCCCGGCTCGACATCGTACGCCTGTGCCAGCGCGCCGAAAGAGATTTCGTAGGGATGCCCTGCGGTATCATGGACCAGTACATTTCCGTGTTTGGCAAAGCGGGCTGCGCCGTGCGCATCGATTGCCGCTCGCTGGAGCACGAGATGGTCCGTCTGCCTGACGGAGTATCTATCGTCGCGGTGAACTCCATGGTGAAGCACGAACTGGGCGGTTCGGCCTATCGTGACCGGGTGCGCGAATGCCGCGAAGCCGTGAACGCCATCCGCGCTGGCGACCCGGCGGTCGCGAGCCTCCGCGATGCCAGCATCCCGCAGTTGGAGGCCTGCGCTGCTTCGATGCCCACGTCGGTTTACCGCCGCGCCCGCCACGTTGTGAGCGAAGATGCGCGCGTTGAGGAGTTCATGCTCGCGTCGGCGGCCGGCGACTTGAAACGCATGGGCGAACTGTTCGTAGCCTCCCATCGCAGCCTGCAGCACGATTATGACGTGAGTTGTCCCGAACTGGATTTCCTTGTCGACACCGCCATCGGCATGGACGGCGTGTTCGGGGCTCGCATGACCGGCGGGGGATTTGGCGGTTGTACGGTGAACCTGGTGCGTCCCGATGCGGTGGTGGCCTTCCGCGACGGAATCGCCAGGATCTACCGGGAGCGGTACGGGATAGAACCCCATAGCTACATTTGCGAGCCCAGCGACGGTGCCGGCGAAATTCACTGAGAGCTTCTCCTCGTTACCGGCACTATCTTTCCAAAGCGTTTGAATGTCCTCCTCCGTGGGGCGTTGTCAAACGTCTCCTCCAAACATTGACGAGTGGGCTCGTGAAAACACACGAGCCCTCTTCGCCAGAATTGAGTCGCACCCGCGCGTTAGGGATTCTTAGTGATTCGCTTGCAGGCTGTCGCGGCGCCCGTGGGATCCAACGCCGCCGAACCTTCCTCGATGTGTTGGATGCGGCCCTCGGTGTCGATCACGAAAGTCGTGCGGTTGGCGAAACCCAGTACGCCCGCCAGCACTCCATATTGCCCGCTGACCTTGCGGTTGGCGTCGCTCAGCATCGGGAAGGAAGCCTTCAGCTCTGTCGACCAGCGCTTCAGCGTGTCCAGATCATCTGTGCTGATGCCCACCACCTGCGCCTGGACGCCATTGAACTCGCCGATGCCCGCCTGGTAAGCCGTCATCTCCTTGGTGCAACCGCTGGTGAAAGCTTTGGGCACGAAGGCGAGCACCACGTTCTTCTTGCCGCGGAACTCCGATAAGGTGAAATCGCTGCCCGTAGTCGAGCGAAGGGTGAAATCCGGCGCCAGATCGCCCACTTTCAGGTGTGTCTTGTTTCGGGCCACTTGCCCCCAAACGAACAAACCACCTGCGACCAGGGTCGCGGCAACGGCAAACGCAATCTTCATGTCAAATCTCTCCCCTACATGGGATGTCCGGCGGTTCGCTGCGGATGCGGACATAATCCTGGCCCGCGATGGCAGTTTAGAAGGCGATGTTGATGACCTGGTCGGCGCTGGCGCGCGCCTGCTGGCGAACGTGCAGGTTCCGTTGCGCGGCATCGTAATACCAGCAGCCGTTGGCGAGCATGGTCCGGTCCCCGACCTCCAGATACACCTCGTCGCCTTCGGTCACTTTGGAAGGCTTCGCCAGATGGTGTACGATCCACTCGTAATCGCGGTCTTTCTTCGACTCGGTCTCCAGGCGATAGTAGTCCCCGGCGGGCGAGGCGTGTAACTGCGTGGGCTGCCACAGGCCATCCTCGGCCAAGAAAAACTCGCCGCCGAGGGCGGGGAAGTAATGCAGTTCCATGGGTTCGCCTGCCCGCTCGGCCGCGAGCGGGATCAACGAGCCATTCTTCACGAGCAGCGCGGGCGCGTGCTCTGGCACCTCGATTTCAATGGTCTGCTTGCCCTTGTACGTGGCGTGGCTCCAGAGGTCCGTCCAGCGTCCCATCGGCAGGTAGACCCTGCGCCGACCGGTGGTATCCAGGGCAGGGGCCACCAGGATTTCATCGCCGAAGAAGAACTCGTCCTCCAGCGATGCGCCCTGCGCGTCGTCCGGAAACTGCATCGCCAGCGGGTGGATGACTGGGAACCCGCGATCGTGAGCCTCCAGTGTGTAGGTGAGCAGGAACGGCGTCAACCGCGCGCGCAGGGCGGCGGATGCCGTGTCGAGCGCAGGGTGCTGCGGTCTCATCTGGGGCAGTGTCGAATCTCCCAGTAGCGGCAGGAAGACGGCGAGTTGCGCGGCACGTCGATGCAGGCCCGCCGGAGCGTTGCGCCAGGGTGTGAGGTCCCATGCCGGCAACAGGGCCGCAGACAGGCTCCCGTTGATGAGTGCCCGCACCGTCGCGCGAAGTGTGTCCCAGCATGGAGGGCCGAAGCTCCCGATCGGCGACGCTTCCGCCGGCCAGTCGCTTGGCGGCGCCACGCGGATGTCGTGCGCATTCAACCGTTCCACTTGGCTTGATGCGGCGAAGTGCTCTTCAAACACCTCTTTGGGACTTCCACCCTGGTAGAAGAAGTACTCCAGGCGCTTTCCGTCCTGCGCTCGTGCTTCCAGCATGCCGGAGGCGGACGCGCCGAGATCGAATTCCCATTCTCCTGGGGCGGGGAAGTAGATGCCGTAGCCGCGATTAGACAGTAGGAACGGCCAGCGCGTTGTTACGCGAGCCGCGTGCAAGAACACCGGTCCGTCCCGCATGCCCAAGCCCTGGAACTTCTCCGACGGGGAAATCCGGAAGCGGACGGCCACGCTGGAGCTTCCACTCCGGGCTACGCCGGCTTCCTCCAGCAGCGCAACCCCCTCAGCGGTTGCTACTGCGATCCTGCCGGTAGCCTTCTCGATCCGCACCGCCAGCCCACGCGAGCGTAACTCGACAGATCCCAGCTCACCGCGGTCGGTGAACGCCACCGGCTCGCGGTCGGCGAGGTCCGGGCATCCGGCGGGCCACCCCCAACCACGGCAACAACGAAACGCTCCCGTGGTGATCCACTCGATCTTGGCCCAACCGCCCGGGACCGGAAGTGTGACGGAGTTCCCGCGGCGCTCATAACCGGCGGCTGCAAAAGTACACGACGGGAGCGCGGAGAACAGCAACGCCAGCAGAAACCGGGTGCGCATGTCAGAGCCGCAGCAAGTCACGCTGCACTTCGCCGGTGACTCTGGCGCTTTCCTCGCCGACGAAAACGTCCACCTCCGAGCGAATGCCGAACTCCGGCAGATAAATGCCGGGCTCGATGGAGAAGCAAGTCCACGGCATTACGCGACGCTCGTCGTGTGTTTCCAAGTTGTCCATGTTCGCGCCCGCGCCATGCACATCGGGTCCGATCGAGTGGCCCGTACGATGGAAGAAGGAATCGCCGTAGCCCGCCTGCCGGATATGCCCGCGCGCCACGTCGTCCACCTCGTACCCGCGCAGCTCGCGCCGGTGTGCCACCGCGTCCACCACGTACTCCACGGCCTTGTCCCGTGCTTGGCTGACGATGTGGAAGACCTCCAGCATTTTGTCGGGCGGTTTCGCGCCGCAGTAAGCGGTCCAAGTGATGTCGTAGTAGACGCTGCCCGGCGCCTTTAGCTTCGCCCACATGTCGATGAGTAGCAGATCGCCGTGCACGATCTGACGATTGTGATCCGCGTCCGGTTCGTAGTGAGGGTTCGATGCGTTTTCGTTCACCGCCACGATGGGACCGTGGTCCGTGGTCAGCGATGACGCGGCAAAGCGGCCCAGGATGAATTGCTTCACCTCCAGTTCGGTGACTGTCGCGCCGTTCGCAAGGCGGCGGCCGACGAGTTCGAAGGCTTCGCAGCGGATGCTATCCACTCGTCGTCCGGCTTCCAGGTGCGACGCAAGCTTCGCCTCATCCCAGCATGCTTCAAACTGCTGCACCAGGTCCGCCGAACTCACCACTTCGACGCCGCAACTTCGCACCAACTCGACGGTGCCGGCGTCCACCATACCGACGTAAGGAATGGCGCACTGCGGCGAGTACTGCATGGCCACGCGGCGGCAGCCCGCCAACATCCTTTGGAGCCCCTCGGCCTGCGTAGTCCAGCTCGAGTACGGCGTCTTCTCGCCCGGCAGCTTGTCCAGCATCCCCGGTTCGATTCGATGTACCAGCCCGCGCGGTTCGCCTTGTGCCGGGATCAGGTAATACCAGCGCCGCGTCGGCGCATGTTGCTCATCGAGTTGCAGAACGCGGTAGGCCAGCGGGTCGCGCACGTGATGATCGAAGAACAGCCATCCGTCCAAGTCCTGTTGCCGCAAGGCTTCCTGAATCCGATCCAGTTCCATATCGCCCCTCACTCGAAAAACGGTCGCCACTTCTCTTCCGGCGGCGGCGCCGTCATCCAACTGACGGCAAACAAGCAGCAGACCGACATCGCCAGCGCCGGATACACGGCGTCCAGCACGGTGATGCCCGCCAGATTCCAGAGTACCGTTACCAGCGTCCCCGAAACGATGGAGGTGATAGCACCTGCCGTGTTCACCCGGCGGGAGAAGAATACCGCCAGCACCGCCGGAGTGACTGCCGCCCCGTAAACTGTGTACGCGTAAAGCGCGGCTTTCAGGATCGATTCGAAGTGCGCCGCCTGCGCGAGCGCGAACAATCCAAGCGCCACCACCGTGATGCGCGACATGAGAAGGCTTCTGCGCTCATTGCGCTCCTTCACGACAAAACGATCGAACACGTCATGGATCAGGTTGCTGGCCGGCGAAAATAAATAGTTGTTCGCCGTTGAAAGCACCTTCGCGAAGATTCCGCCCAGCAGGATTGCGCCGATGAGGGATGGCAAGCCTAGGCGCGCAGTCACTGGTATGATCTCTCGCGGAGTTTCCGGATGGAACATCGAGCTGCCGATCACCGAGATCGTGATCAGAAGGGTCTCCAGAACTACTGTGCCGATGATCCACCCGCCCACCGCCAACTTCGCGTCCCTCTCCGAGCGTGCGGAGAAGAACTTCTGGTACATTCCTTGATTGCCGATCAGCAGCAGCATCGTGGGCAGCGTGAGGCCCAGCGCCTGCCAGACGGTAAGATCTCCCAACGGCTGGAAGTGCGATGCGGGAAGGACGCGGTACACCTGCTGCCACCCGCCGGCGGCGCTCAGTAGGAGTGGTAGTGAGACGATCACAATCGTGGTCACCAGCAGCCCGATCACCAGGTCGAGGTACGCGATCGAAGCCATGCCCGCCGCGGCGGTAAACGTAATTACGAACGCGGCGATGATGTACATACCGGTGGTCCGGTCCAACTCCGGGAAGATCAGGTGCAGGATGTCGCCTCCGCCCTTGAACTGGTAGCTCGTGATGACGGTGTAGGAAATGATGATGGCGATGGTGCCCATCACGCGCGCCACCGCGTTGTAGCGCGTCTCTAGCAGATCCGGAATCGTGAACTGCGCGAAGTGCCGTGCCCGTCCGGCGATGCTCCAAATGACAATCAGCCCCAGCCATCCGCCCAGAGGCTGCCATAGAGCTGCGAATCCGTTCCGGTAGGCGTTCTCGCCCCCGGCGAATAAGCTCCCCGCGCCGATCCACGACGAAAGCAGCGTGAACACCAGCACGGTCCAGGGCAGCTTCCGCCCCGCCAGCAGAAAGTCCGTTTCGTTGTGTACGTCGCGCGTCTTGACAAATGTGACCGTGGTCAGCACCAGCACGACGGCGGCGAGGACAATCATGTAAATCATCGGTTTAGTGTTCTCTGCTCAGTTTGCGCCATTCGACAGTGGTTTTCAGGTGGGCGAATCCCGCCATGTCCCGCTGATCGACGACGCTGAAGGCCACGACGTCGTCGAGCCAATCCTGGCTCGACCCATCCCAGTACTGCGTGGCGGCCGTGAGCGTGTACTCTTGCCGGGTAAGCAAACAGTCGAAATTGAAATCCACTTCCAACACCTCGCCGGCATGGAATGTACCGAACGAGCGGTTCTCGATGCGGGTGTTGGTCCCGTAGACGTCGATCCCCAGGCGGTTGCGCACCAGAATCCCTACCACGGGCTCCTCCACCGTCTGTTTGAATTCCGCGCGCACTCGAACTGTGACCGGGCAGCCGCTCAAGATCGAGTTCAGTGTTTCTCCTTGCTTATCCAGGATGCGAACATCCGTTATCCGGCTGGCGCCGTCCCCGTGGCGGAAACTGGCGTTGCGTTCGACAGCATTCTCCTCCTCCGCATCCGGTTTCGCCTGCTCTCTCTCATGCACGAATCCGACGTAACGGTTGACCACGTCGCTCGGCGCACCCTCGGTCGCGATCTGGCCGTTCAGCAGTAGGATGGCCCGGTGCGCAAGGCGCTTCACCAACCCTAGATCGTGCGAGACGAAAAGGATCGTGACTTGCTTCCGCTTGAGTTCCTCGAACTTCTGAATGCAGCGGTTGGCGAAGATGGCGTCGCCCACGGCGAGGGCTTCATCCACGATCAGAATTTCGGGTTCGACGTGGATCGCCGTCGCGAAGGCCAGGCGCACATACATGCCGCTAGAGTATTCCTTCACTGGGCGATCGATGAACTCCCCGATTTCGGCGAAAGCTGAGATGCTCGCGAAGGCCTTGTCCACCTCGCGCCGCGTAAGGCCCATGATTTCGCCATTCAGATAGACGTTCTCCCGCCCCGTGAATTCGGGGTTGAACCCCGCGCCCAGTTCGAGCAGCGCAGCCACACGCCCATCGGTGAGTATGCGCCCCGCTGTAGGCTGCAGCAATCCACTCACGATCTGCAGCAGCGTGCTCTTACCCGATCCGTTGGGACCGACCAGCGCCAGGATCTCGCCTTTTTCCGCGCGGAAGCTCACATCCCGAAGCGCCCAGAATTCCGTGTGGCGGCGCCGCTTCCCTAACGCAAACACTTCCAGTAGGCGGTCGGAAGGACGCTTGTACAGAGGGTAGACTTTTGAGATTCTTTGCGCGAGAACCACGTTTGAAGTGTTCACTATACCTTACATGAGCCGCTTGCTCAATGACAAGGGCGTAAACGGTTTTCTCTATTCCAGAATCTCTCGCAGCACGTGGCCCTGCACGTCGCTCATTTCGAGGCCCAGCAACTTGGCGATGGTCGGGCCAAGGTCCATCACAGACACTTGGCCAAGGCGCGCGCCGCGCCGGATACCCGCGCCCCAAGCCACGAAGATGGCATCCATCTGGGAATCGGTGTTCAAGTACCCGTGACTGCCGCCTCTAAACGGGGATGCGCTTGAAACTTTGCCGCCTGAGAAGGCGTAGCCGGGCTTGGCGGCGAGCACGAGGTCGGGACTCTCCTTGCTATCCGGATTCAGGCCCAGCCGCCTGAACTCATCGCGACCGATGACCGCTTCCACTCCTTCGACGACGCGAAACGCGTCCGCGATGCGTGGCATCAATGCGGCTCGTTCGGCGGGATCGGTTGCGTACACCATGGCCGTTCCTCCTTCCGGTACCACCCACGCTCCGCTGACTCCCTTGCTTTCGAGCACGGCATCCGCCTGGATAAGTTTGTTCACGGTGCGGAAGCCATGATCGGAAACCACCAATAGCGTTGTGCGATCGAGCAGCCGCGCTTTCGCCAGTGCGTCGCGGACCTGTTTGACGCGGTCGTCCGCGAATGCAAACGCGTTGTAGCTGGCGAGCTCCATGGGACCGTACCGGTGATGCGTCGAGTCCATGTTGAGCATGTGGAATAGCATCAGGTTCGGCTTGTGCGCCGTGAGAATATGGATGGCTGCTTCCGTCCAGATGCTGTCCCGCCATGTGATCGGGGCTTTTCTGAAGTTCACCAACTGGTCGCGGCTCACCACGTTGCGCGTTATCAACTCCTTCTCTATTACGCCCTCAGGGTCGGGAATCTCGGGGAACTTCCAGGTGATGGAACGCGCGCCGTAGATGGCCACCCAGTCCACCTCCGCGGTGGTCAAGCCGGCCTTGTGCGCAATGTCATACACCGTGACCGCCCGCACCATCTTGTCTTTGTCAAGCCATGGCTCGATCTTTCCGGGGCGCCCGGCGGAGGGCGGAGTGAGCAAACCGTTATACAGAACTTGATGGCGCGATCCGTCGACGCCGGTCACCATCGACGTGTGGCTGGGCCAAGTCACAGTCGGATTCGTGGGGCGCATCGAAGCTGCCGTCGCACCCTCTCGCATCAGCTGCCTTATGGTGGGTATGGGTAAGTACGGATCCTCCAACGCATAGCTTGGAAATCCGTCCAGACTGATTACGACCACCATTCGGTCGCGGCGGGGGGCGGCCACAGTCGCACACGTGGCCAGAATCGTTATGAGGAGACAACAAACCGATCGCTTCATGAAATTCCTATCGTGACACGAAATGACAGCAGTTGAGGGGCTAGAGAGTGCACACTTCACTATGCGTAGCCGCTGGCAGACGTCGAATGCACTTTGTATCCCAGGTTTCGAGGGAAGGTTTGGATACCGGAAATTGACCAGGCAAGAAGGTCAGCCCAGCCTCACGCTGCGGCGCATGCTCGTCGGAAGCGGTGTCGCATAGCCGATCAGGCAGTATTGGTCCAATGCGAACAGCACTACACTTTCTAGGTTCTCCGACTGGGCAAGGCGCGCCTCTTTGAGCCATGCCGTCGTATAGTCCCCAATACCAACGAGATGGCTCCGTTTGGTGTGGGGGAAGCCCTTCATTGTCCCGAAGGCCATCGAACTGCGGCTTAGATTGAGGTTTCGGCCGTAAGTGTATGAGAAGCTCTCAGTCTTCAGGCAATCCAGCTTCGCCGGTGTCCACTCAATATCCGGATAATTGACCAACCGGTTCAGAGCCGCCTGGTTGACGTCTGTGGGATAGAGAACTTCGAAACGGCAGTTCGGATGCACCTCGCGCACATGGTTGATCACCGTGGCGGTGAAGTTCCCGATCAGCGAGGACAGGAAAGCAGTTTCTTCTGGATAGAGTGACGGATCCTCTTCGTTGGAAGTGAACACATGCATGGGACGGCTATACGTGTTCTGGAAGGTCGTGGCGGCATAGGCGTCATAGAACGGCATACTACCGGCGTTCGCCCACTGGCCTGTCACATCGTCCCAGCGTGTCGGAAAATACCACCACTGAACCTCGCCCAGTTGAAGGAACGGCGCCACCCCCGCCTCGTTCATCACCGAGGCCATTTCGAGGTGGACCTGCTTCCAATACTCCACGCTCGCTGGACTGAAGTTGGTCTGCAGAGCAGGCGTGTTCAGCCAACAAGCGCTCCCATCGGCATGGCGCTGGGCGATGCCCGCTTCCACCGAGTCGTCTCCATGCTGCAGCTCGAGACTGAATGCGGATGCGACGTCAATCCCGTAACCATGAAGCGCCTCAAAGTAACAGCGGCTCCAGTCTCGCACGGCGCGATTCAACTTCTTCTCGGACTCGATGTCGGTACGCCACTCGCCGTCCACCCCGCCGGTCAACGTTTCGGAGCTCACCAGGACTTGGAATTGTCCGGAGATGGGATCGCCCTCCACCCTGAGCATGTTGCCTTTGACGCCCATGGCGCGCGCGTAAATCGTCAGCCGCGCTCCTTCCACCTCCGCGCGAACGGCCATGTATCCCCGGTTGATCTCCAACTCGAATGCGCGTGCGATGCTTTGGGCCGTGTCACCGATCTTGTTTACATGCGCCAGCACGAGCCGTTTCTCCGGCGGCTCATCCGTCCTGCCGATATACAGCGTCGTGGTCGCGCTGAATTCTGGCGTGCCGGAGAAGTCAACCGTCACCGAAGCGTAGCGGTGATTCTTCCGGCATAGTTCATAGAACCACATCGCTCCAACGTAGTGATTGGCGCGACCGTGAAATCCCAGCTTGTGCAGAAGCCATGCCGTGCGCTCGGCCGCCAGGGCGATCGAATGATCCGTGTCCCAGTCGGTGGCGAGCGTGATGGCGGGCGTCCCGTCGAACTCCGGCAAGGTTGACGACGGTATCGCAATCTCGAAGAAGTCGAAGTAGAGGTACTCTCCCGAAACGCCGT
This sequence comes from uncultured Solibacteraceae bacterium, assembly GCA_964384215.1. Taxonomy (GTDB): domain Bacteria; phylum Acidobacteriota; class Terriglobia; order Bryobacterales; family Bryobacteraceae; genus JAJFUV01. The sequence continues at coordinate 45,880 of CAYLLB010000022.1, read as the reverse complement.
CGTGCGCAACTGTTATTGTGTGTTCTCCCGCCGTGAATTGTCCCAGAGGGACCCGCACCAGCGTGTCTTCTCCTGTGACCTTCAGGTTCCTGGTCGATGCGGCCGCGCCATCGATGCTGATTGAGATCTGCGTGCCGTTGTAGCACGCGCGCGTTCCCAGGTATAGTTCGTGTGCCTGCGGGCACCGGTAACGGCACTGCACCGCGCTGGTGGGCGTCGTCGTGCTATGGATCGAACCGCCCGAAAAGTTACCGCGTGCGCTCTGCCACGTGCCCGAATAGATCAGCTCGTGCGAGTCGTCCTCGATCCTCCGGCTCCCCGCCCCTGCCACTCTGTACGCCTTGCGCTCGCCGCCTACGGTCCAGCTCGATACCTGCACCTCAAACTCGCCGCGGGCGAATTCGCCGCGCTGGAAATCGGCGGCGTACGTCCAGCGCATCTTGCGGACAGATTGCGTCGGGACCGTCCTGGCGTCAACGTCCGTGAGGTTCCCGAAATCCAGATCCACTCGCCACTTGGTGGGTGACGTTCCGCCGCTCAGCCTTGCCCACTCCGGTGCCCAGACTTCCGTTTTCGCTCCCGCCACGAATCCATACACCCCGATGCGGTTGCCGTTGGCCCCGGTGGTGCTGTTTTCCGGTGTTTGTCCCGCTCCGATGTACGTGAGCCGGATCTTCGCCCCCGTTCTCGTGGCCCGCATCGTCTGCGAGAACGAGTTCACGCTATCGACGATCGCTTGTGCCGCCGTTTCCAACGTGTCCGAGGCATACAACTGATAGGTGTGATGTTCGTCAAGCCACGCTAGTCCAACAGAATCGCCCGTGGTCGCCGTGCCCTGCAGTTCGAATTCCGTTGACGCGCAGATGTAGGAGCCTTGTACCGGTGTGGCGTAGTCAAGCAGTTTGATCTTGTAGAGATCCTCCACACCGTTTGACGATGCCCATATCCTCAGGTAAGGCCATTCCACGGTTGGATAGAGATCGCAATCCATCGCCATACAGTTGTTGCGCGTCTCTTCATACGAGAGCGTGAGTCCACTGAGGTCGCCGTCGGGAAGGTTGCGCAAGACGGGGTGTTCGAACACGTTGTCGCGGTTCCATTCAACCACCGCCCAGTCGAATTGCTGCCTCCACGTGCCGCTGACGCGGAAGCCCGTTGCACTTGCCTGGCTCAGAGCGGCGACCGCCGATGGCCGTTCGAAGTAGCATTGCAGATCGCGGTCCGGCCGCAGTTTGTCCAACGTCTCTATCATGTCCGCCCCTTACAGTCTCACGATCACCGTGAGGTCGCGCCCCGGCGTAGTGTCGCTCGTCTGCCCCGCTGAGAGAATATCCAGGTGTATCAGTGACTGCGCCTGTAGCGCCCGCAGCCCGAATCCCTTCACGACATTCGACTGCGTCGCGCCTGTGGCAATCGTCAGCCGGCAAATCTCTTCCGTGTCCTGTCTCAACCGCAATTCTACGGGAGCACCCGTCGGAGCCTCTCCGATCACAGCGAACACGTCCCGCATCGAGTGAGCGGCGTCCACCACCAGGGGTGGCGCCGCGTCGGATTGGATCGCCAGGAATCCTTCCACCTGAATGGTAATCTGCCCGCCGGAAAGCGTTCGCAACCCTTCGCTGGTGGTTCCCGTAAAACAACCGGCGACTGTCGGGCTGTTCCCCTTGCTGTTGGTAACGTACAGTTCCGCCGACGCGATTCTCGCGTCTGGGAGATAGAGCGGACAGCTGTAGTTGCCGCTCGCCGGGCTGCCGAAGAAGTCTCTGGGGAAGGGAACTATGAAGATCTTCCGCGCTAAGTGGTACACCGGAGCATCCGCCGCGTGACTCTCGGCCGGACTGCCATGCACAGCCCGTTTTACCTTGTACCTTGCGCCGCCCGGCTGACTCTCCTCGATCTCCATGATTTCCGAACCGATCTGGATGCGATCTCCCGCCTGACCCTCACCATCCGGGCTGAGGTCCACGTAGAGGTCCGTCTCTCGAACTGCGGTAGCCAGTTTCTTGGTCGTCGGGCTCGCCAGTTCGTCCCAGTAGTTGAGGCTCAGCGTGCCGGAACTGATCGTGCGCGTATTGGACATGTCTTCGAATGCCACGCCCGCCAGTTCCACCATCCCTTTGCCTGACGGAATCAGCCCGAAGGTTGGCATTCCCGGCCGGTCTGTGTCCAACTGCCCGCCCGCCGCCCCGCCTATACGCCACCGTGTAAGTGGCGAAAGCTCGTGCGGACATTCGACATCGTGGGTGTTCGCCGACCGCCCAGAGATGTGAACCGTCGCCGAATCGCGATTCGGTGCTTCGAACTCCGCCGGGCTCGTTTTCCCCACGACCCCGAAGTGCCAGTTCGACTCGGCCACCACAAAGTAGCTGGTGGCGTCCAACTCGACCGCCCATGGCGCTGTGAGCGTTAGCGTCGTCGCGGTGTTTGACGACACCACACGCTCCTGACCCGCGCCCTTGCCCCTCGTGATGCGGACAACCGCTCCACGAAGTTCGTTTTCCAGCATCCCCAGGTTTTCATTGCCGATCGTGTTCGCGCCGCGAATCGTCGCCGCGTTCTCCGTCTGCAATTCCAGGCGCCAGTAGAAATTCGCGTGATCGTAGTGTTCGTCCGGCGGCGCGTTTGTACCGCTTGCCAGGCCGCCGTCCGTAAACTCCGTCGCAAGGGGACAATCGGAGGCGATACGGGTCAACTGCATGGGGCTCTTGCCGCGGTAAACATGGAAACCTGTCGATCCGCTGCCCACGCTGATCCCCTTCAACGTCACCTTGTTCGTCTCGCCGGACGATGGGATTGTCGCGCGTACCACAAACGACAGACTGCTTTCGTTGCCTGCTCCGTCCGACGCGCTTACCGCGTAATACAGCGTCTGGCCTCCCGGTAACTTTCCGCCTCTCGTATCCACCGTCGGCGACAGGCTCAGTGTCGGAATCGCCAGATCGGCGCGAATGGCCTTGGATGGCGCCGAGAATCCCACCTGAAGGGTTACCGCCATCCCGCCGTCGGTATTCTCCGTCGACTTCTCGTGAATCTCGAACTGCGTCTCGCCGTATTCATCGACGACCGTGCCCGCCAGAGGACGCGGCACACCCACACCATAGGGCGACCGCCGCCGCGTCCGGAAATCCCTGCCGATAATCCCATTCGCGTCCTCGTACCACGCGTCGTCGTGAATTTGTGCGGTGATGGTCGCGGTGCGATAGTTGGTGCCGGGAGCGATTCTCGTGACGCGGAACGGCTGGCGTTCGAACCCTTCCTTCAGATACGTCAGCGCGATGATGTCCCCCGGCCGCAACCCCAGCGCCCGGACGCTTGTGCTGAACTCCACGTACGTGTTCCCGCGGACAGATTTGTCCAGAAACCGGCGTACCGCGCGAGCGGCCTGGTCCATGTTGGGGATTCCTAGCGCCGCCAGCGTGGCAGTCACTTCCTGTCCCGCTGACACGACATCGTCTACGTCGGCTAGCGATATGCTGTCCTGCTGGTACTCGTTGAATGCGTCCTGGAACTCGACGCTCGCCCGGTTTGGCGTGTCCGCCGTGCTGCGCGACCAGATCCGTATGCTCGGTTCTCCATTGTCGGTTCTCAGGATGCCTGAAGTGCCATACGTTCCATCTCCGAATTCGTACGCTGGCCACCCTCCATTGAGCGCTGACTGCGCGTTGCTTCCCGCCGGCTTCGTTGCCTGTTGGATCGCCAGTGTGCTCTCTGGAAGCAGTTCCAGCTTGCCGTCGTCTCCATAGGTTAGATACAACGACGACGCATTTCGAACACCCCGGAGCACGTCCGCCGCGCTCCGTCGTTTTCGCACCACCAGGTTGCATTGATAACGTGGGATCAGCGTCTGATTGCCGTTCAAATCCAGTGCTTGGATGGGCTCCTCGCAGTGAGCCGCCGTCCGTGCGAAGCTCGCTAGGTTGAGTTCCTCGATCTTCCACCCCGAACGGCGTAGGATGTCCAGGATCACCCACGCCGGGTTGTTCGTGAATGCCTCGCCCAGCGCTGTCCCGTCTTCGGCGTAGCGTGCCAGCTTCAGACCTTCCAGCAGAACTTCGATTCGCGGCAGCGTTTTGCCGTCCTCAATCCGGTTTGGCACAACCACGGACAATACGGCCATACTCCCGTACGGATCGCCGGCCGGATTGCCCTGAGGATCGACGAAGTCCTCGTTGAAGGTCCCGTTCCGGCTGCCGGTTCCCACGACCTTGAACCATCCCGTCGCCGTCATATCGGCCCCCGTCTGACTCGCCGGGATCTCGATATCGTTCACCAGGACTTTCAGGACGCCCTGGATTTCCCCCATGCTGAGCAGGATCTCCAAGTGCGTGAGGTTGCCGTCGTTGTGCGCGAAGACAATCGGCGGCGCGTACCACGCCGTGCCATAAACGAGCGGCACGAAGTCGTTGTACCGTCCTTCGTTCTCCACCGCTTCTGACGTATGCCAGCCCTTTTCACCGTAGCTCCTGACACTGATCGTCGGCGGCACGAACTCTACTCCACCGAACCGGCATGTCGTGTGCCCTGCGCCGTCAGTGCGAAACATCCCTCGTTGTTCGCAACTCTTCTTTGTGTAATCGCAGGTGATAAACGGCTCCGTGCCGTTCGTGTTCCCGCATCCGCCTTCGACGTCCGGCGAGTACCCGCAGCCATAAAAAACGGAGTACTTGCCCTGCTCCCCGCCTTGCGACGCCTCCGCGCGCTGCGCCTGGCTCGACGGGAAGATCCAGGGACAACGCCGCTGGACGCGCACCGTCGGCAGCAACACCCTTTGGAGAGCGTTCCGGCTTGAGAAACTCAACCGCACCGTCGACTCCGTGATCTCGTCCGGCGCGTTGCCCGTGCCGCGGAACATGACGCGGTCCGTCGTTGCCGCGCTGCCGGATTTCAAATCGAAGAACGCAAACCGCACCGTCAGCCGTGCGCCCTTCCAGCCCGTGTTGCGCCCAATCTCCGAAAACCGCGAGTCCGCGTTCGCCAGCGTCACTGATAATCTGGACACCAGGTCGACGCCATCCTCGCTCCCGGCCTTAATCTCGAACAAATTGTGCCGGAGAACGCGTGCATCGTAAACTTGGCCGCCGTATTCCACCCTGTGCGTGCTCCACCGTTCGATGCTGCCCGAACTCAACTGGCATTCAAACAACAACAGTGGCGTTTCGGTTACTTCCATTCCTTTCAGTTCGTAAATAGTCGGCATACGGCTCAGCACCCCTCCCTGGCCGTCACGCGCACCCGGCACGAATGACGGTTCACGCCTAGCGACGTCACCGTGAGGCTGTCGTCCATGAATCGCGCCTCCGTATACACGCCGCCCCGCCCTGCGTTTCTCTTGTATTGGGAAGCGCCGGGCTGCGCTTCTACCTGGAATCCAAATACATCCACCGTCCGCCCATTCGGCAGTTCCAGTCCGAACGTCGCCGTCTCGCTGGATGAGTCCAGCTTGGATGAGATCACCAGTCGCTTCCAGCTTGGCCCGATTGTGAACGTCCTGCGATCTCCGGTGCCCGCGCTCATCCGGTAGGTAATGAGGTCTCCGGCATGATCGCTGCGCGCATAAAGGCTGAAGCAGTACTGCAGGTTCTCCGGTGCAGCCAGCGATTGATCCAACCGTTGTGCGGCCTGACCCGCATTGGTGATTCTTGTCGCCCGGTTCGTTCCCAAAGGATCGGCGATGCCGCTCGTCAGTTCAAGCAGCGGATCCTTACGCCAGGCGTCCGCGCTGAGACTCTCGCTCCAGCCGAGTAGGTTCGCCGTGGGATCCGGAAATGTGAATGCCCGCAGCCTGCCCTCGCACGTCTGGAACAGCGTCGTGATGGCCGCTATCTCCGTGTCGGTCAGATCCTCATAAGTGAGCGTCCACTCGATTCGCGATCCTGCTGGATCTCCGAACCGCACCGCGTTGCCGTCCGAAAGCGAGTTCGCCACCGTGCGCTTTACCAGCCGCTTCCTGCCCGGGAACTGCCCTATCGCGCCAGACTCTAGTTGTGGGTAGCAGAGCATGTTACGTCCTGTTCTCCCGTATTACGAGTTCCGTCCGGCCCTGCTGCTCCGCGTTGAACTCGATCGTCATCGCGTCCTCCTCCAGGCTGCAGTTCGCGTACACCGTTCCATCCCGCGGATCCCTGAATTGAAACGAGCCCAGCGCTCCCTGAGAGGCCTCGAAAAACGCTTCCAGCCGCTTCAGTTCCGCGTCTTCGAGTAGGTCCAGCCGCACGATCCAACGCTTAAGCGGAGCACCAAAACCTCGGAACCGTTGCTCGCTCCCGTCGACGAACCGCAGAACCTCGGTCGAGAAGCTCAGCGAACGCTCGGCCGGATACTGCATCACGGCCCCGGTCTTTAAGATGGGAAAATCTGCCATGATCCGTTACAGCTCCGTGATGACGTCGTTGATCCCGTTCGAATTGAGCATCGCCTGGCGAACCGCCCGCGCAATGTCCTCGCTGTGATCGAGAAACGACCGGCTGTCCATAGCCTGCACCTGCACTGTGATGTGAGTCGCCGCGCCACTCGCCGGCTGTGCCGCCAGTGCGCTCACCTCCAAACCGCTCGTCGCCGGGGACCGCGGTTGGTCCAGTGCGCCTGCACCTTCCGTTGCAGCTTCTCTCATTAAACGCAGTCGATCGCCCGCCGCATAATCCAGCGCGTAGATGCCGCCTCTGCTTGCCCCTGCATACCCGCCGGTGAAGCTCACTGACTGCGGTTTCTCGTATTCGTCCGTCGGCGTCGTTGTTCCGTCTCCCCCGCTGAACAGTTTCACGATTCCCGACACCAGTGGTGAGATCCCGAACCCGGCGCCGAAGATGCTTGACAGAATCGACGCGGGCTTTATCATCCCCGCTGCTGCCAGGTTCCCTTGAGCGCTCGTGTTTCGCGCGATCGCCGAGGTGTTCGCGGCCATCACGCTGGCCTGTTGCTCGTTCGCTTGGCGAAGTTGCTCGATTTGACTCGCCAATCCGTCCATCTGGTCCGTTGCCTCGGCCTGGTTCCGCGTCGAGTATTTTTCGAGCGTTTCGGCGACGCTCTCCGCCGTCCGGCTTCTTCCGGCTGCCTCTGCCAGCGCCTCGGCCAGCCTCGTCATCTGATCATCTCCGGCCTTCACTGTTCTCCTCCGTCAGCTCACCTTCCAGAACCAGGAACGCGTCCGCCCACCGCGCCGGCAACTCGTCCAATGCTTGCCTTCCAGTCAGCCGCCATGCGTAAAATCCCTCCAGCCACGCCACGCTCTGCGGCGTAATGTAAGACCGTGGACATTCCTCGACGGCGCAGTTGCCGCGCACCCATACCGGCTTTCGCGGTCTGTCTTGCTGCGCCTGTATCCAACCGCAGCGGCGCGCCTGTTCCAGGCCCCGCTTCCTGCATTCCCCGCACTCCCATCCGGCCCGGTTCGTAAACTGAAAATGGAAGGCGGCGATCAGTTTTTTCGTTCTGCTTCGCTCAGTCCGCACTCAGCCTTGATCAAGGTGAGCGCTTCCCGGCACAGTGCTTCCGGTCCCGACTGAATCAGGCTTTCCGGCGTCGCGGCTTGCCCATCTACCATCAGGCCCTCTACGCCGGTCAGCCCCCACTCGAGATACGTCCGTTCGACTTCGCCTTCGAGCAGCGCGGCTTCCATCTTCTCCTTCGGTGTGCTGCCCGCCTCCAGGAATTCTGCCTTTGCGGCCAGTTCCCGGATTCTGCGCATCAGTTCGATACGCCGGCCGAAGCTGATTCGCGCGATCTCCAGCGTCACCTGCGGATACGTCTTCGATCTCGCTTTGAACGTGCTCCCGTACTTCATCGCTTCCGTCGCCCCTCGCTCCGTCCTGTCCTGTGCTTCTATCCCGGCGCTCCCCGTGCGTCTTCTACCCGAGTGCCACGTAAATTTCATCGTCCACTGATCCCTGCGCCCGGCAACTCGTGAATTTCCACTGCAGGCGGTTGTCGCTGTCGTCGAATTCCGGCACTTCTGGAATCACGCTCCTCAAGTACAATCCGAACAACTGTCCCTGCTGCTGCCCGAGTTGGAACATGATCGAAATCGGTGACCGGCTTCGAGCCGCTTGATAGAGCGCCCGCGTCACATCGTCGTCCTTCTCGTAAAGGCTGAAGTTCATGCTCACGTTGCGCATGCCCCCCGCCACGCCGCGCGGCGTTTCGCAGCCGAACTCGCGATTGCGCAAGTCGATGCCGTTATTGACCACCAGTTCCGCCGACGTGATCGTGTAAACCTGCTCTTCGATGGCTCCTAACCACGCCTGTCCCAAGTGTCCGGGCACGACCGAATAATCGAATGACCCCATCGCCGGCTCTCCCGGAAACGTGCCCAATCCCCCTTGCCCCTGGTTGAAGCTTCCGCTGTCGATAACGTCGGCGGCCAGCCCGCTGAATTCGAACTCGTGGAAGTCGCCGTTGATCGTTACGCGCATCTCCTCGATCGCCGCGCCCGCCAGGATTCTCTGCACCGCCGTCCCTGGACTCCAGTAATCGAACACGCTCACGCTCGGCAGGTCCGTTGCCGGTGAGTAGGTCGCAGTCGCGCCCACCACCGCGCCCGTTGCCGGCGCCGTCGTGAATGGCGCATTCAGCAGCACCGTCTGCGCGTCCATGATCGAAGAGACGAAGCGGATCTCGTTGCCGGAGACTAACGCGTCGCCTGGCGCCAACCCGTGCGAACTTACGAAAGTGAGTGATCTTGTCTCACTGCCCGCCCCCAACGTCCCGCCGGCGAACAGGCGCGGGCCGCCGCCAAGAGCCGCGCGGAACAGCGGGCCGTACCCCGGCTCCCCGCTCGCGTTTGCCCAGCTCGTCAGATATGTCTTCAGCGAGAACTGCGTCTGCTTGCGGATCCCCACCGGAAGACCCGCAAACGTCCGGCTCCCCGTCTTGTCCCTCCGTTGGAGCCGGTCCACCGTCTGCCGCGCGGTCAGCTTGACCGCCGGGAACCGGTTCTCGCTCGTAATCGCCGGCACCTGCCCGTATGATATTTCGGTTGCCGTGTAGAACCTGTTTTCGCTTGATGAAATGTAGCTAGGCATGCTTTCTTCGACCTCTCATTGGCTCTCGCCTACGGCCTACTTCAGGCTTCCTTCCACGTCGAACTCCACCTTCGCCGTCTGGATGTGGTTCTTGCCACCCTTCTTCACGCCGCCGAAATGGATCTCGTACCCGCCGGCGTAATACATCCCGTTGCCCCAATCCCCGCGGCTGCTGTCCAGCACGCGGGTCACCGCGTCCGCGTAACCGTGCAACTGCTCCTCCATCCCTTCCAGGCGGTCGTGCGACACCCGAATCTCCACTACCATCCGCACGCGGCCCGAGAAGGTCCGGAACTTCTCTCGCATCTCGTTCGACACTCGCTCGCAGTAAACATGAACCGATGGGTACCGCGCTATGCCCGTGCGTTCGGTGACCTCGAAGCTCACGTTCTGCTGAAAAACCTGCTCCGGTGGGATTTCGGCCAGTTGCACCCTGGCGCTCAGGGCCGCCTGGTGTACGCTGCTCTCCAATCCTTTTGCGCTCGTCAGTAGCTCCGTCACTCGAGTCGCTGTTCTGCCGCCGATTCCTGCCATCGCGTTCATCCTCTCTGCAGAGTTCGATCCACCGTCAAGTACATCTCGGCATCTTGGCCGTCCCCTGGTTTCCGGCCGCGGATCAGGCCCGCCTCGGGTGCTGTCCACTGCTGCCCCAACCCGATCGCCTCCACGCTTTGCAGCGTAATGTCATCCGCCGAAGTCCCCGCATAAACGCTCCACCCGCTCGCCACCGGCGGTGGATCCGCTGCCGCCACCGTTAGCAGTGTGCCGTCCGAAGTGTCGGCCGCGCAAACCTCGCTCGGCGCCCCTTCCTCTCCCAAGGTGTTGCGCCAAGCCACTCGTACGTAGTAGCGCCCCGCTACGCCGTTGCCGGGTGTCATGCTCACTACTGGTTCGTTTGCTTTCGGGATGGGCGCGCTCACCACTCCTACGCCGGTCTCGCTCAACATCCGCGCCGCCCATTTGGCTAGTTCCGAGTATTCCTTCCGCTTGCCCAGGTACCGGTCGTTGAGCTGGCTGTTGTAAGCGTCGCGGTACACGATGGCCAACGTGTGGAAGATCAGCCATTGCTTGAGCGGCCTTGTCACCACTACGTTGTCCAGCTTCGGTCGCCCGTTGACTCCGTTCCACACGCCTGCTCGTCTTCGCGGCAGAAGCGCCTCCAGCTCCACGGCCACCTCTTCCTGCGATAGCGCCAGCTTCGCCGTCAGGTCGATCCCTTCCGTGTGCGCCACATTAAGGATCGAGCTCTCGTAACCTCGCAAATCTTCGATTGTGGCGATCACGCCGTCCGTGAACACAGACATGGCCGTTGCCTCAAGCCTTCTCCTGGAGATGTGCCTTCGCCAGGTTCAACGCTCCGCGCAGCATCTGCAGTTCCGCCGCCGGAAGCACGCTCAACGCTACCCGGCCCGCTGCTGCCGAATGCTCGGCCGCCTTCCGCGCCGCGGCCACCAAACTCCGGAATTCCGCGGTTTCTTCCGCCGTCGCCAGACGCGCCTTGCCGTCCGCGATCATGCCCGCCGCCACACGCCGGGCCACTTCCGTCTTCACGCCTTCCTTGCCGCCATCCGGTGTAGCTTTGCTCACTACCACCGCATGCGCTTCCTTGATCTGATCTTCGATCTCTTTCAGTTTTTGGTAGTAGATCTTCAAGTCCATGCGTCCCTCACTCTCACTGTGCTGTCTGTAATGGCACTACGCGCAAACCGGGGACTGGCCCGAATTTCGCCGCTCTCGCGAAATTTCGTGCCTGTCCCCCATTTGCCCGTGCTATTCCGCGTCAGAAGTCTAGCTGTTCACCTGAACGCCGAACCCGTTGCGCAGCACTGCGGCGCCGTACAGCACGTCCACCGTAAACTGCTGCGCCAGCGTGTTGGGCTGGTAGCTCATGACTACGCGGATGCCGAAATTCCCCATCTCGGCGTATTCCGCCACCGCGCCCGTCCCCGGGAGCGGCTGCGGCAAGCGCCGGACCACCAGGCCGATCGCCGAGCGTCCGAAGCCCAGGTTGTGCGTCGTCATCGGGGCGCTGCCGGTCTTGTGCACGAACTGCGAGCGAAAGACATAGAAGTCCTTGATCTTCCCCACCGTGCCGTCCACCAGGGCGCGCAAGCCTGCGTCGCCGGCCGTCTGGTATTCGCTGAATCGCGTGATCTGCCGCAGTTGCGAGTACGTGTTGCCGTCCACCACCAGGTACTTCGGTTCGCTCGCCGGCACCTTCGCCTCGAACAGGGCCGTCTCGGCCGCGTCGATCGTCGCTTCCGTCACCGCGGTCGAAGCCGTACCTACCGGGCTGTTCGCCGTGAAGCCTGCGTACAAGCCCAGAAGATCGGTTTCGATTCTCTCGGCGAGCGCCACCACCGCCGGCTGCATGTACAGCTTCAGCAGGTCGGGCACTGCCAGGACCTTCGTCACATCCGGAATCTGGAACGTCGCTTCCGCGTGCGTGTTCAATACGATCTGGGCGTTGCCCAGATTCGGATTCTGTGTCTGAACGGTGCCGCCTTCGGCTAGGTTGTTCGCCACCAGTGTCGGAGGAATGGGCACGTTCACTGTGTCACCGGCCTGGGCCAGGGTAGGCTCGAAGTCCCGGTTGACAAGGTTACCCATGACCAGGTTCCCCATGAGCGCTGGCAATGCATCCACCGCCACGAGTTTGACAATCGCGTTAGCTACGTTCGTCGATGTAATTGCTGACATTCACCTTCTCCTTGTCTTCTTGGCGGCGCTCTCCGCTCTCAGGCGTCCGCCGCCTCTGTCTTCCCCAGGCCTCGCCTCCGCGAGGCCCGCGGTTTCTGCTCAAGCGCCTCGCATGGTCTGCGATGCTACTCGCGCAATCTCCTGCCGGATTCGCTCCAGTTCCTCGGCGTTCATACCCGGCTTCAGCTTGTCCAAATCGGCCGCGCTCACACCTGTTGTGCGTGGCGAGGCTCCTACCCCAGATCCGCCCGTGATCCGCGCCGGCAGAAACTCGGGGTTCTCGTTCACGAACTGCGACAGGTATTCTCGTGCGTCCATCTCGTTTTGTCCCGCGCGCGCCACCAGCCGCCCGTCGCTGGTCCGTTGGATGTCGTCCTTCACCGCTTTGAACGCCAACTCCACCTTCGCTACTCCCAGCCGTTGCAGCTCATTGCAGATCTTCGACTGCCGGTCCAGCTCCTCGGCGAGCTGCCGGCTTCGGCGGTTCTCTTCCACCACCTCGTTCAGCCGCCGCTCCAGCTCTTCCCGCCGCCGGCGCTCTTCCACCAGTTCCGCCTTGTAGGCCGGCTCCGCTTTCGCCTGTTCCGCGTTCACAAACTCCGTGATCGCTTCCCGGATCACTGACCGGACATCCACTGCCTTCACATCTGCTTCCTGTTGTTCTTCCATTGCTCTCCTTTCCTTGCCCACCGGCGGTGTTATTTCCTCCTCTTCCCCTTCGCTTCGAACCAGTCGTCGATCTCCCGCGCGATGCGGTCCTTGGTCTCCTGCCTCATGTCGCACAGGTACTTGAACGCCAGCTTCTTGAATACCTGCCTTTTGAGCGTCTCCGACTGGATCCCCAGCTCAAGCAGTTTCGTCGCGTCCTCCAACTCCGTGGTGAAGTCCCCAATGTCAAATTCGTCCAGACCGCTGACGTCGATCGTCAACCCGTCTTCCCGCGCCGCTTCAATCGCGCGCAGCACCCTCTTCATCACGTCCTTTACCGCGTCCCCATAGGCGCGCAGCACCTCCTGCGTGATGCTGTAGTCCCGCTGTTTGCTCAGCGCGGATTGCGCCGTGTAGCTCGACTGCGTTCCCCCTGCCTGCGTCAGCAGGTAGCACACACGGTAGATTTCATCCTTCAAGCGCACCAGATTGTCTGCCGCGATCTGGTAAACCTTGCCCTCCGGCTCCGTCCACCCGAACTTGTCGTCCGAGCCTAGTTGCAGGTAGTACGATTCCCCAACCACCTGCTTCCACTCCCGGTTCGAGTAGACCACCGGCATCGCGAACAGCCCCATCGTCAGTGCCCAGCTCAAGGCGTTCGATTTGTTGAAGTGCTCGAGTTGCAGCAGGGCGGCCTTGTTCATCAGCCACAGCCCTTCCGATACCTTCAGCTCGAACAGCGGCACCCGTTCCTGTTTCCACAACGAGTGGCGGCCTTGATCGATCAGTTCGATCTCGGCTTTCCCCTCGCCCGTCTCCACGCGCCGGTATGCCTGGTACTCCCGTTTGTCGTAGTACACCCACCGCGTCTCTTTGACGTACCCGCCGCCTACGCTCGTCTGCTGCAATGACGATGTCCTCAGGACCACCCAAGCAAGGTTCCCGCGCTCGTCCAGGCTCCAGTTGATGACGTTTTCCGGACGGTAATCCACCAGGTACGCACGCGAGGCTCCCACCGCGTCTTCCTCGGCCCGGTTCGCCGCTGGCTGCGCGACACGCGGAAAATCCACCAGGATATAGCTCGCTCCGCTGACCAGCGCCTCCGTCATCTGGCGCCGGAAGAAATCGCTCAACGCCGTCCCTTTCTGATCGCAGTCCTCCGAAAAAACGTTGAAGAACTGCTTGCTGGCGTCGTTGGTCCCCTCGAACGTCAACACTGGCTCCCGCCGGAACAACGTCGCCGTATACCAGTCGATAATCGAGCCGACGTAGTTCTCGTAAAAGACCTTGCTCAACCGTTCCGCGTAGACGTCGTACGGTTCCTTCTGCCGTCGCGGCAGATACAGGCTGGCGTTGTCTTTCAGTTGCTCGCCGCCCGCGTACAGGTCCCGGTACTTCTTCCACATCGCCGTTCTGGCCACGTATTCCGGATGTTCTTGATCGATCCCTATCACGGTTGCTCCTACTCGGGACTCGCACCCGCGTCCCAAGCCGCTAAACTCGGGTGCCTGTCCCAGGTGTCTAGCCTCTTGTCAGATCAGCCTTCGCGCTTGCTCACCCACCGGCGGCAGCGGCCGGCACTCCTGCCACACCAGATAACCCAGCGCGTCCGACAAGTGCGTCCGCCGCGCGTCCTTCTCCTTGTCCACCACCGTGCTGCCCGGCTTGTACGAAACTTCCTCGAAGTCCTTCACCAGTTCCTTGCACCGGGGATCCACCAGCATTTGCACCTGCCCCTCCGCGCTCCTAAGCTTTGCGTTCACCAGGCTCACCCGTTCCCGGACCTGCGGGTTCGACCGCGGAACTTTCAGTTGCACGTTGTAATAGTGCACCCCGTTGAAATAGCGCCGGATGATCTGGTAGTCCGTGGTGCCCGTCGTCTGCATGCTGTTGCCCGACGCATCGCCGTAAATGGTCACCCCCGCCGGGTGCTCCGCATACCGGTTCCAGAACTCCTGGCACGCTTGCTCCGTGCTCGCCCGGCTCATCACGATCTCGTCTACGACGCGGACCACCTCGCCTTCGACCTGCGCCACCACCGACGACATGGGATCCACGTTGAAATCCAGGGCCCACAACAGTGGCAGCCGCCGGTCTACTTCCAGCTCGCACAGATGTTCGCGCCGCTTAAAGGCGTGATACACAAGGCCGGAGTTGCTGTTCAGGTACTCGCCCAACACTTCCTGTTCGAAGAAATGCTCGTCGTAGCTTTTCTTCAACCGGTCGTAAAAGTCCGGCACCTTTTCGAGCAAGTGCCGGTTTTCGAATGGTTTGGCGATCACCGCTTCGTAGCCGTCCACTTTGTCTGCGATGAACCGCCGGTAGACCCAATCGAATCCTTTCGGAGTCCACACGGCGAAGCCGCACAACCGTTTCGCCTTCGGGTCCCGCAGGCGTCCTTCCAGTCGCAGCCACGCTTCCTCGGCCGTGTACGTCAGTTCGTCCACCCCGAACCACGCCAGGTTCGTCCCGCGCAACCGCTCGAACTCGTCCACGCTCCTGAACAGAATCCGCGATCCGGTCTCCTTCAGTGTCAGCACGTTCTCCGCCTTGTTCAGGTCGTAGGGGATCCCGTTCTGCCCCAGGATCTCCAGGAACGACTGCATCGTCGCGTCCCGGAGCATCGGGTAGGTAGGTGCGCCCATCAGCCCCAACCGCCCCGCGTTCAGGTAGCTCAGCTTCACTGCCTCCTGGCAGAGCGCTTGGCTTTTGCCTGACCCAATCGGTCCCGAAAAGCCCTTGAACCGGGCCTTCGAATTGTGGAATCTTAGCTGCGACGGCAGCGGCTGGTACGCTATGTTTCGGATTCGAATGCCGTCTCCGGTGTCTCGACCCATGTCACCTTGATCTCCCGAGGTTGGTTCTCTTCCAGTTCCTTCTGGATCTGCATTAGCCTGATGAGGTCTCCCAGCGTGGCTTTTAGCTCATTCGCGTCAATTTTCTCCTCGATGTTGTTCACCAGCTTGTTGATAAGAAATGCCTGCTTCTCGACGAGAGTGCGCGTAGGGTTCTTCCTTCTCGACCCTTTCCTTGCCTCCGTTCGCGTCGTGCTCATTGGCTCTCCTCGCGCTGCCTGCTTCGCACACGAAGGTAGCATCCGCGTCCTGGCGCGCAAGCCTTGCCGTCAGATCAAGTGATTGAAAAGAGAGGAGAAATTATTGGACTAAATCGGTGAACGGCTTTTGTGGTCTTCGTAGGTGGAGCGGGCTGCCCGCATACACGGCACTCGGAGGCGCGCTACGGCATATAGTAGATGCCGCGCGTACCGCGCCGGGCCGGGTAGTTGCGGTATGGAGGAGGCAAGAAGTCGTAGGTCTCGTGCATCCAATTGCTCAGTCGCACTTTGAGTTCTTCGAACAGGTCGGCCTGTTCTGGATCGCCTGCCAGGTTCCGGCGCTCTTCCGGGTCTCGCTCCAAGTCGTACATCTCCCACAGTGGGCGGCTCGGCTCGAACAGCGTCTGGTGCTTTGCCTCCAGCCGGCTGGCATCGTACTCCTCGACAATCGACCCCCATGTGGGCGATTGCCGCAGGTCTTTGATCGGTCGATACCCTCGCGTAGGATTCATGTTGTAGATGAGCTTGTGACGCCCAAATACAACAGTACGCATGGGATCGAAGTTATCGTGCCAGTTTCTTTCCGCGAACACGCACTCCCGCTCCCGGTACGCTGCGCCCTCTATCAGACCGAGTAGACTCTGCCCTTGCATCTTCGCCGGTTTCGCCACCCCGGCCGCCTCCAGCCACGTCACTGGTAGATCCACATGCGCCACCAGCGACCGGTTCACCACGCCCGCTTTCGTATGTTCCGGCCACCACACCATAAGCGGCACATTGATCCCCGCCTCGTAAAGCGTCCCTTTGGCGCGCGGGAAAGGCATCCCGTTGTCCCCTGTGAACACCACCATGGTGTTCTCCATCAGCCCCCGCTTCTCGAGTTCTCGGAACAACTCTCCCGTCTGTGCGTCTAATCTTGCGATGGCGTCGTAGTAGTCGGCCAGGTCTTCGCGAACCTTTTGGGTGTCCGGAAGGAACGGTGGAACCACCACCGACTTCGGATCGTGCTTCACCGGATAGCTACCCTTCCGGTAGGGACGGTGCGGGTCTGTGAAACCCACCTGTAGGAAGAACGGGCGCCGCTCCGGCCGCGCCGCGAAGAACCTGGCGAAGTCGATTTCGCCATGATAGAAGTCTAAACGTCTTTCAAAATGAGCGCCTTGGTGATGTTTCTTGAGAATCGACGTGAAGTACCCCCGCTCCTTCAATGCGTCGATGATCGTGGTTTCCCAGGGCGGAAGGCTGGTGTGCAGCCGCGATGTAGCCGTCGTGTGCGGCGCGCACCCGGTGAAGATCGACGAGCGGTTGGGACTGCACTGCGGGCTTGTCACATAGGCACGCTCAAAGCGCATCCCGTTGGCCGCAATGCGGTCGAGGTTCGGCGTCCGGATCGCGGGGTTGCCGTAGCAGCCCACATCCGGCTTCGAATGATCGTCCGAAATCAGGAAAACGATGTTTGGCAATCTTGTCGCAGATTTTGCCGCCGCTGGACTTCCGGCGGCGAGCGAGGACTGTAGCAGCGTGCGTCGTGAGAGTGACATTCTGGCTCAGTATAATGGAGTTAATCGCCTGGTATGAAAAAAGAATTGCTGGTTCGTACCGCGTTGACCTGGGTTAGAGACTTAAGCCTTGCGTTGGTCATCGCGGCCGTCTTCATCCTGTTCATTTACCAGCCGGTTAAAGTCGAAGGCACCAGTATGATGCCCGCGCTGGCGGACCAGGAGCGCATCTTCATCAACAAGTTCGTTTACCGCACGGGCATCGGCAAGATCGACCGTGGAGACTTGGTCGTGTTTTACTATCCCGCCGATCAGTCCAAGTCTTACATCAAACGTGTGATCGGCCTGCCCGGTGACACCGTGGAAATTGATCACGGCACGGTCCTCGTCAACGGCCGCGCCCTGACCGAAGACTACGTCCCCGAGTCCTACCGGGACTACCAATCCATGCCGGCCACCCGCGTCGAGGGCGATTCCTACTTTGTCCTCGGCGATCACCGCAGTTCCTCCAATGACAGCCGTTCCTGGGGCCTCGTCCCGCGCTCATGCATTTACGGAGAGGCGGTTTTCGTTTACTGGCCCTTGGACAAACTCGGCCCAGTGCGGTAAGCGTCCCCCACGCTCTAGCGCTTCAGGAACGTCAGGAATTCCGCCGGATTGCGGGTCAGCCCCGCGAACGTCGCCACCGGTTTCTCGTCCGCGCCGATGATGGCGTAATAGGGAAGTGCGATCGTCGAGAAGTGGCTCTGCTGGAATTCCTGGTTGCGCCGGGATGCCTCGTCCGTGCCGTCGGTGTAAAGCTCGACCAGAACGTATTTCTTGAGTTCCTGTTCGATCTCCGGCCGCGTGAACATATTGGCCTTCATCCAATGGCAGTTCGTGCAGGCGTAGCCAGTGAAGTTCACCAGCACCAGTTTGTTCTCCTCGCGCGCCTTGGCCAGCGCTTCGGTGTACTGGTTCTTCATCCAGACCAGCCCTGTACCTTCGCCCTGCGCCGTCGCGCTCGCTGCCGGAGCCGGAATGTAGGCTTCAATCTCTCCCAGCCGCGCGCCTGAAATGCCCGGAATCAGGCTGAACCCGAAAATGAGGAACAGGCTTCCCACCAGCAACCGCGTGACGCCCAGGTGATCGTCCGCCTTCACGCCCTGCAGCCGCAGCCAGCCGAGCAGGTATGCGCCCGTTAGCCCGAAGAGCACCACCCAGGCGGCCAGGAAGCGTTCCCGCGTGAGAAAGCCCCACTGCAGCACCTGGTCCACGTTGCTGGCGTACTTCAGCATTGCCGCCAGGATCACGAACCCCAACACCACCTTGACTCGTGCCAGCCATCCCCCGCTGCGTGGCAAACGCTGCAAGTACGACGGGAACAATGCGAGCAAGAAGAAGGGCGCTGCCAGACCCACCGCGAACGCCACCATGCCGGCCAGCGGCTGCCAGCCGCCACCGCTCACCGATGCTGCCAGTAGGGTTCCCACCAGCGGTCCTACGCAGGCGAAGGATGTCAGCGAGAAGGTCAGCCCCATCAGCAACGCGCCCGCGATGCCGCCGCGTCCCGAGGCTTGGTCCATTTTCGTAAGGAGGGACGAGGGCAGGGTGATCTCGAAGGCGCCCAACAGGCTCAGCGCGAATGCCAGGAACACCAGGGCGATGAAACCGTTCACCCAGGGGCTCGAACCCAATTGCACCACACCGAACGGCCCCAGGATCGCCGTCGCCGCCAACCCCAGCGATGAAAACAGCACCACGATACCTAGCGAGAAGACCGCCGCCTGTACGATGCTCTCCCGCCTCGAACCTCCCTGTCGCCCAAGGAAGAACGAGACGGTGATCGGGATCATCGGAAACACACAAGGCGTGAAGATCGCCGCTAGCCCGAATCCGAACGCCACCAGCAGGAACATGCTGAACGAGCGTTTGTCGCCGCTACCCTTCGTTGCTGGAGCCGGAGTAGGGGCCTTCCTGGCTTCGCCGCCCCCGGCGGGTCCGAACTCTACAAATCCCGCGGGTATCACAGCTTTGGCAGGCTTGGCGCCCGGATCGATCAGCAGGCTGGCGGTGGCTGTGCGCGTCACCGGCGGCAGACACATCTTGTCGTCGCAAGTTTGGTAGCGCACCTTGGCGGTGTACTCGACCCGGCCCTGAGGCGCGTTCGATTTCAGCTCGCAGACAAACAGGAAATCCGCCTGCTTGTCATAAGTTTCCACGTCAAGGTTAAAGTTCTTATCGAAGATCTTGTGGGGTGCTTGGACGTACACGCGGCACCCTTTTGTCGACGCGTTTTCCTCCATGCTCACCCGCGTTGGCAGCGGTCCGCCTTCCGGTGTTGTCAGCGAGTACAAGTGCCAGCCCGGATCCATCTTGGCCTTCAGGCGGAACGTGACCTCGCCTCCTGCCGCTGCCCATAACGAACCGGGCTCCAGGGTCCACTGCACCGGGTTGAGCTGCTGGCTGTGCGCGCAGGGTGAGAAGGCCGGCACGACTAGCGCTATCAGGAACAAATGGAAGAGAATCTTAGTCAGCGCGTGCGGACACCGCAACGGGAGCGAATTGCTGCACCCCCTCTTCGATACGCTGATTGACGCGGCCTGTTGCGAACTCGGCGGCAACGCGGATGGCGTTTTTGATGGCATTGGCGTTGGAGCGTCCATGGCAGATGATGCAGACCCCCTTGATCCCGAGCAGCGGCGCTCCGCCGTACTCGGAGTAATCCACTCTCTTGCGAAAATCCGCGAATGCCGCCCGCGATAGCACATAGCCTATCTGGCGCGTGATGGTGGCCTTAAGCGACTGCTGTAACAAGTACTTGGTGATGTCCACCACGCCTTCACTGACCTTCAGCGCCACGTTGCCGATGAACCCGTCGCACACGATCACATCGGCCGCGCCCGTGTAGACGTCCCGTCCCTCGACGTTGCCGATGAAATTGATCGGCAGGCTTTTCAGCAGGGGTGTCGCGGCTCGTGTGAGCTCATTACCCTTGTGTTCTTCCTCGCCGATCGACAGCAGCCCGACCCTGGGATTTTCGGTCCGGAAGATCAGGTGGGAATAAATCGAACCCATCACCGCGAACTGGGCCAGCATCTGCGGGGTCGAATCCACGTTCGCGCCCACGTCGATGATGACTGCGGGCGTTCCTTTTACGGTCGGAAACGCCGAGGCCAGTGCCGGACGGTCCACGCCCGGGATCATGCCCTGCACCATCTTCGCAGTGGCCATTGCCGCGCCCGTATTGCCGGCTGACACCAATCCTTGCGCCAACCCGTCCCGCACCATCCGGCTGGCCACCCGGATCGAACTGTCGCGCTTGGCCCGGAATGCCTTGGCCGCGCTGTCTTCCATGGTCACGACTTCGCTGGCGTGGACAAGCTGGATCGGCAGATGTTGCCAGCCGTCGTATTCGGCCAACTCCTTTCGCAGGACTTCTTCCCGCCCTACCAGCACCACCTGCACGCCAAGAGAGCGGCTGGCTCTTACCGCGCCCTCCACTTCCATTTTGGGGGCGTGATCGCCGCCCATGGCATCTACAGCGATCGTGACCATTTTTTCGAGCGTAGCTGCTGCTCCTTTGCCGCTACTCTTCGGCGACCTCGACTACTTCGCGGCCCTTGTATTTGCCACAATGCGGGCAAACGCGGTGGGGCATCTTCGGTTCATGGCAGTTGGGGCACTCCGCCATTCCCGTGCTGCGGATGGCGTCGTGCGCGCGGCGCGTCGATGTGCGGCGCTGCGAATGTCTCCGTTTCGGATTCGGCATGCAAACTCCCTTTTCTATTTCTGAATCTGGTTTTACTTAACTTGCGGCCGGCTTCAAAACTGCTTCAGGGCCGCCCAGCGGTCGTCCACCGGCTTCGGCTGGCAGCCGCAATCGCGCTGATTGCGGTTCTGGCCGCACACCGGGCAGATACCCTTGCAGTCCTGCCGGCAAACTCGCTGCATCGGAAGCGCCAACAGCACCCGCTCCCGCAAAATCTCTTTCAACTCCAGGCCGTCTCCCTCATAGAAGCCCACCTCTGTTTCACGCGCTCCAATTTCCACTTCTTCGGCGCGCGCAATGTGGGCCATCGGCTCATAATACAAGTCGAAGTCCGCTTCGATCGGATAACCGGCCGGCTCCAGACAACGGTCGCACTCGGCCTCCATTTCGACGCTTAGGCGGCCCTGGATTCTGACCGCGCCCAAGCTCGCCGATACCAGCGCTGCCGATCCGGCTGCCCGCAACGGCGAAACCTGTCTCAGCTTGCTGTCCAAAAACTCGACTTCGCCCGGCGGGAAGGTCTCATCGAAAACCAGCTTCCGCTGTTCCATCTCCCTGATGCTAAGGAACATACACACCTCCGCCGCCTTGCCGGGACGGCAAAAATCCATTATACCGCCTCGCGCGCCCGCAGGCACCTCATTTAGTCACCCAAAACGGCCGGACACCGTGTAAGTAGCTGTAGGCCTTAGTCCTAATTTCGAGTTCCGCCTAAGTGTTTCGCTGGGTTGTCACAACTCGGGCCTGATGGCAACCTGAAGCTGGGTTTTCTGTATGGAAGGTCTAACTCAATTCCTCATGCTGTTCCTCGTAGTCGGATTTGCCGCTGGCGCCGGAGCCGTTTGGCTCGTTTTGCAGGGCCGCACCAACTCGGCCTATGCGCGGGCCCGGGCGGAGATGGAGTCCAGCCACGCCGAGGTGGCCGAAAGGCTCCGCGCGAGAGAGGAGCAGGTACAGAGCCTGCAAGCGACGCTCGATCAGGGTGTCACGGCGATGGAAGCCCTGAAAGCCGAAGTGGCCAACTTGACTGCCTTGCAGACGGCCACTGCGGCCGAGAAGGCCGCGCTGGCCGCCCGGCTGGAAGAGCGTGACCAGCGCTTGATCGCAATGGAGTCCGAATTCTCCAGCACCAAAGCCGCCTTGATCGCGCAGGCCGAACGCGCTGCCGCGCCGCCGCCGCCTCCCGCCTCCGCCGCGCCCATCGATGAAGCTGCCCTATTAACGCTTGCCCGGCCCATCGAGGAGCAACTCCAGGGCCTGCGTCTTCGCCTGGAGCACATGGAAGCGGAACAATCCCGTTCGGCCGTCGGCAAGGCCGAACTGTACGCGCAAAACGCTGAACTCAAGGAGCGGCTCAACGGCGTGACCCGCGGGTTGTGCGAATTGCGCGGAGCCTTGGCGCGCAGCCTGGACCTGTGCAGTCTTGCTGTCGCCACGGCCGGGACGGCTGTAGAACCGGCACCCGTACAGGCAGCCGAGGAATCGAGCGAGCCTGTCGAACTCAGCGCGTAAGTGGGGGCGCTTCCGCCTGCCGCCCTATTTCTGAGCCTGCGCGAACGCCGCCTTGAGCTTGCTGTAAGTCTCCGAGATGTCTTCCGGCATCACGCGCGTTTCGCCTACCACGCTCATGAAGTTGGCGTCGCCGGGCCAGCGCGGAACCACGTGCATGTGAATGTGCCCGGCAATGCCGGCGCCGGCGCATTCCCCGATGTTCATGCCTAGGTTCAAGCCCCGCGGCCGGTATACGGCTCGCAAATGCCGCACCGCCTGCCTCACCAGAAGCATCATCTCGATGGCTGTCTCTTCGGACGCCTCTTCGATGCTCGCCACGTGCTCGTATGGCGCCACCATGAGGTGGCCGCTGGTATACGGGAACAAGTTGAGGATCACGAAATTCCGCACGCCCCGGTAGACGATCCGGTTCTCTTCGTCGCGCCCGGCAGCGGACTTCACGCAAAAAATGCACGCGTCTTCCGGCCCCGCCGTACTCACGTACCGGTAGCGCCAGGGACTCCAGAGGTGATCCATATGTTTGGCCGCGTCTCGTGTGGTGGACGGTCAGGCCGTCTGTGGCGTGGTGGGTGCCGGCGCCGTGGGAGCCGGAGCAACGGGCGCGCTGGTGCCCTCGTTGACCAAATCCTTCAATTCCTTGCTGGGCTTGAAGTACGGGATGCGCTTACTCGGCACATCCACGCGCGCGCCGGTCTTCGGGTTGCGTCCGATGCGCGGCTGCCTCTGGCGCGTGCGGAAGCTGCCGAATCCCCGGATCTCAATCTTGTCTCCGTTGCGCAATGAACGCACGACGCTCTCGAAAATCGCGTCGACGATGACTTCCGAGTCCTTTCGGGTCACTTCAACGACCCGGGCCACTTCTTCGATCAGATCCGCTTTCGTCATAGACACTGGTATCTCCTTGCCTCTGGGGCCGCCGCTTGAGCGGGCCTTGCCCTCCGAATCTCCACTATCGCAAAAATCACGGTCCCGGGGCTATCCCTGGTTCTTCAAATGAATCGCCTCTTCGATAGTCATGGTCGCCGCCGCGGCTCGCCGCTGGTAGTCTTCCAGCCGGCTCCGCTCCTCGTCCGCGGCCACCGCGCGGTAGCTGAGGCCGATCTTCTTTTCCGCCTCCGAGATCCGGATTACCTTGAACTCGAATTCCTCGCCGATCGGCAGCAGCGTTTCTTCGCCGCTCTTCTCCCGTTCCCTCCGGCGCTCCACTTGGGGACGTATTTCGGAATTATGGCACAATCCCTCCACGCCCGGCGCCACTTCGACGAACACTCCGAAGCTCGATGCGCGCGTCACGCGGCCTTTCACAACATCGCCCACCTGGTGCGCCCGGAAGAAGGTCTCCCACGCATCCGGCTGGAGTTGCTTGATACCCAGGGAAAGCCGGCGGTTCGCCGATTCGATCTGCAGGATCACCGCCTGGACCACCTGTCCCTTCTTTAGCATCTCCGATGGGTGCTTCACGCGCTTGGTCCAGCTCAGGTCCGAAATGTGAACCAGCCCGTCGATGCCTTCCTCGATTTCGATGAATGCGCCGAAGTCCGTCAGCTTGCGCACCCGGCCTTCCACCACCGAACCCACGCTGTAACGGGCATCCACCGTGGTCCAGGGATCGGCCTCCAGTTGCTTGATGCCCAGCGAAATCCGCCTGTCCGACGGCTTCACTTCGAGCACCACTGCCTCTACCTGGTCGCCGACCTTGACCACCTTGCTGGGGTGCTTCATGCGCCGCGACCAAGTCATCTCGGAAATGTGGATCAGTCCTTCCACGCCCGGTTCGAGTTCCAAGAAGGCGCCGTAGTCGGTGATGCTCACCACCCGGCCGATGACGCGCTGGCTGGCCGGGTAACGCTCGGCGATGGTCTCCCACGGGTCCGGCGCCATCTGTTTCAAACCGAGTGATATGCGTCCGCGCTCGCGGTCCAGTTTGAGTACCTTCACCGTGATCTGGTCTCCCACGTGGACCACTTCGGAGGGGTGGTTGATTCGCCCGTGAGACATATCGCTCACGTGCAGCAGGCCGTCCACGCCGCCGATATCGACAAAAGCCCCGTAGTCGGTCAGGTTCTTCACCGTACCGGTTACCACCGAGCCTTCCTCAAGCACGTCCAAAGCCGCGTGCTTACGCGCCGAACTCTCTTCTTCCACCGCCAGCTTTCTCGACACCACGACGTTGCCCCGGCGGCGGTTCAGCTTCACCACTTTCACCGGAATGTCCTGGCCGATCAAAGCGTCCAGGTTATGCACCGGATGCGAATCGGCTTGCGAGCCGGGCATGAAGGCCTTCACCCCCACGTCTACCATCAGCCCGCCTTTAATGCGTCCCAGCACACGCCCGCTGACCAGCAGGTTCTCGCGGAAGGCTTTCTCCAGGTTGTCCCATGCGCGGATGCGCGCCGCGCGCTCGTGGGAAAGGAGAATGTAACCCTCCACCTCCCCACGATGGTCCACCATGACGTCCACCACGTCGCCGGGCGCGACGCGCACCGACCCATCCAGCAGCTTGAACTGCTCGATGGGAACAAGTCCTTCGGATTTGAAGCCGACGTCAACGATGACTTCCTTCTCTGTCACCTTCAAGACGTGTCCTGCGAGAACCTCGCCCTCTACGGGCGGCGCGAAGTGACTGTAGTCCTCCATGAGGTGTTCATAGTCAGCTTCCGCCGGGGGTCCGGGCATGTCTTTCCGCCGGTCTTCTAGTTCATTGGCCATGGCTGCGTCTCCAGAGCGCGAGCCTTACTCAACGCGCACGCCGGCTGGGAAGAGGACACAATTTCATCTTGGTTCGCGACTCCCTCGCAACCACCATGACCCGACACCGGACAAGCCGTTGATAAAGCGATACTTCAGCAATATAGCGGACGGCGCGGTGCTTGTCAACACGGCCCCCGAGGTCAGCCCCGTCTTCATTGCACAATGTTGCCGTGCTCCCCTGGATTCTTTGCAACCATACGGAAGTTTTTTGCACCTAACCGAGTGGAAGCGGAATTGCTGACCGATAAGGGAGAGAGGGAGGATGGTTTATGTTGGTGGGATCTTTAGTCGCCGGTTTTTTGATACTTAGCCTTTTCATGGCGATGCTGTCTTCATCGCCCAAGGTGGACCGCTGAGTCCCGAACCGACACACACCCAGTATTTTTTGCCACACTTCACCCTGCAGGTTTTTCCGTCTCCGTAACCTGGACTCTTACTTCAGCTCGAGGATTTCCTTCTCTTTCACTTTGGCGGCTTGATCCAGCTTCTGCATCTCGGCGTCCGTCAGCTTCTGGATTTCGTCCTGTGACCGCCGCTGGTCATCCTCGGAAATCAGCTTGTCTTTGAGCAGCTTCTTGAGGGCTTCGTTCCCATCACGGCGGACGTTGCGGATTGCCACCCGGTGATCCTCCGTCATGGCGTGCAGGTGTTTGACCAGTTCTTTGCGGCGCTCTTCGGTGAGAGCCGGAATCGGCACCCGCACGATCTTGCCGTCGTTTTGAGGATTCAAGCCCAAATCCGACGACCGGATAGCCTTCTCGATCGAGCCGATTTGCGAGATGTCGTATGGCTGGATCGTGATTAAGGACGGCTCCGGCACATGCATCGTCGCCAGTTGATTCAGCGGCGTCGGTGTGCCGTAGTAATCCACGCGGATGTTGTCGAACAGGCTCACCGAAGCCCGGCCCGTGCGAATGCCGGCCATCAGGTGCTGCATGTCGCCCAGGACCTTCTCCATCCGGGCCTTGGCGGCTACTTCCACTTCCTTCGAGGTGCGATACTGCGGTGCGGTTGCTTGATTGGGTTGTCCAGGTTTCATACGTCCGTTCCCACGAAATCGCTAATGGATCAGCGTGCCCACGGGTTCTCCCATCGACACACGCATTATATTCCCACGCACATTCAAATTGAAAACGACGATGGGCATCCCATTGTCGCGGCACATCGCCACGGCCGAGGCGTCCATGACGCCGAGAGCCTGCGAAAGGAAATCGGCGTAGGAAATCGCCTGAAACATCTTCGCGTCAGGGTGTCTCAATGGGTCTTTGTCATAGACCCCGTCCACGCGCGTGGCCTTGGCCACCAACTGCGCCCTCAGCTCGAGGGCCCGCAGCGCGGCCGCGGTGTCGGTGGAAAAGTAGGGGTTTGAGGTGCCACCGGCGACGATGACCACGCGGCCCTTCTCCAGGTGCGCGATGGCGCGTCGCCGTACATATGCCTCGGCCACCTGGCGCATCTCGATGGCCGTCATCACGCGCGCCGGAGTCCCTTTCTTTTCCAGCGCGTCGGCGAAAGCCAGGGCGTTGATGACCGTGGCCAGCATGCCCATGTGATCCGCCGTCACCCTCTCGATGCCCCGCGAACTGATCCCTCGAAAGAAATTGCCGCCTCCGGTGACCAGGCCGACCTGGACACCCGTGGCGGCAAGCTCCGATATTTCGCCCGCGAGTTCGGCCATCCGTTCTGCGTCAATGCCGAAGGCGGCTTTGCCCGCCAGAGACTCCCCGCTGAGTTTCAGCAGAATGCGCTCGTATTTCGCCACCCTATCCTCCGGGACGGGATTGCGGCCGTCCTTATTCGGCTGGCGTCTCGCCTGCGGCGGCGTCGCCCACTTTCAGGCGCACAAAACGGGCCACCGTGATGTTCTCGCCGCACTTGGCGATCTTGGTGGCAATCAACTGGCCCACAGTGAGCGAGTTGTCCTTGATGTACGGCTGCTCGAGCAGGCAGACTTCTTCGTAGAACTTGCTCATACGGCCTTCCACGATTCTGTCCACCATCTTCTCGGGCTTGCCTTCGGCCAGCGCCCGTGCACGCTGGATCGAGCGTTCCTTCTCGAGCGCCGGCCCGGAGACGTCCTCTTTGCGGATGAACTGGGGATCGGCCGCCGCGATCTGCATGGCGATATCGTGCACCAATTCACGGAAGTCGTCTGTGCGCGCCACGAAATCGGACTCGCAATTGACCTCCACCAGCACGCCCAACTGGGCGCCGGCGTGGATATAACTGCCGATCACGCCCTGCTTGGTGGCCCGGGCGGACTTCTTGCTGGCGTTGGCGATGCCGCGCTTGCGCAGCACCACTTCCGCTTCAGCCAAATCGCCGTTCGCTTCGCTCAGAGCCCGCTTGCACTCCATCATGCCCGCGCCTGTGCGGTCGCGGAGTTCTTTTACCAATTGTGCGGTGATTTCCGCCATTGTCTTTGCACCTGTCCTTGAGAAATCTGGTTGCGCCGCGCCCGCGGCAGGCTACTTGGAGTCCGCAGCCGGGGCTGCCGCCTCACCGTCGGCGGCCAGAGTTGCCTCGTCCTCGGCAGCCGGAGTCTTCTTCGGCAGCGACGTGGACGGCAGGTCCTCGTCCTTCAGGCTCTCCGACATGAGCTGCTCGGCGTATTGCGGATCCACCCACTGCGTGTATTCGGGAATTTCCTCGCTGGGGGTCTCGTCGGTGATGATCTTTTCGGCGGTGAAATCCTGCTCGGTTGCCAGCGCCCTGCCTTCGATCACCGCGTCCGCGATCTTGTTCGTGAAAAGGCGGATCGCACGCAACGCGTCGTCGTTGCCGGGGATGACGTAATCGACCACGTCCGGATCGCAATTGGTGTCCACCACGGCCACCACCGGAATGCCCAGCTTGCGGGCTTCCTTCACGGCGATCTCTTCTTTATTCGAGTCCACTACGAACATCACGTCCGGCAGCCCGGGCATCTCCTTGATGCCGGCCAGGTTCTGTTCCAGGTGCTTGCGCTCGCGCTCCAGGCGGATCAGTTCCTTCTTCGGGCGCCCGCCGCCGGTGGGATCGGCAGCGATCTCCTCGAGCAGCTTCAACCGCTTGATGGACTTCTGCACGGTCATCATATTCGTAAGCAGCCCGCCCAGCCAGCGCTGATTCACATAGAACATTCCGCAGCGCACGGCTTCCTCTGCGATAGCTTCCTGGGCTTGGCGCTTAGTGCCCACAAACAACACGTTCTTGCCCTGCGCGGCCATCTCGCCCACGAACCGCATGGCGTCTTTGAACAGCTTCAGGGTCTTCTGCAGGTCTATGATATAGATCCCATTGCGTTCGCCGAAGATGTATTCTTTCATCTTCGGATTCCAGCGCTTGGTCTGGTGCCCGAAGTGAACGCCAGCTTCGAGCAATTCTTTCATCGAAATCGACGGCAAAATGCCTCCTTGGTTTCTGCTGGGGACTCTTGTCCCGCTCGCGGAGTGGATACTAGGCTGCTCTCAGCCGCGCCGGCGGCCCAAAGCGAGATTTGCCGGTGCTGGGAAAGCAGCCCAAAAAAACGCAATCGCGCCCCGGCGGACGGCTCCTCGCCATCGCTCGCCGGGGCGTGAAGCGACAAAATCTCCTAGCGCTTGGAGAACTGGAAGCGGCGCCGTGCGCCCTTCTGCCCGTACTTCTTGCGCTCATGAGCTCGCGGATCGCGGGTGAGGAATCCGAGCTGTTTCAACTTGCCTCGCAGTTCGGAGTTGAACTCGATCAGCGCGCGGCTGATTCCCAACCGCACCGCGCCGCTCTGTCCCGTGATGCCGCCGCCGGTGGTCAACACCACGACGTCAAACTTGTCGGCCGTTTCGGTGACCAACAGCGGTTGGCGCGCCGTGTTGCGGGCGGCGTCGGTCTGGAAATATTGTTCGAATGGCCGGTTGTTGACCTTGATCTGGCCAGTGCCCGGCCGCAGGAATACTCGGGCCACGCTGGACTTCCGCCGGCCCGTTCCCAAGTACTGCACTAAAGTGCCTGCCACTCAGTTCCCTCTCGTTCGTTGGTTACGCTTCGGCCACGGGTTTCTGCGCCTGGTGCGGATGCTTGTCCCCGGCGTAGACCTTCAGCTTCTTGATCATCTGCTTGCCGAGCTTGGACTTCGGCAGCATCCCGGCCACAGCATCTTCGATGATGCGCGTCGGGTGATTGGCGCGTACTTTCTTGATGCTCGTCTCAATCAACCCGCCCGGATAACCCGTGTGATGACGGTAGACTTTCTGGTCCTCCTTGCGGCCCGTCAGCCTGACCTTGGAGGCATTGATGATGACGACATGGTCGCCCGTGTCCATAAACGGGGTGTAGATAGGTTTGTTCTTCCCCATCAGAATGCGCGCGGCTTCGCTGGCGACACGGCCAAGCACTTTGTTATCAGCATCGATGAGGTGCCACGCACGGATCACCTCGTTTTTGGACGGAAAGACCGTATTCATGGACAAACTTTTCCTGTAGGTGAGCTACAACTATTTAAGATTAGCGGACTTGCGCGGTCCTGTCAAACGTCAGTTCGACTGCTCCAATTCGGCCAGCATGTTTTCCAACTTGCCGGCTTCCCGCCGCGGCGCTTCGTCGGAGGCCTGGTTGGCTGCGAACAGGTTCAGTAGATTCAACTGAAAAGTCAGGCTGCCCTGCGTTTCCTGGAGTTCCTCGGACATAATTACATTCCTTCATCGGCAAATCTGTCGTGGTTCTTTAGGGGCCTACCCCCGTGATCGGGGGGCTGTGCCCTTCAAGGTCAAAGGCTCAAGGAGACCGGCCGGGCGGGACGTGCAGGGAGAAGGTCGGGAGATTCGTTACGGTTAGAGGGTGTTCCTTCAGCGGTGATGAGCGGTACGGCCTTTGCTCCTTGAGCCTTTGCTTCAGCTCTCACGCTCAGCTAACAAGCAAGTCCAGTGCCAAAGTGTAACCGCTTGAAAAACCAGTTGCCGCCAGGTGCAACAGGAGCATACGGTGCCAAATCCGCACACCGAATCTCCGACCTGTGCCGTATTGAAACCGGCTGGATTGGGCCCTAATCTCCACCGTTCGGAATCTTGCTTGGCGGTGTGGCCACGCGGCCCTTAAATGCATCTTCCACCACGATGTTGTTGGCCGTCAGCGTCTGTCCCGTGGAGCGGTCCATCTCGACGCGAGCCTTACCATAGGCGGCTAGGGCGGCCACCTCGGTCGACCGCGCCGAGGCCAGGTCCCGCTGCGCCTGGATCACGAAATAGATGGTGGAGGCGCCCAGGGCGTATTTCTTCTGCTCGGCGTCGAGGTTCTGTTCCTGGAGGATGCGCGCCTTCACCGCGGCGTTATAGCGCGCGCGCGCCTGCTGCAGGGAGATAAGCGCGTTCTGCACCTCCACGCGCAACTGGTTCAACTGCTGCTGCTGTCGGATTTCGTTTTGCCGCAAAGTGAGCTGGCTCCGGGTGACATCAGCCTGTGCCGAACGATTGCGCAAGGGAATATTGAGCTGGAAGCTCACGCCGTAATCCGGGAAGTTACGCGAGAACAGCTGATTCATCAGCCCGCCCACGCCGCCGACGAAGAAGCGGTCCACCGTGAGGGCGCGCTGCTCGGGTGTGACGCCTGCGCTCACGCCGGGGATGGCCGGCTGAGGCAACTGGTTGATCTCGCCCACCAGACCGTTATTCCTGAGCGTGCCGACGACGTCGAGCGAGGGCCGTAACGAGTTCTTGACGCCACGCAGGCTGATCTTGGAGTTTTCGATCTGGAGATTTGTTTGCGCGATGTCCGGGCGGTTTGCGATGGCCTTGGCCACCAACTCCTCGGCCGGCGGCAGGAGTTCGCGCTCGGGCAACTGGATGCGATCAGTGGGGATGATGCGGGCCGAGGCCAGACTGGGGCTGGCGACGCCGGTCCGGCTCAGCGCATTTTTGAGGATGGTCTCCTGCTGTAACAATTGCGTCTCGGAAACCGTCAACTCCTGCTGCCTCTGGGCAACCTCGGCCTCGGCCTTGACGATCTCAATGGGCGCCATCGTGCCGATCTCCACCTGCTTCTTGTTGTCGTTGTAAAGCTTCTCGGCCAGCGCCAACGCCTGAAGGCGAACCTTGCGGTCTTCGTTGAAGCTGACCAGGTCCCAGTAGAGGTTCATGACCGATGCCACGGTGGTGATCACCTGCTGCTGGAAGGTGAGGTCGGAGACTTTCAGGTTATTCCTGGCGATCTTGATGTTGCGCGAGTTCAGCGCCAGTCCGAAGCCCTGTAACAAGCGCTGCGAAACGGTGAGGCTGAAGTTGCCGCTGAGCGAAGGGTTGAAATCGTTGCGGTAGGAATTCTGCGCCACGCGCGACGTATCCCACTCGAAGCCGACGTTGGTCCCGGTGAGGAATCCCTTCTGGATGCCGAAAGTGGTGGCGCTGGTGTTCGTAATGAGCGAATTGGTGCCGGTAGTGAACGAACTGGTAAGCGGACGGGTGCCGTGGCTCCAGTTGTAGCCTGTACTCAAGACCGGGTCCAGGCTGGGTGTGGCCGGTCCGTTACCGGTGGAGACGGCGCTCACGGCGCTGGACGTGCTTGTGCCCGTCGAGGTCGTGGCGGGGGATCCGGCCAGCACTCCGGTGGCCGACGCGGCGCTGGACGCTCCCGACGAAACCGAGGTCGACACGCCGCTGATACCGCCGCCCGCGTTGGCGCGCAGCAGATCGGCCTTGGCGATGCGCGGGCCGTAACGCTGCAACTCGATGTCCAGGTTGTTCTCAAGCGCCAGCGCGATGGCGTCCTGCATGGATAGATAGAGTTGGCCCGCCCTGAGCAACGATTCCAGCCGGTTCGAGTTGGCGAGATTGATGGGCGCTTCATCGTGGACCCGGTACGGGGCGAGGATCGGATTCCCACGGCCCGCCTCCGCCGGCGCGGAGGCCGGTGCCGCCTGCGTCATTTGCTGTGCTCCTGCCGGCGGGAGCGCCAGCAGCGTGGAAAAGAAGATGGCAAAACAAGATCGTGCGCGCTTCATGAACGTCCTTTCATTTGCAGATGGGGCTTGGCCGGCCATCAACATTAAGACGACGTCGAATACCCTCCGGTTGTTCCCGGTTTCTCAAATGGTAACGCAAGCGTGGAATAGTGTAGGATGCGTTTGATGACCGATCCCAACGCGATCATGCAATTATTCGAGCGCACCGGCGCTTATTTGCGCGGCCACTTCCGGCTCACCAGCGGCATGCACAGTCCTGAGTATCTGCAGTGCGCCAAGGTTCTGGCGTATCCAGAATATGCTGAGGAGTTGGGTTCTGGCCTGGCCGAAGCCGTGCGCCCACTCTGCGCCGGCCGGACGCCGAAGTTGGTGGTGTCGCCGGCGCTGGGAGGCGTGATTATCGGCCACGAAGTGGCGCGCGCTCTCGGCGCGCGGTTCCTGTTCACCGAGCGCGAAGCCGGCGGGCAGATGACCCTGCGCCGCGGCTTCGTCATCGAACCGGGCGAAACTGCGGTGATGATCGAGGATGTGGTCACCACGGGCGGTAGCAGCATGGAAGTGATCAAGATCCTGCGCCAGTCGGGGGCGGAGGTGTTAGCCGCGGGTTCCATCATCGACCGCAGCGGCGGAGCGGTCGACCTGAGCGTGCCGCGCGCCGCGCTGGCCGTGCTGAAGGTGGTCGCCTATCAGCCCGATCAGTGTCCCTTGTGCCAACAGGGAATTCCCGTCGTGAAGCCCGGATCGAGGCCCACGGCGGCGTGAGAGTGCGGGCAGAACCGGGCCGTCGTCTCCAGGTCCGTTTTGCCCTAAGCGCGGCTGGATCAACTTGCGGCCTGCCGCTGAAACATAATGTCAGCATCAGGTGACGGCACGAAGTGCGCCATCGTTCTCGTCACAGCCGCGCTTTTGCCTGCCATCGCGGCAGCGCAGGCGTCCGGCAGCGAAGCTGTCTGGAACGAGTTTGCCGCCAGTCTGCAATCCGGCGGCAACACTTCATGGAGCGGGGTCCGCAAGTATTCCTAAAACGATGTGGAACGTTACAGCATCGCGGCCAGTTTCGCGAGGTCGCCGTGGCGCTCCCTGACCAGCGCTTCGCCTTGTAATTTCAGGCCGCGAAGATTTTCGGGCGAGGCGTTGTCCATCGATTCGCTTCCGCAGGGAAGACGGGTCTGGAAGCGGAAGTAGTGCGTGGACGGCAATATCTGGCGGAGTTGATAGTCCACAGTGCTGCTGACCGCGTCGAACACGATTTCCAGGACCGGTTTGGCCCAATGCGCCAGGCCCCACCCCTTGACTTTGTCGTATGCCAGCCGCTCGAGTTGCTCGCCCGTGCCCAGCGAGACCACCAGAAACTCGGTTGCCTGGGGCCAGCAGGTCATGGCCTCGACTAGGCCGCACATGGCCGGGTTGTTGGCATAAAGGCCCCCGTCGACCAGCGCGTAGTAGTCCTCCGGCCCGTCCGCTTCCAGCTTGCAGGGTTCAAAGAAAGTAGGTGCGGCGCAAGTGGCTCTGGCCACGTGCTTCATGGCGAAGTCGTACCCTGGCTTGATCCGCGCGTTACGGCTCTTGAAGAAGAACGGGAACCGGCGTTCAATCTCGTAGCTGGTGATGATAACGTCGGTCGCCGCGTCCTTCAACCGCGCCTCGCCGAAGTAGTCCTCCAGCACGCCTTCGATGCCCGAACTGGGGAACTTCTCTTCGGCCAAGGTGGCAAGCGCCGCCACCGTGCGCCACCCCGACCGGTGGAAGATGCGGCGGCCCTCCCGTTCGTACAGGCGCACCACGTCCTCCGCCTGATATTGCGGTCTGCCGCCGCCGTCTGGCTTGGTGAGCGCCAGCGCCAGAATGCCGCCCGTTGATGTGCCGGCGATCAGGTCGAACATGTCGGCGACTCTCTTGCCAGTGCGCTGTTCGAGGCCGGCCAATACCACAGCGGGGATCATGCCGCGGATACCGCCGCCATCGATGGAAAGAATCTTCACGGGTTTAGACATGGTTGCTCCTGTTCGCGTCCGGACACATCCTAGCACCGGGGTCCAAATTTACGGTTGCTTATTTCGTGATAACCGCTTCAATTTGCCAATAAATCATGGCTTTTCCAGATTTGTGAACGGCGTGGGCCGGCACGCTGCTATCATGTGAGATTCCCGTGACTCAAAACGTACGCCGGTGGATTCCGGCATGCACGATGCTGCTGGTCTCGCTGATCAGTTATATCGATCGGAACACGCTGGCCCTGCTCGCTCCCACCATCCTGCGGGAGACGGGTATGAGCGCCGAGCAGTATGGCTATGTGATTTCGGCCTTTTCGATCGCCTACACGATTGCCAATCCGTTATGGGGAGGCTGGCTGGACCGAGTGGGCCTGCGCGTAGGTATGATCGTGGCGGTGGCTTTTTGGACCGGCGCTTCCGTATCGCACGCCTTCGCAATTGGCTTTCTGAGCTTCGGCCTGGCCCGCGCGGCGCTCGGTTTCGGTGAGGGCGCCACGTTCCCCGGCGGCTTGCGGACAGTGGTGGAGACGCTGCCGGTGGAGGAACGCGCGCGCGGCGTGGCCGTGGCTTACAGCGGCGGCTCGCTGGGCGCGGTAGTTACGCCGTTGATCGTGGCGCCCATCGCCGTGCACTGGGGATGGCGCGCCGCCTTCTTCTTCACGGGATTCATGGGCGCGTCCTGGTTAGTCCTGTGGTGGTTCGTGAGCCGCCGGCCGGAGTTGCGCCGCAAGCCGGAAAGGCGCGAACACCGCGGCCCGTCCGTGCGCATCGAGTATCGCGACCCTCGCGTGTGGGCGGCCATGCTCGCTTACGCCCTGGGAGCGATTCCGCTGGCGCTGGTGATCTACGGCGGAGCGCTTTACCTGAACCACGAATTGGGGCGATCGTTGACCGAGATCGGCCGCGTGCTGTGGCTTCCACCGCTCGGTTGGGAGGCCGGTTACTTCATCTGGGGATGGCTGGCCGACCGCACGGCGCGCGTCGCAAGCAACAGCGTGGCGCCGCTGGGGCGGCTGATGGCCGTTGCCGCTGTAATCGGGTTGCCGCTGGCGGCGACGCCGTACACGAAGTCCTTCCCGTGGTCTATTGCGCTGATGTGTGTGGGGATGTTCGCGGCCTCGGGCTTTATCATCCTTCCGGTGGCCTACGCCACGCGCGTGTTCTCCTCCGCCCACGCCGGCTTGATCGCCGGACTTTGCGCGGGGGCTTGGTCCGGCGCGGTGGCGCTCATCATGCCGGTGTTCGGCCGCTTCTTCGACCATGGCCGCTTCGACGCAGGCTTCGTGCTGGCCGCGTCGCTGCCCCCGGTCGGGTACCTGGCATGGATTGTGCTTGCGCGCGTGCGAGACGCGTTACGGAGTTCAGCAGGCCCGGAACAAGAAACCTTGAATCTTTAGCCTGCCAGGCCGTCACTTTTCGGGGCCGCTGGCCAGCGACCATGCTCCAGTGGCTGCGTTGAGTTTATGGCAGTGCGTGCACTCGCCCTGGAATAGCGTCAGGAAGTGATTGTCTTTCCCGCCGGTTAAATGAATGGCGTGCAGCATCCGGGAAAATGGAGGCGCCGTCGTCGAAGCCCGGCTATGGCAGGTGAGGCATCCTGCGGGGATACTCCTGACCATACCGGGAACCGCCGGGTGTTTGCCCTTGAGCTTGAGCCCGGGAGGCGCCGAACCAGCCACCTTGTCGAGAAGCTGGGGCTCCACCATCTCGGCCCACCGCTTCAGGAGGGTGCTGAAGCGCACGTCCAACTTCTGCTCGGCATAGTTGATGTGGCAATCTACACACCCCATCGGGTACAGGTCCTTGGCTGTTATCCCGGGGATTGCCCGCAGCGGAGGCGCCTGGTGCTGCCCAACTTGGGCGTCCTGAGCCGCAGCAATACTGAGCACCGAGAGGATAGACACGTACGAGGTAGCTTGCAATAGTCTCCGAATCATGGTTTTCCTCGGCCGAGACTTCCGTGCTGGCGTCTCGGGTTGCATTGAGCCGGATTATACATCTGATGGGTGGGGCAACTAGGTGCCAAGTTTTGCGGCTGGGTGATTCTCGTTGCGTCCCTGACGTGAGATCTTTGCCACCGGAGGCGGGATGATAAGATAGTGAGCTACGGGATTCCCCCGGATTCTAGGATTGTCCCTATGCATTCTCGTCGCAATTTCATCGGCAAAGTTGCGTCCGGTCTGGCCGGCAGCCTGGCCACCACGGCGCCCATCCTCGGAGCGAACGATCGCATCCGGCTGGGCATAATCGGCCCCGGCGCGCGCGGCCTCACGCTGATGCGGGAAGCCATGGCTTGCCCCAACACCGAAATGGTGGCTTGCGCCGACGTGTATACACGCCGCCTGGAAGAAGCCAAGAAAGTGGCGCCAGACATCAAGACGTACATGGACTACCGGCACCTGCTGGACGACCAGTCCATCGACGCCGTGCTCATCGCCACGCCGCAGCACCTGCACTGCGAGCATTTCGTTGCCTCGCTCGACGCCGGCAAACACGTCTACCAGGAAAAGACCATGGCCTTCAGCGTGGATCATGCCAAGCGCATGCGCGCCGCTTACCAGAAGGCCGCGAAGCGCACCGTGCAGATCGGTCACCAGGGTTGCTCCTCGGGGCTCATGCGCGACGCCATTATTTTTGGGCACGCGGCCGCCGTGGGGAAGGTGACCGCGGTGCATTCGCACATGTTCCGAAACACCCCGCACGGCAAGCCGCAGTGGTCGCGGCTGGTCTACCCGGACATGACGCCGGAAAACATCCACTGGAAGTCGTTCCTCGGCGAAGCGCCCCAAAGGCCTTTCGACGCCAACCGCTACGTCAACTGGCGCTTCTTCTGGGACTACTCGGGCGGCAACGTGTACGAGAACATGTCGCACCAGCTCGCGTTTTGGTATAAGGTCCTGAATCTTCAGATCCCGCACGCGGTCACCATGATGGGCGGCATCTATTTGTGGAAGGACGGCCGCGAGGTTCCCGACACGATGAACGTGGCCATGGAGCACAACGAGCAGGTGTTGTTCACCTGGGACTCCGGCTTCTGCAACAACGAACTCGGAGACACCGACCACGTGCTCGGCACGGACGGCACGCTGTTCCGCAGCCAGCAGTTGCGCTACATCCCGCAGAAGGTGAACCAGCCGGACGGCAAGGAAGCGCTGGGCCAGAGCAAGACCGAGCCGCACGCGCACATGCAGGACTTCCTGGAAGCGATCCGCACGGGACGCGAAACCAACTGCCCGTTCGAATTGGGTTTCCGCACCTCCATCGCCTGCCGCATGGCCGTCGAAAGCTACCGCCAGAAGCGCACGATTTATTGGGATCCCGTCAAGGAAGAAATCAGCTAGCCGGAGAAATCCATTGACAGCAAAAATCGGCATCATCGGAGGCAGCGGGCTTTATTCCATGCCCGGTTTTGAAGCGCAGCACGAGGTGGCGGTCGATACGCCGTGGGGCGCGCCTTCGGACAGTTACATAGTG
Organism: uncultured Solibacteraceae bacterium; assembly: GCA_964384215.1. Classification (GTDB taxonomy): domain Bacteria; phylum Acidobacteriota; class Terriglobia; order Bryobacterales; family Bryobacteraceae; genus JAJFUV01. Next base: position 8,569 of record CAYLLB010000022.1, on the reverse strand, counting down.
GGCAAGCTGGCCGGAAAGGATGTAGCATTCCTTGCGCGGCACGGCCGGGGCCATCGCATCTCGCCCTCGGAATTGAATTTCCGCGCCAACATTTTCGGGTTTAAGAAGCTGGGCGTGGAGCGCATTATCTCACTGAGCGCCGTCGGCTCCCTCAAGCAGGAGCACCGCCCCATGGATTTCGTGCTGCCGGACCAGTTCGTGGACCGCACCCACAACCGGGCCTCTACTTTCTTCGGGGAAGGACTCGTGGCTCATGTGAGTTTTTCGGATCCGGTTTGCCCCGAGGTTGCCGATGTCGTTTACAAGGCAGCCGCCGGCGAAGGCGTGAGCGTCAAGAAGGGCGGCACCTACGTTTGCATGGAAGGGCCGGCGTTCTCGACCAAGGCCGAGAGCGAGCTTTACCGCAGCTGGGGCATGGACGTGGTCGGCATGACCAATCTTCAGGAAGCCAAGCTCGCGCGCGAGGCCGAGATCTGCTACGCAACCGTGGCCATGGTCACCGACTACGACTGCTGGCATCCCGACCACGACGCGGTCACCGTCGAGCAGATTGTTTCGTACCTGACCCAGAACGCCGCGCACGCGGCGCGCGTGGTGGCGGCGAGCGTGGCAGCCATGCCCGAAAAGCGCGCGTGCAAGTGCGGTTCCGCGCTGGCCAATGCCATTATTACGGATCGCAAGCTGGTTCCCGAGGAGACCCGGAAGAAGCTGGAGCCGATCGTTGGCAAGTACTTCGCCTGAAGAACTCGCGCGCGAACTGCTGCGGCTCTCGCTCGATGGCGCCGCGTGGCCGGATGAGGCCGTGCGGATGCTCGCCGGGGACGCGGACTCGGAAGCCGCCAACAAAGTGCTCTTCACCGGGCTCGTCGAGCCGCTGGCCGACCGCTTTGATCCGTTGCTTTGCGATGTTTACGCGCGGGAATTCTCGCGCGTGCTCGCGCTCGTATGCGGTGATTTGAATGCGGACGCTCTGGTGGCTCGCTACCGGCGCATCCGTACGCCGCGCCTGTTCGGAGATCCGCCGCAAGGTGTACGTGCGGTGCTGGTTCTCTCCCGCGTGACCCTGGGCGCCGACGTCGCCATTACCAGCGTGATGCTAGATGCCGCGAAACGGCGCTTCCCCGGTGCCCGCATCGTCTTCGCGGGTCCGCGCAAGTGTTACGAACTGTTCGCCGCCGATCCGCGCATCGAGCATCTTGAGATTCCTTATCCGCGAAGCGGCGCCCTGCGCGACCGGCTCGCCGCGTGGCCGCTCGTGAGAGAAGCAGCCACGCGAGCCGGAACCATCGTGATCGATCCCGATTCGCGGCTCACGCAGCTCGGCCTGCTTCCGGTGTGCGACGAGGGGAGTTACTACTTTTTCGAGAGCCGCTCGTTTGGGAGCGGCGGCAGTGAGCCGCTTGGCGAGTTGGCGAAGCGCTGGGTACGGGAGACCTTCGGCGTGGAAGATCCGCGGGCCTATATCGCCCCGCTTCCCGTGATGGAACTTCCTCCGCCGGGAATCGCCGTCAGTCTCGGCGTGGGCGAGAACCCCGCCAAGCGCGTCCGAGATCCGTTTGAAGCCGAGTTGTTGGCGAGGCTGGCCGCGACCGGGCTTCCGCTGGCTATCGACCGCGGCGCGGGCGGCGAGGAAGCCGCGCGCGTCGAGCGTGCCCTGCACGAAGCGCGCGTGCCTTCAGGCGCAGTGTACGTCCTGGACGGAGCCTTCGCACCATTCGCCGCTGCGATCGCGGCAAGCCGCCTGTTCGTGGGCTACGACTCCGCGGGCGGACATGTCGCCGCCGCGTGCGGTACGCCGCTGGTCAGCGTGTTTGCGGGCTTCCCTTGCGCGCGCATGTACGAGCGCTGGCGGCCTTCCGGCAAGGGTGTCATACGGGTGGTGAGAGTGGATGAGCCGGATCCTCGGAAAGTCCTGGCTGAGGTGTTCGCCGCGCTGGAGTATATTACGGGGAAATCATGAACGATAAAGCGTTCGACGGGGCGCGCGTCCTGATCACCGGCGGTTTGGGTTTCATCGGCTCCAACCTCGCCACCGTCTGTTGGAAGCCGGCGCGGAGGTTGTGCTTCTGGACAGCATGGCGCCCGAGTACGGCGGCAATCTCTTCAACATCGACGGCATCGAATCGCGCGTCAAGGTGAACATTTCCGACGTGCGCGACCCGCACAGCATGCACTATATAGTTCAGGGGCACGGTTACCTGTTCAACCTCGCGGGCCAGACCAGCACCTCGATTCGATGCTCGATCCATTCACCGATCTGGGCATCAACTGCGGCGCGTAACTGTCGAATCTGGAAGCCTGCCGCAAGTACAATCCGGCGGTGAGAGTGGTCTTCGCCAGCACGTGCCAGATTTACGGAAAGTCAGATTACCTGCCGGTGGATGAGGAGGACTTGCTGCGGCCGGTGGACGTGAACGGCATCAACAAGATGGCCGGGGAGTGGTACCACATCCTGTACAACGACGTTTTCGGGATTCACGGCTGCTCGCTGAGACTGACCAACACTTACGGACCGCGCATGCGTGTGCGCGACGCGCGCCAGAGGTTCCTGGGTGTGTGGCTGCGGCTCATCGTCGAAGGGCACCCGTTCGAGGTTTGGGAAGGGCGGCAGCTTCCCGATTTCACTTACGTGGACGATGCCGTGGAAGCGATGATGCTCGCGGCCCTGGACAAAGACTCCGCGGTACGCGTCTTCAACGTGGGCGGCGACTCGGTGATCAGCCTGCTGGACTTGGCCCGGCTGCTGGTGGAATTGAACGGGGGCGGGGAATTCGAGCAGAAGTTCTTCCCGGAAGACCGCAAGCACATCGACATTGGCGACTATTACGCCGACGACAAGCTGATCCGTTCGGTGCTCGGTTGGGCGCCGCGTGTGGCCTTGCGCGACGGGTTGGTGGCGTATTATCGCGAGCACCTGTCGCTCTACGTTTAAGGCCGGGACGAAGCCGTGGCACCGGACATTCCACAGAACAGCCCCCAAGCGAACGTGCTCGCGCACAAAGCGGAAATCGAAGCCGCCATGGCGTGCGTCCTTGCGAGCGGCCGGTACATTCTCGGGGAGGAAGTAGCCGCCTTTGAGCGTGAGTTCGCCGCCTTCCTGGACGTGCGGCACGCCGTGGGAGTGGCGAGCGGCACTGATGCGATCCATATCGCGCTGCGGGACCTCGGCGTCGGGTCAGGGAACCTCGTCGCAACCGTGTCACACACGGCCGTGGCTACCGTAGCCGCGACCGAATTGGCGGGCACCCTGCCGCGCTCGCTTCGATACTCAAGATCGCCGAATCATACGGCGTCGCGGTGATCGAAGACTGCGCACAGTCGCATGGCGCGAAGTTCGATGGGCGCGCGACCGGCACGTGGAAGCGCGTAGGGGCGTTCAGCTTCTACCCCACCAAGAATTTGGGCGCGCTGGGTGATGGCGGCAGAGTGGTTACCAGCGACACCGAGTTGGCCGCGAAAATCCGCTCGCTGCGCGAATACGGCTGGCGGGAGCGCTATGTTTCGAGCGAGGCAGGTCTCAATTCGCGCCTGGACGAAATGCAGGTCGCCATCCTGCGGGTGAAGTTACGCTACCTGGAAGGCGAAAACGCGCGCCGGCGCGAGATCGCGTCGTGGTACGGCGAGTTGCTCGCCGGTCTTCCGCTTACCATGCCCACCGTCGCGGAACCTGGTACTCATGTTTTTCATCAATACGTGGTGCGAACCGCGCGCCGTGATGCGCTGCGTGAGCACCTGCGGCAGTCGGGCATCGGCGCGTTGATCCATTATCCGGTCCCCGTGCACTTGCAGCCGGCCTGCCGGGACCGCATGATGCGGGCCGAGTCGCTTGCGGCAACCGAAGCTGCCGCGCGCGAGGTGCTCAGCCTACCGATGTACCCGGAGTTGCGGCGGGACCAGGTCGAGCGCGTGTGCGCGGCGGTGCGCGGGTTCTTTACCGGCCGACCAGCGCGTTGAAAAACAGCTTGAACGTCTGATAGCTCTGACCGCGGTATTGCGGGCGCATGCCGAACAGGATCACGCGGCCCGAGCCGCAAGGCACATCTGCGAGCGCCGTGCGCCCGGCCAGGTGCCGTTCTCCAAGCAGCCAGCCGGATTCGAGTATTCCGGACTGCGGATAGCGCGCCACGCTCATCGAGTCCTCGACCTCCCATACTGGGCTAGACCCCATCCAGATGGCGATCTCTTCCGGCAAGCCCAGCGTGAGCGGATGCCCCGCCTTCAACTTCACGCGGAGCAGCGAACCCGGGCAGTATAAGTCACGCTTGGAGGATTCGCCCAGCCCGCCTTTCACGGACACTCCCAGCCGCTTGAAGGCGTATTCGGTCGCCTCGTTGAAGAAAACCAGCGTCCCGCCGGAATGGACAAACTCCTTCAGCGCGGCGGCTCCCTTCTCACCCAGCCCGCCGCAGTATTCGGGCGGCATGGCTCCTGCGCGGTAGCCTTCTTCGATGGTTGTGGCGCGTTGGTCGGCGAACACGAGCACATCATAGGAATGGTGAAGACCGCCCTGCTGGATGTCATGGTTGCCGAGGCTCGTGTAAGCGAAGCCGAACTGCTCGAGCACCCAGCGTGTCCAGCCCTCATCCATGTTCGGAACAAACCCCTTGTAAAGGCCGATGCGCGGCCGCGCAATCTGCTTCACATTCCGGCCACGCACGTCGCCCGTGTAGAAGTCGCCCGTGGATATGTCGCGGTAGACCGCGCTGCCGGCGTTCCAGGCACGATTAATTCCGCGCCAGGCCTCGGTGTCCGAGGCGGCCAGCGATGGCGCGGCCGCGAAGCCGGCGGCTCGCTTGAGCCGCGCCGCGAACGGTTCCGCGACGGTGTCCACCTCGACACCCATGAGCAATGGCAAAGTGTGCGCGGTGACGTCATAGGGGCGCTTGGGCGGGCCGCCGGGGTACTGGTGCAGGTTGGGATAGCGCTGACGTTCGAGCAGCGTCTTCGCGTAAGCCCCGTAAGGTTGGGCGAGGCGAATCACGTGGCTCTCCGCTGGGTAACGCTTGCCGCCGGCGGTGAACGGCGCCTCGGCGCGATCGATCTCCACCAGTCCGAACGAGAGTGTCTCGAGCAGTTTCCTTGTCGCACCCGGGTCGCGCTGCGCGGCCGGCACGACGAACGCGTACGGCGTCTTGCGCGACACCGCGCGCTGGTGGATGCGATAGAAGTTGCGGAGGAAGTCCTCGCGCCGCGCGGCCGCCTGGAACGCGACCGATTCCATGGCGATCAACTGGTAGTCCATGATGTCGCGCAGCCGCCATTGTCCTCCGGGCCACGGCTCCAGATAGTTCCAGGAACTCTCGCGTGGATCGAGTTGCTCCGCCGCAATCTGGACGGGCGAGGCCAGGCGCGCGCTGGCGGATTCGCTGAGGATACGCAATCCGCCGTGGTAGGACTGATAGTGGCGCCCCGGCGTCCAGTAATCGAACAGCGCGTGGATCAGCACGCCAGTCTTGCCCGCGGCCGTGAGGTCCGCCGCGATTCCGGTGCCCACCATGTTGCACTCCTGCGCGATGATCGGGTCGATGTTCGGCTCGATAGGGTCGATCCACGGCGGAACGAACATACGCGCCCCGCGCTGGCCCATCTGGTGCACGTCGTAGACGATCTGCGGAAGCCAGCGATTGAACACCTGCCCGGCAACCAGGCGCGATTCAACCTGCGTGAACATGTACCAGTCACGGTTGTTGTCGTGCCCGACGTACTTCTGGTACAGCTCCGGCGGCGTGGTGCCCTCGAATTGCGCGCCGTAGGTCTTTCGGTACCAACGGGTCACCAGGTCCACGCCATCGGGGTTCAGCGAGGGCACCAGGATGAGGATCACGTTCGAGCGTATGGCGCGCAGCTTCGGCGTGTCACCGGTGATCAGCCGGTAGGCCCACTCGGCGGCGGTATGCGTCGAGGCGAGTTCATTCGAGTGAATGGAGCAGGTGATCGCCACCACCGCCTTGCTTCGCGCAATCAGTTGCTCCGCCTCGGCCGGCAAGGTGCGGCGCGGATCCGCCAGCTTCTTCTGGTTGGCCTGGTAGCGGTCCAGGTTCTTCAGCGTGGCTTCGTCCGAAATGAACGCGGCGACGAGCGGCCGCCCTCCTGTGGTCTGCCCCAGTGTCTCCGCCTTGATCCGGCCGCTCGACTTCTCAAGCTCCTGGAAATATGAGACTACTTTGTCCCAATCCAGAACGGTTCCGTCCCGCCCGAGGGGCTCACCGAAATGGGCGGCGGGCGTGGGTACGGCACCCCAGGCCAGATGCAGCGCAAAGAGTGCGGCCAGCGCGAGCCGCATCCAACCACGCACGATTGTGAGTCTCACGCTCTTATTATGGCTTGACGACGCTGCCGTCCATGCCGCGCACTTCGGTCCAATGTGGCTGCCCCGGTAGCACCTGCATCGGATACTTCCTGGCGATCTCCTCGCGCAGGTCGATGCCGAGCCCGGGCAACCCGCTTCCGTACATATAGCCGCCCTTGATCCGCGCGGCGCCCGGCATCATTTCGTGGACCTGGTCGGGAAAATGGTTCTCCTCCTGGATTCCGAAGCTCGAAATCGACATATCCACGTGGTAGCTGGCTAGCTGGTTGATGGGGTCGTTGTCACCACCTTCCTGGAACGCCGTGCGCACGCCGAAGGCTTCGCATACCGCTGCCGTCTTCTTGGCCTGCGTGATGCCACCGGTCTGCGAGACGCGGTTGCGCACGAAGTCGATGAGGCGTTCGGAAACCAGCGGCATGTACTCAAGGGGGCTGGTGAACGTCTCGCCCATTGCGAGCGGCGTCGTGCAAACCTGCCGGATGTTGCGGAACCACGCGATCTGCTCTGGCGAAAGTGCGTCTTCGAGGAAGAAGAGATGGTACTGCTCCATGCGCTTGGCGAATTCGACGGCCTTAGTGGGAGAGATGCGCTCGTGCACGTCGTGCAACAGCTTCACGTCCCAGCCTAGCTTCGCCCGCAGGTGGTCGAACAGTTTGGGCACCGCATGCAGGTACGTGTCTTCGTCCATAGCGGCCCCTTGAAAGCCGCCCGCGGGACGGCTGCCCTGGCCCGGCGGGATGAAGCCCCCACCCCCGTATCCGCCGAGTTGCGCGCGTACGTGGCGGTAGCCCTGCTCTATGAACTTGCGGATGTTGTCTTCGACCTGCTGCGCATCCCGGCCGTCGGCGTGCGCGTAACAGGGAACCGCCTCGCGAGCCTTGCCACCGAGCAACTCATAGACGGGCATCCCGGCGCGCTTGCCCTTGATGTCCCACAGCGCCATGTCCAGGCCGCTGAGCGCGTTATTGTGGATGGTCGAGTTCCGCCAGTAGCCGCGCACGTTGGTGCTCTGCCAGAGATCCTCGATGCGATCGGGATCGCGCCCGATCCAGAATGGTCCGAAGTGCTTCTCGATGGCCGCCGCCACTGCCCACGCCATGTTTACGTTGCTCGCCGAGCCGAGCCCGTACAGCCCCGGTTCGCTGGTGAGCACTTTGACGAACACCCACTGGTAGCCGCGCCCGCCGCTGGTGGTGATCGCCTTCACATCGGTGATCTTCAGCGGCGCCAGCCCGCGCGTCTTTTTCTCGTACTGCTGTTGAGCGGATAGTGGGACCGCGGCGGAAGGCGCGGCCAGTGCTCCTCTGACAAAGCTGCGTCGATTCATGCTTGCTCCCCTCGCCGATTATAGGCTAGACCTCTGGAGAAGCGGGGGAAGCAACTCCGTTTCCGGCCGGCTCACAGTGAATATTGCGGGATCTTGATCGTCTCCCCGCCTTTCATCGCGGAGAGATGGGCGTAGTAGCCGGGTGCGGTCATGTTCAGTGCATCAATCACATTGACTGCCGGCTTTCTGCCTCGAAGGATGGAATCGATAAAATCGTCGCCGAGGTAGCCGTGAGAACCGCCGTGCCCGCCTGGGGAAACACCCGGCGGCAGGGCATGCTTCTTCGTTTTCAAGCCCTTCGCTGTCGCCTCTTGAAACCGTTTCTTTCCCGCGGCGTCACCAACGAAACCCGTGGATCTGCCGTTATGCCAGTCGTAGCCGGCATATTCTCCTCGGAGCCGGCCCGCTTCCAGGTATTCGCCCTGAGAGCCTGAGATGATGATCCTGCATACCCCGCCTTCGCGGGTCCGGAACAACCCGACCTCCGAATTGAAGATGTTTCCGATCTTGTTGGGCTGCCTCTGGCTCACATCGAAGGGCGCAGTTCCCAGGCAGCTTACGTCCACCAGACTGCCGTGCGTGACGCCGACGTAGTAAGCCGTTGCGTGGGTGGGATACCACATCGGCGCATGGTTCTTGCGCCAGTCTTTATACGAATCCAACGCCGGTGTGCCCAGGCTATGTGGATGGCAATACTCCCCTTCGCTGTACACGATGTGGCCGAAAACATCCGCCGCGTACAGCTTCTCCATGGCGTAAAGATCGTCATGGAAGACGGAGGTCTCGAACATCGCATAGACCAGGCCCCGGTTCTTCTTGACGCACTCCAGCAGCCGTTCCGCATCCTCAATGTTGCCGTGGAAAGCGGGAACGGCCGTGCAGACGTGCTTGCCGTGGTTGAGAACCTCGATGCAGTGCCGGGCGTGCGACGG
>CAYLLB010000021.1:0-86215 GCA_964384215.1 uncultured Solibacteraceae bacterium | reverse complement strand
TGACCGACCAGGGCACGCACCTGATGGACGTGGTGCAGTGGATGACCGGCGCCAACCCGCCGAAGTCCGCCGTGTGCCAGGGCTACCTGAACAACGTGCCGGGTGCGGAAGTGCCCAACGTGTTCAGCGCGGCTTTCGAGTACGACGAATTCATGGCCACCTGGACGCTGAATTACCGCAGTTCCTACGAGTACGATTGGTCGATTCACTTCCAGGGTGAGAAGGCGGCCATGGTATTGGACCGCCACGGCTACCGCATTTACGGCGATCCGGGCTCGAGCGGGAAGCCCTGGTCGCAGGCCGGCGCGAGCGATCTGAAGGTGATCGGCCAGCAGGAGGACAAGGACAGCGCCGCCATGCACCCGCAGAACTTCCTGGATTGCGTGCGCTCGCGCAAGCAGCCCAACTGCACCATCGAGATCGCTGCGGCTGCCGTCACCGGTCCGCACATGGCCAACATCGCTTACCGCGAAGGCCGCAAGGTGAAACTGAACGCCGACGGCACAGCGGCGTAAACGCCAGGTTGCGGCAGGACCCGGGCCGGTCAACTCAAAAAGAGCACCATGGCGGGTGTGCCGACTGCCGTGTACTGGCCCGTGAACGTCAGGGCGCCCGTCTGCCGGTTCACCCGGAAACAAGCGACCGCGTCGCTACGCTGGTTGCACGAATAGAGAAACCGTCCGCTCGGGTCGATGGTGAAGCTGCGTGGATAGTCGCCGCGCGTCCACGCTTCGCCCGCGAATGTGAGGGTTCCGCCGGCCGCGATCGAGAACCACGCGATGCTGTCGTGCAGCCGGTTAGCCGCATAGAGGAAACGGCCGTCCTTGGAGATCGCCACCTCGGAGGTGAAATTGGTCCCCGCAAATCCTTTGGGTAGGCTCGACAGCGTCTGCTTCGCGGTGAGTCTCCCGTTGGCGGCGTCGTAATCGAAAACCACCAGCGTCGAAGCCTCTTCTTGTAAAGAATAGAACCACCGTCCGTTGGGATGGAACGCGAAATGGCGCGGGCCGTCCCCCGCGGGCAGCTTCACGGCGGGAGGATTTCCCGGCAGCAGCTTTCCGTTTGCCGCGTCGAACCGCCAGACCATGATCTGGTCCAGCCCCAGGTCCGGCGACAGCACGAAGCGCCCGGACGGATCGGCCTCGATCATGTGGGCATGGGGCTTGTCGTGACCGCTGATGGCGAAGCTCCCGGGAGGCGCGCTCCCCGCGTGTACCGGTCCAGGCGTGCCCGTATCGTGTTTCACATCGGTGGCCTCGCCCAGCGAGCCGTCAGGTTCGATGCGCAGGACGGCCACCGCCCCGCCGTGGTAGTTCGCCGCGAGCAGGTATTTGCCCGACGGGTGGACGCTCACGTGGCAAGGCCCGGCGGCCTGCGAGCTTTGCGTGTTCAGAAGCGTCAACCGCCCGCTGGAAGGTTCGACCGTGTATGCACTCACTGACCCGGCATTCGCTCCCTGGTAGGTCATGGTCTCATTGGCCGAATACAGGTGCCTGCGGGTGGAGTCAAAGGCCAGCCAGGAGGGATTGTCCCCGTTCTTGAATAATTCCCGCCGCGACAAGGCGCCGGTTTCCGGATCCATAGCGAACAGGTAGATGCCTTCCCCGCGCCCTATGCTCCCTTCGGGTCCCTGGGGAGAACTGTAGGTTCCGATATAGAGCAGTCTGGCGTTCGGCTTCGCGTGCGTCTGTCCCGCCAGAATCCCAGCGCTCGCCGGCGCCGTGGCACTCATCAGAAATTCCCGCCTTCTCATCGATCCTCCTCGCCGCACACAGTCCATGATACTGGTTCAGTGCGGAGAATCGTACCTTGCAGTGCTGGCGCGAGAGTCGCCGATGTATTCTCAATGCTTCAGAGCAGATCTATGTCGGCGGTTCACCGGTCAGGCGGCCCCCGGCGTCCCGAATTCGAGACAGCAGTTGGAGCCCGCTATTGTCGATTCCGGTCAGGCCGGATATGTCAATGACGAGATCCTTTCCTTTCAGGATGGAGGCAGCCGTCGTCCAGGCGTGCTCCACTTCCTTCACCCAAAGCCCCTTTAGCGACCCGCGAAGCACCATCCGAAACACGGAGGAGCTGTCGTGTTGGTACAATTCCATCCCGGTATGACTGGCCGGCCCCCGGCTCTTGGCTTGGCGCATCACAATCATCGCGTCTTCCTCCCGCGCGCATCGCAAAGACTCTTTACCAGATGCGACGTGTAAATGCCGGATCCGAGGAGCCGCACCCCTCGCTCCACCAGGCGCCGGAGCAAATCCCGGCCGGCCGCATCGATCGCGGAGACATCCCGCAGGAACACGCGCACGGGCTTTCCGTTCAACAAGGCCTTCAAACAGCAGTCTTCAACGACCTGCACATAGTCTCCGACGAGCTGTCCGTAAACATTCACGACCGTTCCAAAGTGGTTCTGTGCTTGGTTTACACGGAGAATGACGCATTCCCTCCCGCACAACCGTCTGAGCATTCGTGGGTCCATCTTGTGAGGTGCTCTGAGCTTTCGGGATGGCCGTTCGTGGGCGTTCTTCCGCGTTGCGCCATGCCGATGATCGTCATCTGCCACAGGCAGGCGCCAATATTCGTTACTTTTACTCTCGTTAGCAGTATATTTATGAGCAAGTAGTCTCTGGGCATTCCACGTGGGTTTGGAACTCGGAATGCAGCTGGCGGAATGATCTGCCACTAGCGCGATCAGAGGAGGTGTCGAGACAGCAATGCTGTTATCCGACCAAGCACTGGCCAGTGCCACCCGAACGAAAACCAAACTTGAAACGCTTACACCCGAGCCGCTGCCTCCATCAAATGGGCCTATGGCCTTGCCCGATCCGGTCTACCCGCAGTTCCCGGAAAAGTGCGGTGACGTGCCGCCCGATCCCCGGTCCGTGCCGCAAAACGGGAACCCGTACCGGACGCGCATCACGCCGTTCATGATACGCCGTGCCATGCGCGGATGGCTTTACCCCTATTTGCGAAGCCGCTTCTATCCCGGTGACTTCCACCCGATCATCGCCTACCTGTTCACCGAGTGGAAATGCAACCTGGACTGCCATTACTGCTGGGCTTACGACAACCGCGTGAAAGGCATGACCGAGGAAACGGCCCGGCGGGCAATCGACTGGCTGCACGACACCGGTTGCCGCGTCCTGGCGCTCATGGGCGGGGAGGTGCTCCTGCGGCCCCAATTCGTCCACAAGGTCGTCTACTACGCGGTCAAGAAGGGATTCTGGGTATACGTCCCCACCAACGGGCGCCTCATGCGGAAGGACGTGATCGACAGGCTGGCTGATGCCGGCGTGGCTACTTTCAACCTGGCCGTGGACTCCATCGATGACCGTCCGGAACTACCCAAAGCGCTCAATCCCATCCGGCGCGAGTTCGACTATCTCATCACGAAGCAGTATGTGTACGACTATAGCGTGTTCTTCAACATCAACATCACGCGCATCAATCTGGACGATGTGAAGCAGTTGACCGAGATCGCGCATGATGCCGGCATCGCGACCGACTACCACATCAACGAGTCGCCGATGCTAGATCAGCCGCAGTTCAAGCACAACGACAGGAACGGCACGTTCATCACCAGGAAGGACTGGCCCAAGGTCGATGCTGTCGTCGATTGGCTGATTGAAAAGAACCGCTCAGGCTACAAGATGGTGAACTCCGTCGCCCGCCTTGGACAGATGAAGGAGTTCATGCGTGGTAAGTTGCAGGATTGGAACTGCAGGGCCGGGCAGAACGCCTTGATCATCCGGACGGACGGCACTTTGGCGCCGTGCTTCCCGATGTACTCCGCGACGTGCGATTGGGGCGTCGTGGGCAAACCGAAGTTCGACGTAGCCCAGTTGACGGAGGTCAAGAGGCAGTGCCAGTCTCATTGTTTCTCGACCCTGAACCACAACCTGGCGTACTGCTATGACGCCGGACGCGCGTTCAAGTGGCTGATGAAGCAGGCGTTGAACGGTTTCCACGGCACTACGGGAAGCTTCGAGGAGTAGCCTGAGCGCAGACGCGTGGGCACTTGACATTGGCAGATGCTTACATGGTTTGGCATCTGCTATGAAGAATCCCGGAAGTCCATTCATTCTAAAGGACAATCCATATGGGCTCAGGGTTGCCATATTTAATGCGAGAATAGTCTTTCATGCCAATTCCTAGACAAAGCGCATCCGTTAACTGGCCGAAGTGCTTGGCCGTCTCCGGTCTTCTCTTCGCGGGACTGCTTGCATCCGGCTGTAAGAAAGCAAGTGCTCCGCCCCTGATGGCCCCCGTAGAAGTCGGTTTCGTCACTCTCAGCCCGGAAAGGATCATGTTAACCACTGAACTGCCGGGCAGGACGTCGGCTTACCTGGTGGCGGAAATCCGTCCCCAGGTGAATGGGCTCATCCAGAGCCGCCTGTTCCAAGAGGGCTCCATAGTGAAGGCCGGAGACGTGTTGTACCAGATCGATCCCGCGCCGTACAAGGCAGCCTATGAACAGGCGAAGGCCGCTCTGGTCACGGCCCAGGCGGATCTCGTGACTGCGGAGGCGAATCTGCCGGCGATCCGCTCTCGCGCGGAGCGCCTCAAAGGCCTCGTGGCGATCAACGCGGTCGCCAAGCAGGATTACGACGACGCCACGGCCGCGCTGCGGCAAGCCGAGGCTAACCTGGCGGCACGAAAAGCGTCGGTCGAGATCAACCGGGCGGCCGTCGAAAGCGCCCGTATCAACCTGTCCTATACGCCCATCAAGGCACCCATCACCGGACGTATAGGCAAGTCCAACATCACGGTCGGTGCGCTCGCAACGGCATATCAGCCCACGCCCCTGGCGGTGGTGCAGCAGTTGAACCCGATCTATGTGGACGTGGTCCAAGCTAATGCGGAACTGATCCGCCTGAGGCGCAATCTGGAAAGCGGCCGTCTGAAACGGGACGGGGCGCTCCAGAACAGGGTGAAACTGCTGCTGGAAGATAGAACGCCCTATCCGATCACGGGTACGCTTCAATTCCGCGATGTGACGGTGGAGCCGACAACGGGCTCGGTGACTCTTCGCATGGTTTTCGCGAATCCCAAAGAGGTTCTACTCCCGGGCATGTTCGTGCAGGCGGTGGTGGAGGAAGGCGTGCGGGAGGAGGCCATCCTCGCTCCCCAAGCCGGGATCAGCCGCGATCCGAAGGGAAATCCCATTGCCCTGGTTGTAGGCCAGGATGGCAAGGTCGAGCGCAGGGCATTGGAACTTGAACGAGCCATTGGAGATAAGTGGCTGGTTCTTAAGGGATTGGCCGCTGGCGACCGTCTGATCGTCGAGGGACTTGGGAAGATACGTCCTGGGATGCCGGTGCGGGCGGTCCCCGTCACTACCGGCGACGGCGGCAAGCCCGCCGCAGGCGCCGGCGTGAAGGGAGAACCGCATGTCTAGATTCTTCCTCGACCGCCCGGTCTTCGCCTGGGTGATCGCGATTTCTTTTATGGTGTTAGGCGGGCTGGCCATCTATAACATGCCCATCTCGCAGTATCCACCCATTGCTCCGCCGTCCATCGCCATCAGTGCGTTCTATCCGGGCGCCTCGGCCGAGACGGTAGAGAACAGCGTGACGCAGATCATTGAGCAAAAGATGACCGGCTTCGATAATCTGCTCTACATTAACTCGACGAGCGACTCGTCGGGTTCCGCGCGGGTCGAGTTGACCTTTGCCCCGGGGACCAACCCGGACCTCGCCTGGGCGCAGGTGCAAAACAAACTTCAATTGGCCACGGCCAGTCTGCCGGAGGTGGTGCAGCGTTACGGCATCAAGGTCAGTAAATCGACGCGCAATTACCTGATCGTTGTAAGCCTCATCTCGGAAGACGGGAGTATGGATGGGAACGATCTGCGCGACTACGCGCAATCCAACCTGGAAAAGGTGCTTTCGCGGATACCGGGTGTGGGCGAGGTGGAAGTCTTCGGCACCCAATACGCGATGCGCGTCTGGCTGAATCCGGACAAACTCACCAACTACGGGATGACCATCGACGATGTCGTCGCGGCGCTGCGGGCATACAACGTGGAGGTTTCTGCCGGCCAGTTCGGTGGAGCGCCGGCGGTGAAAGGGCAGCGCCTGAACGCCGCCATCATCGTCCAGAACCTTCTCAAGACCCCCGCCGAGTTTGCCTCAATCCCGATCCGCACGAATCCGGACGGATCCGTGGTGCGCGTCTCGGATGTGGCGAGAACGGAACTGGGAACCGAGGTGTACGACATCGACGGCACGTACAACAACAGGCCGTCGGCGGGTCTGGCCATCCGTCAGGCTGCCGGCGCCAACGCGCTGGATACGGCGGATGCGATCCGCGCCCGGATGGAAGAGATGAGCCAGTACTTCCCCCACGGCATGAAGGTCGTCTATCCGTACGACACCACCCCGTTCACCAGGGTGGCAATCAAAGAGGTGGTCAAGACCCTCTTCGAGGCGATCCTGCTGGTGTTCCTGGTCATGTTGATCTTCATGGGCAACATGCGCGCGACCCTGATCCCGACGATTGCGGTTCCGGTGGTGCTCCTCGGCACCTTCGCCGTCCTGGGCTTCTTTGGCTTTTCCATCAACATGCTCACCATGTTCGCCATGGTGCTGGCGATCGGTCTCCTGGTCGACGATGCCATCGTCGTCGTGGAAAACGTGGAAAGGATCATGAGCGAGGAAGGGCTTTCGCCCCGGGAAGCCACCGCCAAATCCATGGACCAAATCACCAGCGCGCTGGTCGGTATCGGGTTGGTGCTGTCGGCGGTGTTCGGTCCCATGGCCTTCTTCTCCGGCTCGACCGGCATCATCTACCGTCAATTCTCGGTAACCATCATCGCATCCATGCTCTTGTCGGTCCTGGTGGCGTTGATCCTCACGCCGGTCCTCTGCGCCTCGCTTCTGCGGCCCGTGCCTGTGGGACACGAGCCGGCCGAGACAGCGCCGCGACTGGTGCGGCCGTTTCTGTTGTGGTTTGATCGCCTCTTCTACTGGGTCCGAACTCAGTACATAAAAGTGGTCAGGCACTCAATCCTGCGGAAGTTGCGTTACGTAGCCGTTTATGTAGTGCTCCTGGTCACTATTGGCTACCTGTTCCTGCACTTGCCCACCGGTTATTTGCCGGATGAGGACCAGGGGATCCTGTTGTGCCAGATCCTCCTGCCGACAGGCGCGACGATGGAACAGACCACCGCGGTGGCGGATGAAGTCCAGCGCCACTTTCTGGCGAATGAGAAAGAGGCCGTGGAATCAGTGATGGCCGTGGCCGGCATCGGCTTTTCCGGCAGGGCGCAAAACAACGGTATGGTATTCGTGCGCCTGAAGGACTGGGAACTGCGCGACCGGAAGGATCTGGCGGCGAAGGCCGTGGCCGGAAGGGCAATGCAGGCGTTCGGCAAGGTTCGCGGAGCCACGGTGTTCGCGTTCCTGCCCCCTCCGGTTTCCGAACTAGGAAATGCCATGGGCTTCGATTTTCAGTTAATCGATTTCGCCGGAGCGGGCCACGCCAAGCTCACCGAGGCCCGCAACCAGCTCCTCGGCATGGCCGCCAGCGACGCGAGATTGCTGCGGGTGCGGCCGAACGGCATGGAAGACGTGCCACAGTATAAGATCGACGTGGATTGGGAAAGGGCCGGTGCTCTGGCAATCCCGATCTCAAGTATCAACAACGCCATTTCGGGTTCGTTCGGCAGCGCTTACGTCAATGACTTCATCCAGGGTGGCAGGGTCAAACGCGTATTCGCACAGGCGGACGCACCGTACCGCATGCTCCCCGATGACCTCAAGAAGCTGTATGTGCGCAACAACCAGGGAAAGATCGTTCCGTTCTCAGCATTTGCCTCCGGCCATTGGATCAGCGGATCCCCCAGGCTGGAACGGTTCAACGGCTTCCCCTCAATGAACATTTGGGGCGAGCCTTCGCCGGGGAGAAGCTCCGGCGAGGCGATGCAGGCCATGCAGGAAATTACGGCAAAGCTGCCCAAGGGCTTCGGCTCGGACTGGCAGGGCCTTTCGTATCAGGAGAGGATGGCTACTTCGCAAGGACCTCTGCTCTACGCTTTCTCAATCCTGGTGATCTTCCTTTGCGTGGCGGCTCTGTATGAAAGCTGGACCATCCCGTTCGTGAATCTGTTAATGATTCCGCTGGGTGTGTTCGGCGCTTTGCTGGCGACGACATTGCGAGGACTGCCCAACGACGTTTACTTCCAAATCGGCTTTCTGACCACCATGGGGCTTTCGACGAAGAACGCCATCCTGATCATCCAGTTCATTAAAGAGCAGATGAGGCAGGGAGCCGGGCTCGTCGACGCGACGCTTGCGGCGGTCAGGATCCGGTTCCGCCCGGTAATCATGACATCGCTGGCATTCTTTTTCGGTACGCTGCCGCTGGCCATCACGAAGGGTGCCGGCGCCGGCGCGATGAACGGCATCGGGACCGCCGTGACGGGCGGCATGCTCTCCGCCACGTTCATTGACCTGATCTTCATTCCCATGTTCTTCGTACTCGTTGCCCAAATCTTTGGGCGAGGTAAAACCACCCCGCCGGCGGGATCTTCATCGGTTCCCGTCAGTCCGGAGGTGCATTGAGATGAATATCATTAAGCCATTCCAGTGCCTCTGCATTGGAGTTCTGCTCAGCTTGAGCGGCTGTGCGTTGGCTCCCAAGTATAAACAGCCGACCCCTCCGGTTCCTCAGGCGTGGCACACGGCCGAGGCCGACACGGAGTCCCAAAGGACGGCCGGCGCGCCCTCGGCGGCGGAGGTGAAGTGGCGCGAGTTCTTTACCGACGCCCGGTTGCAGTCCGTAATCGAATTGGCGCTGGCCAACAACCGGGATCTCAGGATGGCCGCGCTCAACATCGAAAAAGCCCAGGCTCTGTATAAGATCCAGCGCGCCCAGCAGTACCCGACCGTAAGCGCGGCGGCCGGAGGCGAGGCCTACCGGCTGCCCGCGAAGATGTCGAACAGTGGCAAGCCGGATACGGTGGGGCAGATCACCGTCGGCGTGGGCATCAGTAGCTGGGAACCCGACCTGTTCGGGCGCATCCGCAGCTTGAAAAGCGCGGCTCTGGAGCAGTACCTGGCGACCGAGCAAGCTCGCCGGGGAACGCAGATCGCGCTGGTGGGTGCTGTCGCCCACAGTTACCTTGCCCTAGCCGCGGACCGGGAAAACCTGCACCTGGCACAAGAAACGCTGAAGACCCAGCAGGCTTACTACGAACTGATCTTGCGCACGCGCGATGCCGGCATGGCCAGCGACCTGGAACTTCGCCAGACGCAGAGCCAGGTCGAAGCGGCGCGTGTGGACATCGCCCGTTACACCGGCCAGGTCGCCGTGGACGAAAACGCGCTCAACCTTGTGGTGGGCGCACCGGTTCCGGCCAATCTGCTGCCCGGTGAACTGGGGTCCGAGAAGACATTGAAGGATATCGTCGCCGGGCTACCTTCCGAGGTGTTGCTCAAGCGTCCCGACATCCTTTCAGCGGAGCACCAATTAAAAGCCGCTTATGCAAACATCGGGGCGGCCCGTGCGAACTTCTTTCCGCGGATCTCTTTGACCGCCGCTCTCGGTCTCATGAGCGGCGATCTCACCAATTTGTTCAAGTACGGCTCTCGAACGTGGCAGTTTGCGCCACAGGCGGCTTTGCCCATCTTCGATGCCGGCGCCCGGAAAGCCAACGTGAAAGTCGCCGAGGTGGACCGGGACTTGGCCGTCGCCGAGTACGAGAAGGCTATTCAATCGGCCTTCCGAGAAGTGAGCGATTCTTTGAGCTTGCGGACCAGACTGATGGAGCAGCAGGAGGCCCAGCAGAATTTGGTCAATACGCTGGCGGAAACCTACCGCCTTTCCGATGCCCGCTACAAAGCAGGCATCGACAGCTACCTGAGCGTCCTCGTCGCCCAGCGTTCCCTATACGGCGCGCAGCAGGGCTTGGTGAGCCTGCGGTTCGCCCGGATGAGCAATCTGGTGACACTGTATAAAGTCTTGGGAGGAGGGGCGTAAGAAACGCCCCTCCCGTGAGATGGAAGACTCTGGAAGGGTGGGTGCGCCGGTGGGGCGCATTGTCACTTTCGGCAGTTGCCATAAGGCATCTGCCGCAGCGCGGGAAGAAAACCAGTTATGATCGGAACCGTGAGGGCTTCACAGAGCGACATCTACGAAGCCGTTCTGGAACTCGCGCGGTCGATCGCGGGCCACACGGACTTGGATAGCCTGTTGTCGGGCGTAGCGGAGTCGCTACGGCGAGTCGTGGATTTCGAGTACGTGGCGATGATCCTCCGCGATCCGGACGGAAAAGCCATGCGGCTGCATGTGCTGAAGGCGTCCGGGGAGATGAACACTGTGGGCGGTACCCTCTCTCCTCGTGAAGACACGCCCGCAGGTTGGGTTTGGCGGAATCAGAAGACGCTGGTGATCCCTTCGATCGAGAACGATGCCCGATGGCCGGAGTTCATGGAAATGGTTCGTAGGGCAGGTCTACAAGCCCTCACGGTTGTGCCGCTGACGGCGGGAGAGAACCGATTGGGTGTTATCGGATTCGGTTGCCTGGCGCCGTATGACCCCAGTCCGGCTGAGCTCACGTTCCTGGAACGGGTAGCCAGCGAGTTCGCCGTCGCCGTAGATGGCTTCCTGGCAAAACAAGAATTGGTGCGCGAACGGGACCGTGTACGGGCGCTGTTCGATATTACGAATGCGCTCGTCTCGAAGTTGTCACCGAATGAGCTGGCGTCGGCGATTTCCGAGCAACTCTCCAAGGTGATCAAACACGACATCGCTGTACTACTGCTATGCAAAGATACCCCTGGCGAACTCGAGTTGTACGCGTTGCATTTCCCCGGTGAGGAACTCTTCAAGTTCGACCGCAAGTCGGGCAACGCGGAGGGCATGCCTACAGCGGAAGCGCTCGCAACCGGGAAGCCCGTCGTGGTGCAAGAGGTTGACTTCGACAGGTTCCCGTCCCCCAATTACCGCAGGTTCGCAGAGTTGGGATTCAGATCGCATTGCTCGATTCCGCTGGTGACGCCCAACCGTACGCTCGGCACACTGGAAATCGCCAGAACCACCGGGGAACCATGGACCGGGGAAGACATCGAACTTCTTGTGCAGGTTGCGCGCCAAGTGGCCATCGCAGTCGAGAACTCGCTCTCTTACCAGGAACTGGCCGAGATGAAGGAGCGGCTCGCCACTGAGAAGCTCTACCTGGAAGACGAACTTCGACTGGACCAGAACATCGGGAACATGGTGGGCGAGGGGCCGGCCTTCCAGTCGATTTTGAGGGGCATTCAGATCGTGGCGCCAACCGATGCCACGGTTCTCATTCTCGGCGAAACGGGGACCGGTAAAGAATTGGTGGCCCGGGCAATCCACGAGCAGAGCGCACGGTCAAAAGGGAGTTTCGTTAAGGTGAACTGCGCCGCCATCCCAGCGAGCCTCCTCGAAAGCGAGTTGTTCGGCCATGAAAAAGGCGCTTTCACCGGAGCGGTGGGCCAAAAGATCGGGCGCTTCGAACTGGCGCACCGGGGCACACTGTTCCTGGACGAAATCGGGGAGATGCCGCTGGAATTGCAGCCGAAACTGCTGCGGGCCATTCAGGACCAGGAGTTCGAGAGAGTGGGCGGCAGCCGCACCATCCGGGTCGACGTTCGCTTCGTCGTGGCCACGAACCGCGATCTGAAAGCCATGGTGGACGAAGGCCAGTTTCGCGCCGACCTGTACTACCGCCTGCACGTCTTCCCACTGAATGTTCCTCCATTGCGGGAGCGCCGCGAGGATATTCCGCTGCTCACGCGCTATTTCGTGCAGAAGTACTCCCAGCGCATGAAGCGCAACATCGTGGACATCCCTTCGGCCGCTCTGGACGCGTTGAGCCGCTACGACTGGCCCGGGAACATCCGCGAGTTACAGAACGTCATCGAGAGGTCCGTCATTCTGACGCGCGGGAACGTGCTGGCTGTAGCCATGCCCGCGTTCACGGGAAGGGTGGCTGCCGCAGGACCGCACCCGCGGAGCCCCGAAGCTGGCCAAGCGGCTGAACGCGAGAGAATCCTGCACGCACTGAGGGAATCGAACGGCGTGGTGGGCGGGCCGAGGGGAGCGGCGGCGAGGCTCGGCCTGAAGCGGACGACGCTGCAAGCCCGTATGAGGAAGTACCACATCGCCCGCCAGTATCGTTAGGAACTCCGAACACCCCTCACTTCCCAATACAGAACGTCGAGAATATGCGGTTGAGGATGTCGTCGGCGGTGGTGGCTCCTGTCAGTTCGTCGATGGCCTGGAGCGCTCCGTAGAGGTCCACCGCCAGTAGGTCGTGGTGCTCGCCACGTACGACCGCCTCCCGGGCTTTTTCGATCTGCGCCTGTGCCTGGAGCAGCAGTTGCTCATGGCGCAGGCTGGTGATGAATCCGGATTCGCGCTCCACCCCGCCTTCGGGCGCGATGGTATCGGCGATCCGCTCGCGAAGCGCGCCAATGCCATCGCCCGTGAGCGCGCTCACTTCGACCCAACCGGGCTCGATGGCAGCGCGCCTCGGGAGGTCGCACTTGTTGGCCACTACCAGGTGGCGGCCGCGTGCGGCGGCGTGCCGGATCAAACCGTCATCGGCCGCCTCCACCGGCATGGAGGAATCGATCACTACTAGCGTCAGGTCGGCTTCAGAAATCGCATCGTATGTGCGTTCAATGCCCAGCGATTCGACGAGGTCGGCCGAGGCGCGCACACCGGCGGTGTCAATGAACTTTACGGGGATGCCCGCCAGAGTCGCGGTCTCGCTCACCGTGTCGCGGGTGGTACCGGGGACTTCGGTGACGATCGCGCGGTCGCGTTCCAACAGCCGGTTGAACAAGCTGCTTTTGCCCACGTTGGGACGGCCGGCGATGGCCAGCGCGATCCCCTCGTGCACCAGCTTGCCGTAGTCGTAACTCGCTGCCAGCCTTGAAATGCCTTCAAGCAACGGGTCCAGCCGTGACAGTAAATCGTCCGTTGAAGCCACCGGCAAGTCGTCCTCGGCGAAGTCCAGTCCCGCCTCCACGAGCGCAACCAAGTCGCAGAGTTGGTTCTTGAGGGGCGCCAGGCGGCGCGACAACGCGCCAGTGGTCTGCTCGGCCGCGACTCTAGCCTGGTAGAGCGTGGTAGCCTCGATGAGGTCGCGCACGGCCTCGGCTTGGGGCAGGTCCAGGCGTCCATTGAGAAACGCGCGCAGGGTGAACTCGCCGGGTTCGGCGGGCCGCGCTCCGGCCTCCACCGCGCGCGCGACGCAGAACCGAAGCACTACGGGGGCGCCGTGGCAGGAGATCTCCACCACGTCCTCAGCCGTGTAAGAGCTTGGTCGTGCAAACCAAGTAGCCACCACCTGGTCCACCACGCGGCCGTCTTCGTCGATCAACTCGGCCACACGCGCGGTGCGGGGCTTCCATTCGGCCGCCGGCGCGAATCGCAGAATACGCTCGGCGATGGAGCGCGCTTCGGCGCCCGAAAGACGCACCACACCCAGCCCCCCGCGCCCTGGCGGCGTGGAGATGGCGACAATGGTATCCGAAACTTGCAAGTTTATCTGCGGCGGCCGCGTCGCATGCCGCGCGGCGGGGCCTGCGGGAACCACGCGCCGGGAGGAGGCGCCGGCATGTCCGCGGGATAGATTACTACCTGGCGCCCGGGACCGACCCCGAAGCTTTCGCTGCGCACTTCCGGCTCGTTGCGCAACGCCAGGTGAATGATGCGCCGCTCACGGCTGGTCATGGGGTTGAAGCGAAAAGGACGGTGTGTGCTCTTCACCTGCTCGGCGGCGGTGAGCGCGCTCATGCGCAATTCCTCGATGCGCAGCACGCGATAGTCGTTGGCGTCGAAACAAAGGCGGGAGTGGTCCGAGGGCGGCAGGTCGAGCGCTTCCATCGTGACGTGCTCGAGGGCAAGCAGGAGCTCCGCCCGGTTGGCGAGCAGCATGTCCACGTCCGGACCGCTGAACTTCACCACGACTTCGGGGTTTTCGAAGTCGGGATGCGTATGAGACCCTTCGACGACCTCGTAATCCACATCCAGGTTGGCGGCGTCCAGCACCGCTCCCAGGAACTCGTCGATTTCGGGGGCCAACTCCTCAACCGTATATTTTGTCTCTTCCACGAACTATTTCCTGCTACTCTTCTTGGATTTTTGCGGCGGCGTGACTTCGACCGGCTGCGCCATCACGGTGCGGTTGAACACCCATTGCTGCGCGATGCCCACCAAGTTGCCGGTCAACCAGTATAGCACCAGCCCGCTCGATACCCCGTAAAACATGAAGCCAAGCATCAATGGCATGAGCAGCATGACGCGCTGCTGCGTTGGGTCGGCCGAGGTGGCTGGCGTCATCTTCTGCAGGATAAACTGAGTCACGATCATCGCCACCGGCAGGATGCGGATAGGCAGATGTTCAGGCTGAGAGAGGTCCGTAACCCAGAGCCATTCGGCGCCGCGCATCTCGATGGCGACTGAGAGCACCTTATAGAACGCGAAGAAGAACGGGATCTGCAGGATCATCGGCAGGCAGCCGCCAGTGGGGTTCACGCCGTGCTTCTTGTAGAGATCCATGATCTCCTGGTTCTGCTGCGTCTTCTTTGGGTCGCGGAGGCTCAGGCCCGCGTACTTGGCGTTGATGGCCTTGATCTGCGGCTGAAGGATGGACATCTTCTTCATCGACTTCAGGCTGGAGATCTTCAATGGCAGCAGCAGGAAGTTGATGGCCACCGTGACCAGCACGATCGCCCATCCGTAATTGTTGATGATGTGATCGCGCGTCCAGTTCACGCATACGAACAGCGGTTTGGCCAGGAAGGAGAACCACCCGAAGTCCACTAACTGCTCGAGCTTGGGATCCACCTTCTTGAGCAGTTCGATATCCTTGGGCCCCACGAAAAGCTGGAGATCCTGCGCGGCCGCTCCACCCACGCCCACGCCCACGCGGGGCTCCTGCTTGTTCGGGTCGGCCGCCGTAGGCAGAGAATCGGCGAAGGTGTCGATCTCGAGCGATGCGCCTTGACTCGGGAGGAAGACGGCGGCAAAGTAGGCATCCTCGATGCCCGCGAAGGAATAATTGCCCGTTTCGCCGAGAGGGCCGTCCTTGGCCGCCTTGGCTTCGTTGACGATCAACTTATTCTGCGCGAGGTCGAAGTGCAGGCTACGCTGTGTAGCGGCCGGGTTGGGAACTGCGTTATCGCCATACCCGCCGCGCCAGGCGAGCAGGTGCGGCACTGGCGTGCCGTCCTGTTTCACCTCGGACGAAATCTGGGACAGGTGCTTGCTCGGATCGAAGCGGAACGATTTCTTCACGGAGAGCCGGCCGTCGGAGAACGTGAATGCGACGCCGAGACCATCGCTCGAACGGTCCACCTTGTACAACACCTGGTTTGGATCAGCGGAGACGCGCGCGTTCTTCGGGATAATTGCGAATGGATACCCGGTCTTCGGGGCGGCGGAGGCGTTCACCAGTTCCAACTGCTTGCCGGCGTTGTCGGTGAACTTCTTCAGCACCCAACTGCGAACCACGGCGCCGCGATTCGAAAACTGGACTCTGTACAACGCTGTGTCCACCAGGACGGTTTCTTCCTTTTCGGCCGCAACCGGCTTTACGGCTTCCGCGGGTTGGGCCTTGGCTTTCTGCTCCGCTGCTTGCGCGGGGGCTGGTTGCACCGGCGCAGCATCTGGAACCTGCGCGGTAGACTTGGCGGCGGGCGCCTTCGCCGGCGGCAGGGGTTGCGCGGGCTTGAAAATGTAAGGAGTCAGGAACAAGACCGCTCCCATGAGGACGAAGGCTATGATAAGCCGCGTCTCCATGGACAGTTCCTTCTTCGGCGGTGCCGGCTGGTTGGGGTTGTTGGCTGGATCGCTCATGTCTTCTCTTGATGGTGAGTGTCTATCTGACAGGGTCGTAACCGCCTTCGTGGAACGGGTGGCAACGGCTGAGGCGTCGGAGACCGAGCCAGACGCCGCGAAGCGCGCCGTACTTGCGCACCGCCTCTTGCATATACTCCGAACAAGTGGGATAGAACCGGCAGGCCGAGGGCAGTAGCGGGCTGATCCACCGCTTGTAAAAGCGAAGGAGCCAGATTAAGGCCTGCTGCATCGCGTGAACAACCTCTCCACTTCGCGTTCCAACTCGTCGAAGCCGGCTGTCAAGGCCGCGCGCCGCGGATTTAGAACAATCCACCAGCCCGCCTGGAGCTGGTCGCGGTGCAGCCGGACTGCTTCTCGCAACCGGCGGCGCAGCCGGTTGCGAACCACGGCATTGCCCGCCGCACGGCCCACTGCGAATCCGATGCGGGATTCCGTCTCTCCTGGCCGCAGGTAGTACGTTGCAGAAAACAACTTTCCCGCCGTCCGGACGCCATTGCTGAAGACCTCCCGAAACTCAGGGCTCTTCAGTAGCCGCGCCCGCTTGGGAAACGCAAAACCGGAACTTCCGGTCTGAATCGAGTTACTTGGCGTAACGAACGGCTCTCTCGCTACTCACCGTGAGCTTCTTGCGGCCCTTGGCACGACGGCGCGCCAAAACGGCACGGCCGTCCTTCGTCTTCATTCTCTCCCGGAACCCGTGGGTCTTGGCCCGTTTGCGGTTATTCGGCTGAAAAGTACGTTTTGGCATGCTAATCCCTTTGCGCCGAGCGCAGAATCCGACTCATAGCGCCGACTGGTGTGAATCCCGGGGAACCCCCAGAACTTTCAGTATATTGGGCGCTTCCCCGAGGTGTCAAACGGCTGGAGGCAATGACCGGTCAGCCCAGCAGTTGGAGCGCCGCTTCCAGCTCCGAGCGAGCCCGCGTTTGCCCCATCCGTCCGGTAACCTCGATGCCCTTATCATAGGCCTGGCGCGCCTCGTCGAGGCGAAACAGCCGCTCCAACGTCTGGCCGTAGTGGTAGTATGCGCCCCAGTAATCCGGATTGTTCTCAATCAATAAGGCGAACTCCCGGACGGCGTCCTCCAATTGCGAGGCCTTGGCGTATTCCATGGCCAGGGCGAATCGCGCGAAGTCGTTGCGGGGATCCGCCGTGAGCATTTGTTTCAAGGCTTCCGTGCGATCTGCGCTCATAAGAATCAGGCTACCGCTATGCTAAGATACTCGCCATGCCGTGTCCGAAGAGCAAGAGTGGAGCAGGACGGCCGGTGAGGGAGTCCGCCTCCGAATACGGAGAGATGGCGCTGCCCAACGACGCCAACCCGCTGGGCAACCTGCTGGGAGGCAAAGTCATGCATCTGGTGGACATGGCGGGCGCGCTGGCGGCCATCCGGCACGCGCGCTGCCAGGTCGTCACCGCATCCATCGACAGCATGAGCTTCCTACACCCCGTTCACATTGGACAACTGGTGATCCTCAAATCGTCGGTGAACCGGGCCTTCCGGACGTCCATGGAAGTCGGGGTCAAGGTGATGGCCGAGGATCTTACGACGGGCGAGGTCACGCACACTTCCTCTGCCTACGTCACTTACGTGGCCATCGACAAGGCTGGCCGGCCGGTCGAGGTGCCCCCGGTGATCCCGGAGACCAGCGAAGAAAAGCGCCGCTACAGGGAAGCCTGTGAGCGGCGCTCGATGAGACTGGAAATC
The DNA here is from genome assembly GCA_964384215.1 of uncultured Solibacteraceae bacterium. Lineage (GTDB taxonomy): Bacteria > Acidobacteriota > Terriglobia > Bryobacterales > Bryobacteraceae > JAJFUV01. Next base: position 68,667 of record CAYLLB010000021.1, on the reverse strand, counting down.
TGTAAACGCGGGAAGCGCTAACGGGCTGGCCGTGCTCAGGCGCCAGGTTCCGCTTTGTACATGTACTTGATGTTCGGCTTATAGACGAGAAGGTTGGGCGCTCCGTCGCGGTTGATCTTCAGGCAATTCTTGTCGTACCACTCGATATTGCCGGAGATCGTCTCGCCATCCTTGAAGACGATGACCATCAACGTCTTGGTCTGCATCTGCTTGACGTAGTAATAATTCTCGGCGTTGGTGGTGTCCGGGGGGACAGCTTTCTTCTGGTTCGGATTGCGTTGCTTGCCGGCCTGCTGTTCCTTTATTTCGTTCAGCGGCGGACGGATTAATCGGCGGTTAACTGCTTCCACAGCCGTACTCCTTATGAAGACGAGATTCGATTTCGGACCGGAAACCTGCCGGAGGCCCAGAACATCATGTGGGCTTCGGTGCCCGACTTAATGTACTACTGATATCATAGCGCGCCCGGCGCTGCAAGAGCCTTCGACGGCGCCGGGCGCGTCAGACTTTACTTGTCGGTCAGAGCGGCTACCCCCGGCAACTCGATGCCGCTGAGGTACTCGAGCGAAGCGCCGCCGCCCGTCGAAATGTGGCTGATCTTGTCGGCCACGCCGGCACTCTTGACGGCCTTTTCCGAATCGCCGCCGCCCACCACGCTGATGGCCCCGCTCGAAGCCACGGCTTTGGCCAGCGCCACGGTGCCAGCGTCGAACGGGGGCTTCTCGAACACGCCCATGGGGCCGTTCCAGATGATGGTTTTCGCGCCCGCGATCACCTTCGCATAGGCCGCCACGGTCGCCGCGCCGATATCCAGGCCCATCTTGCCGTCCGGGATCGTCGTAACGGTTTCGTGCGCGGCGCCTTCCTTCAGTTCAGCGGCTACCACGTGATCGCAAGGCAGTATGAGTTTGCCGCCCGCCGCGGCGAGCAGTTCTTTCGCCAGTTCGACCTTATCGGCCTCGACCAGGGAATTGCCCGTGGGCTCACCCTTGGCCTTCAGGAACGTGTATGCCATCGCGCCGCCGATCAGGATCTGATCGACGAACTTCATGAGGTTCTGAATGACTTCGATCTTGTCGGACACCTTCGCTCCGCCCAGAATCGCCACGCACGGACGAGCGGGATTGGTGGTGGCCTTGCTCAAGTATTCGAGCTCCTTGTCCATCAGAAGTCCGGCCGCCGCCTGGGGCACGTATTGAATGATCCCGACCGTCGAGGCGTGGGCGCGGTGCGCGGTGCCGAAAGCATCATTGACGTACACGTCGCACAGTGCGGCGAGTTTCTTGGCGAAGGCCGGATCGTTCTTCTCCTCTTCCGGGTGGAAACGGAGATTTTCGAGCAACAGGATCCCGCCCGGGGCGGGCTTCATGGCTTCCACCTCCGGTCCGATGCAGTCCGGAGCCATGACGACCGGCTTGCCAAGCAACTCGCTCAGCCTCGCGGCCACGGGCTTCAAGCTCATTTCCGGGTTGACTTTTCCCTTTGGACGGCCCAGATGGCTCGCCAGCACCAGGCCGGCTCCCTGCTCGAGGGCGTACTTGATGGTAGGCAGCGACGCCTTGATGCGCTTGTCGGAGGTGATTTCCTTGCCGCCCGGCGCCAGAGGCACATTGAAGTCCACGCGTATGAAGACGCGCTTTCCTTTGAGGTTGAGATCTCGGATGGATAATTTGGCCATAATCCTATGTTACTAGGTGCCGACGAGGAAACGCGCACTCCCCGCGGCCGGTTCTATCCCAGGACTTCGCGGACCTTTGCGGCCAGCACATCCGGTGTGAACGGCTTGGGCAAATACGACGAGCCGGGCCCCAACTCACACCGGCGCTCCGCCAGGTCCTCGCTGTAGCCGGACACGTAGAGAATTTTAAGATCCGCTTTCCTCTCCACAAGCCGGCGCGCCAGATCCGTTCCGTTCATGCCCGGCATGACCATATCGGTGAGCAGCAGGTCAACCTGCCCGTCGTGGGAAGCGAAAATCTCCAACGCCTCGGCGCCGCCGGCGGCCTCCAACACACGATAGCCGTACGCGCGGAGCGCCACGGTCATCAGGCCGCGCACCTCCTTTTGGTCCTCGACGACCAGAATCGTTTCGTCGCCGTGCCGGATCATCGGCGGCGGGGCGGGTTCGGCCGAGACAGCGCAGGCACAGGCCCGCGGCAGGAAGACGCGAAACGTGGAACCTTTGCCCGGCGCGCTGTCTACCGAGATCCACCCTCCGCATCGCGCGACCGCGCCGTAAACGGTAGCCAACCCGAGGCCTGTACCGTATCCAACCTTGGTAGTGAAGAACGGCTCGAAAATGTGAGAGCGAACCTCCTCGCTCATGCCCTCGCCCGTGTCGCTCACGGTCAGGCACACGAACTTGCCCGCCTTGGCCGATGGGCATCGCGCCGTCTCAGGCTCACCGAGGTCCGTGTTCTCTGTGGCGATGGTCAACCGCCCGCCGTGCGGCATGGCGTCGCGCGCGTTCACCACGAGGTTCATCAGGACTTGCTGCATCTGCGCCGCATCGACATGGGCCGCGTCCAGGCCCTCTTCGAGCCGGGTCACGAATTCCACGTCTTCACCCAGGAGCCGGCGCAGCATGCCTTGCATATCGCGTATCGTGCCGTTCAGGTTTACCAGTTCGAGTTTGACGGCCTGCTTGCGGCTGAAGGCCAGCAACTGCCGGGTGAGCGTCGCTGCGCGCTCGCCGGCCTGATGGATCTCCTCGATCAGACCGTGCAACGCCGGGTCCTGCCGCGCGCGTTCGGCGGCCAGTTGGCTATAACCGTTAATGACGGTCAGCACATTGTTGAAATCGTGCGCCACGCCGCCGGCCAGCCGGCCGATGGATTCCATCTTCTGAGCCTGGACGAGCTGGGCCTGCAACAATTGCCGTTCCGCCTCGGCCTCTTTGCGCTCCGTAATATCGAACAGGAAACACTCCAGGGCTTCCAGTTCGTCACCCTGGAAGACGGGCACGCCTTCTTCGCCGATCCACCGCACCTGTCCTGCCTTCGTTCGAATGCGGTATTCGGCCGCGTAGGGACGCCTGGTCAACATGGCCTGGCGCACCGCTTCAGACAGCCGCGGGCGGTCTTCCTCGACTAATACCGACATGTAATCCAGCGAGCCTGGGCCCAGGAAATGCTCTGCCGGGTAGCCACACACTTCTTCGACTCTGCCCCCGATATATTCGATCGGCCAGCCCGGCCGGTTGCCGTGGCGTATCAATACTCCGGGCAGGTGTAGTACTAACGCGTCCATCGTGCGTTTGGACTCCTTCAGGGCACGCTCGGCGCGTTTGCGCTCGGTGAGATCGAGCATTGAGATGATGACCCGCGAAAGTGTGCGCTCACAACCGGGGACCGCAGCGATCCGCACGAGCACGTCACGAGGTTCGCCATCCAGTGTGTTGGTCCGGATCTCGATTTCATGCCGTGTGGAACCGTCAATGAGCCTGAGCACGTCGCGGCTTATGGCCTCGAACGCCTGCGGCGTGTAGATCTCGGCCAGTCGGCGCACGATCTCCTTACGCGACTTGGCCCGGTAAAAGTCGACGGCGGCTTGGTTCACGTTCCGCACACGTATGCGCGAAAGCAATTCCCCGACTGCCGGCAGGTGCCCGGTGAAGTAGGCGACAGGATCGGAAACGCCGCGATTGAGCAAATCCTTCAGGTAGTCCACGAGGCCGGAGAAATCCGCTTCCCAAAGCGGTGTCGGAGCGGAATCGAAAATCTCCCGGTGCCGCCGCTCGGAATCGCGGACGGCTTCCTCGGCCTGAAACCGGGCGATCGTCTCGCCGACCAGGTTCGCCGTGGTCTCCAGCATCAGGCGGGCTTCCTCGCCGATCCTTTCCCGCGTGCGTGTTCCGAGGCTCAGCAACGCTACCACCTGCCCATCGGACTTTATTGGAAGGACGGCCGTCGCGCGAAGCTTCGCCGCCTCCCACATGGCCATCGGCAGGATGGTCGGGACCGTCGTGTTCAGACAGGCAGGCCCGCCAGCCATCAGCAATCTGGCGTTTGGCGAACTCAGGGGAAAGACCCGCGTGTGGGCGAAGAGCGCTTCGTCGAGCCCCATGCTGGCGGCCACGCGGGCGCTATCGGTACGGGAGCAGATTTCGCAGATCAAGCCGGAATCCACATCCTCAAGTTTCAAACAGGTTCTCAGAATGATATCGTAGGCTGTCCTGAGATCCTTAGCCGATGCCAGCGCCAGTGTGAGATCGCGCTGCATCATCAGGAAGCACTTGTCTTGACGCGCTCGCGGCTTGGCGGGCGTCTGTTCTTGATCCAATTCCGAAATCCTTCCGTGACGCGGACCGGCCGCCGGACGGCGGCGCGCTCCTAGACATCAATATTCAGACCTTAACAGATTGAAGTAGATATGTACACCTTTCAGGAACCCATCGACCGGCAAACGTTCGGCGTCACCGTGCATGGAACTGAAAGTTGCCAGATCGACCACCACCGGCAACAAGCCGTAAGCCGGGACGCCCTTCTTTCGGAACTTTGCCGAGTCCGTGCTGTAAGGCACCAGAATGGGCGTCACCACCGCGTCCGGATACTGCTTCAAGATAGCGGAGCGGATGGCCGCGAACAACGGCGTGCGGTAGGAACTGGTCCCGGGGTCCACCGGGAGCGAGAGCAGTTCCACGCTGACACGAGGGTCGTTGATGCGCGCCTTCATTTCCGAGATGAACTCCTCGGCATTGACGCCGGGTAGCAGGCGGCAATCCAGCGTGGCTTCGCTCACCGAGGGGATCACGTTCACCTTCGGCGGCGAACCGACGCCCGCTGTCAGCGTGGTGAGAGACACCGTGTTGCGGCGGATCGCCGACGTGAACTTATTGCCCGCCGCCTGGCCGCCGATGGCGCGCATCATCTCCTCGACCACCGGATGCTGGGTCGCGGGCGGCGGAACGGCCTTGGCTTTCTCGATTGCCGCCAGCAGGATGTCATTGGCGTTGTCCGGAATGGGTTGCGAGCCGTGGGCTGCCGTGCCGCGAGCGCGCAAGCGAAGCCAAACGGGCTGCTTCTCTCCCACCGCCACGCCGAACACCAGTTTGCCGCCGGCGAACACCTCGCGGGAGCCGAAGCCACCCTCGTCCATCACGTACCCGGCGTCGATCTCGCTGTAATGGTTATCGATCATCCATTGAGCGCCGTACTTGCCGGCAACCTCCTCATCGGCGGTTGCCAGGAAGACGATGTCGCGAGCCGGCACGATACCGGCCTGCTTCATGGCCCCGAGCGCCACCAACTGCTGGACGCCGATCGGCTTCATGTCGAACGCGCCGCGTCCCCACAGAAAGCCGTCCCTGATCAAAGCCCCGAACGGATCCAACTTCCAGGCCTTGCGGTCTACAGGCACCACATCCATGTGGTTCATCAATACGAGCGGCTTCTTGGAACGGTCCCTCCCTGCCAGGCGCGCCACCAGGTTGGTCTGCCCCTGCGGGCCGCTGGTGTATGTGTGCGCTTCGATTCCACGCGCCTCCAGTTCCCGCTTCAGCAGGGACGCAGCCTCGCGCGTGTCGGCGGGCGGATTGACGCTGGCGATGCGCACGTAGCGCTGAAAAAGCTCCAGTGCTTCTCTATCGATCCGCGTCCAGTCCGGCTCGGCGGCCGTAAGCGCGCACGCTGTCAAAAACAGGATAATCGGTCTCATTTTTCGAATTCCGGCACGTCCGCGAGGCTGGGGGTGATCCCCGCGGCTCGATAAGCCTCAATCAGCGCTCCGGTCGCCGGTCCGTACTCGGGTGGGCCGCATCGATTGCCGGGTTCGGCGTCCACCAGCGCGATGTAGCATTCCCGCAACATGGCGGAATGAAACACTCCGCCGATGTAAGCCACTCGCGCCTCCTCGCCCGGCGCGAACAACTGCCCGCGCACGGCTGCGGCCAGGCGGGCCAGTTCGCCGGCGGACTGTTCGATGATTTCGAGCGCGACGGCATCGCCTGCCTGCGCTGCACGGTCCACGAGCTTCGAGAACGCGGCGATCCTGGGCCGCGGATACTCAGTGGTGTAGAAGCGGTGCAACAGGTCGTTGGCGTCGCCGGCGCCGGTGGCTTCGAGCAACATGGAGTGCAGGGCAGTCTCCGGCCCCCAACCCTCCTCAAAACGCAAGGCAGCCTGCAACGCGCGGCGCGCCAGGTCGAACCCGCTGCCGCTGTCGCCGAACACATAGCCCCAGCCGCCCGCGCGCGCCGTCTTGCCCGCGGCGTTGCGGCCGTAAGCGATGGACCCTGTGCCGGAGATGGTAATGATGCCGGGAGCGCCGCCCGTAGCGCCGCTGAGCGCAATCAACGCATCCGTCGTAACCGACATGCGTTCCGCGCGCAGCATCTGGCCCAGAATTTCTTCCTTGTCCGCCGGGCCTCCGCTGAAGCCCAGGCAGGCGGAGGCGAACTCGATCCGGCCGGGATCCTGGCCGGCGCTGCGCGCCGCCGCCGAAACGCAGTCGCCGATAGTGCGCACGAATTTCTCGCGGCCCTGGGCGGCCCCCACGTGGTTGCACGGCCCGCCGCGGCCGGACCCGACCACACGGCCCTCGCGGTCGCCGATCAGGGCGGTGGTGGAAGACTGGCCTCCATCCACACCCAGATAGAATTCACTCATGCTCGCAACGCCTCCTTGCACCGTTCCCGCCAGGCGAGGACCAGGACTGCCGCCACGCCTAGCAAACTGAACACCGCGCCGGCGTAAAGCCACGCCGGACGATAGCGCATCTCCACGCGGTGCCGTCCCGCGGGCACCACCACTCCTCGCAGGAACGTGTAAGCCGCGTGCAGTTCGGCGGGTGCGCCGTCCACTGTGGCTCGCCAACCCGGGAACATATTCTCGCTCGCCACCACCATGCCCGTGCAAGCCATGTCCACGTCGATAGTCACGTGGTTGAGACTGCGCCCCGCCAGGCGCGCCTGGTCCGTGGCGGCGCAGGTTTCCAGCCTGGGCGGCGCAGTGGTGAGGAATGTGCGGCGCGCCAGGTCGAAGCCTGGATCGGCCATGAGACGGCGTATGTCATTTTCCTGATCGGGAACCTGGACCGCGTCATGCACCGTCCACACGCGAGGGAACACACCGGGATTCTCGTACACTTTCAAGCCGCTCAGGCCCGCAAAGACTTCGCGCTGGGCCGGCGATTCGGGTTGCCGGCGCAAAGCATAGCGATTGCCGTAAAGCATGCGCGTGCGCATATTGTACATGTCGAGCCGCGCCACGCTCTCGGGATTCCCCAACACGAAGCCGTCGTAAGCGTCGATCCCGTTCCAATCGCCGAAATTGTACGGAATCTGGCCCATGTCGATCTCCACGCGGCCCCGGTCCGTCCGGCTGCGCAGGAATGCCACGATGTCGCGGTCGTCCCGGAGCAGGCGCAGAAGCCCGATGCGCCCCGGCTCGCCACCGTGAGGGAACGCATAGCCGCTGGTGTTGCCGATCTCGACCAGAGCCAGGAGGAGCACGCAGGCGGCCAACCCTCGCCCCGTCCGCTTTATCCCCAGCAGCGCCGCGGCGGCCAGGGCGAAGAAGCCGGCCAGGGCCACGCGCTCTTCGATGTCGAACGACATCTTGCGCGCCGTGAGAATGCCCAGGACTCCCAGCAGGATCACCCCGCCGCAGACCGCAAGCGCGACGCGCAGCCGCGAAAGACAGATGCGGCTTCGCTTGCGCTCCACGAAGTCCAGTCCATACGCCGCCAGCACCGCCGCGCCCAGGCTAAACACCGGAAGGGCCATCGACGGGCTGCGGGCTTTTTCGACCAGGGGGACGATCGCATAGAGCACTCCGTGCACCACGCTGTGCGGCCCGAGGGCGAGCAGAAGCCCGCCCACGGCCAAGACGGTGAACAACCTTACGCGGGGGTGCCGCCAGCCTGCCGCGGCCGCCAGCACTGCCAGGGACACGATCGCGAAGCCCAGGTGCGGATTCGTATTCCGGTAAACGCCCGGGATCACAATGCCAATCAGCGTCGTGGGCGGCGTCGCCAAATCGCTGTGCACTGCGTAAGGAACGGCTTGATTCCACCGCAGTTGCTGGTCACCGGAAATGAAGCGCCGCGAAAGTTTGCCGTACTCATAGGCGGGCAGAGTCTGCAGCCCGCTCGTCAAAACACAAACCGCTGCGCTCAGCATCGCCAGCCGCAGGCAGGGCAAATGTACTCCTTCACGCCTGAAAATCTGGAACAGCCAGGCGGCCGCCGCCGCGAGCGTGAAAAACAGCGGAACCTGGTGATGCCCGGCGAGCCAGCACAAGCCGAGGAAGAAGCCCGAGAGAGCCGCGCTGGTCAGCGGCCGCCGGCCGCGCGCCGCGCGCAGAAGAAACAGGAACGCCAGCGGCGCCAGCGTCGCACCGTTGAGCAACTGGGGCCAGTCGATGGCGGCCAGCGCGCCGCCTAAACCATATGCCACTCCGGCCACGAGCGCGGCGCCCCGGCTGCGCTTGAGATCGCGGCACAGCGCGTAACAGGCCAGCGCGGCGATGAAATGGATCAGGACGAAATACCAGTGGAGGTAACCGTCACGCGGCTGCCCGTCCCGCAATGGCAGCAGGAACAGCAGCCAATTGAGCGGGTAGGCGGCGCCGGGCTGGACCTGCCCCACCAGCGGTTGGCCGCCGTAATGAAATGGATCCCAGGCAGGGAATTCCCCCTGCTGCCAGGCACGGGCCTGCATCGCCATCCACGGCATCACCTGACAGGCGATGTCCGGGCTGCTGAGCCATGTGAACTGCTTCGTGAGAACCAGCTTCCAATAAAAACCGGTGACGATCAGCGCGAGCAGTACGGGGTAGGCTAGCGTGCGCGCAGATCGCTTGATCCGGTCCATTGGTCACCGCCGGTGCTGTTCGCGGAGAAAGTCCGGATCGTCCATCTTCGGTCCAGGCACGGGATCGAGCGGGTCCTTGGCTTTCGAGGGATCGAATAGCAGAGGGTTGATGGGCAGGGCCCGGTAGGGCGTGAAATCCGGCTCGTTGGTGAAGCACCCGGCCAGATCGGCGGCCGCTGCGTCGTACAGGTTCAAGGGAGGAATTCCCAGGATGCGGAACGTCGTCTTCAGCAGGCTGGGGAAGCTCGCGTTCACGTGCGATACATAGTTCTTTCGGGCGTACGGGCCCATGGCCAGGAAAACGGTGCGGTGCGAGTCGATGTGGTCCACGCCGCCCTGTGCGTCATCCTCGGTCACCAGCACGGCCATCTCGCGCCACCAGGGTGTCTTAGAGAGGAACTCGATGATGCGCCCCAGTGCGTAGTCGTTGTCGGCGACATAGGAGGAGTTGAAAGGGTAGCCGTCCTCCGGCCGTGGCTTGGCCATGTGATCGTTGGGCAAGTGGATGAACACCAGACGGGGGAACTCCTCGCCGCCCTTTATGTACTTTTCCTCAACCTCCCGGATGAACTGCGTAGCGCGATACTGGTCCGGAATGTTCGTATTGTACTGCGGATAGTCGCGCGACGTGTTGCGGTAGAGCGGGTCCGGCATGGGAACGTTCGTCAAGTAGCGAGCGCCGGTGGGCTTCATGCCGCCCTGTTCATAGACACCCGCCAGCTCGAAACCCTCGCCGTAGTTGCGGAACGTGATGCCGTGGCGCTCCAGGTGATGCCAGAGGGCACCGGCCTCAAGTTGCTCCTCCGGGTGCACACTCGAATTGCTCTGCGGGAATTGCAGGCGGCCCGGGGCGTTGGTAGGAAAGCGGAAGTTTTTCTGGCCGCTTGCCATGACCGTGCTCTCGGTCCAGGCGTTCGGGTACGAACCCACAATCCAATGGTGTCCGTCCACGCTGACCTCACTGTCAGCGTAAAAATTGTCGCTGAAGGCCCACCGCGCCGCCATCTCGTGATGGTTGGGCGTAACGTTCACATTGCGCAGGGTGGTCCGGCTGCGGAAGCTGCCGCGCGGGCTGCTGACCATGGCGTAGCGGCTGAAGCGCGCCAGCATGGGCGCTCCGTTCACGGTCCCGTTGGAGGCGCTTTCGACGTCGCCGAACACTTCGTCGAATGTCCGGTTCTCCTTGACGATGATCACCACGCGGCGCAGTCCTCGGGGAAGAGGTTTGGCGTCGCCTTCCTGTGGCACGAAGCCGTTCAACTCGAACACCCTTGCGGTGTGCGCCTCCAGGTCCTGGGCGGACGGCATCGTGTAAATGGACACCGTGCCGCGTCTCAGCTCAGCCTGGAAACTGTGCTCGAGTGCCGCGTAGGGCGTGGCGTTCGGCCCCGTTCCATGCCCCTTGGCGTTGCTCACGTACACGGTGCCCCGGTCCACCACCAACCGGGTGGGAAACCAGCCCGCCGGCAGGTGCGCGATGTGCTTCATGGTCCGAGTGTCGATGACGCCCACGGCGTTGATGCCGGCCTCGGCCACCAGCAGCCAGCCGGTCTTGGCATCGTACGCCATGCCGATGGGCAGCACGCCCCGGAAGTCCTCCAAGCCGGGAATGCGGATTGGAATGTCCGTAATCTTGCGCCCGGCCACCGGATCGATGACGCTGATCGAATCGTTGTGCCCGTTGGAGACGTACACGCGGCCGCCCACGGCCAGCACGCCCGAAGGACTACTGCCGCCCACGACCTTTCCGCCGAAGGGCAATCCGGTGCGTATGTAGCGCTCGACCCTGGGTGCCTCCGTATTGGAGACATCCACCACGGCGAGCGAATTGGACGCGGCGGCGTTCGGGTCGCCCAAGCCCGGCACGTCCACTGTCCCGGCGGCCGTCTCGCGGCGCGCGCCGTCCGCGGCGTCCTTGGACGGAAAGCCAAAGGCGGGGAAGGGAAGTCCGGTTTCGAGGACGCGGTTAGGGTCGGCGCCGGGAATCGGCTTGTATTCGAACATCCCTATGTGCGTGACGTAAAGCTGGCGGCCATCCGGCGACAAAGCCAGCGCGAATGGCATGCGGCCCACGCGGAGAGAGGCGGCGATGCGCTTCTTCTTGAGGTCGATCACCACCACGCGGAAATTCGCCTGATCGACAACGTAAAGAACCTCGCGCGCGCGGTCGAGGACCAGATCGCCCGTGTAGCTGTCTTGGAAGCCGTCCTGGTTGAGGCTATAGATTTGTTCGACCTCTCCGCCGGGCATGTGCACCAGGCGCACACGGCCGGAGTTGCCTTCCGAAGCCCATACGTCTCGATCCCCGCTGAAGGCGAGCCCCATGAAGACGCTGCGCCAGTCGTCATTCTCAGCCTCGGGATCACCCTTTTGGGGAGCCGCCACATGACGGATCTCCCATCGCGAACCACTGCGCAGCAGAGCGGTGAGCGAGTAGCGGTTGGGGCCACCGTCGGCGGTGACAACCATGCGGGCGTTGTCGTTCACGGCCAGGCCGAATGGGCCGGGGCCAGTTGAATATTGAAGCCCGAGCGGCGCGATCATGCGGCCTCCGGGGAGAATACTTTCGGCGCCGGGCCTGCGCGCAGCCGTACGCGTGCCCGCCGGGGTGGCGTATTCGGCCCCCGAGGCTGTAAGAAGGGTCAGAAGGAAGACTAGGACCAACATGTGAAGCAATTAGCTTTATAGCGTGTTAAGGAAGTAAAGGCAACTCGCCGCCGGGAAGAAGTGCGTGCGCCGCACCCGGACCCGGCGGGCGTTACCAGCGTGGCAACAGCGCGCCGGGAGGCAGAATCCGGGCGATGTCGTTGTAGATCACGAAGGCCATCACCATCATCAGGAAGACAAAGCCCAGCTTGAAAACCATTTCTTTCACAGGTAGGCTCATGTCCCGGCGCATGATCATCTCGATGAGCAGCATCAGCACCACGCCGCCGTCCATGATGGGGATGGGCAAAAGATTGATCACAGCCAGGTTCAGGCTCACCATGGCCATCAAACCGACGAACGCGAACGGGCCTTCGCGGGCCGCTTCACCCGACAGTTGTGCGATGCCGATCGGACCGTGGACGGACTTGGCCGACACGCGCCGCTCGATCAACCCGCGCAGGAACTGATAGATCAGGGTGGCGCCCTTTACGTTGTAGCGGGTGGATTCAGCCAGAGCCTCATGCAACGGCAGACGCGTGAAAACAACCCGGTCCTCAAAGTAGGCGCCGATCATCCACCGTCCGGTTCCGTCCAGGTCTGAGAACACGGGATGCAGTTGAGCCGACTGACGGCGGCCCTCACGCTGGAAGTCGATCTGCACGGGTTTGCCTCCGCTCGCCCGGATCACTTCCTGGAGCTTGAAGCGCGAACGGATGGGAATGCCGTTAATGGCCAGCATCAGGTCTCCGCGCTGCAACCCCGCCTGCTCGGCCGGCATGCCGGGGCTGACGTTGGCGATCTGCACTTCGCTCTGGTCCGCCCAGCCGGCGAATCCGATGCCGGTCTTCTCGTCGAGCATCGGTGTGACCGTGGTTTCGATGCGCTTCCCGCGGCGCTCGACGGTTACGTGGAACGCGCGGTTGGCCCCGGAAACCTCGCGCATTACGATCGCTTCCCAGTTAGGTCTCTGCAAATCGTCCAACTGGACGATGACATCGCCCTCGCGGATGCCGGCCTTGGCTGCGGGCGAATCCGGGAGCACGTTGCCGACCAGGGCGGGCGCGTTCGGGTCTGCCGGCTTCGGATACCGGACCATGAACAGGCCCGTCACGAGAGCGATCGCCAGGACCACGTTCATGGTCGGTCCCGCCAAGGCGATGATCAGACGCTGCCAGCGCGGCTTGGCCAGGAAGCCGCGCGGGTCGTCCGTGGAGTCGCCCGGTTGCTCGCCGGCCATCTTCACATAGCCACCAAACAGGATTGCGGAAAAACGAAAGTCCGTCTCGCCCTTGCGAAAGCCGAAGAGCCGCGGACCGAAGCCGAAGCTGAAGGTTTCCACATGGACGTCAAAAAAACGCGCAGCCCAGTAGTGGCCCAGTTCGTGGATCATGATCATGACCCCGATCAGCACCAGTAACCACCACAGGTTTTCAAGAATCAGCATATAAATATCTCAGTCCGCCTGAACCGGCGTGCAGTCACCGCTCCTCGCGACCGTCCGCCCCGCGATGATCTCGCGCGCCTGGCGACGGGACTGCTGGTCCACGACCATGCACTCTTCTAATGTACGCGGTTCCGACGCGGCCACGCGCCCCAGCGTTTCCTCAACCACTTCTCCGATTTCGGTAAAGCCGATTTCGCCGCGTAGAAAACTCTCCACGGCGATCTCATCGGCGGCGTTCAGAGTACAGGTGGCCGACCCGCCGGCCCGCTGTGCCTCATAGGAAAGTCTCAGCAGGGGGAATTTGTCCCAATCCGGCGCCGCAAAATCCCAATGCCGCGGCTGGCTCCAATCCAGCCGGGGCACCGGCGCGGCCTCGCGCGCCGGGTACGTAAGCGCGTACTGAATCGGCATGCGCATATCCGTTGCCGAAACCTGGGCGATCACGCTGCCGTCGGCGTATTCCACCATGGCATGCACGGAAGACTGTGGGTGAACCACCACGTCGATCTCGTCCGGCGTAAAGCCGAACAGCCAGCACGCCTCGATCCCCTCGAAGCCCTTGTTCATCAACGTGGCCGAGTCGATCGTGATCCGCCGTCCCATCTTCCATGTTGGATGATTCAGGGCCTGGGCCGGTGTCACCGAAGCGAGAAGCTCTTTGGGAGTCTGGCGGAAGGGGCCGCCGGAAGCCGTAAGCAGCAACCGTCTGACCTCGCCGCGCTTGCCGGCTCTCAGGCATTGGTGAGCACCGTTGTGTTCGCTGTCCACCGGGATGATCTCGGTGCCGGATTGACGAGCCGCCTCGGTTACCAGTTTGCCGCTGGCGACCATAACTTCTTTATTTGCAAGGCCGAGCGCCTTGCCCCGGCGGACCGCCTCGTAGGTGGCTTCCAGGCCTGCCACGCCCACGATCGCCGACATCACGAAATCCACTTCCGGTGCCACGGCCGCCGCCACGCGCGCCTTGGCTCCGGCGGCCAACTCCGGCCACTTCGACCGGTCCAGGCCGTTCGCCTTTAGTTTATCTGTAAGAGTGCGCAGTACTTGATCGTTGGCGACGACGGCGACCTGGGGATTGAACTCGGCGATCTGTGCCGCCAAAAGATCGGCGTTCGTGCCGGCAACCAGAGCGTAGACACGATAAAGGTCGCCGTTGCGTCCCACCACGTCTAGGGTGCTGGTCCCAATGGATCCGGTTGAACCGAGGATGGTGAGAGTCTTCATCTCAAAAGCCAAATGCCAGAATACCACCAACTAACCCGCCTCATGCGCATACAGATCCTATCTGGCCTTCTTTTTGCTTTTGGGAATCCTCTCTTAGGGGCGCCGGGGAGGATTGCTTCAGGGGTCTTTTATGAGGTTAGTCTCGCTTTGGTGGGAGTTGCCTCCCCGGCTTAATTCCAATTCTAGTATATGACTTTCAGAATTGCAACAAAAATTTGTATTATTTTTTCGCGGACTTGACCTCGACGCCGGCGATCTCCTCTAACACCTTGATTGTAGAGCAGATATCTTCCTTCCCGTAACCCTTTGCCAAAGCTGCCCTGAATAGCTGCTGCGTCAATCCGGTCAGTGGAAGGGGTACATTCAGCTCCAAACCGGATTCCAACATGAGGCCAATGTCCTTGTGCATCCATTGAACGGAGAAGTTCGTGGCGAAATCACGGCGAAAGACGTACGGAGCTTTGAAGCTCACAAGGCCGCTGCGCGCCGCGCTGTTGGAGATGATGTCGAGCATCAGGTCCATGTCCAGGCCTGCCTTGGCCGCGAGGACGAAGCCTTCGTTGAATGCCTGCAATAAGTTACAGAGGATCAAGTTCTGCGTCAGTTTAGCCTGCAGCCCCAATCCGGGCCCGCCGCAGTAGTAAAGCATCTTGCCCATGGGCTCGAAATAGGGCCGCACGCGCTCGAAGACTTCCTTGTCGCCGCCGATCATAAAGGTCAGCGTGCCGCCTTCGGCGCCCGGTTTCGACCCTGTGCACGGCGCATCCAGGAAATGGATGCCCTTGGCCGCGAGTTTCTGGCCGATGGCGCGGCTGCGACTGATACTCACAGTACTGGCGTCGGCAACCACCGTCCCCGGCCGGGCACCCTCGATGACCCCGTCCGGGCCAAGGATCGCCTGCTCACACATGTCGGTGTTGCCCACGCACAGGAACACGCAATCGGACGCGGCTGCTACTTCTCGGGGGGTGGCGCAAGCGGTACCGCCCTCCGCCTCGGCCAGTTGCTTAGCCTTTGCGGCGGTGTGCGACCACACGGCCACCTGGTGGCCGGCCTGCATGAGATGACGGGCCATGGGGTAACCCATGATGCCCAAGCCGAGAAAACCTAGTTTTGCCATGTTGTCCCCTTGAAACGGTCATTGTACGACGCCCGTAACGTGTGCGACAATCCGATTTCGCCAAATCCCTATGCGTCCGAGCGTACTTGTCACCAAACGGATCTACATCGAAGGGGTCGAATTGCTGCGCAAGCACTTCGACGTCGATTACGAAGCCACCGACGACGGGCTTCCCCGGGAGGAACTGATCCGGCGTGCGCGGGGTAAGCAGGCCATCGTGAGCCACCTCACCGACAAGCTGGACGGGCCGATGCTGGACTCGCTCGATGGCCTGCGCGTGATCGCCAACGTCGCGGTGGGTTTCGACAATATCGACATCGCCGCCGCTACCCGGCGCGGTATTCTGGTCACGAACACACCGGGCGTGTTAACCGAAACTACCGCCGACCTGGCCTTCGCGCTTCTCATGTCGGCTGCACGCCGCATCGTGGAAGCAGACAAGTTTCTCCACAGCGGCTTGTGGAAATGCTGGACCATCGACCTCATGGCCGGCCAGGACATTTATGACCGGACGCTCGGTATCTTCGGCATGGGCCGGATCGGCCAGGCGGTGGCTCGGCGCGGCCGCGGTTTCTCGATGCGCGTGCTGTACCACGACCGCGTGCGGGCGAGCGAGGAACTGGAAAGGGAGCTATCGCTCGAATACGTGGGTCCTGACCGGCTTCTCCGCGAATCGGATTTCGTCAGCCTGCACGTTCCGCTGACCGCGGAGACGCGCGGCCTAATCGGCAGACGCGAGTTGGAACTGATGAAGCCCAACGCGATCCTCATCAACACGGCGCGCGGGCCGGTCGTGGACGAGGCTGCCCTGGCCGAAGCGTTGCGCGAGAAGCGAATCGCGGCGGCGGGACTGGATGTTTTCGAGCGCGAACCTCAGGTTAATCCGCTGCTGCTCAAGTTGGATAACGTGGTGCTCACGCCCCACATTGCCAGCGCGTCGGTGGCGACTCGCCGCCGTATGTCGGTGATGGCGGCGGAGGATGTGGTCGCCGCTCTCGCCGGCCAGCGCCCTCCACACCTGGTCAACACAGATTTGTGGCGCTGACTCCCCCCGATGTGAGGAAGCGCAACACCAGCAGATCGGAAGGCTGGTAGCTGGCGTAGGGTAGCACACCGCTTTCCTCCTCTCCGTTGAGAATGTGCTCCCGCACAAGGCTCCTGAGCTTCTCAACAGAGATGCCCAACACTTCGGCGGCCTCGGACTCGGTGTACTGAGCCTTGGCCGGTTTTGTCGCGATCATCATGCTGGCGGCCCTTTCCGGTCTCAATCGAATTCTAAAAGGTTCAGGGGGAGGAACCCAATCGGGCAGAGTCCCTAGATGACTGTTTCGTATGGCCTGACATAGCGAAGCATCACTGGTACTACAGTATTGGGGAAAAACTCCGTTCCGGCCGGGGCAACGCCTCACGGTTTTGGACGGTATGCAACTACAGCACACCGTGACTCACTGAGGAAGGTCCATCATCCATATGTCGGACTGACCGCTTTCCAGCAGCAAGTACACGTGCTCCCGCGTGGTGCAGATCGTGTTCAACAGCAGCCCG
Source organism: uncultured Solibacteraceae bacterium (assembly GCA_964384215.1). Lineage (GTDB taxonomy): Bacteria > Acidobacteriota > Terriglobia > Bryobacterales > Bryobacteraceae > JAJFUV01. The sequence continues at coordinate 51,873 of CAYLLB010000021.1, read as the reverse complement.
CCCACGCCGTAACCTCTCACCGAGTAGAACTCCTTCGCCGATCCGGTAGGTTTGCCCGCAGTGTTAAGCGGCTGGCGGAAGAAGGTAACCTCGTTCGGATTACTGTCCTTCGTGCGTGCGTAATAGAAGGACCGGCAGTCGGGGGACCAGAACGGTAGAGTGCCGCCGCCGGCGATCTCGATCCAGTCCGCGGGAGGCACCGGCTGAGCCCCACGAAAAGGCGCGATCCACAGGCGCGGTTTCGGATCCTCCTCCGCTGACAGGAACGCAATCCACCGGCTGTCGGGCGAGAAGCGTGCGCCGTCGATCGGGGAATCCGACTTGATGATGTCGGTGACACGACCGTTGGCGAGGTCCAGCACCCTGGCAGTCCGGGGACCACCATGCGCTCCCCAGATCAGCAGGAACCGTCCGTCGCGGGACCACCCGCGGATCCGCCCGCCTCCATCTCCGACAAACTTGGCCTCGCCTCCGGCTGTCGAGGCGACAAAGGCTGGCCAGCCGGGTCCACGTCGTGCCAGCATGAACGCGACCCGGGAGCCACCGGGACTGAACGTACTGTACGCCGCGTCGTTCCCCTCCAAAACGAGGATGCGTTCCTTGCCGGTGCGCAGGTCAAGAAGGAAAAGTCCCTGGCCGCCTCCCTTGCGGCTCACATAGGCCAATGCAGAGCCGTCCCGGCGCACGTCCGGAAACTGGGCCTCCACCAGGTCCGGGGTGACCCGCTGGGGGTCGCCGAGCACGCGTCCCGCATTCACGTCGGCCGGCAGCCGCCAGACTTGGCCGGTACGGCGCAGGTTGGCAAAAACCAGGTGATTGCCTCTCAAATCGGCCATATTGGAGCTCCAAGGCGCCACTGTCACCGGCGACGGCTCGGCCTCGTTGGCATGCGCTAGCGGGATACGCCAAAGGTTGAAGGCGTCGCCATAACCGGCGGAGAACACGATGTCTCCGCCGGGCAACCAGGCGTACAGGCGCAGACTGCTAAAGGTGAAGCCGCGCTTCCTGAGGTTCTCGCCCAGGGCATAGCTTGGTTTGCTCTTCGAGCCGTTGAGCGGAAAGACGGCTAGGGTCTGGCCACCGGTCGCGTTGTCTAGGTTCCGCAAGGCGACCAACAGACGGGTACTGTCCGCCGACCAAACAAGGCAGGATTTCCAATAATAACCCCAATAGTCGCGGGTCAACTCGCGGGCCTCCCCCCCGGCGACAGGCTGCACATACACGGTAGCTTCCCGTGCGTACGCGAGCCATTTGCCATCGGGAGAGGGTTGAATGTGTTGGGCTCCGGGAATCGTCAGACGAGGCTCACCGCCCAGCACAGGGATCTCGTAAATGCCGGGCGGGTTCGCTCTTGAGGGGTAGTAGATCGTGGATCCGTCCGCAGAAAATGCGATGTGGCCGTAACCGGAGAAGCCCTCGGTGATGCGAACTGCGGCACCGCCGCCGACGTGCTGTACCCAAATGCCCCAGTTCTGGCTGTCGCGCCGCGCCACGTAAGCGACCATCTTGCCGTCGGGCGACACGGCCGGCCAGAGGACACTCGGATCCGTGGTGATGCGAGTAACGCGGGGCGCGGACTTGGCCGCCCCTCTATGCGAGCCGGGAAGCAGGCGCGAGACAGTAAACCCACCTAATGCTGCGGCGAGAAGGGCGACAGCCGCCGCGGCATACCATGATCGGGGGATGCGGGACACCCGAGGCTGGGGTGTCGAACTTTCGAGGAGCCGGCCCGACTCTGAATACTCCTCCAACTCTTCCAGTTCGACCTTCACGTCGTCCATGTGCTGGTAGCGGCGCGCCGGGTCTTTCCGGAGGCAGCGTTGAATGAGCTCTTCGAGTTCGTGCGGAGTGTCTGCGCCGAGCGGAGGCGGATCTGTGTTCAAAATCGCGGCCAGCGTGGACATTGTGCTGTCGCCATGGAAAGCCCGCCGTCCGGCCAGCATTTCGTAGAGCACACAGCCAAAGGCGAAGATGTCGGTGCGCTGGTCGGCCGGCTTGCCTTCAATCTGCTCGGGCGCCATGTACTGCGGCGTGCCCATGACCATGCCGGGCCGGGTTGCAGGCTGCCCGGCTGAAGTCGCCAGGGCGTCCGTCGCGGCCTCGGACAACTTGGCCAGGCCGAAATCCAACAGTTTGATCCGCCCTTCAGCAGTCACCATCACGTTGCCCGGCTTCAGGTCCCGGTGAACGATCCCCGCCCCGTGCGCCTTGGCCAGCGCATCGGCAATCTGCACGGCGATCTTCAGCGCTTCACCCAGCTTCAGCCCGTGGCGCCCGATTTTCTTATCGAGGGTCTTGCCCTCGACGTACTCCATGGCGATGTAGTCAATGCCTTTCGCCTGGCCAATGTCATGTACGGTGACGATGTTGGGATGGTTCAGGGCCGAAGCCGCACGGGCCTCCCGGACGAGGCGCCGCTTGCGTTCCGGGTCAGCCGTGAATTCACGCGGCAGGATCTTGAGTGCGACCAAGCGCCTCAGCCGTGTATCGCGGGCCTTCCACACTTGACCCATGCCGCCCACACCGGCCAGCGAGGCGATTTCGTACGGGCCCAGACGGCTTCCTGGCGCGAGAGTACTGGCGCCTTCCGCCAGCGCCCGGGCCGCCAGCTCCACGGCAGGCGACTCCAGGAATCCCCCTGATCCGCTGGCGCAGGAGAGCATACGCTCGACTTCCGCGCGCAATTCCGCATCGCCCGCGCAGGCTTGGTCGAGGAATGAGGCGCGCTCAGCGGCTGGCCGCGCTGCGGCCTCCTGGTAGATCCGCTCGATCTGTTCCCAGCGCCCAGGTGTCATCCGCATCCGGTTCCGTGACCCGGTTGCAACAGTTCTAGCTCTGTCTACTGCTTCAAGAGCCCTTCCCAATTCAGGATCACGCGAAGTGGCGGATTTCCAAGGTCCGCATTGACCCTTATAAACACGACATGATCGCCTCGCGGCGCAACATCATACAAGTAGCCCGAGAAGGTATATGGCAGTCGGGGCAGCGGCATGATTTCAGCCGGAGTGCCGGCCACAAATTCGTCGCCCTGAGTCTTGACCGCAACACTCATCAGTTTCTTTCCCGCACCGAGGAAGTAGATCTGCTTGCCGTCCTTGCTCCAGCGCGGCTGCGTCCCGCCACCGGCTGTGACTCGCCATTGCCGGGTTCTGGCTCGGTCAAACGGCCGCACATAGACCTCGTCCTCTGCGGATGGGTTCCAACTGAAGGCTACAAAGCGGCCGTCCGGCGAGAAGCTGGCGAATCGCGCGTTGTGCTCGGACTCCAGGAACGGGTAGGGATTCCCGCCTCCCTGCATAGGCAGAATCCAGAGGTCGAAGCCGACGGGCCGGGTTGTTCTGTGTACACCGTAGATGAGATAGCGGCCATCCAGGGACCAGTCGTACGGCGAAGGGTATACGGTGGGTCCCAGGATCTTCTCCGGCCCCCGCAGCCCGTCCACGTCCTTCCGATACAACAGGCGCGTTTCGCTGTTCGGTCCCGTTGCGGCGTAAACCAACTCGCGATCGTCGTGCCGCCACACCCCAAATCCGTGCCATGGCGACGAGCCCGGGGTGAATCGCGACCAGGAGGATCTCACCAGATCGTAGATCCAGATGTCCTGCTGTGTGCCCACTGGCTCGGTGCGGGATATCACGATCTTGTTGCCATCGTGAGAAAACGCCGGGTTGTAATAGCGGCCTTCCAAGAAGGTGTGGTTCAGTTCCTTGCCTTCCCTGTCGAAGACGGCAGCCTCGGTCTCCTCCCGCAGCAGCGGGGCGAGAACCAGCGTTCCATTGCGCGAAGCGGAGACGCCCACTGAAAACCTTTCCCAGGACACCTGGCTGGCAAGCGGCATCGGCTCGCCTTCGATCCTGAGTTTCTCCAAATCGAAACGATGAGCAAAAAGCGTGTTGTCCCGGCAGGTGAGCAGATACGCCCGTGAGCGAAGGAACGGCCGGCGCCCGGGTAGCAATGCAAGCACAGACGCGCTGGGTGATGCGAGGATATGAACTCGCGTTGGCTTACCCGGTGTTGCGTCTATGGAATCCGCATAGATGCCGCTCCTGTCTGCGCTGCTGCTCATCGCGAAGTAGAGATAACGTTTGCCATCGGGAAGGAACTGCGGCTGGCCATGGCTGATTTCGCCTCTAGATTGGTCAAGTTCCCCGAGCAACCGCGATTTACCTCCGTTCTCGGAGATCGACATCAGCCGGTGGCTATTCGGATCTGTAGTGACCAGATATCCTCCCGACCCCCAAGCGAACGGCCAGCCTGCACCCGTATCGTTCCCCTCGGCGATCACCTGAGGCACTCCCCCCTCAATAGGGATTTTCAGCAGTTTGCCGCCCTTAAGGATTGCGAGTTGTTTGCTGTCGGGCGACCACGTCAGCTTCCGAACTCCCTCGGTCCCGGGTAGTTGTGTCAAGATCCCCGACTCGCATCGACGCAACCAGACCGAAGCCGCCCTGCCGGGCACCCGGCTGATGGTCGCTATCATGCGCCCATCGGGCGATATCTGGCCGATCGACGAAAACTCCACATAGAACTCTCCACGCGGAGGAGGAACGGTGAACTCATAGACTTGGGGGGCTGCGGACTGGTTCATCCACTTGTTGCCAATCCAGACGGCCGAAGCGAACAAGGCACAGAGGGCGGTTGCTGCGATTACGGTTCGCACCCGACGCGGAGCAGGACGCTGCGCCGCGGACGCCTCCTCCGATGCGATCCATTCCAGTTCGTCCCTCAAATCGGCGGCCGACTGCCAGCGCCTGTCGGGATCCTTCGCCAAGCACTTCTTCAGGAGGCGTTCGAGCGCGGGTGGTACCCCGACCACGGCGTGAGGCTCTTCTTTGAGGATTGCCGCCATTAGCGATACGCCACTTTCCGCTTCGAACGCCCTCTTGCCGGCCAGCATTTCGTAGAGCACGCAGCCGAAAGCGAAGATGTCAGTGCGCTGGTCCGCCGGCTTGCCTTCAATCTGTTCGGGCGCCATGTACTGCGGCGTGCCCACGACCATGCCGGGCCGGGTTGCAGGCTGCCCGGATGAAGTCGCCAGGGCGTCCGTCGCGGTCTCGGACAACTTGGCCAGGCCGAAATCAAGCAGTTTTACCCGCCCGTCGGCAGTCACCATCACGTTGCCCGGCTTCAGATCCCGGTGAACGATCCCCACCGCGTGCGCCCTAGCCAGGGCATCGGCGATCTGCACGGCGAGCCTCAAGGCTTCGCCTAATTTCAGCTTATGGTGCGCGATGTGCTTGTCGAGGGTCTTGCCCTCGACGTACTCCATGGCGATGTAGTCAATGCCTTCCGCCTGGCCAATGTCATGTACGGTGACGATGTTGGGATGGTTCAGGGCCGAAGCCGCACGGGCCTCCCGGACGAGGCGCCGCTTGCGTTCCGGGTCAGCCGTGAATTCACGCGGCAGGATCTTGAGTGCGACCAAGCGCCTCAGCCGTGTATCGCGGGCCTTCCACACTTGACCCATGCCGCCCACACCGGCCAGCGAGGCGATTTCGTACGGGCCCAGACGGCTTCCTGGCGCGAGAGTACTGGCGCCTTCCGCCAGCGCCCGGGCCGCCAGCTCCACGGCAGGCGACTCCAGGAATCCCCCTGATCCGCTGGCGCAGGAGAGCATACGCTCGACTTCCGCGCGCAATTCCGCATCGCCCGCGCAGGCTTGGTCGAGGAATGAGGCGCGCTCAGCGGCTGGCCGCGCCGCGGCTTCGTTATAGATCCACTTCAACTGTTCCCAGCGCCCGGGTGTCATCCGGATCCGGCCCCGTGAACCGGTTGCCACAATTCTAACTCCAACTCCGTTCGCCCCATGCGGTTTTTCACGGCCGTTTCCCGCCTCCCTCGGCGGAGGCAAACGGCATATGAAACTTACGGCGATGGTAATCCTGGCGGGGCTGGCGGTGGGGCAGGTCCGCGCGGCAGACGCAAACAAGGGCGGGAAGGAAACCGTGACCGCCCATATCCGGGGTGAAGAGAACGTTCCCTTCGCGGACCAGCCGGTGTTGAACGTCCTGCTCAGTTATCAGGCAGGCATCGAGGTCAGCGTCCTTCGCAGCGGCGTCAATGTCGCCCAACTGATTCTGCGTGATGCGGGGGTCCCCACGAACTGGATTATCTGCCCCCCTGCTCAGTCGAACGGAGCCCTCTACGGCAAATGCCCGGCGGAAACCGACCAAGTGGACGTCACGGTTAGGATTCTTGCGAAGCCCGTAGCGGGCCATCGGGTCCGAGCCACGGCGACGGGGATGGCTTTGGTGGGCGAACCGGGGGCGCCAGCTAGCTTCGCATACGTTTACTATGACCGCGTATCACGTGTCGCAGATCTGGGCACCTGCACGGTCTATCGCGTTCTCGGCCATGTCGTCGCTCACGAGATTGGGCATCTGCTGGACCTTCAACACTCCTGGCAGGGAATCATGTTCGCGGAGTGGACCAAGGATGCGGTGCGGCAGATGAGTGCGGGCTACCTGCTGTTCCACCCAGGTCAAGTACAGACCATGCGGCTGAACGTCCTGGAGAGGATCAGGTCGCGGAGAGCGCCCGCTTAGGTGTTGTCCACCCCCAAAGACGGCTCTGCCCGGTTGATACCCGTGTTCGAGACAAACCACCAATCAGATTCTCCATGGCTGGGCCACCAAGCCGGCCCGAATAATTCGTAACTTCGTACGCCCCATGCGGTTTTTCACGGCCGTTTCCCGCCTCCCTCGGCGGAGGCAAACGGCATATGAAACTTACGGCGATGGTAATCCTGGCGGGGCTGGCGGTGGGGCAGGTCCGCGCGGCAGACGCAAACAAGGGCGGGAAGGAAACCGTGACCGCCTATATCTGGGGTGAAGAGAACGTTCCCTTCGATGTCCGCAGCCGCGCGTTGCAGACCGCGTCGGATGTCTTCGCGGAAATCGGCGTGTCCGTCAAGTGGCGCCACAAGCGGCCGGCCGAAGGCCAGGCCCAGAGGGAAGGCGCAGTGGCCATTGGCATCGTCGGCAAGACCGGCGGATCCAGCCAGCAGACCCTCGCGGCGGCGCGGCCCTACGAAGGCTCGGCGATCACCATTTTCTATGGCGCGATGGGGTGGGCCAGCCAGCAGCCGCAACTGGCGCGCATGGTCTTCGCGCACGTGCTGGTCCACGAGATCACGCACAACCTGCAGCAGGTCAGCCAACACTCCAAGACGGGCATGATGAAAGAACGGTGGACCAAAGAGGATTTTGCGGCCATGCAGTGGAAGCCACTGAGCTTCGAGCCTGCGGACGTGGAGCTGATCCACAAAGGGCTGGCCCGGCGCGCCGAACAGGTGGCGGCCAACAACACGCTGGTAGCGTCTTCAACGACTCGCTAGCTGGGAGTACAACCATGCGCGAGCGGTCTTCCAATCCCGCTGCACGGTATCCACGGAGATCTGAAGATGTTGTGCGATTTCCTTCTCATCCAGGCCGCCGAAGAACTTCAGCTCGACTACCTGGGCCTTCCGCGCGTCGACGGCTGCCAGCGCCGTCAGGGCGTCATCCAACGCCACAAGATCGGGGGCCGGTTTGTTGGAAACCACGAGGGATTCGTCCAATGTGGTCTGATGCATGCCGCCACCGTGCTTCTGATCAGCGCGCGAACGGGCGAAGTCAACCAGAATACGGCGCATGAGTTGGGCCGCAAGGGCGAAGAAATGGGTACGGTTTTGCCACCGGACCTTACTCGAGTCGATGAGCCGCAGATAGGCTTCGTTGACCAGTGCCGTCGCTTGCAATGTATGGCCGGGCCGCTCGCCGGCCATGTAGTGGCGCGCGAGGCGGTGGAGGTGGTCGTAAACCAGAGGTGTCAGCGCAGCAAGTGCCTCCGCATCTCCCTGGCCCCAAGCCAGAAGGAGCTTCGTGATGTTGGCGCTGCCTGTCTCCACCGGCTTGCCGCGATTGTACAACACGCCGCGGACGGAATCACGCCGGAGCGTTGACCATGAGTTGCAAGCCCATTTCCGCCTTCACCTTATAGTTGGCGTTGCTCGGACAGCGCGCTCGAAGGCCCAGGCCCGGATGTGGCTGATCTGCTCCTTCATCGTGCGCGAGAGCGGCACCAGCTTCACGGCGATGTTTATCAGGTCCTGCTCGGTGATCTGACGGTCCTCCAGCCGGGCTTGGGTCAGCGCCGAGACCACGCACTGCTCGATCTCGGCTCCGGTCCAGCCGTCTGTGAACTGGGTGACCTGATCCAGGTCGAACTTGGCCGGATCCACGCCGCGGCGGCTGAGGTGGATCTTGAAGATCTCGATCATTTCGGCCTTGAGCGGCAGGTCGACGAAAAACACCTCGTCGAAACGGCCTTTGCGGATCATTTCGGCCGGGAGCAGGTCGATCCGGTTGGCCGTCGCGGCCACGAACAATCCCCGCGTCTTCTCCTGCATCCAGGTCAGGAAAAAGGCGAAAATGCGCCCCTGCTCGCCTCCGGAATCGGCGGACGTGATACCCATCTCGATTTCGTCGAACCACAGCACGGCGGGCGCCATCTCTTCGAGCATGCGGCAGGCGGCGACGAAGACGCCTTCGGGCTTGCCGTGCCGGCCGGAGAAAATCTCGATCATGTCCACGCGATAAAGCGGGAGGTGCCAGGCGGAGGCGATGGCCTTGACCGAAAGGCTCTTGCCGCAGCCGGGAATGCCCATCATCAGGAGGCCCTTGGGCACGATCTCCTCGGACACGCTGTCGCGCAAATGGAAGAGCTTCCGGCGCTCCATCAACCACTTCTTGAGGTTGTCGAGACCCCCGACTTCGCTGAGGTCCGTATCCGTGGCAATGTACTCGATCACGCCGCTGCGGTTGACCAGCAGACGCTTTTCCTCGAGCAGGGCAGGCAGCGAATCCATTCCTAAAACCGGATTGGCGGCCACGGCCCGGCGCAGCGCGTAGCGCGCCTCGTCGAGCGTCAGCCCTTGCAGGGCGCGGGCAAAGGCGTTAAGAACCTTCTCGTCCAGAGCGCCGCTGGCGGCGGTTTCGTCCCGCAGAAAATCTATCAGTTCCACCATGTCGGGCGGTTTCAGCTCCAGAAACAGGATGTTCCGGTCGAGCTCCTCGGGGATGTAGCGGACTGCGGACGTGATGACGGCGTACTTCCGCCGGTCGAGGCAACTTTCATACAGGTCGCGGAGGCGGCGCCGGGTTTCGGCCGATTCGCGCAGTGGCTCGTGGAAGTCCTTCAGATGGAAGATGCCGGGTGCCTCGCTCGCGATGATGAAGTCCAGGACGCCGCGCGGGGTTTCGGTTCCGGCTATTACAACCCCCTCGCCGCGGCGCAAGCCCTCGGTGAGGGTCCAGGTCCAGACGGGCATGGGGGCGGAGGATTCAGATCCGGCGGCCACCTCGGCCAGCACGCGCGCGACGCGCTGCTCTTCGGCCGTACGCACATAGGTGAGCGGCCGGCCGGATTCGAAGACCTCCCGGATGGTGGCCGCCGCGCGGCTTTCTCGCTTCGATTTTTGTTGTGTGATTGTTTCAGACGCCATTCGGCGCACTCTCCCCGGCGGGATCCTGCCGACGCCGGCTCTATAACATTATGGACGAACAACGGCGGCGAATAGTCGAAATGAGGGGCATTGTTATCCGATGTACACTCTTGGTGGGGGTGATGAATGTCCGAGCGCAAGGAAGCGTCTCACGGCATGCGGCCCACTACCGCGGTGATCGCGAAGGGATTCGATCCGCGGCTTTCGGTGGGGTCGGCGAGGCCGGCGGTGTTTCGTAGTTCTACATACGTTTTCTCCAGTCCTGAAGCTGCCGAGCGCGCGTTCGCTGTCGCCAGCGGGCGCGCCAAGGCGCGCGAAGGCGAGCAGGTCGAGCTGATCTACGCGCGCATCAACCATCCCAACGCCGAGATTCTCGAAGAGCAGATCGTGCCGCTGGAGAGAGGGGCGCAAGGCGCCGTGGTGTTCAACTCCGGCATGGCCGCGATCGTGACGGCACTGACCACATTCCTGCGTCCAGGGCAGAGCCTGGTTCACACGGTTCCGCTTTACGGCGGTACACAGCGCCTGATGCACGAGTTTCTGCAGCCGTTCGGCATCTCCACCGTGGCGGTGCGGGCGGGCGACGGCGCGGCGCTCGATGCGGCCATTGACGCGACGCCCAACCTGGGCGCCGTTTTCATCGAGACCCCGTCCAATCCCACCATGGTGATGACTGGCATTCGCCGCGCGGCCGACGCTGTGGCACGGCGTGCTGCAGGCGACGGCCCGCGGGCGCTGGTGATGGTGGACAACACCTTCCTCGGGCCCACCTTCCAGCATCCGCTCATGCTGGGCGCGGACCTGGTGGTCTATTCGGCCACCAAGTACCTTTCGGGCTTTAGCGACATGCTGGCCGGCGCGGTGCTGGCGCGGGATGCGACGCTGATCCGCCCCTTGCGTGCCTCGCGTGTGATGTTCGGCAACATTCTCCAGCCGGATGAGTGCTGGATGCTGGACGGTCGTCTACCCACCGTGGCGCTGCGGATGAACAAGCAAAGCAAGAACGCGCAGCGCATCGCCGAGCGGTTGGCGAAGCACCCGCGCGTTGCGAAGATGCACTACCCAACGCTGTTTGACGACCCCGAGCAGGTGCGCATACGCGATGCGCAATGCGAATTTCCCGGCGCCGTGTTTTCGATGGACCTGCGCGGCGGTCGGCCGGCGGCGTTCGATTTCCTGCGCGGCCTCCAGCTTGTGCGCAACGCCGTGTCGCTAGGCGGCGTCGAAACGCTGGCCTGCCATCCCAAAACGACCACGCATTCGGGATTGAGCGACGAGGAGATGGAAACCGCCGGCATCACGGATTCCCTGGTGCGAGTTTCGGTGGGAATCGAGGACTGGCGCGACGTGCTGGCCGATTTCGAACAGGCGCTTGGCGCGATCTGACGCCGGCTATTTCAGCAGCTCGCGCATGGCGCGCATGAGCACATCCTCGACTTCGGGCGCGGTGCGCGAAGCGGGGCCGGTTTCATAGCCGCCCTGACTGTAAGAGATGCGCGTGCCGATGTAGCCGGGGCTGTAATCGGCATAGGCCGCCATCGCGACCATTGAACCCGGACGCATCTGAGCGGCAGCGAGCTGGTATTCGACAAACAGCTCGCCGGGCATGTGCAGCACGCGCGCCGGACCCAGGCGCAGGCAGCTCAGTTCGGCCCGGTGACCGCAGTCGAGCCAGGCCAGCTCGCACGCGGCACGCAGGCGCGTGCGCATGTCGGAGTTCGAGTCCGTGAGCGCCTTCTCGATGGCCGCCCGGTCTCGGAGCCTTTCGGCGGGTGGTAGAACCACGTTCACGGTGCGCCAGCCGATATCGCGCGCGTCGAGCGGATGCTTCACGCTCGACTCCCAGGCTTTGCGCATGCCTTCCGCGAGGCGCCCGGCCAGCACGGGACGCATGGCTGGCGAACCATCGTTGTACTTGCCCGCGGCCACGTTGCCGCCCGCGCCGTCGAAATGGATGTGCATGGCGGCGGGGACGGCTTGTTCGCGGGACGCGCGAGCCATGCCCACGAAGTCCGGGTTCACACCGCCTTTGCCGTAGTAACTTTGCGGATGCGTCGCATAGTAAGTGAGGACCGCGACCGGGCGATCCTGATCCCAAAAGCCGATGGAACGCACCAGCGGGTCGATGACTCCTTCCGGTTCGGCGCGCACCTTGGGATCGCGGCAACTGCTGTAGCGGACGTACTTCACCTTTCCGTCAGGTCCGAGAATACGCCGGTTCGATGCCACCTGTTGAACCCAGGCCTGGCCGAGCGAAATGTGCGTCACCGGCTGTGGCCGCGCCATGGCCCCGGCGAGGGCGCGGGCAACGCGCTCAAGCGCCTGTCCGGCAAAGGCTATATCGTAGATGCGCCCTGCAAGACCCTGGCCCGCCAGCAGGCGCTCTGCATCGGGGTCGTAGCCGGGCGTGTCGTGCGGATGCAGCGTGTGCACGGTGACGCGGTCCGGCGTGGTGTGGGCGGCTTCAGCCAGCGCCTTGCGCCACTGTTCGTGGCCCGAGTTGGCGATGCCGATCCAGTCCACCGCCGCGAGCACCAGGGGCTTTCCTGCGCCGATGATCACGATGCCGCGCGCGCTCAGGGGAGCCACGATCTCACGCGCCGGCTCGATAACGCCCATTTCGAGCGGGCAGCCGAGCGGAGGCGTCACGTCGGCGCTGAACGTCACAACTTGAACATTCTTGCCGCACGCGATGGCGGACAGAGCGAGCACGAGCAGGCAAAGTGAACGGCGCATTTATATTACTGTACTATCCTCGAAAGATCATGGATGAAATCAGCCGGCAATTGTTTGTGAGACTGCTCGCCGCGTCCGTCGCGCCTGGTAACGTATCGGCGGGCACGCCTGCGTTAATTCCTCAGCCGAAGAAACTGCGGCTCACGGGCGGGACCTGTGCCGGAGATGCTCGGCCGCGTGTGGTGATTGACCCGAAGCTCGCGGTGGCGGAGTCCGCGGAAGCCTATCGCCTGGTGGTTTCGGAGAAAGACGTGGTGCTTGCCGGACGCAGCCAAGTGGCTCTGACAGCAGGTATGCGGACGCTGGCGCAACTCTCCGCCGACGGGCCCATGCCGTGCTGCGAAATCGAGGACGCGCCGGACGTGGCCTTCCGCGCCGCGCACATCTGCTATCACCTGGTGCGCGAGAATCTCGCTTACAACACGCCCAATTTCGAAGCGCTGCTGGCGCACATCGACGAACTGGCCGCGCTCAAGTACAACGCGCTGCTGCTCGAATTGGAATCGTTGTTTCCGTTCCGGCGCAACCCGCTGGTGAGCTGCAAGCTGGCTTTCACGCGGGCACAGGTCGAACGCATCCGCGAGCGCGCCGGCAAGCATCGCATGGAAATCGTCCCGCTGGTGCAGTGCCTGGGGCACGCTTACAACGTGCTGATGCACGACGAATACGCGGAGTATCGGGAGGTGCCCGGCTGCTCGCAGCAATACTGCCCCACGCACCCGCGCCTGACTGATCTCTACATGCAGTTCGTGGAGGACTACCGCGAACTGTTCCCTGGCCTGCGCCAGTGGCACATGGGCGGCGATGAAAGCTACCTGCTGGGACAGTGCGACCGTTGCCGAACCAAAGCCGAAAAGCAGGGCGTGTCGAAGGTATACGTGGATTATATAGGTTCGCTGGCGGACCGGCTCAAGGCGGTGGGCCTGCGGCCGATGGTGTGGAGCGACATGCTCGAACACCACCCGGAGGCGGTCGATGCGTTGCCCAAGCACCTCAAGATCGTGTACTGGAACTACCATCTGCCAACCTGGCCTCGGAAGTATGCGGTCGATAAGTTCCGCGCGCAGGGCTTCGACGTGGTGGCGGCCCCTGCGGTGCGCTATGGCGGTTATTCGGAGATGTCCATCTTTTACCCGACAGCGCTGGAAGGAATCGAAACGCTGATACGCCGCGCGCACCAGGATGGCTGCACCGAAATGATGGTCACCAACTGGATCAAGGGTAGTCCGTACGAGAACTGCCACTACGGCTTCGCATGGGCGGCCGAGATGTGCTGGAACACCGATGCGCGGCGCGACGATTTCAACAGGCGTTATGCGAAGGCCGCTTTCGGGTGCGACGACGCGTCGCTCGTCGACGTTTACGACCTGTTGAGCAACAAGGTCTTGCCCTATGGAGAGCCGGTCCTGGCACATCAGCCCATCAACATCAACCGTTACGACAATACGGGCTTCCGGTTCGGTGAGAAGTGGCTGCACTACACCACGCCGGAGCACCGGCCGCAGGACGCGGCGACCTTGTTTGTGGGGTTTTTGCGGCAATTCTACAAGAATCAGAGGTGTTGGGAACCGGAAGTGTTGGAACAGCTTCGCGCGGCCCTCTCCAAGAGCGGGAAGGCCGAGGAGATTCTGGCGCGGCTCGGCCCCGGATGCACGCGCGGGCGCCGGCAGCTCGATCTGCTGGCTATGTGCGCGCATTCGATTTCGGTGAAATGCCGCTTCGCGCTGGCAATGCACGAGGGACGCAGGCTGCTTCTGGCACCCACCGACAAGGCAGCTATCAACGCATGGCTCGGCGAGTGGTTAGGGCACAGCGAGGCCTGGCGCGAGGCCAAACGCCGGCACCGTGCCGCGCTTGCGCCCACGGGCTTTGCCCCCTGCGTCGAACTGCTCAACGAGCTGTGGTTCGACGCCGCCGAGCACGATTTCTTCGTTGAAACGCGTATGCGCCTGCGCAAAAAGCTGGCCGCGGCGTAAGCCGGCGCTTTGGGCGAAGTTGATAACCTAGTAGTTTCGGAGTGTATATGGGCGGATTTCAATTGATTCAACCGGCGGGGCCGCGCCGGCGGCGGATTGAGACTTCCGAGTCGCGGGAACAGCGGCTGGCGAGCATCGACAGCGCCATGCGCGACTCGGCCAAGGCTCTGCTCGGCATGCGTCATGACGACGGCCACTGGTGCGCCGAATTGACCGCCGATGCGACCCTCGAAACGGACTACATCCTGCTGCAGCTGTGGTTATATCCACCGGAAGGTGACGGATGGAATCCGCCTTCGCGACGGCGCATCGACAAGGCCTGCCGGTCGATCCTGGAACGGCAGCTTCCCGATGGCGGCTGGGAGACCTTCGCCGGGGGCGGAGCGGAAGTAAACATCACCGCGCGCGCGTACACGATGCTGAAGGTCTGCGGCCACTCGCCGGAAGCCGATTATATGCGTCGCGCCCGGGAGCGTGTGCTGGCCTTGGGAGGCCTGCAGGCGGCCAACAGCTACACGAAGATCAATTTCAGCCTGGTGGGTCTTTTCCCCCGTAAATACACGCCGACTGTTCCGCCGGAGATTGTGCTGGTTCCGCTGGACATCCTTTATGAAATGTCAGCCTGGACGCGCACTATCATCGTGCCGCTGGCCATCGTGCAGGCCATCGGGCCGCACCGCCTGCCCCCGAACGGAATCACGATCGAGGAACTCTACGATCCGCACAAGAAGCTGACCCTGGTGAATCGCAAGGGAATGGCGACCCTGTTCCGCCATCTGGACCGTGCGCTGAAGCTGTGGGAGCGCCGCGGCTTGAAGAACGTGCGCAGCGCGGCCATTCGAGAAGCCGAACATTGGATACTGGACCGCACGCGTTACACCGAGGGACTCGGCGCGATCTATCCCGGGATGATGTACACGATCATGGCGATGCATTCGCTCGGGTATCCGGATGATCATCCCGACCTGATGGACGCCACCCGCCAGTTCGAAGATCTCATCATCGAGACGGAAGACCGGTTCCAATTCCAGCCTTGCGTTTCGCCGGTGTGGGATACGGCCATCGCGGCGTTCGCGCTGGGAGAAGCGGGACTGGCCGATCCGGCGGAGCTCACGCGCACGGCCGATTGGCTGCTGGCCAAGGAGGTGCGGCACCGCGGCGATTGGAGCGTGAAGCGGCCGGACCTGGAGCCGAGCGGCTGGGCTTTCGAGTTTGCCAACGAGTACTATCCGGACATCGACGACACGGCCATGGTGCTGCTGGCGTTGCTGCACGCCAAGGCGAGCGATCCGGCGCGCCAGGAGCGGGTCGAAAAACGAGCCATCAACTGGCTGTTGGGCATGCAATCGAGCGATGGCGGATGGGCCGCTTTCGATGTCGACTGCAACTGGGACATTCTGAACAGTGTGCCGTTCGCGGACCACAACGCGATGCTCGATCCATCCTGCCCGGACATCACGGGCCGTGTGATTGAATCGCTGGCGCGGCGTGGATTCGACGCCACACATCCGGCGATCAAGCGGGGCGTCGAGTGGCTGCTCAACCACCAGGAGGACGACGGAAGCTGGTACGGGCGCTGGGGCGTGAACTACGTTTACGGAACGTTCCTCGCCCTGCGCGGCTTGCGGTATGCGCGTACCTCGGTGGCGCGCCCCGCGATGCAGAAAGCTGCCGAATGGTTGCGCAGCGTGCAAAACGCGGACGGAGGGTGGGGAGAGAGCGCGACCGGATACCGGGTCAACCGCTTCGTGGCCGCGCCCAGCACCCCCTCGCAGACCGCCTGGGCCCTGCTCGGGTTGCTGGCCGCGGGTGACACTTCGTCGAGCGTCGTGCGCCGCGGCATCGAGTACCTGGTTACGACCCAGAAGGCCGACGGCACGTGGGATGAGACGCTCTTCACGGGTACCGGCTTCCCGAACGTTTTCTATCTGCAATATCACCTTTACCGGGATTACTTCCCATTGATGGCGCTTAACGCATGCCGCGCCGCCATCGCCGGCCAGCATGGCGCCTGATCTGGCGCTAAGCTGAGCTTTTGGTATGCAGGCATCCGGCGAACCCACGTTCGAGGTGACAGTCTGCCGGCTCCACTTCACCAGCCGGGGACCGCTCTATTTCGCGCAAGGTATGCCGGCGAATGTGATTCGCGGTTTTCTCGGGGCGTCGCTGTTCGCGACGCCCGCCTATCGGAGGCTATTCGCTCCCCGTAACGAATCCGGCCCCAGTGGTTTCAGGGATGCGCCGCGGCCGTTTGTGCTGCGTGCCGCGCACCTGGACGGTGTGACTGTCGATCGGGGGGAGCCGTTCTACGTTGACGTGCACCTGTTTCTACCGGGGAGCGCAGTTGTCGATGAGGTGAAGAGCGCTTTTACCCGGTGGGCCCGGGCGGAACTGCGCGAAGCCGCCGT
This sequence comes from uncultured Solibacteraceae bacterium, assembly GCA_964384215.1. Taxonomy (GTDB): domain Bacteria; phylum Acidobacteriota; class Terriglobia; order Bryobacterales; family Bryobacteraceae; genus JAJFUV01. Next base: position 35,269 of record CAYLLB010000021.1, on the reverse strand, counting down.
GAAACGGGTCTCCATTTGCCTGAACCCGCCGCCCGCGTCCATGTCCGAGTTGCGTGTCCGCTTCCTCACGCCGACCGAACTCAAGAGCGGCGCGCAGATCGCCGTCCGCCCCGAGTTTTCCGTGTTGTTCGCGCGAGCCCGGGACCGCGTAAGCGCACTACGCGCCGCTTACGGGAACGGTCCCCTCGAGATTGATTTCACCGGGATGGGAGAACGGGCGGCGCAGGTCCGGATGACCGCGTGCGATGTGCGACATACTTCCGTCGAGAGGTTGTCCAAAGGCACCGGGCAGCGTCACCCAGTGGGAGGATTCACCGGGTTTGCCACATACATAGGGGAGATGGGCGAATTCCTGCCCATACTAAGAGCTGCCGAGTGGACCGGCGTCGGCCGGCAGACGGTCTGGGGCAACGGCGCCATCAAGCTCGAAGGATAGACCGCTCTCGCCGCTCCAGAACCTGCCCCGATGCGCGCCGCGCGATCAACAAAGATGCTTTAGCTCGCTGTCCAAATGCGCCAGTGCCGCGCGCAAGACTTTTTCATAGCGCGGATTCTGAGCGTGCTCCAAGTCGTGTAAAACACGCGTCTTGGAGAGCTCGAGGTTTTCGCGCTGGCGAATCCTGGCGAGTTCTTCTGGACTCGGGCCTTTCTTCTTTGACGGGGAGCGTTGTTCTGATTCGGAGGTTTCTATCTGGGATGCCACGGACTTACTTTCCCAACCACGTGCCAAACTTCATTATACCGCGCGCCAGACTGCGGTGCGGCGCGCGTCCGCACTCATCCTGTGAAGCGCTTGAAAATCAGGCAGCCGTTGGTGCCGCCGAAACCGAACGAGTTCGACAGCGCGTATTCGATGCGCATAGGCCGCGCCTTATTAGGTACGTAATCGAGATCGCACTCCGGATCCGGCACTTCGTAATTGATGGTGGGAGGCGCGATCTGGTCACGGATGGCCAGCACGCTGAAGCCCGCCTCGATGCCGCCGGCGCCGCCCAGCAGGTGGCCTATCATGGACTTGGTGGAGCTGACCGCCAGCTTGTAAGCGTGCTCGCCGAAGGTGCGCTTGATGGCGAGCGTTTCGATACGGTCGCCCACGTCCGTGGACGTGCCGTGCGCGTTGATGTAATCCACCTGTTCGGGCCGGATTCCGGCGTCGTGAAGGGCTACGCGCATCACCCGGTACGCGCCGTCGGCGTCTTCCGAAGGCGCGGTGATGTGGAAAGCGTCCCCGCTCATGCCGTAGCCGGCTACCTCGGCCAGAATCCTGGCGCCGCGAGCGCGCGCAAATTCCAGTTCCTCGAGGATCAGCACGCCTGAACCCTCGCCCACCACGAAACCGTCGCGCTCCTTGTCCCAAGGACGGGAGGCCCGCTCCGGCTCGTCATTGCGCGTCGAAAGAGCGCGCATAGCGGAGAACCCGGCGATGCCCATGGGGCAGATGCATGCTTCGGCGCCGCCGCAGATCATGACGTCGGCGTCGCCGCGCTGGATGATCCTGAACGAATCGCCGATCGAGTGGCTGCTTGTCGTGCAGGCCGTGGCGGTAGCCGAATTCGGGCCCTTCGCTCCGGTCCTGATCGACACGTAACCCGAGGCCAGATTGATGATCGTCGCCGGGATGAAGAACGGGCTTACGCGCTCCGGCCCGCGCTCCAGCAACACTTTGTGCTCGCGCTCGATAACCTCGAAGCCTCCGATGCCGCTTCCGATGTATACACCCGCGCGGTCGGCGCATTCCGGCGTAATCTTTAATCCTGAATCGCTTAGAGCGAAGTCGGAAGCCGCCACGGCGAACTGGATGAAACGGCCTAGCCGGCGGACTTCCTTTTTCTCCATGAACTTCGTTGGATCGAAGTCACGAACCTCACCGGCGATTTTGGTCGGAAATCCCGTAGTGTCGAAGGCGGTAATGCGGGAGATCCCCGAGCGAGCGGCGAGCACCGCCTGCCAGGTTGCTTCGGTGCCGGTGGCAAGCGAAGATACCATACCGACACCCGTGACGACGACTCTACGCGGCAAGGTTAACACTCCTGGTATGCAACGAAGCGGGCAGGCGCCGCTTACTTCTTCGCCTGCTTGGCTTCAATATAGTCGACTGCGTCCTTCACCGTGGTGATCTTTTCGGCATCCTCGTCCGGGATGTCCAACTCGAAGGCCTCTTCGAACGCCATGACCAATTCCACGATGTCGAGGGAGTCCGCGCCCAAGTCGTCCACGAACGAAGCCGTGCTGTCCACCTGGGCTTCGTCTACTCCCAACTGCTCAACGATGATCTGTTTCACTTTCTGCTCAACAGACATGATTCCTCCACTCAAATTCACAAACTCATTGATTCTAGCGACGATCGTGGCTGGCCGCAAGTAGGGTGCCACGCCCAACCAAACCTATGGTGTACCACAGGTGCAGGGGGACATGGCAATCTCTCAGCCGAACAATCTTTCCCAGAGTAAAATAATCATGACTTTGGCGTCCAGTCCGAAGTCGGAAAGCGAGTGGTGGCATGGCAGCATCCCTTGATAGACGCGAGTTTCTGACGACGGCGTTCGGCGCGGCCGCGGCCGTTGCTGCACCTCCGCCGCCGCCCAACGTGGTAATGATCTACGCAGACGATTTGGGATACGGTGACCTGGCCTGCTACGGATCCCGGTTGAGCACGCCGAACTTGGATCGCATGGCAGCCGAAGGGGTGCGCTTCACGCAGTTTTACTCGGCCAACCCGGTCTGTTCCCCCTCTCGCGCCGCATTATTGACGGGCCGCTACCCAACGCGCGCCGGTGTGCCCCGGGTTCTGTTTCCCACCGACACCGTGGGGCTCCCCGATTCCGAGACCACCATCGCGCAGGTGTTAAAACCACGCGGATACCGGACCATGTGCGTGGGCAAGTGGCACCTGGGACACCTTGCGCGCTTCCTGCCCACCAACCGCGGCTTCGACGAGTACTTCGGCATTCCTTACAGCAACGATATGAGGCCCCGGCCTTTGCTCCACAACACCGAAGTGGTCGAAGCGGAAGCCACGCTCGAAACCCTCACTCCGCGCTATACCGAGCAGGCCGTGCACTTCATCGAGCGGTCGAAAGGCTCGCCATTCTTCCTTTATATGCCGCACACGTACCCGCACATCCCGCTGGCGGCCTCGCCACGGTTCCGCGGCAAGTCTCCTTCGGGCATTTACGGCGACGTGATCGCGGAGATGGACTGGAGCGTAGGCGAGGTGCTGGCCGCGCTGAAGAAGAATGGCCTGGACAATAACACGCTGGTCATGTTCTCTTCCGACAACGGTCCGTGGTTCCTGGGCAGTCCGGGGCGATTGCGCGGGCGAAAGGGTTCGACTTATGAGGGCGGGGTGCGCGAGCCGTTCATCGCGCGCTTCCCGGGCCGCATCCCGCGTGGGCAGGTTCTGGACGGAGTGGCGACGACCATGGACATCCTCCCCACGGTGGCTAAGCTGTGCGGGGCCGCGCTGCCGGCGAATCCGCTGGACGGCATGGACATCTGGCCGCTGCTCACCGGCAAGACGAAGCAACTGGAGCGTGAAGCGCTGCTTTATTTTGACAACTGGAACCTGCAGTGTGCGCGCTGGGGCCGCTGGAAGCTGCACGTAGCGCGCTACAATACGTTTGCGTACAGTCCCGCGCCCGCCGGCGGCCGTGTGAATCTGCCGCTCGTCCCACCCGAGTTGTACGACCTCGAACTGGACCCCGACGAAAGCTACGACGTCGCTCCCGAACGTCCCGAGGTGGTGAAGGAAATCCTGGATCGTATCGAGCGCCTGATCCCCGGCTTCCCGCGAGAGGTGGTCGATGCCTGGCAGGCCGCACGCGAACGCAAAATCAGGCCTGGATCGACTGGAGCTCTGCCGCACGCCTGAGGCCGTACGGCGGTGGCCGTTGCGCGACGATTGGACCATGCCCATGCAGTCCCTGATCCAGATCGAAGCCGGTGATCGCAGGCTGTTGGCAGGCATCGCAGAAGCCGTGGCGGAGGTGTCGCGCCGCAGCGGCGATTGGCTCGTGTGCCGGCCGGGTTGCATTGAATGTTGCAAGGCACCATTTGCGATCACGCAACTCGATGCGCTGCGGCTGCGCGAAGGCTTGAGGACGCTTTCTGTCGCCGACCCGCCTCGCGCGGAGAGGGTCCGCCGCCGTGCGGCTGAATACGTCGCTGCGATCGCGCCGGACTATCCCGGCGACCCGGCCACTGGTATGCTACGCGAGCAGGACGCCTTTTCCGAGGCGATGGACGACGTCCCCTGCCCGGCGCTCGATACGGAAACCGGCTGCTGTGAGCTCTATGCTGCACGTCCCATCACCTGCCGGACCTTCGGCCCGGTCATGTGGACGCGCGAAGGTAGCCTCGGGGCCTGCGAGCTTTGTTACGGCGGAGCCACCGACGAGGAGAAGATCCAATGCGCCGTGGACATCGATCCCGAAGGGCTCGAAACTGAGTTGCTTGCCGGCTTGGATGCCTTGGGACTGCGGGGGATGACGATCGTCGCGTTCGCGCTGGCGGCCGCCATTACTCACCCCGCTTGAGGTAAGCCCACTGCCTGGAAGTCCTCCTGCGAATGAATCCAGCCTTCCTTGCCGTCGATTCGCACCTTAAGCCAGACGTCCTCTGAGACGCCGAGTCCGATTCCCTCCGCGGATTCCTCCCACTGGAGTGCTGCCTCCGCCTCGATGAACTCGACCGCAGAATCCTTTTTGATTACCGCATGAAGAGGGATGCCGGCCTTCTCGCCGGCTTGCGGAAACAACCGCACGAAGGTCAGACCTCCTTCCGGTCTCCTTTCGGCTTCGACTCGAAATCGGCACGCTTCAACCAGCCCGTGTCCGGCGATTTTCCAGCAACGGTAGGCCGGCCTGATGGAGCCCATCGTCCAATCCACGCGAAGCGGGACGATTATGAAAAAATTGCCAGTCCAGACCCGGAAATTCAGCACATCGGCCTTCAAGGACTCGTCCCATGCCATGTGTGGCGGGGTGCCGGACGCTTGGCGCGCAAGCTCTCCTTCAGTCGAGATCGGGCCGGCGAAAGCCCTGAGCTTCCCGCCGGCAACTCCGAAGACCTGCCAGGACTGCCCGCCCAGCGGCGTTGAGGGCACGACTCCATAGGTCAGCAGCAACCCCGAGCCGCTCCTGCCCTTGAGGATCTCTGAATGCACAGCCGTGGTCTCCTCGAATCGGTCGCCCGACACCTTATACGGAAAGGTCCGCTGGAAAATCGCCCTTCCCGCTTCGTCGCGTATCCGGACGGCGGAAACGGTCTCCTGGAAATCGGGATCCGGGTTCTTTCCAGCGGGCAACTGTTTGACCTGGACGGTTACCCGATAGGAGTGTCCACCAACGGCGAATGGTCCTGCAGATCGTTCGAAAGTACTGATCGTGGGTTCCGGCTTCACCTGCCCGAAGGCTGCCGCGAATACAACGGCCGCAAGCAAGATTCGCACCATGGTTGCTCCAACTAATCTACCAGTATCCGGTCGCACACCTTGCCGTATACTCCAGGCTGCCGCGAAAGCGAACTCAGTCCCGGGCTCTACCTCTGGAGATGCTATGAAACGAGCGTTTGTGCGCGAACTGCTCTCTCTGGCCGTCTTCCCCGCTCTGATCGCACAGGTTCCCGCTGTTCCCCGGATCACCGGTATATCGAACAGCGCCAGCGGACCGCCGGCCATCAAAAGCGGGTCCTGGGTTTCGATATGCGGCACCCACGGAGCCGGCGATGGGGACCATGCAGGCGCAGTTCACGAATGGGACAGTCACGCCCTCGTCATGGGTGGCGCTGTGAAGGAAAGCAACCTGTACGGCACGTTCCCCACTCTTACCCAATCGGGTCCGGACGATTCCGGGATTCGCGGCACGCGGGTTCCCAGCACTTCCAATGATCAGTGCGCGAGCGCCCTGGCAAACGGGTTCGGTCTGCCGCAAGCGGACCTGGACTATGTCTCTCCAAACTTGCTTAATTTCCAACACCAGATGCCGGAGTTCGTTTAGCTCTCGATAAAACGGAGACTGGGGAGGTAATACGAGGGATCAGTGGGCCACAACATTTGATTTGGCTGGGAGGCAGGGACTCGAACCCCGATAGGCAGATCCAGAGTCTGCAGTCTTACCGTTAGACGACCTCCCAACTACAGTTCAATCTTAGCACGGCGGCAAGCGTTGTCAAAAGCGCGGCATGCGCCGGATGCTATCCTGCTAGTGAAATGGCACGAGTTCTGGATGGTAAATTGGTGCGCGATCAGATCATTGCGGAGTGCCTGCCGCGCGCCGCAAAACTGACGGTGGCGTCGCGGGCGCCGGGCCTGGCAGTGATCCTCGCCGGACACGATCCGGCCTCGGAGATATATGTCCGCAATAAGGTGAAGCTCTGCGAAGAGTTGGGCATTCATAGCGAAAAGCACACGCCCGAGGAGAGCGCCACCACCGAAGAGATCATCGCGCTGGTCGAGTCCCTGAACCGGCGCGAGGATATCGACGGCATCCTCGTGCAGATGCCTCTGCCCAGGCACGTCGACTCGAAGCGAGTGCTTTTGGCCATAGATCCCGATAAGGACGTTGACGGGCTGCACCCGCTCAACCTGGGTAACTTGATGACCGGCCGTCCGGGGCCCCGGCCTTGCACGCCCGCTGGCGTGATGTATCTATTAAAGAAATATGAGATCCTGATTTCCGGAAAGAACGCCGTCGTGGTGGGGCGCAGCGACCTGGTGGGCAAGCCGATGGCGTTTCTCCTGCTCCACGAAAACGCCACGGTGACCATGTGCCACTCGAAAACCGCCGATCTGGCCGGGGTCTGCGCGCGCGCCGATATCCTGGTGGCGGCGATGGGCCGGCCGGCCTTTATCACCGGTGATTTCATCAAGCCGGGCGCGACGGTGATCGATGTCGGGATGAATCGCCTGCAGAGCCAGGAGCAGGCGGAGGCGATTTTCCGCGGGCCCACCAAGCGCACGCTGGTGGGCGACGTGGATCCCATCGCCGTGGCCGAGAAGGCGGGCGCCTATACGCCCGTCCCGGGCGGAGTGGGCCTGCTGACGGTCGCCTGGCTCATGGTGAACACCATCGAGAGTGCCGAACGGAGACTCGCCGGATGCTCCGCGTAGGCCTCACCGGAGGGCTGGCATCCGGGAAGAGCTTCGTGGCGCAGGAACTGGCTGGTTTGGGCTGCCGCCTGATCCGGGCGGATGAACTCGGGCACCAGGTGTTGGACCCCCAAGGAGAGTGCTACCATGCCGTGATTCGGGAGTTCGGGCGCGGTATTCTGAAAGCAGACGGCTCGATCGACCGGCGGCGGCTGGCCCAATTGGTTTTCGGGGATCCGGGGCGGTTGGCGCGTCTGAACAGCATCGTGCATCCGGCGGTGATCGCGCGCGAAGAAGCTCTCATGCGGCAATACGAAGCGGAAGACCCACGGGGCATCGCCGTGGTGGAGGCCGCCATCCTCATCGAGACCGGCAGTTACAAAAGATTCGACAAGCTGATCCTGGCGGTTTGCCCGGAGACCCAGCAGGTGCAGCGGGCCATGGCCCGGGACGGGATCAGTGAAGCCGAAGCGCGGCGCCGCCTGGAGCGGCAAATGCCGTTGCGCGATAAGTTGCCGTACGCCGATTACGTGATCGACACGAGCGGCGAGAAGGAAGAGACGCTGCGCCGGGCGCGCGCAGTTTACGAGTCGTTGCGGAGCATCGAACCATGAAACATCGTCGTCCTCTGTTGCTGGCGTTGGCGCTGGTGGGAATATTCATCTGCCTGACTTCGCTTACCCGTTACAGCCCTTTCCGTTACTTCCGGTCCCTCGTGCTCTCCGGCCCGCTGTGGTCGGGCCCCGACGTGGCGCATACGGCGGGCTTGAGTGCGGACGAGGTCAACAACATAGAGGTTTACAACAAGGCGCACTCCGCCACGGTGAACATCGTCACCGAGGTGCTGCGGCAGAACTGGTTCTTCCAGATCGTGCCGGAGCGCGGTACCGGTTCCGGTTTCGTCATTCGTGATGACGGCCTGATCCTGACCAACGCGCACGTGGTGAGCGGCCGTGCTCCGCGCATCCAGGTGACCATGCCCGACAAGAGCCGTTACACGGCCGAGATTCTCGACAAGGACGCCAACAACGATCTCGCGCTCATCAAGATAACTCCGAAAAAGCAGCTTGTGCATCTGGCGCTGGGCGATTCGAACGGCCTCAAGGTGGGGCAGAAGGTGCTGGCCATCGGGAATCCGTTCGGACTGGAGGGCACGCTCACCACGGGCATCGTCAGCTCATTGGGCCGCACTATCCAGGACGAGAACGGGCGCGAACTCGAAGGGATGATTCAGACCGACGCGGCCATCAACCCCGGCAACAGCGGCGGCCCCCTGCTCGACAGCCAGGGTAACGTAATCGGCATCAACACGGCCATCTACGGGCCCGGCGGTAACATCGGGATCGGCTTCGCCATGCCCATCAACAAGGCCAAGGCGATGCTCGAACAGTTTAAGGCCGGCCGCCGCCACGCCCGCCCCTACCTGGGCGTTCGTTTCTATCCGGTTTCGGGAGACCTGGCGGATGCCGTCAACCTGCCCCCCGACGGCGGCCTGCTCATCATTCGTGTGGAGCGCGGTTCACCGGCGGAAAAAGCCGGGTTGCGCGGGGCTACCAGCGCAGTCGTTGTTGGGAACCTGGAGATTCCAATCGGCGGCGACCTGATCATGGCCGCCGACGGCACGGCGACGGAAAGCGGAGACGACCTCGGCAGGGTAATGCGGCGCAAGCAGGCCGGGGACACACTGGAGCTCACGATCTTCCGTGGCAACCGCATTGTGAAGGTGAAGGTGACGCTCGGTGCCGCTGAAGATTAAAGGCGGAACAGTACACTCGATCCCCGACTGGCTGCGAGCGAAAAGGGTGTTCGAGTGTGCTGCCCCCGTGCTACTGTGTTTGCTGGCGTTTGTGGCGGTGGGGTGCCGGTCCGGGCCGGGGCGCGCGCCTGTCATTGGCGAAGCGTTCGTGGGACCCGCTACTCTCAACCTGCGCGAGGAAATTTCCCTGCGGTCGAAGACCGTGGCCACCGTGAAGCACGGCGAGCGCCTGGAAATCCTACAGCGCCGGCGCCGTTTCCTGCTGGTGCGCGCGCCGCACGGCCAGGAAGGCTGGACCGACAACCGTCAAGTGCTGAGTCCGGCTCAGATGGCGGATCTGCGCCAGTTGTCCGAGCGCGCCAGGAAACTGGCCAGCCACGGAAAGGCCACCGTTTTCGATGTGCTCAACATGCACACCGAAGCGCACCGCTTGTCACCGAGTTTCTATCAGTTGAAAGAAGGCGATTTCGTAGACGTGGTTGGGCACCGCCTGACACCCCGCACCGGCACCAGACCGCCTGGGGAGGAATTACAGAAGCCGCCGGCGCCGCCGAGGAGGACTGGCAAGCCCACAGCGCCGCGCCGCAAATCGGGCGGGAAACTGCCTCCTCCTCCCATGCCCACGCCGCCTCCTCCTCCAGCGAATTGGATAGAGCTGTCGAAAACTCATCTCCCGCCGGTGCCGCCTGAGCCGGAGACTAAGTCGGGGACGAAGCCGGCACCCGCAGTGGCCATGGAGGACTGGAGCCTGGTGCGCGACAAGGATGGCCGCGCCGGATGGGTGCTCACCCGCAACCTGCGCATGGCCATCCCGGATGAAGTCGCGCAGTATGCGGAAGGACACCGCATCACCTCGTACTTCTCTCTCGGCGAAGTCCGCGACGGCGATGCCGTCAAACAGAACTGGCTTTGGACGACGATCGCCAAGGGCGGTGAGAGCTACGAATTCGACAGTTTCCGCGTCTTCGTGTGGAGCCTCCGGCGTCACCGCTACGAGACGGCTTACATCGAGCGCAACGTCACGGGCTATTTCCCCGTGGAGGTTCACAAAGTGACGGTCGGTTCGCGCAAGGGCTCCTACGACTCGCCGGGCTTCTCCGTCATCATCGACAACCAGGACGGCCAGCCCGAGAAGCGAACCTATGCCTTCCAGGGCTATCGCGTGGCGCTGGTTTCGAAGGTGCCCTACAAGCCGGAGCCGGAGGAAATGGCCGTGCCCTCGGCCTCCGGGATGTCCGGTCCCGAGCAAGCCCCTAAAGAGAAGGGTTTCTTCACGCGGGTGGGGGACTTCTTCTCCGGACTCTGGCGCCGCGTCCGCGGCAAGTAGTTAGCTCAGAAGCCCGCGGATGTGGTCCAAATTGCGGCGCATGTCGTTTTCCACGCTGCCCGAAGGCGACGTGGTTTCCAGATTGGCGAAACCGCGGTAGCCGATTTCCTGGATGATCTTCATGCCTTTGACGTAGTCGATCACCCCCTGGCCGAGGTAAGCCTTGTCCTTTAGGTGGATCTGGCAGATGCGCTTCGCCGTGAGCCATCGCAATTCCTCGTAGGGGTCGTGGCCGGCGTCGAAAGCGTTTTTCAGGTCGTAATACACCATAACCGCCCGGGAGCCCACGCGATCCATGATCTTCACATTCTCTCTGGCAGAAAGATAATTCTCCAGGCCCAGCTTCACGCCGGCGCGTTCGGCGGCCGGCGCATGCTCCTTGAGGATGCTCACCACCGAGTCGATCTGCGAAGGCTGCTTCAACTCGCACTGGCTGAAGAACGGGATCAGGATCACTCGAGCCTTCAACCGCGCCGTGATGGGGATGGCCACTGCGAGCCACTGCTGGGCGCGTTTCTCGCTCGCCATGCACACCCGGTTGCACTCGGTGAGTGCGGTTCCGGCGATGGCGATTCCAAGACGCTTGCTCTCGGAAGCGTAACGCTCCAGAAGAGCGTTGTCTTCCAACTCGAGTCTGGCGCCGTCCGCTGCCGGCACCAGGCTCAGTTCGACGCCCTCGAAGCCGATCCGGGCCCCCAGCGCGAGCGCTTCCACCTTGCCGCGCAACCGCAGGTTCCAGTCCGTCACGCCAAGTTTCAAGCCGCCGGCCTTGCCGGCTGCCAGGCATGGTAGCACAAGCCCTGCCGCCACCAGCGATCTGCGCGTAATCCGCATGAGTGCCTCCTCAGAGAATCATAATTCCGGAGTTGCCCGGTGGAAGCCGGTGAGTTCCTGGTAGAGATGCCCGAGCTGAAGGCCTGAAAGCTCGTCGCCGGCGCGCGTCACGATTTGCATGCCGATGGGCAAGCCCCGGCTCGAAAAACCGCAGGGCACTGTGAGCACAGGCACGCCGGCGAAGTTGAACTGCCGGACCAGGCGCGTGGCAGCCATGCCCACGCTTTCTTCGACGCCGCCGATGGTGACCGTCGAATCCCGGATCGCGGGCGCGGGCATCGGCGTCGCGGGCAGAAGCAGCGCGCGGTAGCTGTCGAACATACGGTCCAGCCGTCGCTGGAAAACGCGGCGGTATCGCATGGCGTGCAAGTAATCCACTGCGCTCACGAAGTGGCCCTGCTCGATTTGCGCGCGCACGTCATCGCCGAATTGCGTGGGATCCTTCCGGTAGCCTTGATCGAGGACCGCGGCGCCTTCCACCTGCACCTGCACGTGCGCCAGTTCTCCGGCTTCAATGGCGTCGGGGATTTCTACTTGCTCAACGACCATGCCGGCTTGCCGGAGCACGAGCACGGCCTGGTCCATCGCGTCGGAGACTTCCGGATCGAGGCGCGAAACCAGCGGCGGGCCGACCACGCCGAGATTCCAACCATGAGGCCGCGCATCGATCTGCTCGGCCCATAGCGGCGCCGGGCCAACCAGGCAGCTGGCATCCATCGGATCGCCGCCCGCCAGGGCTTGCGCGGCGATGGCGGCGTCCTCCGCCGACCGTGCGAACGTGCCCACGTGGTCCAGTTGCCAGGAGAGCGGGATCACGCCGTGGCGGCTGATGCGGCCGTAGGTGGGTTTGAACCCGGTCACGCCGCAGAACGAGGCCGGGATGCGAATGGAGCCGCCCGTATCGGTGCCCAGGGCGGCGTACGCGAGCCCGGCGGCCACAGCCGTGGCGGACCCGCCGCTCGAGCCTCCCGGCACGCATGCAAGGTCCCACGGATTGTGACAGTTGCCGTAATGCGGGTTGACGTTGGTGACGCCGAAGGCCAGCTCGTGCATGTGCGCGCGGCCCAGGATAACCGCGCCGGCGGCTTCCAGCCTCTCCACCGCCGTGGCGTCGAAGTCGGGGATGAAGTCGCGATACAACCGGCTGCCCGCCCGCGCATGCACGCCACGCATGAAGAACAGATCCTTCACGGCCACCGGCACGCCCTGTAGAGGACCGCGATCCACGTGGCGCGCCAGTTCCTCCTCGGCCCGGCGGGCCGCCACTCGTGCTCGTTCCGAGGTCAGCTCGATAAAAGCGTTGAGCGCGGGATTCAGGTTCTCAATGCGGCCGAGCATCGCCTCGGTCACTTCGACCGGCGACAGGCTCCGTGCTCGGTAGGCGGCCGCCAGTTTGGAGATAGGCCAGAACCAGAATTCGCTCGAACTCATGAGTCGAGCCCCACCAGCGCATTGAAAAAGAAGGCGGGGTCCTCGAAGCCCAGCTCTTGTGCGCGCACCCAGCGGGCGGCGTTATCCAGCCTTCGGAAGCCTTCCAGGTTGCTCTCGGCGCGTTCGGCCGTCATGTCAATATCGGCGGCCGCTGCCTGTGCCAGCCGCACATCGATTTCATCCATGGGATTCCTGTCTATTCAAGCCGCTTGTTGCGGTTCGCCATCATCCAATCGAATCCTTGCCGCCACCAGCCGCTCAACAGTTCCTTGAACGGCCGCTCGAGAGAGGATGGCTTGACGGAAAGCGTTTCGACGAGGATCTCGTCTCCATAGTAGGAAGCTTCCTTCGCTATGTTGCCATCATCGAAGATGATGCGGCTTTGCCCGTGCGAACCCGTGTTGTCCTTGATGTTGGCGGGGGCGTTGGCCGCCACCACGAACATATGATTCTCCACCGCGCGGGCCATCATCTGTGCGCGGTACGGCACAATCTTATGCTCCTCGGCCATGCCGGATTCGTGGCTGATGTAATACAAGACGCGGGCGCCGGCCATCGCGGGCAGGCGCGCCAGCTCCGGATAGCGCTCGTCGTGGCAGATGACCACCGTGGACGTCACGCCCTCCAAATCGAACAGGGCGATGTGATTGCCCGGCGTGGCCCACTTCTCGCCCGCCAGGTAGATCTTGGCGTAGCGCTCCACCAGTTCGCCCCGGCTGTTGAATACCACCGCCGTATTGTAAGTCTTCCCGTTGACCTTGTAGACGCTGCCCACGACGGCCGCGATCTTGCCCGCGGCGCATGCCTTGCCGATGGAGTCCTCGGCGGCGGCAACCACGTTTGCCTCCGCCGCCATGACGGCGTCCTTGTGATAGCCGGTGAGCGCGCACTCCGGGAACGCAGCCACATTCACACCTTCGCCCGCGAGCCTGGCGAGCACCTCGACCATGCGCTTGCGGTTGTCCTCGATATCAAAAGAGGAGCGGAACTGAACGGCGGCCACTTTCAGCTTCACGGCGGGAGCGCTCCACGCCGCGGTTGCGATCAGTAGAAGGCAAAGCGATGCGGACAGCTTCATGGGTGCAGTTCTTCAATGATCCCGTTCGGTGATTAAATTCGCGACCGAGAACAGGGCTCGCTGATAATCGTTATCGGGAAATGTGGCGAGAATCGCGCGAGCCCGTTCCGTGAAGGCGGCGGCACGCGCCATGGCCCGCTCAATACCCCGCCGGCGATCGAGAAACTCGCGGACCCAGGCGAACGGCGTGCGCTCGTAACTGGAGTCCTCCAGCACCGTCTCTATGGCGCGGCGCTCGCCCGCGTCGGCCTGATCCAGGGCGTAAATCAGCGGCAGGGTGACTTTGCCTTCCCGCAGGTCGTTGCCGACGGGCTTGCCCAGGACCTTCTCGCGGCTGGTGAAGTCGAGCACGTCATCCACCAGTTGGAAGGCCATGCCCAGGTTCCAGGCGAAGTCGCCCAGCCGTTCGACGGCTTCCGGCGCCGCGCCGGTGGCCACGCCGCCCAGACGCGCGCAGCTTGAAAACAGGCTGGCCGTTTTGCGGTCCACCAGTTCCATATAGTCGGCCTCGCTGACGCTCACGCTACCAATCAGATCGAGCTGCAGCAGTTCGCCCTCCACCATGCGCTGCGTGAGGCCGATCAGCAGGTCGAGGATGCGGAAGTTGCGCTGCCGCAACGCCACCTGGAAGGCTTGCATGTAGAGCCAGTCGCCCGCCAGCACCGACGTGTTGTTGCCCCAGATGACATTCGGAGAAGGTCGCCCGCGGCGCGTCTCGGCGACATCGATCACGTCGTCATGCGCCAGCGTGGCGGTGTGCAACAGCTCCACCACCGCCGCCAGGCTGATGACATCGCCGGTGGCCTCCCCCACCATCTTGGCGGAGAGCAGCACGAGCATGGGGCGCAACCGTTTGCCGCCCCCATCCTGCAAATAGCGGCCGATGGCGGTGATGGCGTCTACCGAGGCGATGGACTCCAGGCTGATCTCGCGCTCCACCTGTTGCAGGTCGTCGCGGACCATGTCCTGGACCTCGCGAAATGTCAGCATCTGCCGCAGCTTGCTTAAAGCCATCAGGTTTTCCCAGTGTACTCAGAGCCGCACTCCCGCTGCAAACAAAGCCGGCGGAAGTTCGCGGCGGACGCTTCAGCCAGGACTTCGACCGCCTCGCCCCGCAACTCGGCGAGCTTGCGCACGGTGTGTTGGATGAAGGCCGGCTCGTTGCGTTTTCCGCGATTTGGCACGGGAGCCAGGTATGGGGCGTCCGTCTCGATCAGAATGCGGTCGAGTGGGACAACGCGCGCCGCCTGCTGGATTGCAGCTGACTTACGAAAGGTGACCACGCCGGCGAAGCTCACATGGAAACCCATCTCCAGAACGCGCCGCGCCTCGTCCGGTCCCTCTGAAAAGCAGTGCATGACGCCGCCCGGAGCCGCTCCCGTCCAGTGCTGTTCGAGTGCGTGCAAGGTGTCATTCCACGCCTCACGTGTATGGATGACAATGGGCAGGCCTCGGTCGCGGGCGATGCGCAACTGTTCGGCGAAGATAGCGCGCTGCGTTTCTCGCGGCGACAGGTCGTAGTGATAATCGAGCCCGATCTCACCCAGCGCGACCACTTTCGGATGCGAGCAAAGCTCCACGAGCCGGCGCAGCGAAGCAGTGTCCGCCTTGCGCGCGTCGTGCGGGTGGATCCCCACCGTCGCGTAGAACGTTTCGTGACGTTCCGCCAGCCGGATTCCGGCTTCGAGGTCCGGCGGTCCGTCGCCCGAGCCCACAGCCAGCATGGTCTCGATGCCCGCGGCGAACGCCCTCTCGATGACCGCCTCCCGATCTTTGTCGAACTGCTTGTCGTCGAGATGGCAGTGCGAGTCGACCAGGGTCATTTCAGCTTTGCGCCGACGGGAGTGTCCTCGGGAAACCCGGCGAGCACGGGCTTGCCGTCCGCGAGCGACGCCGCCACCACCATGCCGTTCGATTCGACGCCGCGCAGCTTGCGTGGTTCGAGGTTGGCCACGATGGCTACCTTGCGTCCCACCAGTTGCTCCGGCTTGTACGCGGCGGCGATGCCGGCCACGATCGAACGCGGCGCGCCCTCGCCGATGTCCACCTGCATGTGGATCAGCTTGTCCGCGCCTTTCACCGGCTCGGCTGAAAGAATCTGCCCCACGCGCATGTCGACCTTGGCGAAATCGTCGATGGCGATTTGCGGAGCCAGCGGCGCGAACGGTTCAGCGGGCGCCTTACCCATGAGAGCGGCCTGGCGCGCGGATTCCTTCGCTTCGAGCGCGCGCATCTTCTCAATGCTGTTCTTCGCATCCAGGCGCGGGAACACCGGCGCGACCTCGCCGATCTTCTGTCCGGCCGGGATCTGCCCCCAGGCGAGCGTCCGGAGGTCCGTTTCCGCCAGAGGCGTCGTCATGCCGAGCTGTTCCCAGATCTTGGCTGTCGATTCGGGAATCACCGGGGCGAGCAGGACCGTGGCGATGCGCAGCGTTTCGGCCGCCGAGTAGAGCGTCGCGGCCAGTTTCTCCTGCATCTGCGGCTTCTTGGCGATCTTCCAGGGTTCCTGCTGCACGATGAAGCGGTCCACCGCTCCGAGCAGCGCCCACAGCGCCTCGAGCGCCTTTGAGAATTCGAACTTCTCCATCGAGGCAAGATAGCTTGCGATGGCCTCGCGCGCCTCGGCGGCGATGACGGGATCTCCGGCCGAAGCTGGAATCTCCCCGCCGCAATAGTTGCGGATCATGGTGAGCGCGCGGCTCGACAGGTTGCCCAGACCGTTGGTGAGGTCCGCGTTGTAACGGTTTACCAGCGCGTCGTAGCTGAAACTCCCGTCGGAGCCGAACACGATTTCGCGCAGCAGGAAATAGCGCAGCGCGTCGAAGCCCATCACTTCCTGGATGGGTGTGGCGCGCACGATGTTGCCGCGCGACTTGCTCATCTTGTCGTGCTCGAATAACAGCCAGCCGTGCGCGAAGATCCGCTTGGGCAGTTCAATGCCGGCGGCCATCAGAAACGCCGGCCAGTAAACGGCGTGGAAACGGACGATCTCCTTGCCGATCAAGTGCAGGTCGGCGGGCCACAGACTCTCGCCTTCCACCGCGCTCATATACGTAGAGAGCGCGTCGAACCAGACATAGAAAACGTGATTACTCCCGTCGGGCACCGGGATGCCCCACTTGATGGAGGTGCGGCTGATCGAAAGATCGCTCAATCCTTGCTTCACGAAGCTGATGACTTCGTTACGGCGAATCTCGGGCAGGATGAAGTCCGGCTGGCTCTCGTACAGGTCCAGCAGCTTCTGCTGGAACGCCGAGAGCTTGAAGAAGTAATTCTCCTCGGTGACGGTCTCGGTGGGCCGGCCGCATTCCGGGCACGGATCGCCGGGCTTGGCTTCGTTCACATAAAGCTCGTCATACATACAGTACTGGCCCGTGTAGGAGCCCTTGTATATGAAACCGTTGGCCAGGCAGCGCTTGAACAAGTCCTGAACTACTTTGTGATGCGCGGGATTGGTGGTGCGCTGGAACCGGTCGGCTTCAATGCCCAGCTTTTGCCACTGCTCGCGGAACTCGTTCGAAATGATGTCGGTGAACTCTTCCGGACTCTTACCGGCGGTCGCGGCCGAGCGCTCCACCTTCTGTCCGTGCTCGTCGGTGCCGGTGGTGAGGACGACCTCGTAGCCCTGCATGCGCTTGAAGCGCCGGATGGTGTCGGCGACGAGTGTGGTGTAGGCGTGCCCGATGTGGGGCGCGGCGTTCACATAGTAAATGGGAGTTGTCAGATAGTACTTGGGCTTCATCGAACCTTCTTCAAATAAGCGGAATTGGCTTCGGCCAGAATTTGTTTCAGCGGGACGCCGCTCGAGAGAGCGAGCTTCCGGCAGTCTTCGAACTCAGGGGCGAAGTTGCCGGAATCGGAAACTTTGACGCGCACCTCGCCGTGGGGTGTCTCCACCTCCACCAGCCGGCGTGTTTCCACCCGGCGCTCGGCGGTGTAAATTCTCAAACCGAGGGTGGTGGTTTCGGCGAAAACGAGCTGCGCCAGCCGCTCGCGGTCTTGCGGAGCGGAGATTACGCTGAGGAGGGAGCCGGGACGGCCTTTCTTCATCAGGAGAGGCGCAATGGTCACGTCCAGGGCGCCGGCCTCTAACAGGCGTTCGAGGGCATGGCCCAGCAATTCGGGGCTGGCGTCGTCGATATTGGCCTCGATCACCGCCACCGTTGTGCTTTCGGGTGCCCCCGTGGCCTCGCCGAAGATGATGCGCAGCACGTTCGGCTGTTCCGCGAAATCGCGGTCGCCCGCACCGTAGCCGGTGGCAAGGATCCGCATGGGCGGCAGTGCGTCGAAACTGGCGGCGAGCGTCGTGGCGATGGCGGCGCCGGTGGGCGTGGTCAACTCCATTTGCGGCCCCTTCGAATAGACAGGCCGGTCCTTCAGCAGCGCTGCGGTGGCTGGCGCGGGCACCGGGAGCACGCCGTGCTCGGTCCCAACCGTGCCTCCGCCAACGTTCACCGGCGAGCAGACAATTCTATCCGTGCCAAGCAGGTGAAAACCCAAAGCGGCGCCCACGATGTCGGCGATCGAGTCCACGGCGCCAACTTCATGAAAATGGACCTCTTCGAGCGGCACTTGGTGTACGCCGGCCTCGGCTTCGCCCAGACGGCGGAAGATGGCCGAAGCGTCCCGCTTGACCGCCCCGGGAAGGCCGCTCGCATCGATCATGCCCAGGATGTCGTCCAGGTGGCGGTGATGATGGCCGTGTTCAGGACCCTCGTCCACAATGAACTTGTGCGCCGCGATGCCTCGCCGCATCACGCGGTCGAAGCGGAACCGGGCGCCCGTGGAAAGCGAGTTCAGGCCCTCGACCAGCGCCGCTTCGTCCGCGCCGGCCGATGCCAGGGCGCCCACCAGCATGTCGCCGCTCAATCCCGAGAACGCGTCCAGGTAGCAGATTTTCATTCGGTTGGGTCCGTGGGGCGCGAGGAGCCGACGACGGCAAGCTTCGCGCGTGTCTCTTTATTATCGTACAGCCTCGCGCCGGGGCAGGCCCCGTTGCCCTTGTTGTATAATTACAAATGACGGACTTGGACAGTGGGCGAAAGCCCACTTTTTTGTTGGTTCCAGTTTTCCCGGACAATGAAGGACGAAGTAGTAGCCAAAGTGAGAGCGATCGCCGAGCGTGTCGGCGCCTCGGAGGGTATCGAGATTGTCGATGTGGAGTTCCTCGGAGGCGGACGCAGCCGTCTCTTGCGCATTTTTATCGACAAGCCGGGCGGGGTTAACCATGGCGATTGCGAACTGGTGAGCCAGGATGTGGGAACGATCCTCGACGTCGAGGATGTGGTGCCGGGCGGCCGCTACACGCTGGAGGTCAGCTCGCCGGGCCTGGAACGCAAACTTACCAAGCCCGCTGATTTTGAAAGGTTCCTGGGACAAAAGGCCAGGATTGTACTGAAGTCGCCGGTCGAGAATCAGCGCCGCTGGGAAGGTGTACTGACCGGTTTCGCCGAGGGGGTCATCACGCTGGAGGCGGGCCCCGGCAAGATGTTGCGCGTCGGCCTGGATCAGGTCGAGAAGGCGAACCTCAAGTTCGATTGGTAATCTCCAGACAGACGGAAAAGAGGTGTTCAGTTTGGGCAGCATCTATCAGTCCATCGAGATCCTGAGCAAGGAAAAGGGCATCGATCCGCAAATCGTCATCGACGCCGTCAAAGACGCCATGCTGGTGGCGGCGCGGAAGCAATTCCGGCTCACCGAGGATCTGGAGGCGGATTTTGATCCTCGCACCGGAGCCATTCAGGTCTATATCGTGAAGCGGGTCGTCGAAGCGGTTGCCGACCCTCTGAACGAGTGGACCCTTGACGAAGCCAGGCGCCACGATCCGGCGGCCGAGATCGGCTCCGTGATCCGCATCCCCAAGTCCACCGAGGCGCTGGGGCGCATCTCGGCGCAAACGGCCAAGCAGGTCATCCTGCAAAAAGTCCGCGAGGCCGAGCGGGAGACGGTGTACACGGAATACGCCGGGCGCGTCGGCGAGCTGGTGAATTGCATCATCAAGCGAATCGAGGGGATGGACATCGTCGTGGACATGGGCAAGACCGAAGCGCGTCTGCCCAAGAAGGAGCAGTCGCGCCTGGAGAGCTTCACTGTCGGGGAGCGCGTGCGATGCGTCATCAAGAGCGTCGAGAAGGCAGGCAAGAACGCGGGCGTCATTGTCAGCCGCGCGGCGCCAGAGCTGGTGATGCGGCTGTTTGAACAGGAAGTGCCCGAGATTTACGATAACACGGTCCTCATCAAGGCCTGCGCGCGCGAGGCCGGCGAGCGTACCAAGATCGCCGTTTCCAGCCGGGACCGCGACGTGGACAGCGTGGGTGCCTGCGTAGGGATGAAGGGAATGCGCGTGCAGTCGATCATCCGCGAACTGCGCGGTGAGAAGATCGACATCATCGAGTATTCCGACGACCCGGTGGTGTTCGCCACCAACGCGCTCAGCCCCGCCAAGATCGCCAAAGTCAGCATAACAGACGCCAACGAGCGCCAGATGGAAGTCGTGGTGGACGATTCGCAGCTCTCCCTCGCCATTGGCAAGAAGGGCCAGAACGTGCGCCTGGCGGCCAAGCTCCTGGGCTGGCGCATCGACATCAAGAGTGAAGAAGAGAAGCGGCAGGAAGTCGAGACGGCCATGGCCGCCCTCGTGGTGGCCGGCGCGCCGGTTTCGGTGCTGCTCGATCACGGCCTGACACAGAAGCTGGTAGACACGCTGATCGAAGCTGGCGTCTCGACGGTCGAGAAGCTCGGCGCTATGACCCCCGAGCAATTGGAAGCGATTCAGAACGTCGGCCCGAAAACGGTGGAACGGATTCAGGTCGCCGTTAACAATTATTTCGGCCAGTACGAGGAAGCTCTAGGGGTTGGGGAAACGGAGTCTTTCGCGCCGGCCAGTGTGCCGGAAGAAGAATCCCAGGCCGAACCGGCCGGGACCGCGCCGGCGTCTCCGGAGCCGGAGGCGAGCGCAGAGCCCGAGATGGTGAAGCCGCCGGCTGAAGAGCTTCCGGCCCAGGTCCCTGCAGAGTCGTCCGAGGAAGGCGAATCTGGTAGGATAAAGGACGCGGATTGAAGCTCCCGAAGAACCGGACGTGGCGAGTGTGCGTCGAAAATCGGAGTGCGCTGCGGGATGATCGTCGCCCCCTCCTGATGGACAATCTGCAAGAAGGGTACTGTCACTTTAACACCGTATGAAGAAGACTCGGATCAACGAGCTGGCTCGCGAACTCGAGGTCAAGCCGAATAAGATCCTGGAGTTGCTGCCCGAGTTCGGCGTCACCGAAAAGAAGACGCATTCCAGCTCGATTGACGACGATGTGGCCGACCAGATCCGCCGGCGCCTGGGCGGGGCAGTGGAACCGCGGATGACGGAGGCCGAAGAGACTGTCGAGGCCGCGCCGGGAACAACCACCGCCCCGGTGGCGCCCGCGCCGGTTGAGCAAGAGCCGGTCCAGCCGCCTGTCCACGTTCCTCCCGGCACGATCCTGACGCCACTGGCAGCCCCGGCGCAGACAGCCGTCGCCGAGGTCCTGGCCGCGCGGCGTCCGTCGCGGCCCATTCGTCCACCCCTGGCTTCCACGGCGGCCGCGCACGAAACCGCCGCGCCGCCAACTCCCCCCGCGATCGAGCCGCACCCGGCCGCCTCTGCTCCCGCTCCGGTCGTCGCGGCGACGCCCGCTCTGCCGGCGGCCACCAAGGCTCCCAAGCACGTCGGTATTCCGGCCAAGCCGTTGCCGCCGCCTCGTCCAGGCCAGATCCTGAGCGGTCCGCGGCAGGCGTTCCCGGCGGCGAGGCCCGCGGCCCCGCCGAAGCGGCCTGCTCCATCGCAGCCTCCGCTTCCGCATCAGCCGCCTGCGGCGAAACCGCCGGCTCAACCAAGCGCGGCCGCCGCGACGCCGCGTAAAACACTGGCGGGCCAGCCGGCCGCGCGCCCCGTGGTGCCGCCGCGTCCGGATCTCGTGGCGCGGCTCAAGAACATGGTGCCGGCGCAGCCCTCCGCCCGGCCGGGCATGCCCAGCCGTCCGGCTGCCACGCCGGTTCCGGGACAGCCCATCTATCGCGGCCCCATTCGCCCGGGTCAGGCCATGACGCCGCGTACCGGCGCCGGGTCCGGTAGGATCGCTCGCGGGCGCCCCATGCACCCGACCGCGGCTTCCGCCCGCGGCGAGGTTCCGCCTCCGCCCACCGTCGAACAACCGAGGCGCGTCGCCGACAAGCGCCGCCAGATGGGCCGCGACCGTAAAGCCGAGCAGGAAGGCAAGCTGCTCGTTCCTATCGCCCGGCGCGAGTCGATCGCGACGCTGGCCGTCAACAAGGACATCACGGTGGCCGAAGGGATCACCGTCAAGGAACTTTCGGAAAAGCTCGGCATCAAGGCCAGCATGGTGATCAAGAGGCTTCTGGAAAAAAAGATCTTCGCCTCCATTAACCAGGCTCTGGACGTGAAGCTCGCCGAGGAAGTGGCGCGCGACTTCGGCGCCAAGACAGAGAAGGTCAGTTACGAGCAGGAAGCCACCCAGGAGATCGAGAAGGCCGAAGAGGAAGCGGACCTGGTAAAGCGCGCGCCTGTGGTTACCGTCATGGGACACGTCGATCACGGCAAGACGTCGCTGCTCGACGCCATCCGTTCCACCAGCGTTGCCGAACGCGAAGCCGGGGGAATCACGCAGCACATCGGCGCGTCACAAGTCGTGAAAGACGGCAAGAAGATCGTTTTCATCGACACGCCGGGCCACGAAGCCTTCACCCGCATGCGTGCCCGCGGTGCCAAGGTGACCGACATCGTCGTGTTAGTGGTGGCCGCCGACGATGGCGTGATGCCGCAGACACTTGAAGCCATAGATCACGCCAAGGCTGCCGGGGTGCCGATCGTCGTCGCTATCAACAAGATCGACAAGGCCGACTCCCAGGTCGAGCGCATCAAGCAGCAGTTGAGCGACCGGGGCCTGATGCCCGAGGAATGGGGCGGCGAGACGGTCATGGTGCCGGTTTCAGCCAAGACCAAGCAGAATCTCGATCTGCTGCTCGAGATGATCCTGCTGGTGGCGGAAATGCAGGATCTCCGGGCCAACCCGGGACGCCCCGGGGTGGGGACGGTGCTCGAGGCCAAGTTGGACCGCGGACGCGGCCCCGTGGCTACTGTCATTGTGCGTAACGGCACGCTGCGCGTAGGCGACTACTTCATCTCAGGCGCGGTGTTCGGCAAGGTGCGCGCCATGTTCGACGACCGCGGCCAAGCGCTGCGTGAAGCCGGGCCATCCTCCCCGGCCGAAGTGCTGGGCCTGGAGTCGCTGCCGGAAGTGGGCGATTCCATCCAGGTCGTCACCGATACCGCCAAGGCCAAGCAGATCGTCATCTATCGGGAGGCGAAGGAACGCGAACAGACCATGGCCAAGGGTGCCCGCCTCTCCCTCGATCAACTGCACGAGCAGTTGAAGGAAGGCGAGGTCAAGGAACTGCCAGTTGTGCTCAAGGCCGACGTGGGCGGCACGGCCGAGGTGCTTGCCGACACGTTGCAAAAGCTGTCGAACGACAAGGTCCGCATCCAGGTGCTGCACGCCGGAGTGGGCGCCATCACCGAGACCGACGTTCTGTTTGCCTCGGCCTCGAACGCCATCATTATCGGTTTCAACGTGCGTCCTGAACGCAACGCGGCCTCGACGGCCGAGCAGGAGAAAGTGGACATCCGGCTGCACACCATCATCTACGAGTTGGTGGATGAGATGAAGAAGGCCATGACCGGGTTGCTCGAGCCGGTGTTCAAGGAAGTCTACAAGGGACGCGCCGTGGTGCGCGAGGTGTTCCATATCTCGAAGGTCGGCAACGTGGCCGGGTGCCAGGTGCAGGACGGCGTGCTCACGCGCGGTAGCTCGGTGCGCCTGCTGCGAGACAACATTGTAGTGCACACCGGGAAACTGAGCTCGCTCAAGCGCTTCAAGAACGATGCCAGTGAAGTGAAGAGCGGGTTCGAATGCGGCTTGTCGCTGGAGAACTACAACGATTTCAAGCCCGGCGACATCATCGAGGCCTTCGTCACCGAGCGTGTGGCGGCGGAGGTTGTGGCGTAACGCGGGAGCCGTGGCTGCGATCGGGGTTCTGACACTGGAACTACGAATCCCCGATGCGCATTCGCTCAAAGAGAAGCGCCACCATGTGCTGAGCCTCAAGGAGAGGCTCCGCCACAAATTCAACGTTTCGGTTGCCGAAATCGACTACCAGGACATCTGGCAGCGGGCGTTGATCTCCGTGGTAACGGTTTCCAGCAGCCGGCAGTTCGCGAAACAGGTGCTCGATGCGGCGGAGGCGGAAGCTGCTTCGCTGGCCGGGCGCTATCTGGTGGAAGCCACCATCGAGTGGCTGGATTGATGTGTGCATATGGACCCTCACCGCATAGAGCGCATTTCGGAAGCGCTGAAAGAGGAATTGGCCGAGTTGATCGGCTATGAAATGGAAGACCCGCGCCTGGAACCGGTGCGCGTGGACGATGTGCGGCTTGCGCCGGACGCCAAGCGCGCCTTGGTTCTTGTCACCGTGCCGGGCGGGGAAGAAGAGCAACAGGCCGCCCTGGACGCATTGATGGGCGCCTCGCACTACCTCCGGCGGGAACTCTCATCCCGCCTGCAACTCTATCATGTGCCGGACCTTCGCTTTGAAATGAGCCGTGATCCCGCCGAAGTGGCCCGGATCGACCGGTTGTTCAAACGGGCCGAAAAGCAGCACCGGAAAATCGCGTCATCAGTCGAAAAAAACTCTTAGAAACCCTTTCTCATGAAGCATTTTGTGCTACTTTTGTCTTTAGTGGCGTGGCTTGCCGCCGCGCCCGTGCATGCTGGCGAGCCAGTCCGAGTGGAGGCCAGCGTGGATGCCATGGGTTCCACCTACACGGTGGCGCTCTATGGCGAGAGCCGGGACAACCTGGAAGCCGTTGTAGAACAAGCATTTGAGGAGGTTCGGCGGCTCGACCGGATGCTATCCAACTATCGCCGCGACAGCGAATGGAGCGAAGTGAACCGGTTCGCCGCCCAGCGGCCGGTCCGGGTGACCCCGGAGCTTTTCCGGTTGCTGGAGCGGTGCCTGGATTACAGCCGCCGTAGCGAAGGTGCCTTCGATATTTCCGTAGGCCCTCTGATGAAAGTCTGGGGCTTTTACCGGGGTACTGGGCGCCTGCCTGGGAAGGCAGAAGTGCGCAAGGCCCTGGAAACGGTCGGCTACCGGCATCTGATTCTGGATGCGCAGCACTATACGGTGCGTTTCGACCGGCCGGGCGTAGAACTGGACCCGGGCGGGATCGGCAAGGGTTACGCCGTGGACCGCATGGTGGATGTGCTTCGTGAGAACGGAGTTACGAGCGGGCTGATTTCGGCCGGCTCGAGCAGTATCTATGCCCTGGGGACCCCGCCGGGCGCCCAGGGTTGGAAGGTAAGCGTCCGGCATCCGCGAGACAGCCGGCGGACGGTCGCTGAAGTTTATTTGAAGAACGAGTCCATGTCGACGTCGGGCAATTACGAGAAGTTCTTCCAGGCCAACGGGCGGATGTACAGCCATATCATGGATCCACGGACCGGGTACCCCGCGCCGGGCATGCTCTCGGTCTCCGTGATTGCGCCCACAACGCTCGCGAGCGAAGCATGGACCAAGCCGATTTTCATAAACGGCCGCGCCTGGGCGGCCCGTAACAGACTGGAAGCGTCTCGGGCGTTTCTTTGTGAGGACAAGGCGGAATTGTCATGCGCGTGGCTCCAATGAGTAGCCGGTTTCTGGAAGCTTGCCGTCGCCGGCCCACCGATGTGCGGCCGGTGTGGTTCATGAGGCAGGCGGGTCGATATTTGAAGCAGTACCGCGACATCCGCGCCAAGCACGGGATCCTGGACATCTGCAAGCAGCCGGAACTGGCCGCGGCGGTGACCTTGCAGCCCGTCGAGATTCTGGATGTCGACGCCGCCATCATCTTCGCCGATCTCCTGCTTCCCGTCGAGCCGATGGGCCTGAAGCTCAAGTTTGTAAGCGGCGAGGGACCGGTGATCGGCAACCCGGTGCGGACCAGCGAAGACGTGGACGCGCTCTCGATTTCCAATACGGACGATCTTGGTTACGTGGGCGACGCCATCCGCCAGGTGGTGGGAGCGCTGGCCGGAAAGGTCCCCGTCATCGGTTTCGTCGGCGCGCCGTTCACCCTCGCCAGTTACATGATCGAGGGTGGCGCTTCCAAGACGTTCCTGCGCACCAAGCAGATGATGTATTCGAACGAGACGCTTTGGCGGCGCCTGATGGGCAAGATCGTCGACGTGCTCGGCCCGTTCGGCATGCTGCAGGTAGCCGCTGGTGCACGCGCAATCCAGGTTTTCGACAGTTGGGTGGGCGCGCTCGGGCCCGACGATTACGTGCGCTTCGTGGCGCCGTACTCGCGCGCACTCATCGAGCGGCTGCGTTCCACCGGCGTTCCGGTGATCCACTTCGGAACCGGAGCGGCCGGTTTCTTCCGTGAATTGCACGCCGCTGGCGGCGACGTCATGGGAGTCGACTGGCGAGTCAACATCGACCAGGCGTGGATGGATATCAGCTACCGCTCCGCGATCCAGGGCAACCTGGACCCGGCGGCGCTCCTGGCCCCGTTGCCCGAACTCAAAATGCGCATCCACGAGCTGCTGAAACGCACCGGAGCCCGTCCCGGACACATCTTTAACCTAGGCCACGGAATTCTGCCGGAAACGCCGGTGGATCACGTGAAGGCCGCCGTGGAGATGGTCCGGGAGTTTCGCCCATGAGCCTTGCCGTGCTCCTTCTGGCGCATGGAGCACCCGAACGCGTCGAGGATGTGGAACCGTATCTGGGCTATGTGCGCCCGGGACGCCCGCTCCCGCCCCGTGTCCTCGATGAAATCAAGCGTCGCTACGTGTTGATCGGCGGCGGTTCGCCCCTGCTCGCCTGTACGCGGCGGCAGGCCGAGGCCCTCCAGGCGCGCCTGGGTGTCCCGGCGTACTTCGGCATGCGTAACTGGCATCCGTTTATTCAAGACACGATGGCGCGTATGCAGGCCGAAGGCATCCGGCGGATCGTGGCGATGTGTCTCGCTCCCCAATACTCCAAGCTCAGCGTCGGCTTCTATTTCCGCCGCGTCCAGGAGGCCAAGGTGGCGTTGGGTTACGACGCCGAGATCGTATGGACGCAAAGCTTCCACGACCATCCCTTGCTGATCGCCGCTTTCGCAGAAAAACTCGCCCCGCTGCTGCCCGCCGAGCGGGTGCTGTTCACCGCCCACAGCCTGCCTGAGAAGATTCTTGAGCAGGGCGACCGCTACGATGCGGAGACACGTGCAACCGCCCGCCTGGTGGCGGCGAAGTTGGGACTCCCCGAGTACGAGTTTGCTTACCAGAGCCAGGGGATGACGGAAGAAAAATGGCTCGGTCCCACTGTGGAATCGCGTCTCGACGCGTACGCCGCGGAAGGGGTGAAGCGTGTTGCGATCGCGCCCATCGGCTTTGTGTCCGACCATGTCGAAGTGCTCTACGACGTGGATATCCTGTTCCATGGTTACGCAGCCGCGCGCGGCATCGAGATTGCCCGCGCCGGCTCATTGAACGATTCCGAGACGTTCATCGCCGCGCTGGCCGAAGTCGCGGCTGGGAAGCTGAGGGCAGACTGACATGAGCCGCGTCATCATCGTCGGTGGAGGCATCTCGGGAATCTCGACCGCCTACTATCTTTCGAAACGCGGCATTCCCTCGACGTTGGTGGAAAAGCAGGACCGGCTGGGCGGCGTCATTCACACCGAAACCGTCCATGGCTGCGTCATCGAGAGTGGTCCGGACAGCTTCATCGCTGTCAAGCCTTGGGCGCTCGATCTAATCAACGAGTTAGGGTTGTCGGGCGAGGTGATAGGCTCGAACGACCACCTGCGCGTCACCTACCTGCTGAGGCGCGGGCGTCTGTTGCCGCTGCCCGACGGCCTGATGCTCATGGTGCCGACCAAACTGGGGCCCATGATCTCGACGCGGCTGTTGGGATGGCCCACCAAAATCCACATGGGGCTCGAGATGCTGCGGAAGCCGCCGCGCGAGCCGATGCCGGACCGTTCGGTGGCCGATTTCATACGCGACCACTACGGGCAGGAGACCGTGGATTACCTGGCCGAGCCGCTGCTGGCCGGCGTTTACGGCGGCGATCCGGAAGCGCTCAGCGTCCGGAGCGTGCTCACCCGGTTCGTCGAACTGGAGGCGAAGTACGGCAGCCTGAGCCGCGGCGTGCTGGCGGAGATGCGGCGCGCGCACGGCGCCACAGGCAAGGCTACCTTGTTTCGCACTTTGAAGCGCGGCCTCGGCGCGCTGGTGGAGGCTGCGGTAGCCGCCACGGGCGGTGCCATGACGCGCGTACGCGGCTCGGCCGAAACCATCGAGCCATCTGATAGTGGATACCGGGTGCGCGTCAACGGCGAATGGATGGCAGCCGGACATGTGGTGATCGCCGCACAGGCATATCAGGCCGCGGAACTCGTGGAGGGACTGGACGCGGAGCTGGCGCGAGACCTTGCGGCGGTTCCATACAGCTCGTCCACCGTCGTGTCGCTCGGATACCGCAAAGCTGGCTTCCCGCATCCTCTCAACGGGTTCGGATTCCTTATCCCCAAGCGCGAGCGCGGCCGGATGATGGCCTGTACTTGGGTGGGAACGAAATTCTCGCACCGGGCCGCGGACGACTACGTCTTGCTGCGGTGTTTTCTAGGCGGCGACGCCTCGATGCACGATAGCGACGAAATCATTGCCGCCGCCGTGCGCCAGGAAATACACCGCATCATGGGCGTGGGCGTCGAGCCCGTGTTCGTGCGTGTGGCGCGCTGGCCGCGCTCGATGGCGCAATACACCGTGGGGCACCAGGACCGCGTCAAGCGAATCGAAGAACGCATGGCGCGGCTGCCGGGCCTGCATCTGGCCGGCAACGGCTACCACGGCATCGGCGTGCCGGATTGTATCCGCATGGGGCGGGAAGCCGCCGCGCGCATCGCCCGCGGCGCCTGATGCCCGAGGCCCGCTCTATCGCCAGATCACCACGGCGAGTCCGCCGGGCGTCAGTTCCAAACGTTCAATGCGATGGTTCAACGGAAACGGCTTGCCCAAGCGGATATCAGGGCTGTAGCTTTGCGCGAAGTG
Organism: uncultured Solibacteraceae bacterium; assembly: GCA_964384215.1. Lineage (GTDB taxonomy): Bacteria > Acidobacteriota > Terriglobia > Bryobacterales > Bryobacteraceae > JAJFUV01. Next base: position 6,625 of record CAYLLB010000021.1, on the reverse strand, counting down.
CCGCATGATGAAATCCACAAGCATGTTGGGCACCGGCATGCCCGACAATTCCAGTTTTTCCAAGTAGATGGTGGCCTGACCTCCGCCTGATTGCACACGGATCGCCGCGTGCACGGGCTTCCATCCTTCGAACATCTTCGTGAATAACCACCCTGGGGTCGTGCCACGGGCCTGGAGAAGCTTGACGAAGTTCACGCTGGCCCCGCCGGCCGCCCGGCCGTAGCCCAACTCGACGTGCGCGCCATACACGCTGCCGGGGATGATCCGGATGGCCTCCTCGTTCAGAAAGGCATCGATCTGAGGTTTGGTAAACACGATGCGCGAGCCCGGCGCCGCCTTACCGTCGACGATCATGGCGGTTTTCTGTTTGAACTGCGTGTAACTTGTGCTGGCGCAAGCCTGCCGGAGAAACGCCGCCAGGACGCACGCCAGGAGGACTCGACGCATCTTTCTCATTATAGAAACCCGGTACGCGAGGATGCCGTCCGTGGCATTATGGAGGAACGGAGATGAAGATGAAACTGACAGTTCTTGCTGCTTTGCCGTTGTGTTCGATGTTGCTTCTGGCCGAGTCCGACAGTGAAAAGCGCCTGGACGCCGCGGCGGGCGTTTTCTCCGAGGTGATGGGTACGCCGGACAAGTCCATTCCCCAAGGACTGCTCGACAAGGCTCAATGCGCCATCATCATTCCCGGTCTCAAGAAAGGCGCGTTCATTTTCGGCGCCAAGTACGGCAAGGGCTACGCGAGTTGCCGCAAGCAGAGCGGAACCGGCTGGGGGGCGCCCGGAACCGTGAAGATCGAGGGCGGCAGTTTCGGTTTTCAGATTGGCGGATCTGAAACAGACGTGATCATGCTGATCATGAACGAGCGCGGAATGAACCGGCTGCTGTCCAGCAAATTCACCCTGGGCGCGGACGCCTCGGTGGCGGCCGGGCCGGTGGGACGGACTACGGACGCCCAAACCGACGCGTTCATGACCGCGGAGATTCTCTCCTGGTCCCGGAGCCGGGGAGTCTTCGCCGGAGTGTCCCTGCAAGGCGCGACGCTGCGGCAGGACCTGGATGGCAACAAGGAACTTTACGGCAAACCTTACCAGAACCGCGATATCGTCTTAGGCAATACCGCTGTTCCTCAGCCCGCTAACAGGCTCATCGATCTGCTCAACAGGTATTCGGGACGCAAATAGAACGGACGGCCGCCGGGGGCGCTACTTGTGACGGTAAGTGATGCGCCCCTTGGTGAGATCGTAAGGCGACATTTCGAGGGTGACCCGGTCTCCCGCCAGCACTCGGATGCGGTTCTTGCGCAGTTTGCCGGCCAGATGGGCCAGAATCGTCCGCTCTTCATCAAGCTGTACGCTGAACAAACCACTCGGGAACTTCTCAACCACGGTCCCCACAACTTCGATGCAATCTTCCTTACTCATTGTCCTCCTTTAATGATATTGACAACCACCTGGGCAACGGCCCAACGGCCTCATGCAACCCTTTAGAGATATTGCCTGAGATTTGGCCGGGAGTCAATCGGGGGTGCACGCCCGGCCATTCCAGAAAGGGTTGGGCACAAGACTTACCGGTCCTGTTGTGGGCCGTCCCTCGCTGGCTCCACATCGACGGAGTTCTTCGCCACCGGTTCGCGCTGGAGCCGCTGTTCGTCCGGCACCATGCGTGGCGACAAGCACTCCAACAGGCCGGGATTCGAAATGTAGATCTTCGTGTTCTCCGCCTGGATTGGTTCCTGAGGCAACTTCACCCTTCCCGTGGGCGCGTCCAGGCCAGCCGGCAATGCGCGCGCCGGGACCACGCTCAGGGTCAATTGGCCGGCAGGTAAGTTCCTGAGAATAAAAGCGCCGGCGTCGTCGGTCGTCGCAACGGCGTCGCCAATCGCCAGCCGCACGCCAGGCAAACCCTTCAAATCCTGGCTGGCCTCTCCGCTTTGAGAACTGCCGTTGACGCTGTGGGTCGCGCCATTTCGAAAGTACACGTGACCCGATAACGACCGTATTGCACGTACCGGGATGTCCTGCACGACGGTGGTGACAGGCGCGACGCGCACGCTGATCGCGCCCCCAGGGCCAACGAAGTTCGAAGGCAGCGTTGCGGGATCGAGGGTTAACTGGTAGTTGCCGGGGACTACATCGCAGACCTCGAAGTCACCCCCGCCGTCGGTGGTGATCGCGCGGCTAGCGCCGTTTCCCTGCAGGATTAGCTTGACATGGCGCAGTCCATTCGCATCGGGGTGCCTCTGTCCATCCATGGCGTAATCGTTGAATACATTTCCGATCAAACGCGCGAAATCTACGACGCCGAAGTGAACCTCCGCGTTTCTCTCCTCAACCAAGTCCAGGGACGCTTCCCCCGAGGTCGTCATACGAACAGGTTCCTGGAACTGGCTGAGCGGCAGGCGTACTTCGTACGGGCCGGGCTTCAGCCGCCTGAACTCAAAGCGTCCTTCTGCGTCCGTGACAGCCAGCTGTCCAGTGTCAAGTTGCACTCGCACGCCGGCCAGACCGGATTCCCCGCCGTTGAAACGGCCGTCCACGTTGAGATCGCGGAAAACCCGGCCGCGGATGATTCCCTTTTGCTGGCGAAAAGGAAGCGGGGACGGCAGACCGCCCGTGAACGTCTTATTCAAACCTACCGTCACCACAGTGGTCCGCTGCAGCCCCGCTCCTTGAAAGTCGAACAGCAAGACGTTTGCGAGCGACGATGTGAACTGAAGTCCGGGCGCGGCCTGATAGGAGAGCGAATAACCCAAAAGGTGCGAGGATGTGCCGCGGTTCAAGCCCGGCGCGTTTCGGATATACCCGGCATTCGGGCTCACGGTAAACTTGCGGCCGATCCGGAACTGGCCGCTTACCGATGCCATTGTGTTCGTCGGGCGCAGGTTCTCCAGCAGCACACGGATGTCGGACGGGAGTTCCAGGGACTGGGTGAAGACCACCGGATCCAGCTGGAACAACTGTTGCAGACTTAGCGGCAGCAGGTTGATTTGTTCGTTCAAACGCCTGACCAGCGAAGGATCCTGACGGCTGTGTTCGACGTTGAAGTTGATGTAACCAACCCTGATGGGAAAGCTCAACGAGTCCCGAAATGTGAATTCGCCCTGTGAGTTCATTCCGAGAGGATCGCTCAGGGCGCCGTGGATGACCTGCGCTGTATTGGAAACCTGCCTGCCGAGCTGTGAGCTTAGAGCAACGTCGATCCTGCCTGTCTGATTCCGGCTGGCCGGGATCAGGCTCGACTCATACCGGCTGAGCGTGTAATTAAGGGTCAACGCCTGGCGGCGCGATAGAGAGATGGTGAGATTCGGATTGAAGTAGTTGGCCGCGCCCTGCGTGGGGAAGAAGGCGGTTGGCCTGGTCTCGCTGTGCTGGAAATAGACGGAAGCCGCGACCCGGCTGTTCATTTGGACGTTTGTGCCGGCGGTCACCGAGGAACCTCCTCCGAAAAACAACTGAAGCTGGTTCAGCGGAAAAGTCGGAGAGGACGTAGTACCAGTGAGGAACGCAGTGACCTGTACGCCCGTGTAGGAGACGGTTCCCTGGGCCATACCCCCACGCGTGCTGCCGCCCACAGTCCCCTGGATGGCCCAACGGTCGGTTGGCTTCCAGGCAAGTCCCGCTGTCTGAAACAGGCTGGTCTTCCGTGTTGTACCTGCATCGGACAGCGTGAATGGCGCCGATACCCAGCCGGTGGTTGTGTACAGGGAAAGCCCGCTGCGGTGTTCCCGGATGAAGTTGATTCCGGCTACATCCCGCGCTCCATCAAAGCTCAAGAAGTACGGTGGTATGGTGGCTCCTCCAAACAGCTCGAACACATTGCTGCCGCGTTTGAGGCGGACGTCCGCGCCGCGAATCATGTACGCGTTATAGGTGGAGTAGGGCGACACCTTTGCCTTCATCCCTCCGTTCACTTCAAGAGGGAAATCCATCAGCGTCAGCGCAGTTCGCGGGCTTTCGTATGCGATCGAGGCCGAATTCGCGTTGAACAGCGGCATGCCTGGAACAGTGCTGTCCTGGGCTTGGCCGCGAATGCTGAGCCGGCTGTCCCCGATCCGTTGTTGCCAGTCAAAGTGATGAAGCAGAAAGAGAGTTTTTTCGCCGTTTGGTGCGATAGCCACCTGAGTGGAGGACCCGACAACGCCCTGTCCCAAGGATTCCAAGGCGCTCTTCGACAATCGCGGGGCAATAGGAACGACGGGGCGCTCGACGACCCTCACCCGGATGCCGATGCGCTGTTCCCGAACCCAGACGAGAGCCACCGTCTCTCCCCTTTTGAGCCCGAAGAACTGAATGTGGTCCGTGGAAACCTCTGCCCGGCAGATCGATTCATCGAGAACGATGACGCCCGTAACGCCCGGCACCTGCAGCCCGCCGCGACCCTGCCAGAAGACCTCGACAAGCTCCGGGGCATTGTCCACGGCGCGCGATGTCTGGGCGGCGGCGAGAACGCAGAGACTCAGCACGAGCACCTTTTCTATGAGATGAGGCGTTCGTAACCCGAGTCCCCGCATGATGCTACCTGGGTGCTCCAGCAATTTGCAGGAGCTGAGGATTCGAAACAGTGAATGGTAGATCGGTGGTGTGGATCTTTTCCGGTCCGTACGCCACTGTCAGGACCGCGGTGTACTGTCCGTTAGGAAGAATTCCGGCCCAGGATGCAGAGACCTCGTTCTTCTGGCCAGGAAAGAACCGCTTGACCTCGGCTTCGGCCTTCGCCACGAGCTCATGGTTGGAGTTCAGGATCGCCACTCTGGTTTCGGGGAATACGTGCGTGTTGCCGCCGTTATGGAGTTGAAACGCCAACCTGAAAGCATGGTTCGCGTCAGGAGGGGTCACCTGCAGGTCGGACACCTCCATGCCGTACTGTTCCGTCTTCTCCGTGGTGAGCAGAATCAGCGATCCAAGACGAATGTTTGTGTAAACCGGGTTCTTTTCGCCGCTGGCGGCCAAGGCGAGTTCGGGCTTCGATTCCAGAAAAACGACGGCATAGTATCCCCCGGACACCTGGGCCGGCGGAGTAATGATCACGTTCACGGCGCCCGTTTGGCCGGCCGGCACGGTAATCTGCGGCGGTACGACTTCGATCCAATTCGCTGCTGAGCGGGGGGACGATCCAGGGCGCCCGAAGACTTTCTCGTTCTTCTCGTTGTACCAGAGGTCGGTCACACTGGCCCGCATGACCACCGGCGCGGCGCCGTCATTCGATACGGAAAGGTTGAATCGGAATGGTTTCCCCGGTTTGAACTTGTACTGGACCTCGGCAGGCGCCAGGGCGAGTGACTGCGCAGCGGCCGGATGCAGTGCGATCCCCAGGAGTACGGCGGCGGCGAATGTGCGGAGAGCGAGGTTGGATTTAGCGTGGTTCTGACCTTGCGACCGCCATCTTGCGGAGCGAGGAAAACCTGCGTTGCGATGCAAACAGCTCAAATGATCGGTTAGTCTCATCATGGCGCTGTCAACGTATATGTCAGTGTTGCGTTGTCGGACCCAACGAAGGTGCCGCTGCCGTTTGCACTCGAGACGAACAGCCCAAGGTATCGGGTCACGTCTATCCCGCTGCTGGCCGACGTTGTCAAGATGGTCTGTGAACCGCTCGACTTGGAAATCGTTGAGTATGGACCGCCTGCCGACGCCGCATCCCTCAATTCGAGGACACCGGGATGCGTGAAGTCGAGGCTCACATAAGCCTTCAGTGTGGCAATGGTCGTTGAAAAGCTGGAAAACGAAGGCTTCATCAGGTACGGCGTGCCGTAGATCATACCGCCGGAAGCAATGATTGCAGTGGTTCCGCCAGGCGGCGAAATCCCCAGCCCGTTGACATTTCCATAATTGACGGTGAAGTCGGCCAGAGGTGAGATCGTAAGGCCGCCTGGCGCCGTATCCAGCTTAAGACGTACTGCAGTTTGGACCGTCTCGCTCGGGCTGTTGAGGGAAAGATAATATGTATGCTTCAAACTCAACTTCGAACCGTCGTAGGCGTACACAAGAAACGTCAGCGTCGCTGAGTCGGTCCCGCTGAATGCTCCCGCGCCGTTGGCATTGCTTACGAACAGTCCGAGTGACGCGACTTGCGTGCCATTCAGTGCTCCGGGAGTGTTAATCACTGCGGTAGGCGCTACCGCGCTCGTGGAGATCGCGGTATAGGAACTGGCGCTGGTGCAACTGGCGCTGGGATAACAGCTCATCAGAATGAGGGTTGACGGGTGTGCAAACTGCGTGCTCACGTATGCCATTACAACCGCTCTATTCCCGCTACCGGCCCCGCTGATGACTATGTTGTATGGGGTTGTGTATACGACGCCCCCGGTGACGCCGCTTGTCAGAATTGTGAGACCGGCGGCCGGAGTGCCGGCACCGAGTCCGTTGACGTTGCCAAACCCTGTACGCCAGGTGGGCTTTGCGCCGCTGATCGTTGCGCCGCCTGTCGCGGTCTGAAGAACGATGTCCTGGCCCCGGCAAGGAACGGCTGCAATGCACACCGCGAGCAGTGCTGTGACGGGGACCTGCCAAAACAGCAGGGCAATGGACCGGGCCGACGTGTGTGGCCCCGCCTTCGGGACCCTCGCAAGATATGGTTGCGTCATTGTGCCCACACCGCGCATGCCCCCTCTGCACGCCCC
>CAYLLB010000020.1:0-92471 GCA_964384215.1 uncultured Solibacteraceae bacterium | reverse complement strand
CCAACAGGGTCGATGTGCTTGTTGGGATACGCGGCGCGGCCCGCTACACGCTCCACGGGGCGTTGGACGCTGGTCTACCGGACAGCGCCGCGTACTTTTTCGAGGACCCGGCGCCGGCGGGGGATTTCCTGCGTGGCATTGCCCAACCCGGAGACGTCATACTATTTAAAGGGTCTCGCGGCACGCGAGTGGAAATCGCCCTGGAAAGGTTTTTGGCCGGCAACGACGGCTAAGTCATGCTTTATTGGTTGTTCTTCGAAAGGTTGTATCCTCACTTCAGTCCCCTTCGCGTCTTCAGTTACGTAACTTTTCGCACGGCCGCGGCGACGCTGCTGGCCTTGTTCCTCTGCATCGCGTTGGGCCCGTGGCTCATACGCCGTCTGCGGGAATATCAGATCGGGCAGTACATCCGGGAAGAAGGCCCGCAGTCCCATCAGAAGAAAGCGGGCACGCCCACCATGGGTGGAGTGCTCATCGTGGTGTCGATCGTGGTGCCCACGCTGTTAATCGCGAATCTTCGTAACCAGTACGTGTGGCTCGCGCTGTTCGGCCTGGTGTCTTACGGCGCCATCGGCTTTTGGGATGACGCGAGCAAGCTCCAGCAGCATCGCAACCTGGGGCTGACCGGCCGGCGCAAATTCGCGCTGCAATGCCTGGTTGCGTTCCTGATCGGCGTGGCGCTGCTGGCGCTGCACGCGCATGGTGCGTACTCGACCGCCATGAACGTGCCGTTCTTCAAGGGTTTCAGACCCGAGATGCTCATCCGCGCCTGGTTGGGGAATCCGTTCACTTATCCGCTGGCGTTTGTGTTCTTCTTCGCGTTCCTGGTGCTGGTCATTGTCGGATCGTCGAATGCCGTCAATCTCACCGACGGGCTGGACGGTTTAGCCATCGGGTTGATGATTATCGCGGCCGCGGCCATGACCGTGCTGACTTACGTAAGCGGACACGCCGCATTCGCCAACTATCTGGGCCTGGCGCGGTTGCCCGGCGCCGCCGAACTGAGCATCTTCTGCGGGTCCATGATGGGCGCTTCGATCGGTTTTCTTTACTACAACGCTCATCCGGCCGAGATATTCATGGGCGACGTGGGATCGCTCGCCTTGGGCGGCGGGCTCGGTGTGGTGGCCGTGCTGATCAAGCAAGAGATCCTGCTGCTCGCCGTGGGCGGCGTCTACGTGATCGAGGCGCTTTCCGTGATCCTGCAAGTGGCGAGCTTCAAGCTGCGCGGCAAACGCATTTTCAAGATGGCGCCGCTGCACCACCACTTCGAGGCATTGGGCTGGCAGGAATCGAAGATCATCGTGCGATTCTGGATCGCGGGGCTCGTGATGGCGCTGTCCGCGCTTACCACGCTGAAGTTGAGGTGACGCCATGATGCGAATCGAAGGTGCGGACATCCTGGTGGTGGGCATGGGCAAGTCGGGCCTGGCCGCGATCGAGTTGCTACTCGATCGCGGCGCGCGGCCACGGGCGACAGATCAGAAACGGCTTGAGGACCTGCCCGCCATTGCCCCGCGGCTGCGCGAGTTGGGTGTGCCGTTCGCCGTGCAATCTCCGGCAGTCTTCGAAGGCGCGGACAGCATCGTCATCTCGCCAGGCGTACCTGCGGACTTGGCCGAACTGGAAGCCGCACGCGCTCGCGGCGCAAGCGTGATCGGGGAACTGGAATTGGCCGGCGCCTATCTTCAGGGCGACGTTATCGGCATCACTGGCGCCAACGGCAAGACCACCACGACGGCGCTGATCGGGCACATCCTGGGTCATTGCGGTGTCCCGGTCCAGGTGGGCGGCAACATCGGACGGCCACCCACGTCCATGGTGGCCGGCTCCAGACCGGGCCAGTGGAACGTGCTCGAACTCTCCAGCTTTCAACTGGAGACCATCGAGAAGTTCCGTGCTCGCGTGGGCGTGGTCATCAACGTTACGCCGGACCACCTCGACCGGCACCATACCTTCGCCCGTTACGCCGCCGCTAAAGAGCGGCTGTTCGAGAATCAGGGGCCGGAAGACCTTGCCATCCTCAACGCGGACGACGCGACCTGCATGGATTACGCACGCCGCACGAAATCGCGGACGCTCCTGTTCAGCCTGAAGCGGCCCGTGGACAAGGGCGCCTATCTCGAGGACGGAAAGCTGTATGTGGACCGCCGTTTTCTGATGGACGCGGCGGCGATTCCGATGCGCGGCCTGCACAACGTCGAAAACACGCTAGCGGCCGTACTTGCGGCCGGCGAGACCGGCGCCCCGCTCGCTTCGATCGCGGCGGCCGTCGGCACCTTCCCCGGCGTGGAGCACCGCATCGAGTTCGTGCGCACCGTGAACGGCGTTTCTTTCTACAACGATTCGAAGGCCACGAACGTGGACGCCACGCAGAAAGCCATCGATGCATTCGACGGCGGGCTGTGGCTGATCCTGGGCGGCAAGGACAAAGGGAGCGATTACCGCACGCTGCGGCCATCGCTCGCGGCCAAGGCTCATGCCGTGCTGCTGGTGGGCGCGGCGTCGGCGAAGATCGCGGATCATCTCGCGGGCACCCTGCCGCTTCTGGATTGCGGCACCATCGCCGAGGCCGTGCGCCTCGCGTACGAAAAGGCTTGTCCGGGCGACACCGTCCTGCTCGCGCCCGCCTGCGCCAGCTTCGATCAGTTCTCGGGATACGAAGAACGCGGCCGCGTCTTCAAGAACCTCGTTGCACGCCTGGAGGAAAAAGCCTGACATGGCGATGGAACGCAAGACCGACTGGATCCTGTTCACCGCTGTTCTGGCGCTGGTCTTCTTCGGTCTTGTCATTATGTACAGCGCGTCCTCAGTGGTGGCGGACCTGAAGTACGGCCACAGCACCCACTACCTGCTGCGCCAAGCCGCGGTGGCCGTGGTCGCATTCGCGATCCTGATGTACTTGAAGAACCAGGACTACCGCCGCTGGAACCAGCCGGTGTGGGCCTTCGCGCCCATGGGCATCGCCATCATGCTGCTGATTGTGGCGTATTTCGCCGATGCCCGGGCGCACCGCTGGATTCGCCTCGGCGGTCCCCTTCAATTGCAGCCTTCGGAACTGGCCAAGCCCGCGCTCATCGTCTTCCTGGCCTGGTTTGTGAGCCTGCGCTCTTCCGCTATCAATAACCGCAAGCACACGCTGATTCCGGCAACGCTGTGCCTGGCCGTGCTAGTGGGGATGGTAGTGGCGGCCGACCTGGGCACGGCGGTAGTGCTGCTGGCCACAGCGGGTGTGGTGTTCTTCGTGGCGGGCCTCGACAGGCGCCACATGACCATTGCCATCGCCGCGGCGTTCCTCCTGGTCTTGCTCGCCATCGCGCATAAACCCTATCGCGTCCTGCGCATCATAGGACATTACGATCCTGAATTTACGCTTATTGACAAGTTCGACCCCCACGGCACGATCCGCGCCAAGATACAGATGATGTCGAGTGCCAAAGACCCGGGCTATCACGCCCGGCAATCGAAGATCGCGGTGGGCTCGGGCGGCGTTCTCGGCATGGGCCTGATGCAAGGGCAGCAGAAGTTGTTGTACCTGCCGGAGGCACACACGGACTTCATTTACGCGGTGGTGGGTGAAGAACTGGGATTGTTTGGATGCGCCGGCGTGCTGTTCATGTTCCTGTTGATCCTGTGGCGGGGTGTGCGGCTGGCCTGCGTGGCGCCGGATCATTTCGGCCGGTATCTGGCGCTGGGCGTTACGGCAAGCATCGTGATACAGGCGTTCATGAACATGAGCGTGGTGCTGGACATGGCGCCCACCAAGGGCATTCCGCTGCCCATGATCAGCTATGGAGGCAGTTCGCTGGTGAGCACGCTGGCTTCGTTAGGGCTGCTGCTCAGCGTGAACGAGCACGCCGGATGAGCCGATCGCTGGTCGTCGCCATGGCCGGTGGAGGAACGGGAGGCCACGTTATCCCGGCGTTGGCCGTGGCGCGCGAGTTGGCCGAGCGGGGCCACCGCCCCTTCTTCATCGGGACGCGGCGCGGCATGGAAGCGCGCCTGGTGCCGGAGGCGGGCTTCGACATCGAATGGATCGAGATCGGCGGGCTCAACCGGGTGGGACTGACGCGCATGCTCAAGAGCGCCTGCGAACTTCCGGCCAGCGTCTGGCGCGCGGGGGGGATTCTCGGACGGCGCGGCGCCCAAGCCGTTTTCAGCACGGGCGGTTACGCAGCCGGGCCGGTGATGCTGGCGGCAATCTGGAAACGCGTGCCGATGGCGGTGATGGAGCCCAACGCCGTGCCGGGGCTAACCAGCCGCAAGCTGCGCCGCTTCATCCGCCGCGCGCTGGTGAGCTTTCCCGAGGCCGAGAACTACTTCCTGCCGGGCCGGACCGAGATCACCGGGCTCCCCGTGCGCAGGGAATTCTTCGCCATCGAACCCAAGCCGCGCGGCGAATGGTTCACCATACTAATCACGGGTGGCAGCCAGGGCTCCCGTACGTTGAACGAGGCGGCGCGCGCGAGTTGGCCGCTGTTCAAGCAGAGCGGCCTCCGCGTGCGCTTCCTGCACCAGACCGGAGAGGCGTCCGCCGGCGATCTGGCGCGTGAATTCGCCGCAAGCGGCTTGGAGGGGCGCGTCACGGCATTCATCAAAGACATGCCCGCCGCGATGGCTGAAGCGGACCTGGTGGTGTGCCGCTCGGGTGCCGGCGCGGTGGCGGAACTAGCCGCCAGCGGCAAACCTTCTCTGCTCGTCCCGTTCCCCTTCGCCGCCGACGATCACCAGTTACGGAACGCACAAGCAATGGAGCGTGCCGGGGCAGCGCGGCTAGTCCTGGACCGGGAGATGACCGGCGAACGGTTTTTTCGCGAAGCCGGTGCTCTGGCCGCGGATGCGGACCTGCTGCGGAAGATGGGAGCGGCGGCGCGCGCGATGGCGCACCCTCACGCCGCACGCCGCGCGGTGGAAATACTTGAGGAGATGGTGCCGGTACACGGTTGACACGCAGCCGTAAAGCCGGAACAATACAAGAGGGAAATGTTTTTTAAACCCCAGCACTTGCATTTCGTAGGGATCGGCGGCATCGGGATGAGCGCGATCGCCGAGGTGTTGTTGAAGCTCGGTTATCAAGTCAGCGGATCCGACCTGAGGTCCACCCCGCTGACCAGCCGCCTGGCCGCACTGGGGGCGACCGTTTACGAGGGCCATGATGCGGCCCACGTGGGCGGTGCGCGCGTGGTCGTGGTGAGCAGCGCCGTCGACGAATCCAATCCCGAAGTGCGCCAGGCGCGCCGGATGCAGATCCCCGTCATCCCGCGCGGCGAGTTGCTCGCCGAGCTGATGCGCCTCAAGTACGGCGTAGCCATCGCCGGCAGCCACGGCAAGACGACCACCACGAGCATGGCGGCGCACATTTTGACCGAGGCCGGCCTCGACCCGACGGTGGTGGTGGGCGGGCGCGTGAAACTGATGGGCGGCAGCAACGCCCGGGTGGGCGGCGGGGACCTGCTGGTGGTGGAGGCCGACGAAAGCGACGGCTCGTTCCTCAAGCTGGCGCCTATTCTCGCCGTCGTGACCAACATCGACCGTGAACACGTGGATCATTACGCCTCGATCGAAGCGACGCGCGCGGCCTTCAGCGATTTCGCCAATAAGGTGCCTTTCTACGGCGCTTCGATCCTGTGCCTGGACGACGCCAACGTGCAGCAGACGCTGCCTACCATCAAACGGCGCACGATCACTTACGGAGCAAGCGCCCAAGCAGATCTGAATATCACGGACCCCGTTTGCGACCACTTCTCTTCGCACTTCCACCTGAGATTCCACCAGGACGATCTGGGTGAATTCTCGCTTGCGGTTCCCGGCTACCACAACGTGCTGGACGCGGCGGCCGCCGTCGCCGTGGCCCTGGAATTGGATGTCTCCCCGGACACGGCGCGGCAGGCGCTGGCGGCATTCACGGGCGTGGACCGCCGCTTCCAGCGCCGCGGCGAGGCCGATGGGGTCACCGTGATCGACGACTACGGTCATCACCCCACCGAGATCCGTGCCACGCTGGATGCCGCGCGGCTGTGCCGGTTCAGACAGATCCACGTGTTATTCCAGCCCCACCGTTTCACGCGCACGAAGATCCTGATGGATGAGTTCGCCGTCAGCTTCCAGAAGGCCGACACCGTTCACTTGCTCGATATCTACGCGGCCAGCGAGCCGCCCATCGAAGGTGTCACCGCGGAGGCTCTCGCGGAGCGGTTGCGTGAGTTTGGCCATCGTGGCGCCTATTACGTGGGCTCGCTCGCGAATGGAGTGGAGGCCATCCTGAAGGTGGCCGAGCCCGGCGACTTGGTGCTGACCCTGGGCGCGGGCAGCGTGTGGCAGGCCGGCGACCGCATCCTGGAGCGGCTGCGGGAGAACCATTCATGAAGCGTAGACTGTACTATGCCGGCATCCTGGTGTTCGCGGGACTGGCGGCGGCCGGAAGCCTTGCCGCGTACTGGCGCATCGAACGGTTTCTGATCGCCGATGCGCGCTTCACCATGGTGCCGCCGCCCGAGTACGGCGACGCGTCTCCCAGCCTGGTGATTCAAGGTGTCCGGCACGCCTCGCGAGCACGCGTGATGAACGTGTTTCGCGAAGATTTCGGGCGTAGCGTGTACCTGCTCTCACTTGCCGAGCGCCGGCGGGCCCTTCTTGCGATCGACTGGGTGAAAGAGGCCAGCGTATCGCGGATCTGGCCGAACACGATCCAGGTCAAGATCGTCGAGCGCACGCCGGTGGCTTTTCTGGGGACGCCGTCGCCGGCGGACCCGGCGGCGCCCTTTGCGCTGATCGATGCCGATGGCGTCATCCTGCGGCCGCAGACGCCTGCGCGCTTCGCCCTGCCCGTCCTGGTGGGCGTCGCGCCGAACGCGGGACAGGATTTGCGGCGCGACCGCGTACGCCGCATGTCGCGCCTGCTGGAGGAACTGGGCGCGCTCTCCGAGAAGGTTTCAGAAGTGGACGTCAGCGATCCCGAAAACCTGCAGATCATGGAGCAGGCCGACGGCAAAGCCCTGGTTCTGATCCTGGGCAACCGGAATTTCCTGGCCCGGCTGGAGCGTTTCCACCAACGCTACCCGGAGATCCACAAGAGGCTCCCTGAAGCCGGCACATTCGATTTGCGATTGGACGACCGCATCACGGCCGTGGAGGCGAACTCGAGTGTCCAGTAACAACGGGTGGTCAGTGGGACTCGACGCCGGCAGCGCGTGGACGCGTGTCGTGATTTGCGCCCTCGAAAACGATGAGCTGCGCTACCTGGGGCATGGGGAGGCTCCGTCGCTCGCTTGGAACAAGAGTCGTCTGCGGGACCAGACCGCGCTGTCGGAGTCCATACGGCGCGCCGTCCGCGATGCGGAAGCGGTAGCCGGCGTCAGCGTAGACGGTGCCGTCGTGGGCCTGGGCGGGAGCGCGGTGGAAAGCACCGGCGGCAGCGGGCTTTACGAGTTCGGCCGCCCGCGCGACATCGAGCAAGGGCACCTGGATGCCACCGTCGAGATGGCGGCGCAGTTGCAATCGAATCGCTACATCTTCCAGGTGCTTCCACAGGACTTTACCGTGGACGGCCGGGCAGGCTACCGCAACCCGATTGGAGTGCGCGCCTCGCGGCTGGAGGCCAACGTCTGTCTGATGACCACCACCGCGCCCGAACACCAGTGCCTGGTGGATGCAGTGCATCAGGCGCACCTGGCGGTAGAGGAGACCGTGTTCGAAGGCATGGCGGCTGCCTACGCCGCCATCCTCTCCGAGGATCGCGCCAGGGGTGTGGCGTTGATGGACATCGGTGCGCAATCCACCGAGTTGATCGTCTACGACGGGGAAGCTTGCGTGAGCGCGTGCAGCCTGCCGGTGGCGGGCGATCATTTTTCGCGTGATGTGGCGTGGCGGTTCACAGTGTCGATCGAGGACGCCGAGCGAATCAAGCAACAGTACGGTTGCGCCGTGCTCGGTCTGACGGCCGACAACAGCCTGATCGATGTGCCGACTCCCGACGGGCGCGCCCCGCGCGAAGCGCCGCGCCGCGACCTGAACGAAGTTCTTGAGGCGCGGGCCGAGGAGTTGTTTCTGTTTGCGCGGGAGGAGATCGCGGCCGCCGGCATGGAGCAGGACTTGATGGAAGGCGTGGTTCTTACCGGCGGCGGCGCGCGCTTGAACGGAATGTGCGACATGGCCGAGCGGGTCCTGAATTGCCAGGCTCGCAACGGCCTGCCGGTGGGCATCGGCGATTGGCCGGATGCGATCAACGATCCGGCCTGGACGACGGCGGCGGGATTGGCCATGTATTCGGCGCGCTTGAAGCACCGTCACGCGGCGAACCGCGGCGCGCCGGGGCTGTTAGGCCACCTCTTGCGTTAAGGAGCGGGCGGCCCAGGCGTGGCGCCCGCGGAGGATTTCAGGCATGGAAGAACTCGAACGGACCTTGGATGATTTGAAATTCGAGATCCAGGATGAAACGCTGCCCGGGACGCGTATCAAAGTCGTCGGCGTGGGCGGGGGCGGCTCCAACGCCGTCGCGCGAATGATCAGCGAAGGGCTGACAGGGGTTGAATTTCATATCCTTAATACTGATACCCAGGCGCTCCGCGCTTCCACTGTCCCGAACAAGCTGGCCATCGGCGCCAAAGTCACCAACGGCCTCGGCGCGGGCTCGGACCCGTCCGTCGGGCGCCAGGCCGCTCTCGAGGACACCGAAAGAATCGTCGAGATTCTCGAGGGCTCCGATATGGTTTTTGTCACCGCGGGCCTGGGCGGCGGAACCGGCACGGGCGCCGCGCCGGTGGTTGCATCGCTCGCCAAGGAGCTCGGCGCGCTGGCGGTGGCCGTCGTAACCAAGCCGTTCCAGTTCGAGGGTCCGCGCCGGCGCCGGCAGGCCGACCAGGGCCTGATGGAACTCGCCACAACGGTGGACACCGTCATCTCGATTCCGAACGACCGGCTCATCGAATTGGTCCCGCGCGGCACCAGCGTTTTCGAAGCCTTCCGCATCGCCGACGATGTGCTCAGGCAGGCCGTCGAGGGCATCAGCAACATCATCACTACGCCCGGCCTGATCAACCGCGACTTCTCCGACATCCGTAGCATCATGGTCGGCATGGGGCACGCCATGATGGGCACCGCCACCGCCGGCGGAGAAAACGCGGTGGTCGAAGCCGCCCGTCAGGCTATCGCCTGCCCGCTGCTCGAACGGGGGGGCGTGAGCGGGGCGCGCGGCATACTCATCAACATCACCGGTTCGAGCGTCCTGGGGTTGCATGAGGTGAACGAGGCCTGCTCGTTGATCCGTGAAGCCGCTCAGAACGATGAAGCGCAGATTAACTTCGGCGTGGTGATGAACGAATCGATGGGCGATAAAGTGAAAGTCACCGTGATCGCCACCGGTTTCGAAATGCCGGGTTTGGAAGGTGCCGTCGAGCCTGCTGCGGGTATACCGGAACCGGAACCAGAACCGGTTGCGCCCGAGCAGCCTGCCGCCGCGCCGGAACCTCAGCCCACGCCGGAACCGCAGCCGGAACCCGCCGCACCCGAAGACGATCTGGACACGCCCGCCTTCCTGCGCCGAGAGCGACGTTTATTCCGCTGAGGCGGGCGATTCGATCTTCAATGCGCACTCGACGTAGGCGCCCCGGGCGGCGTCCCATTGGTAGGATCGAGCCGCTCGAAGGCGTCCATCGCGCACCGCCACGACCAGATAACGGTACCAGGGACAGGCGTTGGCTGCATCCTCGGCCGAAAAGCACGGTTCGGAATCCGGGTGGGAGTGATAGATAGCCACGATGTCCATGCCAAGGCTTCCGGCTTGTCCTGTGGCGTCGAGCAGTGCCGCCGGCTCGACGCGATAACTCCTGCGACGGTCGGTTTCAGATGTGTTGGCGAGACGGATGACACGCTCCGCGCGCTCCCCCGTGCCTACCAGGGCCCCGCAGGATTCCTCGGGATAGGATGCCAGCACGTGGGACACAACTTCTTTCCAAACACTGGCACGGATGCACAGCACGCGGAAGGCTAACGCGCGGCCAGCAGGGCGCGCAGGTGCCGGGCGCGTTCCGGAGAGCGAAGCTGGCGCAACGCCTTGGCTTCGATCTGGCGGATCCGCTCGCGCGTCACGTCGAATTCCTGCCCGATTTCCTCGAGCGTGTGTTCGCGCTCGCAGCCGATGCCGAACCGCAGCCGGATGACCTTCTCTTCCTTGGGAGAAAGGGTCTTGAGGATGTTCGCCGTTTCATCGCGAACGTTGGTCTCGATGACGGCGTCCACGGGCGATCCTACCCAGCGATCCTCGATCAGGTCGCCAAGGGCGGATTCCCCGTCGCGGCCGACCGGCGTTTCGAGCGACACCGGGTCGCGAGAGATGGTCTTGAGTTTCTGAACCTTCTCGACCGGGATATCCATCCGGCGGCCGATTTCGTCGTTGGTGGGGGCGCGGCCTAGTTCCTTCTCCAACTCCCGGGTGGCACGGAGGAACTTGTTCATGCTTTCGTTCATGTGCACCGGGATACGGATGGTACGGGACTGGTCTGCGATGGCACGCGTGATGGCCTGCCGGATCCACCACGTGGCGTAAGTGGAGAACTTGTAGCCGCGGCGGTACTCGAACTTGTCGGCGGCGCGCATAAGGCCGATGTTGCCTTCCTGGATCAGATCCAGTAAGTGCAACCCGCGATTCACGTACTTCTTGGCCACGGAGACGACCAGGCGCAGATTCGCTTCGACCAGGTCCTTCTTGGCGCGCTCGGCTTCGAGTTCGCCTTGACGGATGACCGTCAAGCTATGCTTCAATTCGGGCAGCGAAGCGCGAGCCGCGGTTTCCCGTTTGCGGATTTCCCTCTTGATCTCGCGGATGCGGGACTGGGCGGCCGATCCACCCCGCTCCTCGGCGCGGCGCAACTCCAACTGCAGGTGGTTCAACTCGTCGACCACCCGCTCGATTTCCTTGGCGAACTGCTTCCATTTCAACAACTGGAAAGGGATCGCGCGGATGGCCCGAGAGATCTCCACGCGGCAGCGATTCAGCTTCCCCAGCCAGCGGCGCCGCAGTTTCTTGTTGCTGGCTTCAATGCTATCGTACTTCTCATCCAACTGCTGAAGTTTCTTTTGCAGCAAAGAGATATCGGCGAACTGTTGGCGGATCTCGCTTCGGCGGCGATCTTCAGCGGAGCTACCTTCCTCGACGTCGCCCAGATCCACCAGGTCGTCCAGTTCCTCGCTCCCTTTCTTGAGCTGGTCGGCGGCGTCCAGGACGATCATCTGCACCAGGGCGGACCGGCTTATCGCCTTCTGCATCCGCAACTTGCCGCGTTCCATGCGGCGCGCCAGATCCACTTCGCCCTCGCGCGTGAGCAACGGTACGGAGCCCATCTCCCGGAGGTAAACCCTTACGGGGTCGTCCGTGTAAATGGACTCTTCGACCTGCTGGGTGCTATGTAGTTCATCCTCGTGGACTTCCTCGGGATGAAAGAAGTTGGCTTCCTCGTCGAAGGGGAGCCCGAGGGGTTCATGGCTATCAGTCAAAAAGTGGTCTTCGTATTGATCCACTACGGTCTACCTCCCCGCCGAAAACAAAGTATGTCCCTGGGTATGAAGGAAATATTGAAAGCGCACAGGAGCGCCCGCCGAATTCTGATGAGGTGATGCCCAAAAGGGCGAGGCATCTGTCTCATTATAACATCACTGAAGTTCAAAGTTAAGCTTCCACTTATGTTGATGTTCAGGCGGCCCGCTTGGTTACTTCGCCTTCTTCATCCGGGCCGGAGCCGGAAGGTTACGGGGTTCAGTTCCGTTTCTTGCGGATCAACTGCTTGAGTTCGGAGAGGAACGCTTCGACGTCCTGAAAATCGCGGTAAACGGAGGCGAAACGCACGTAGGCCACCTTGTCGAGCCCCCGTAAGCGCTCCATGACCATTTCTCCTATTATTGTAGTACTTAGTTCGCGCTCGGGACTGTCGTTTAGCCTCGCTTCCACCTCGTTCACGATTTCCGCCAGCCGGGACATAGGAATCGGACGCTTCTCACAGGCTTTCAGCAGCCCGGAGAGCATTTTCTGGCGATCAAACTTCTCGCGCCGGCCGTCCTTCTTGACGACCATGTAGGGGATCTCGTCGGTACGCTCGTAAGTCGTATACCTGCGTTCGCAGGCCAGACACTGGCGCCGGCGGCGGATGGAGTCCCCCTCTTTGCTCTCCCGCGAGTCGATGACGCGGTCCTGGCGATGGCCACAGAATGGGCAAATCATTGTTTTTCAATGTCCTTAATGTGCCTTAAGTTATGCCAGTTGAACCCCTCGTGGAAGGCCAGCAGTAGTCCCAATGGGACGATAGCCAGGAAGTTGAGCGCCCAGAACACGATGGCGATTCCCGTAGCGGATTCCAGCGAGAAGCGGAACATCTCCGTAAGTACTACAATGATAGCAATCTGCATTCCGCCTCCCACGCCGGGGATCTGGACTACCCCGCCGAAAGCGACAAAGCCCAGCAGAATCAATACCTCCATGAAGGTGAGACCTGCCGTTCTGGAGAACGCCTGGAAGATGGCCAAGAATCCCAGGACGATCACGAGCCATTCGACGAAGGTATAGAAGACGATGGAAAGAACAGCAGTCGAGTCCCGGGTAGTCTGGGTGCCGTCGATGAAGGCGTCAAGCATGTGTATGGCCCTCGCTTCGATCCGTTTCGGAAGCAAAGCCAGTATCGAAGCCGCCCGCGCTCGCAACACTTCCGAGAAGCTGCGGAATGCGATCAGAGCCAGAAGGCATGCGGCACCAATGGCGGCCATCACGTACCCGCCGGTGCTCAACACCCAGCTCAAACCTGGCCCCAGTTTGGCTTCTGTGACCCGCACCTGGCTCAAGCCTACGCCAAAAATCAGCGCCACAGCGAGCAGGTCGTAGATCCTTTCGAGAAGCCACGCAGCCATCTGGGAGGAGAATGAAACGCGCTCCTTGGCTGCGATCAGGTATGGCCGGACCACTTCTCCGGGGCGTCCGAATAGAATGATGGCCGTGAACCCGATGGCGGTGGCGGAAAACAGGTTCCTGTAACTGGGGCGAGGCTGGAGGGGGCGGATCATCACCGCCCAGCGGAGGGTCCGGCCGAAGTATGCCGCCAGATTGAGTATGGCGCTCAACAGGACCCAACCCCAGTTCATTTGGAAGAAGACGCCGGCGAACAGGTCCCATCGGAACCCGGATTCATGCCAACGTTCATAGACCAGAAAACCCGCGGTCACGACAATGGCGGCCGTTAAGATGATCCAGGTGAAACGCCTGTCAACTTTGATAGAAATCCCTCCCGACAGCAGAATTTCGGAGGGCGACGGGCTCCACTGCGCTCCCTTCAAGCTAGAATAGATCTACGTGCGCCAAGCCGGAAGGCGCGGTTATGCCCCCGAACATTCACATTCGGGTGAACTTCTTATGATAGTTCTTCGTTTCTCATTGTGGAAGCCAATACGAGGCGGCTCTGAGCGATGGGCCACCCGGTTGGGTTCGGAGAATGAGGCGAGTCATGGCAACCGCTGCGCTCAGTCTGGCAAACGCGCCTCTCACGGCGGGCCGGCAGTGGCCCCTGAGGTGGGCGAGCGGTGAAGCAAGCCGAATTAGGCAGGTGCCGGCGGAAAACTTGGATTCCGAAGCCCAACTGATTACGCAATGTCTGGCCGGTGAAGACGAGGCCTGGGAAGACCTTGTGAAGGCCTACACACGGCGTGTCTACGCCATGTGCTACCGGTTCACGAACAGTGCCTCGGAGGCGCAGGATCTTACGCAAGAGGTGTTTTTGCGGGTATTCCGCACGCTCAAGAGTTTCCGTGCCGGCGAAGGGTCCTTTCTGGTTTGGCTGACGCGCCTCACCAGGAATCTGCTCATCGACCACTACCGCCGCAACCGGACCGATCGTGTAACGGATTCGATCGAGGATCAACTGGGAGTGCTGGAGGAGAAGGTCTCTCTCTCGACCCGCACGGATGGGATGCTGGCCGGGCGGGAGGCGAGCGAGGTGCTACAGGCCGGACTGGCGAGGCTGTCGCCGGAACTTCGTGAAGCGGTGATATTGCGCGACGTGGAAGAAATGGAGTACCGCGAAATCGCTCAAGTGCTGAATGTGCCGGAAGGAACGGTGAAGTCGCGGTTGAACAGAGGGCGGGCCGAGTTGGCCCGGGTGCTGCGAAGGCACAAGGTCGTAGTATGAACTGCGCGGAACTGGAAATCCTGCTCTGCGACTACCTGGACGGTGCGCTCCCCGCGGAGCGCAAAGCCGAGGTAGAGGCACACCTTGCCGGGTGTGCCTCCTGCGCGAGCCTGGCCAAGGATGCCCAGGCGGCGGTGGAATTCATCGGGCGCGCCGAAGTGGTGGAGCCCCCGCCGGAACTGCTGACGCGGATTCTTTTCCATCTCCGGGGCGAGGTCCAGCGGGAAGCGCCGGTGGCCGCCGGAGCGCGGCACTGGTTCGCCCAATGGTTGCGGCCGGTGCTGCAACCGAAGTTCGCCATGGGCATGGCCATGACAGTATTGTCGTTGTCCATGTTGGGGCGGTTTGCCGGAATCGAAGTGCGGCAATTGACCGCGGCGGACCTGGACCCGGTCAAGATCGTGATGAACATCGAAGACCGGGTGCATCGCGGTTGGCTGGCGGTGAGGAAGTATTACGAGAATTTGCGGCTGGTCTATGAAATCCAAACCCGGATTCAGGAATGGACCGTGCCGGAGGAAGACGATCAGCCTGCGGCGGATGATGCGTCCAAGGGGCCCGCGACAGACGGGGCCTCGGGCAGGCCATCGACGGATCGTCGTGAAAGAGGTGCGAAATGAACTGCGTGAACCATGCGGAGGTTTCCGCGACGGCATATTGCCGGACGTGCGGAAAAGCGCTGTGCCCGGAATGCCAGCGGCAGGCGGAAGGTACCGTCTTCTGCGCCGAGCATGTTCCCGCTCCGCGGCCGGTGAGTCCACCCCCGGTATCGGCGGTGCCTCCCCGGTCGGGAGCCGACGTGAGTCCGGGCCTGGCTTTCGTCCTGGGTCTGATTCCCGGTGTGGGCGCGGTTTACAACGGACAGTACGCCAAGGGGGTGGTCCACGTCGTAATCCTGGGCCTGCTGATCAGCATCACCAGTTCCGGGGCCGCGGGCAGTCTGGAGGCGTTGTTCGGTCTTCTCATCGCGGTGTGGTTCTTCTACATGGCCTTCGAGGCGTATCACACGGCCAAGAAACGGCAGTCAGGACAGCCGGTCGACGAGTTTTCGAGCCTGGTTCCCATTAAAGGCAGCAGCAACGGCTTCCCGGTGGCGCCGGTGATCCTGATCGCCGCCGGAGTGTTGTTCCTGTTGGATAACCTGGACCTGCTGAGGTTGCAGCAAGTCCTGCGGTACTGGCCTGTATTCCTCATCGCGCTGGGAGTCTACATGCTTTACGGCCGCTTCAGCGGCGGGCGCGACTCGGGGACTGCCGGCGGGGAGGTCCACCATGAGCGGGAATAGAGCCGATTTGATGCGCGCCATTCGCGGTCCGGTAATGCTGATCACGATCGGCGTGTTATTCGCCATTGATCACTTCGGGCCGTTTAGAATCGGGATCACGTGGCCTGTGATCCTGATCGTTTACGGAATCCTTAGGCTGGCTGAACGGCGGCCGGGCGAGGGCCCAGCGGAGGCCGCGGATCAGGCAAAAGGGAGTGCGTCATGAAGCCGCGTTCGATCATCGGTCCAGTGCTGTTGATCCTGGTGGGCGCGTTGTTCCTGGTGAACAACCTTCACCCGGAACTGCCTTGGCTGGACCTGCTTTCCAAGTACTGGCCTTACCTGCTGATCGCGTGGGGCACCCTACGCCTCATCGAGGTGCTGGTCTGGTGGTTTAGGGACAAGCCGGTCGGGCGGGGGATCTCCGGCGGCGAGTGGGTGGCCATCGTGTTCATCGTGCTGATTGGCACGGGGCTGTTCGTGAGCCAGCGCTGGTGGATCCACCGGCCGTGGATTCGCGGCATTGAGATGTTCGGCGAGACTTACGATTATCCGCTCGGCGCGGAACAACCTGCCGCCAAAACGCCGCAAATCCTGGTGGAAAACCTGCGTGGCAACGCGAGAATCGTCGGGACGGCGGAAGACAAGGTGAAGGTGACCGGACGCAAATCGATCCGCGCCATGAGCAAGGATGCGGCCGACGCCGCGGACCGGCAGACGCCGATTGAACTCAGCGTGCAGGGCAACCACATAACGGTGCGCACGAACCAGGAGCGTGCGACCGGCGAGCAGCGCGTCTCGATGGACATCGAGATCTCGGTACCCCGCGGCGCAAGCGTGGAGACTCGGGGCCGGTACGGCGATTTTGACATCTCGGATATCGCCGGCGAAGTTAAGGTCTCCAGCGACAACGCCGGGGTGCGTCTGCAGAATATCGGTGGAGAGGTGCGGGTCGATCTTCGCCGCAGCGACATAGTACGCGCGGTGAACGTGAAGAAGAGCGTCGAGGTGAGCGTGAAGGGCCGCGGGGAGGATCTCGAGCTAGAGGGCATCGAGGGACCGGTGGTCGTGAACGGCACCTTCACCGGCGACTTGCAGTTTCGCAAGCTGGCGAACTCCTTCCGCTTTGCCTCGCCGGTGACGGACTTCCAGGTGGCCAAGGTGCCGGGCCAGCTCCACATTACGGGTGGCGACATTCGTGGAAACAACCTGACGGGTCCGGTCCGCCTGGACGCGCGCTCGCGGGGGCGCGACGTCGAACTCGTGGATTTTACAGAGACGGCCGACGTCACTTTGGAGCGCGGAAACATCGACCTGAGGCCAGCCAAGACCGGCATGGGCAAGATTGCGGCCCGCACAAACACAGGCGACATCGATCTGAGCCTGCCACCCGGCGCTAAGTTCACTCTGTCGGCGGAAACCAGGCGCGGAGAAGTGCAGAACGATTTTGGGGCGCCGCTGTCGGTGGAGAGCCGTCACGAGGGTGGCTCGTTAAAAGGCTCGGTGGGGCAAGGTCCGGCTATATCCCTGACGACGAACCGAGGCTCCGTCACGGTTCGTAAGGCCGTCGAACACGCCGCCGGCGAGGTAGGAAAGAAATCGGCGCCCGTAAAGGTGGAAGTGGAGCGCCAGTAGATTCTGAACGCGGACCCTCCATCAGCCCACCAGCACCACGTGGACGTCCATCACGTTGGTGTTGGTGGGCCCTGTTTTTAGCAGACCGTCCAACGGTTCGAAGAAGTGATACGAATCGTTGTTCTCGAGGTGGCGCTCGGCATCGAGCCCCAACTGTTTGGCGCGGGCGAGCGTACAGGAGTCGGCGATGGCCCCGGCAGCGTCCGTAGGGCCGTCCGTGCCGTCGGTGCCGCCGCTGAGCACCACGACGCGATCCATGCCGGCGAGGTCGATGGCGGCGGCGAGCGCGAACTCCTGGTTGCGTCCCCCCAAGCCCTTGCCCCGGATTTTCACCGTGGTCTCGCCGCCGGAGATGACGCAGGCGGGCGGTTTCACGGGCCTCCCGTGGGCTCGGATTTCTTTGGCGATGGCGGTATGCACACGGGCCACGTCGCGCGTCTCGCCTTCGACAAAAGTGGATAGCACTACAGTGTGCAGGCCCAGGCGCCGCGCTTCGCTGGCAGCCGCCGTGACGGCAAGGTCATTGCTGCCGACCACCAGGTTCTGCGTGCGTTCGAACGCGCTCGCACCCGGCTTGGGAGTCTCCTCGATCTCGCCCGCCACGCCAAGGCCGATCCGCTCTCGCACGCTGGCCGGCGTTTGTTCCCATACGCCATATCGCGAAAGGATCTCCCGAGCGCCAGCGAAAGTGGACTGGTCCGGAGCGGTGGGGCCCGAGCCGATCACGTCCAGGTCGTCTCCAATCACGTCTGACAACAGCAGCGTCACAACGGTGGCCGGTGCGGCAAGGCGAGCCAGTTGGCCGCCTTTCAACGCGGAGATGTGTTTGCGAACCGCGTTGATCTCGTGGATGTCCGCGCCGCAGGCAAGCAGCAGCCTGGTGACCGTCTGCTTTTCTTCGAGGGTGATGGGAGCGGCGGGAGCTGGCATCAACGCCGAAGCTCCGCCGGAGATGACGCAGAGCAGCAGGTCGCGTTGAGTGGCTTGGCGCGCGATGGCGGCAATTCGCCGCGCACCGTCCACGCCGCGCTCGTCCGGCACGGGGTGCCCGCATTCGTTCAATTCAACGCGGCGCACACGCGCCAGGTGACCGTCCTTGACGTTGATCAAGCCGCCGGCAATACGCCGCACCAGGATGCGCTCCACGGCCGCGGCCATGGCCGCCGAGGCCTTGCCTGCGCCCACTAGGTAGATCTTGTCGAAGGAGTCCAGGCGATAGCGGCGCTGGCCCGCGACGAGTTTGCCGCCTTCCACGCGCAGATGGCGGGCGACGGCCTCGGCGGGATCAGCCGCGGTGAGCGCGGCGCGAAAGATTCGGAGAGCTTGTTTGCGTAATTGTGCTTGCATGGAGAATTAGAAAATCGGCAAAGTCAGCACGGCTTCGGCAACCTGTTCGGCATCCATGCCGGTCGTATCAATGCGGTAATCGGCGCGCGCGTAAGAGGGGCGCCGCGAGTGATAGAGACGTTCAAACTTTTCGGGGTCGCTCGCCAGCGGGCGGGTGGCATCGCCCGCGACGCGTGCCTTCAAAACCTCAAGCGCGCAATCCAGCCACACCGTGACGCCGTGCTCGGCGAGCAGTTCCTGGGTTTCCGGCTGCACGAACGCGCCACCGCCGAGCGCCATCACCATCGGCTTGCCGCGCTCCGCCAGGCGCACGTGCGTCTGAATGGCTTCCGACTCCAGGCGGCGGAATTCCGTCTCGCCGCGCTCGCGAAAAATCTCGGCGATGGTGACGCCCTGTTCCTGTTCGATCTCCTGATCCACGTCGACGAACTGCCAACCCAGGCGCGAGGCTACAATCTGGCCCACCGTGCCTTTACCGCAGGCCATGAACCCGACCAGGTAAATCGCCGGAGTACGCTTGAGTTTCAGGATCATCCGAAGCCAGAAACAGCCATCATGTTACCATGCGGCGAGAGAATGATTAGAAAACGGAGAACGAGTAAGCTTTGACGTACGACCTGGTTTTTGACGCCGACGACACGCTTTGGGAGAACAACATCTACTTCGAGCGGGCCTTCGAGCAGTTCGTCGAGTTCCTGGACCACTCGACGTTGAACGCCACGGAGGTTCGCGCCGTATTGGACGAGATCGAACTGGCGAATAACAAGATCCATGGTTACGGCGCGGCAAACTTCACAAGGAACCTGCAACAGTGCTACCGGCATCTAGTGGAACGCGAGATCCGCCAGGAGGATCTCGACCGGATCATGGCGCTGGCCGGGCAGATCATCGAGCAACCGGTGGAGTTGATCGAGGGCGTCGAGGAAACCCTCGCCGAGTTGTCCACGCGGCACCGCCTGACGCTGTTCACCAAAGGACACCCGGAAGAGCAGCGCATGAAGATCGACCGCAGCGGGCTGGCCGGCAGATTCCACCACACGGCCATCGTGAAGGAGAAGGATGCCGCCGCGTATCGCAAGCTGACGGTGGACCTCGAAATGGAGCCGGAGCGTACGTGGATGATCGGAAACTCGCCGAAGTCGGATGTGAACCCAGCCATCGAGGCCGGGTTGAACGCAGTCTTCATTCCGCACGCGCACACCTGGACGTTGGAACGGCAGGAGGTGTCCGCGCCCGGCCCGCGGTTGCTCGTACTGGAGCGCTTTGCGGATCTCGTTCGGTATTTCTAGCAGAAGGGAGGACAATCGAATGCTTTCACGCCGCGACTTGTCGCGTATGGCAGCAGGAACCGTTTCGCTCTCCGGCGCGCGTGCCGCTTCCATAAATCGTTTCGCCACGGCACGCACAACTACGGAGTGGAGTTTCACCAGCGGCAAGAAGTATGCCGATCCGTTCAACGAGGTCGAACTCGACGTCGTGTTCACCGGAGTGGGCGCGGACATCCGCGTGCCGGCGTATTGGGCAGGCGGCGGAGAGTGGCGCGTTCGATTCGCTCCGCCGGAACCCGGACGCTACAAATACCGCACCGTTGCGAGTGACACATCCAATCGTGAGTTGCACGGCGTGGAAGGCGTCGTCGAGGCAGCCCCGTACGATGGATCGAACCGGCTGCTGCACCATGGCCCGGTCCGCGTGGCGGCTTCCAAACGCTGGCTCGAACATGCCGACGGCACGCCGTTTTTCTGGCTTGCCGATACGTGGTGGATGGGATTGTGCAAGCGCCTGGAATGGCCCGACGACTTCGAGCGCCTGCTGGCGGACCGCTTGGAGAAGGGCTTTACGGTGATCCAGATCATCGCAGGACTATATCCCGATATGCCGGCCTTCGATCCGCGCGGGGCGAATGAGGCGGGCTTTCCTTGGGAGACGGATTACGCGCGCATCAACCCGGCGTACTTCGACGCAGCGGATCTGCGCATCCAGCGGTTGGTGAGCCGCGGGATTGTGCCTTGCATCGTCGGCTGCTGGGGGTATTTTCTGCCCTGGATGGGCACCGAGAAATTGAAGAAGCACTGGCGTTACCTGGTGGCGCGCTGGGGAGCCTATCCGGTGATCTGGTGCCTGGCCGGCGAGGGCACAATGCCGTACTACCTGTCGAAAGACAAGCAGGGTGAAGCCGCGCTGCAGAAGAAGGGCTGGACCGAAATCGCGCGCTACGTGCGCTCGATTGACGGGTTTCATCGGCCAGTTACCATTCACCCAAGTTCCAGCGCGCGCGAGTGCGTCGAAGACCAAAGCGTGTTGGATTTCGAGATGCTCCAGACCGGCCACAGCGACCGGCAGAGCATCCCGAACACGGTTCGCCTGGTGTCTGGCGGACGCGAGCGAGAGCCGCGGATGCCGGTTATCGATGGCGAGGTCTGCTACGAAGGCATCCTGGAGGCCAGTCGCGAGGAGATCCAGCGTTTCATGTTCTGGGCCTGTATGCTCAGCGGTGCGGCGGGTCACACGTACGGTGCTAATGGCATCTGGCAGGTGAACAGGCCGGATCAGCCGTTCGGCCCATCGCCGCACGGGCGCAGTTGGGGCGACCGCGCGTGGGACGAGGCCATGCGGCTGCCGGGTTCGGGACAATTGGGAATCGGCAAGGCACTGCTGGCGCGGTATGAGTGGTGGCGCTTCGAGCCGCACCCGGAGTGGGCGGATCCGCGATGGAATGAGAAGAACTATATGCTACCGTTTGCGGCGGGCATCCCGGGGAAGGTTCGCATCATGTTTCTTCCGACACGTTGGGATCCGCCGAAGCTGAAGCAACTTGAGCCCGGCGTCACGTATCGGGCCTTCCTGTTCGATCCGCGCAACGGCAAACGCAGGCCGCTGGGCGAAGTGGCGGGCGATGCCGCCGGCGACTGGCAGGTCCCCGTACTGCCTACGGTGGCCGATTGGGTCCTGGTGTTGGAGCGGTAGCTGCAACCTTTCCAGAAGAGAGGATTTTCCACATGCTTTTCGGCTTTATGAAGACCGCGCTGGTTTCGGCTGCCATTTTCACGTCTCTGCCCATGGCTGCCGCGGACTTGGGCGCAGCATTCGCCGATCCGCCGCAGGAGGCGCGCCCGCGCGTCTGGTGGCTGTGGCTCCATGCGAATACCAGCAACAGCCGGATCACTTATGACCTCGAACAGATGAAGGAGAAGGGGATCGGCGGGTTCCTGCAATGGGATCCGGGCCCGGGGCCGAGCCGTTACGGCACGCGCGCCGTCGATCTGCCTCCTTCGCCGGGTTGGATGTCGCCGGAATATCGCGCCGCGATGCGGCACACGTTTGCCGAAGCCGATCGCCTGGGTTTGGAAGCGGCGATCGCGCTCATGCCGGGAGCCAACTGCGGCGGTCCATGGATCACGCCGGAGTTGAGCGCCCAGAAGCTGGTGATCGGCGTGACAAACATCATCGGCCCGCGGCGCATTTCGGAGGTGCTGCCGCTGCCGGACGGCGTCCCGCGCGGCGCCGACGGAAAGCCGGTTTACTACAAAGACATCGCCGTGTTTGCCGCAGAGCCATTCCGTGTGGGACACGGACGTTCGGGTGCGGAGGTCGCGCAGGTGTTCCCCACGGTGGATCTCGAAAAGATTGAAATCGGTGATCCATGGGTGGATATCACCAAGCACATGGACGCGAGCGGGCGGCTCACCTGGGATGTGCCGGCCGGTGCGTACCGCATCCTGAGGATCGGTCATTCAACCACCGGCCAGAAAGCCGACTACTCCAACCCGAAGGCTCCGGGCTTTTATGCCGACCACATGAATGCGAAGGCCATCGAATACAACTTCAACACCATGCTCAAGCAGTTGTTCGGCGACGGCCCCCTGCCTTCAAGCCTCAAGTACGTGCACTGCGACAGTTACGAGATTTACGGCTCAGATTGGACGCCTAATCTGCTCGATGAATTCCGCCGCCGCCGCCGCTACGATCCTTGGCCATTTCTGCCGACCCTCGATGGCGGCAGCATACGCAGCCGCGCCATCACCGCGCGGTTCCGCAACGACCTGGACCGCACGCGGGCCGATTGCTTTGCCGAGTACCACTACCAGCGCCTGCTGGACCTCGCGCACAGCCGTGGGTTGAACTTCCACAGTGAATCGGCGGGCCCACGCGTAATTGCACTGGATGCCCTGGAGGCGCTGGGACGCAACGACTACCCGATGGGCGAGTTCTGGCTGGAATCCGAGACGCACCGCGTCACCCGGGAGGAGCGTTTCTATGTGAACATGAGCGCCACGGCGGCGCACGTTTACGGGAAACGCTATGTGGCCGCGGAGGCTTTCACCAACATCGGCGCTCACTGGGAAGAGGACCCGTGGCGGTTGAAGCCGGCCGGGGATCAGGCATTCCTGGACGGCGCCAACCGGCTTTACATACACACGTTCACGCACTCGCCGGAAAAGTTCGGCAAACCCGGCATCGAGTATTTCGCCGGCACGCACATTAATCCGAACCTCACGTGGTGGGACCAGTCGCGGGCGTGGTTCGATTACCTGGCGCGCTGTCAGTTGCTGCTTTCCGAGGGCCTGTTCGTGGCCGACGTGCTGTACTTCTATGGCGATCAGACGCCCGCCTACGTGCAGACCAAGCATGTGGATCCCTCGCTCGGCGACGGCTACGACTACGACGTCGCCAACGGAGAAGTAATTCGAACCCGGTTATCTGTGAAAGACGGGCGGCTTACTCTTCCTGACGGCATGAGTTACCGGATTCTTGTGATGCCGGAAGGAAAGCCGGTAGCGCCGGCGACGATGCGCAAGATCGAGGAACTGGTGAAAGCGGGCGCCACCGTGTTAGGACCGCCGCCCACCGAAGCGCCGGGGCTCACGAACTATCCCGCGAGCGATGAGGAAGTGAAGACCATCGCGCGGCGTATCTGGGGCGCGGCGGACGGAAGGAAGATCACGGAGAACCGTTACGGCAAGGGCCGCGCGATCTGGGGGCGGACGCTCCGGCAAGTGCTGCAGTCTTCCGGTGCGGGACCCGACTTCTCGTTCTCAGGCGGCGCGCCGGATGCGAGATTCGAAACGATCCACCGCCGCTCGGCTGACGCCGACGTTTACTTCGTCGTGAACAAGCTCAACCGTTGGGACAGCCTGGATTGTGCCTTCCGCGTGAGCGGACGCGCGCCCGAACTATGGGACCCGGCGACCGGCGAGCGGCGTCCGCAACTGCTCTATCGGGCCGAGCGCGGACGGACTATCGTTCCGATGCGGTTGGCTCCGCACGGTTCGGTGTTCGTAGTTTTCAAGAACGCCGCACCAGCGAATCACGCTGTGGCGCTCGTCCGGCAGGGTGGGTCTGCGGCGGATGCGGAGCTGGTTGCCGCGCTTGGCGGCGGGATGCGCCTGCGCGCTTGTGGGCCGGGCCGCTACACGGTGCGTGACGCGGCGGGCCGCGTGGCCTCGGTGGACGTCCCAGCGCCCGCCAAAGCACACGTAATCGAGAACCCCTGGACGGTGCGGTTCGCGCCCGGTTGGGGTGCGCCAGACTCGGCCGTCTTCCCCAAGCTGGTTTCCTGGACCGACCGCGCCGAAGACGGCATCAAGTATTTTTCCGGCGCGGCTGTTTACGAGTCGACCTTCGATGTGCCCAAGGGCCTATTGGACACGGGCCAACATCTGGAGCTCGATCTGGGCGCCGTGGCGAACCTGGCTGAAGTGGGGCTGAACGGCAAGCCGTTGGGCGTTTTGTGGAAGCCTCCGTTCCGAGTGGATGTGACTGGTCTGGTTCGTGAGAGCGGCAACCATCTCCAGGTGAAGGTGGTGAACCTCTGGGTGAACCGCATGATCGGCGACGAAAGACACCCGGAGGTGCCGCGCTACACGCACGCGAACATGTACAAGTTTACGAAGGATTCGCCATTGCGGACTTCCGGCCTTTTGGGTCCGGTACGAATCGAGGCCGCGCGCGAGCTTGACGTGAGGTGGCCTGCGCGCGGCGCCTCTACCGCAGCACGACAGTGACTTCGGGAGCAGGGAACAGGCGAACCGTGTTCCACCCCTTCTCCGAGACCGGTTGCACGCGCTGGCCCTGGGGTGCCACCTCGGCTTCGCGGAAGGGATAAAGGCTCGCGTCCAGGCTCAGGTCGACGTAGGCCGCCCTATAGCGGCTTCCCTTGCGGACCTCGTTCGCGATCTGGTGATCGATCACGTGCATCACGAGGGCTGCCTGAAGCCGCCGCAGATAGACAGTATATCGGGCGGTCACGTCGCGGCCGTCGATGGAACGCAGCCGGATGAGCGGGGCGGGGAGCGCAGCGTTCCACAGCGCCGCCATGGCTTCGGGCGCCTCTGCGAAGACAGTTTCCGCAGGCGCCACGGCGAATGCA
The DNA here is from genome assembly GCA_964384215.1 of uncultured Solibacteraceae bacterium. GTDB lineage: Bacteria > Acidobacteriota > Terriglobia > Bryobacterales > Bryobacteraceae > JAJFUV01. The sequence goes on along the minus strand of CAYLLB010000020.1, from coordinate 67,693 downwards.
TAGCCGGAGCCTGCACGGGCGCGCGTGATCGCGGGCAGCGACCCTTCGCTGGCGGTCGTCGCCCAGGCGAAAGCTTCGGCACTTTCCATGCGGAAATCAGGGATCGGGTCCGGGAGGGGAAGATTGAGGTTCCCGAATTCCATCCGCATGCCGCGCCAGATGGGCGGCGGCATGGACCCGGCCACAGTCAGACCGAACAACGGGTGCGCTTTCGGCGCGGCGGCGGGCTGGCCCAATCCTACGCTTCCGCCGAAGCTGATGACGCGACCGCCCGCGCGCACGAAGGCGTCGATCTTGGTGGCATCGGACTCGGTGAGGCAGGCGCGGGCCGGGACGATGAGCGCGCGCATTCCGGCCGGGATCGTCTCCCAATGCTGCGCGTTGTCGGCGTTCAGCAGGCGGCGGGGCAGGTAGCCCGATTGGCGCAGATGTTCTTCGATTTTGAGAAGCGTGGGGCTGTATGCGCCGCCGCCCGGCCAGTCGAGAAGCTTCGGGTCGGTTGTGCCGAGCACGATGCCGATGTCGTGGATCGAGTCAGCGCCGGCGATCCAGGGGCGACGCTCGCGCAGCCAGGACGCGGCGTTTTCGATCAATTGCATTACCGCTTCTTCCGGCCTACCGTCGTGGCCGAGAGTGACCGACATGTAGTAATTCATTCCTCCGCCGAGCACGGTGGCGAGTTCGGCGCGCACCTCGGCGTTGGTCTTGGTGGTGGGCGGCGCGTCGCCGCCTAGTGGCGTGAACCACTCGTCCGAAAGCATGGAAAGGCCCTCGTAGGGCTTCTCGTAAACGCCAAGCAGGTACGCGTAATTGCGTTGCCGCTGGTAGTCGGCGATTTCGGTGCTGTAGTAATCGGCGGATTGCCCCAGCCCCACCGATCCGCGCGGGCCGAGGAACAGCGGGTCCACCAATCCGTTAAAGGTGAGCACGGCCGTGGGCTTCAGCGACCGGATCAGCGCCGAGGCTTCCTTGTTCCACTCAATGGCCGAATCGATGGCGAACTCGCGGCGCTCGGCCGTAGTGGCCGTCGCGTAATCCTTGCCGTAACGCTTGGCGAAAGCGGTCGCGGTCCACGGGTCGGAAGAATAGGGAGGACACTGGACCGAATCCAGCCAGAGCCCGTCAACCCCGTAGTCCTTTACCAGTTCCTCGATCTGCTTACGCACAATCGCGCGGAACGGTGAGTGCACGCTCAGCAGCGGACAGGGCCAGGGCCTGGGATAGGTGATGATCTTGCCGCGCCCGTCGCGAGCCGCGTACTTTTCGAACTCGGGATTGCCGTCATAAAAGGTGTTGAAGTAGACCACGAGGCGCACTCCCTGGCGGTGGCACTCGGGCGCCAGTTCGCCCAGAAAGTCGCGGCTGGTCTGGTAGGAGGTCGTGGAAGTCTTGCGGAAAACGAGGCCGTCGATCCACTTGTCGTACCAGATGACGGTGGCCACGCCGGATGCTTTGAACCGGGTCACCAGCGCGCGCGCATCGAAGTTCTTGCCGATGCCGTTGCGCCACTGATCGATGGTATAGCCGGTGTGCTGCGGGTCTTTGATGAAGCCGACCATGACGCTCAGTTGCGGCGGGCGGTAGAATTCGGCCCGGCCGTAATCTTTGCGCGCGTTGGTTGCCGGAGCCTGAGCGAACAAGGACTGCGCGACAGCCAGGGCCACGATGAGTGGCCATAGACAATCCACTTGGTTGCCTCCTACTTGCTTTTCGAATCTGTCTATCTCACCACACCCGCGGCGCGGTTGGCGAAGTCAAGGATCAGGCTGGGGTAGATCCCGAGTGCGAGCGTGCCGAGCGCGGCGACCCACAGGACGAAGCGGATGCCGGCCGGCTGCGGCGGCAGGTTCTCGGTGGCTGCGGCGGGTTCACGCATGTACATGATCACCAGGATGCGCAGATAGTAGTATGCCGCAACAGCGCTGGTGAGCAGGCCCAACACAGTGAGCCACAGCAGGTTCGACTCGAGCGCCGCCTTGAAAACGTAAAACTTGGCGAAGAACCCGCCGGTGAGCGGCACGCCGATGAGCGAAAGCAGCAGAATGCTGAAAAGCGCGGCCGTCGTGGGATGGCGGGCACCTAGGCCAGCCAGGTCATCTATCTCCAGATAACGCTCGCCTTCGCGCGAAAAGTACGTGACCACGGCGAAAGCGCCCAGGTTCATCAACGCGTACGCTGCCATGTAGAACATCACCGCCGCCGTGCCGCCGGGGGAGTTGGACACTACCGCCACCAGCACGTAGCCGGCGTGCGCCACGGAACTGTATGCCAGCAGACGCTTGATGTTGATCTGCCAAAGCGCCGCGAAGTTGCCGACGATCATGGTGGCCAGGGCGGAGATCCAGACGATGGGCAACCAGCGTTGCGATACCGGCTCGAACGCGGTAACGAAGATGCGCAGCAGCATGGCGAAGGCCGCCGCTTTGGGACCGACTGACATGAAGGCCGAGGCTGGCGCCGGCGCGCCCTGATAGACATCCGGCGCCCAGTTCTGGAAGGGAGCGGCGGACACTTTGAACGCCAACCCGACAAGGATTAAGCCCGCCGCGGTCGCGACGAGCGCGTAGGAAGGCGTGGTGGCGGGGTCCGCCATCGCGCGGCGCACCGCGATCAGGTTGGTTGTGCCGGCGGCGCCGTAGATCCACGCCACGCCGTAGAGCAGGAACGCGGTCGCGAAGGAACCGAGCAGGAAGTACTTGATGGCGGCTTCGTTGGCCCGGCGGTCATCGCGCAGGTAGCCAGCCAGGACGTAGGTGGCGATGGAAGAGATCTCCAAACCGATGAAGAGCACGATTAACTCCGTGCCCGACACCATGATGCACTGGCCCGCCACTGAGTACAGGATCAAAGCGTAGTATTCTCCGCTGTCGGCTCCCTCCCGGCGCAAGTACTGCTGCGCCATCAGCACGGCCAGCAGTCCGGCGACGATTACCAGCGCGCGGAAGAACGCGGAAAAGCCGTCCAGGACCACGGTGTCATGAAAGCCGAACCCGGGGTTGGCCCAAACGCTCATGGACGCCCAAAGGGCAGCGATCAAACCGCCCACGGCGATCCGGCCCAGCGGGCGCGCCTCGCGGGTGCCGCGCAGCGCCTCCCCCACCATGATCACGGTGGCCACCAGGATCAGGATGATCTCCGGCAGCAGCCGCAGGATTTCGACGGGAGAGGGGGCGAAGCTAGCGTTCATGGGATGCCTTCCCCCAGCGCATCGGCAACGGATGTTTCAACTCGACGTGATAGATGGCGCCGGCCTTCGAGCGATCCAGGATGGTTGTGTTCGTGGCGCTGATCGGTGGAAGGAACATGTGCGGTCCGACGCCCATCCACAGCATCAGCGCGAGCAGGGGCAGGATGGCGGCCCATTCCCGCCGATTCAAGTCGACCACGTGTTGGCAGACAGGGTCCGGTGTGTGCCCGAAGAACGTGCGTTGATAGAGCCAGAGCATATAGCAGGCAGAGAGAATCACGCCCACTGCGGCCCAGGCCGCCCAGCGGAAGTTGGCCTGCGCCGTTCCCTGCAGCACCAGGAACTCGCCGACGAAGTTGTTGAGCGAAGGCAAGCCGATGCTGGCCAGCATGGTGATCATGAAGACGGCGGACAGGTTGGGCGCCGGCGTCGCGACGCCACCGTAATCCACGATCTCCAGCGAGTGGCGTCTCTCGTAGAGATAGCCCACCAGCATGAAGAGCGCGCCGGTCGAGATGCCGTGATTCAACATCTGGTAGACGGCGCCGTCCATCCCCATCTGCGTGAACGAGAAGATGCCCAGAACGACGAAACCCAGGTGGCTCACCGACGAATAGGCCACCAACTTCTTCATGTTGGGTTGCACCATGGCCACCAGGGCGCCGTAGATAATGCCGATGATTGCCAGCGTGGCGATCCACCAGGCGTTCTCGCGCGAGGACGTGGGGAACAGAGTCACGCAGAATCGCAGCAGGCCGTAAGTCCCCATTTTGAGCATGACGCTCGCCAACATCACGCTTCCGGCCGTGGGCGCCTCGACGTGCGCGTCGGGCAGCCAGGTGTGCAGCGGAAACAGGGGCACCTTGATGGCGAAAGCGAAGAGGAAGGCGAGGAAAAGCCAGAATTCCTCGCGGTCGCCGAGAGTGACTTGGCCCGCGTCAAGCGCACTGAGGATGCGCGGGTAATCGAAAGTGCCGGTTAGCGTGTACAGGTAGATGATGCCGGCAAGCATCAGCACGGACCCGGTCATAGTGTAGAGGAAAAACTTGACCGCCGCGTAAATGCGCCGCTCGTGTCCCCACACGCCGATCAGGAAGTACATGGGAACCAGCGAGACTTCCCAGAAGACATAGAACAGGAACAGATCCACGGCCACAAACACGCCTACCAGGCCGAATTCGAGCAGCAACAACAGTACGTGGAACTCTTTCACACGCTTGTCGATGTGATGCCAACTGATCAGCACGGAGATAGGCGTGAGCAGCGTGGTCAGGATCACAAGCCAGAGGCTGAGACCGTCCACGGCGACGTGGTAGCGGATGGCGGGCGAGGCGATCCAGAGAACGTCGGTCACGAACTGCGCGTGCGCGGAATTCGTCACGACGGAGTGGACGAGGCCGAGCGAAGCCAGGAAGACAAGCAGCGAGACGGCCAGCGTAGCGGCACGGATCGCCTGCGTGCGATCCTTCGGAACGAGCAGCAGGGCGAGGGAACCGAGGACGGGCAGCGCCAGCACAATGCCGAGCGTGTTCATCGCGCGCCTCCCCAGGAGCCAACTACCAGCAGGATAAACAGCGCTCCCAACACGACCCACACTGCGTAACTGCGTATGTAGCCCGACTGCGCCAGCCGCAGGACGCCGCCGATCGACCGTGCCTTCGATCCCACGCCGTTCACGATGCCGTCGATCAAACCCGCGTCGAGGCCCTTCCAGAGCAGCTTTTCGGAACCTCTGACCAGCGGGCGGACGACGACGGCCGCGTACACTTCGTCGATGCGGTACTTGTCGAGCACCAGCCGGTAGAGCCAGCCGAGGGAAGCGGCGAAGCGGTCCGCCGTGCCCGGCCGCGCGACATAGAAATAGTAGGCCAGCGCGATGCCGGCCAACCCTGCGCCCACAGAGATCAGAACGAGCAGTTGGTCATGATGCCCGCCCGCCGTGGGGAACAGAGGTTCCAGCCATCGCGGCACGTTGAAGTAACCGCCGGCGAGCGAGAGCACGGCCAATACCGCCAGCGGCACGGTCATCACGGCGGGCGATTCATGAGGATGCGCCGAGCCGCGGTATTCGCCGAAGAAGGCCAGGAACACCGCGCGGAACACATAGAACGCCGTCATGCCGGCCGTGGCCACGCCCACCCAGTACATCCACGGCGCGTGATGGTGCGCCGCAAGCAGGATGGCATCCTTGCTGTGGAATCCGGAAAACGGCGGCACCCCGGCGATGGCCACGGCGGCGGCCAGGATCGTCCAAAAGGTGAGCGGCGTTTTCCTGCGCAGCCCACCCATGTTGCGCAGATCCTGTTCGCCGGAAAGCGCATGAATCACGCTGCCGGCCCCCAGGAACAGCAGTGCCTTGAAAAAAGCGTGCGTCACCAAATGGAAGATGCCGGCCGAGAAAGCGCCCGAGCCGAGGCCCAGGAACATATAGCCCAACTGCGATACCGTCGAATAGGCGAAGACCTTTTTGATGTCGTTCTGCGCCAGGCCGATGGTGGCCGAAAACACCGCCGTGGCGAGACCGATCAAGGCCACGGTATCGAGCGCGATGGGCGCGTGCAGATAGATCGGCGCGCAGCGCGCGACCATATAGACCCCCGCCGTCACCATGGTGGCAGCGTGGATCAGCGCGGAGACTGGCGTGGGGCCCTCCATGGCGTCGGGCAGCCAGACGTAGAGTGGGATCTGAGCGCTCTTGCCCGTGGCGCCCACCAGCAGCAGAAGGCCGATGGCCGTCAGCGCGCCCGCGTTCTGCTCCACTGCGCGCGTGTTCACCTGCGTGAAGACCTGGGCGAAATCAAGTGCGCCGAACTGGACGACGGTGAGGAACATGGCCAGCGAAAAGCCGAAATCGCCAACCCGGTTTACAATGAAGGCCTTGTTGCCCGCATCGGTGGCGCTTTGGCGGAGGAAGTAGAATCCGATGAGCAGGTAACTGCACAGGCCCACGCCCTCCCATCCCACGAACATCAGCAGGAAGTTCGCCCCCATAACGAGCAGCAGCATGAAGAACATGAACAAGTTCAAGAAGGCGAAGAAACGGTAGTAGCCGCCTTCGTGAGCCATGTAGCCGATTGAGTAAATGTGGATGATCAGGCCCACGCCGGTGACCACCAGCAGCATCGCGGCCGTGAGACGGTCCACGGCCAGGTCGAATCCGATGTTGAGGCCGCCGCTCGCGAACCAGGTGAAATAACGCTCGACGTGAGCCGTCTCCATGACGCCGAGCGCGGCAAGAACTTTGAGCACCCAGAAGAACGACAACACTACTGAACCGATGGCCACGGCGTTCACCACACTGCGCGGCGCGCGGCGGCCGGTCAGGCCGTTCACCAGGAAGCCGGCCAGCGGAAATGCGGGAATGAGCCAGAGATGCTGCATCGCGTCAGTTCTTCATCGAGTCCACGTCGTCCACCTGCAAGCTTCCGCGGTTCTTGAAAACGGTGAGGATGATGGCCAGGCCGACACTGGCCTCCGCCGCCGCCACCACCATCACGAAAAAGGTGAAGATGTGACCATCGACCTGCCGGAAGCGGTAGGAGAACGCGACGAAACTCAGGTTCACGGCGTTGAGCATCAGCTCGATGGACATGAACATCGTAATCAGGTTGCGCCGGAAGAAGAAGCCGGCCACGCCCAGGCTGAACAGCACGGCGCTCAGCATCAGGTACCAGCTCAAAGGCACGCCGCCGCTCATCGTTAGTCGAGCTCCTTTCGGGCCAGAACAATGGCGCCCAGAATGGCGATCAGCACCAGAGCCGAGGTCAGTTCGAACGGCAGCAGGTAATCGGTGAACAGTTTCATGCCGACCTCGTGAGTGTTGCCACCGGTGAATGCGCCGAAGCGCACAGGTTCGCTCTTCGGCGCCACGCGCTGCACCAGGTAGCTGAGCACGCTAAGAAAGCCGATGAAAACCGGGATGCCCAACCAGAGCACCATACGCGGCTGGCGGGAGGCGCCCTCGCGCCCCGCGTTGAGCAGCATGATCACGAAAACGAACAACACCATGATGGCGCCGGCGTACACAATGACCTGCGCGGCGGCGATAAACTCGCCGCCGAGGATCAGATAAAGCATGGCGAGCGAACCCATGACGCCGATCAGCGAGATGGCGCCGTGAATGGGGTGCGTCTGTACCACCATGCTGATTGCGCAGCCTACCGCGGTCAGCGCGAACACCAAGAACAGGAAGACATCCATAAGATCATTAGCCGTACAATGCTACCAGCAACCCAGTCGCCAGCAGGTTCAGCATGGCGACCGGGAACAGAAACTTCCAGGTGAAGCTCATCAGTTGGTCGTAACGGAAACGCGGAGAAGTCCCGCGCACCCAAATGAACGTGAACAGCAGCAGCGCCGTCTTGATGCTGAACCAGAAGATGGGAACCAACGCCGCCTGGACACTGGGGATCAGGAGCACGGCCGCCAGCGCGAAGAACGCCATGGCGAAAACCGGCAGGCTGTAGCGGTCCCGCGGGCGCGCCGGGTTCAGGCCGTGGTAGAGCGTAACAAGACCCGCCGCCAGGAATAGCAGCGCGGGAACAAAACTCGACCCCATCGAGGCAGGAAACGGCGGATGCCAGCCGCCCAGGAACAGCAGCGTGGCCATGGATGTGACCGTGATCATGTTGGCGTACTCGGCCATGAAGAACGACGCGAACTTCATGCTGCTGTACTCGGTGTGGAAGCCGGCCACCAGTTCGTTTTCCGCCTCCGGCAAATCGAAAGGAATGCGGTTGGTCTCGGCGAAGCTGGAGATCATGAACAGGATGAAACCGATGGCCTGCGGAGAAGGAAATTGGAAGATATGCCAGCGCGGGAGGAACCCAAAGTAGTAATCCGCCTGGTGCATGACAATGTCGTGCAGGCTCATGGTGTTGGGCACCAGCAACACGCCCGCGACTGTGAGGCCCATGGGCAACTCGTAGCTGATCATCTGCGCCGCGGCGCGCAGCCCCCCGAGCAGCGCGTACTTGTTGTTGGACGACCAGCCGGCCAGCGCGATACTATAAACGCTCAGCGACGAAACCGCCAGGATGAAAAGCACGCCCACGTTGAGGTCGGTGAGCTGCCAGCGCGTTTCGACTCCGAACAAGCGCAATTCGGGTCCGAACGGCATCACGACTACCGGGATGAGCGCCAGCGTCACGGCCAGGAACGGCGCCAGGATGAAGAAGGGCCTGTCGGCTGCGGATGGCAGCAGGTCTTCCTTAGTGAGAAGCTTCATCACGTCGGCGAGCGGCTGAAGGAGCCCGTGCGGACCAACGCGGTACGGCCCCGGGCGCCGCTGGATATGGCCCAGCACCTTGCGCTCTACGAGTTGCAGGTAGGCGAGCGTGGTTAGCAGAATCACCGCGAACACGGCCGTCTTAATGGTGCTCAATAGGAGGAAGTTCACGGCTGATACAGCCTCCTGCTGCGCTCGGTAACCGAGTTGAGCATCTTCGAATACCGTCCCAGAGTGCCGGAAGTGAACAGGGTATCCTCGCTCGACCACACTTCGCCCGCACGCGGGAGGCTTGCTGCAGGAGTCACCGGCATGCCGTTGTAACCGGGCACCTCGCGCCGGATTTCCGCCAGCACTGACGCGGGCGTCGCAGGTCCCAGGTCAGCGCCCATGGCGCGCGCCAGCAGGCCGAAGATCTCCAGGTCGCTCTTGGCGCCCATGGTCACGGCGCCGCGCGCGAGCGGTTGCCGCTCGCCGCACACGTTCGTCATCGTGCCGGTTTTCTCGTATGCTGAAAGCGCCGGGAGGACGACGTCTGCCTGTGCAGCGGTCCCGGTCAAGAAGAGATCCTGCACGACGATGAATGCTCCTGCCGAAGCCAGCCGCCTGCGAGTCAAAGGGTTCGCTCCCACCACCCAGAGCGCATCCAGGTCCTTTTCGTCCAGCATCTCCTCAAGGCCTAGGCCAGTCCGAGATGCAGGCACGTAACCAGGCTCGAACTCCGGCGCCAGGCCCATGTCGATTGCGCCGCGGGAATTCGAGTAGTCTAACAGGCAGACGTATTTTACCGGAATACGCAGAGCATCGCCGAAGCTCACCAGCGCGCGCACTTTGTCACCCTGGATGGCGTCGCCGAAGACGATCACCAGTTCCGGCTCCGCCTGGAGTCTGTCACGCAGACTTTTAATTCCTGCGAGTTCCTCACCCTTCTCCGCGCGCAAGATCGAAGTTGCGTAATCGTCCTCACGCACCGGCCCGCGCGTGACGACGTATGTGTGCGATTGATGATGCCGCCAGTTGGCGCGGATCTGGTAGGCGAGAAACGGATGTTGCTGGGAAAGGTCGCTGGCCGCCACCAGAACGGCGCGGCTCGTGTACAGGTCCACCGTGCTCGCAAAGGCATCCGCGCGTCCACCCACCGCCGCCATCAGGGCCGGCACGTCGCCCGTGCGGTGATGGTCGATGTTCCAAGTATTCAGCACGCGGCGCGCAAACTTCTGTAAGTAGTAATTCTCTTCGTTAGTGGTCCGATTGGAACCGATCACGCCAAACCTGCCCTGCCGCGCAACGATTTCCTGGAACTTCGCCGCCACCCGCGCGATGGCCCGTGCCCAGCTCACCGGCTCAAGCTCACCATTCACTCTCATGAGTGGCGACTGCAAACGCTCAGTGTGCGAATTGAAATCGAAGGCGAAACGCCCTTTCACGCACAGGAACTCGCCGTTCACGCCCGTGCGGTCCCGGTTGTTGGCCCGAATGATCGCGCCGTTGCGCACGCCGAGGGTCGTCTTACAGCCGTCGGCACAATGCGCGCACACAGTGCCGATGTGCTGCATTTCCCAGGGGCGCGTGTGATACCGGTAGGCCTCGCTTGTAAGCGCTCCGACGGGGCAGATGTCGATGCACATCCCGCACTCATCGCACTCCAGATGGTTACCCCGGTTAGGCGCGATTTCGCTGACCACGCCTCGATTCACGATGCTCAACGCGTCGACCCCTAGACCTTCCCTACAAATGCGCACGCAGCGATAGCAGAGGATGCAGCGGGGAGCGTCGTAGTAAATCAGCGGGGAAAAGCGCGCTTCGGGCGTGTGAACCTTTTCCTCGTGGAAACGGCTGGTGCCCGCGCCGTAATCGAAGGCCATGTCCTGCAACTCGCACTCCCCGCCCTTGTCGCACACGGGGCAGTCCAGCGGGTGGTTGGTGAGCAGGAACTCCAGCATGGACTTACGCGCTTCGACGACCTGCGGCGTAGAGGTCCGCACCACCATGCCTTCCGAAACCGGCAGCGTACAACTCGTCTGCAGCTTGGGAGCCTTCTCCACTTCCACCAGGCACATGCGGCAGGCCGCCTGCAGCGACAGGCCCGGGTAATAGCAGAACGCCGGAATGTGGATGCCCACGCTTCTGGCCGCTTCGATCACCAGCGTGCCGGCCGGGACTTCCACGGCCTTATCGTCGATGGTCAGGTGAATCAGGTCCGCCATTACGCCGTCACCAGCCGCTTCTTGTTTTCGAACGGGCATGGACGCCCGTCCAGGTGCGCTTCGAATTCATCGCGGAACTTCTTCACGAAAGCCATGGTGGGCATGGCCGCCGCGTCGCCCAGCGGGCAGAAGGTACGGCCTAGCATGTTTTGAGCCAGTTCCCCGATCAGGTCGATTTCCTGCCTTTCGCCCGCGCCCGAGTGGAACCGTGCGAGCAGCTTGCTCAACCACGCCGTGCCTTCGCGACACGGAATACACCAGCCGCAGCTCTCGTGGCTGTAGAAACGCATGATGCGCGCGGCCGCTTTCACCATGCAGGTGTCTTCGTCCATCACCACCACGCCGCCCGAGCCGAGCATGCTGCCGGCCTTGGCCACCGTGTCGTAGTCCATGGCGATGTCACACTCCTCGGCCTTGAGCACCGGACATGAGGAGCCGCCGGGAATCACCGCTTTGAGTTTCTTGCCGCCGCGGACTCCGCCGGCCACCTCGTTGATCATGCGCAGGAGGTTGAAACCCATCGGCAGTTCATAAACGCCAGGGCGGTTGACGTGTCCCGAGATGCAGAACAGCCGCGTGCCGCCGTTTTTCGGCGTGCCAAGATCCGCGAACCACGCGCCCCCTCGCCGCAGGATGACCGGCACCGCGCAGTACGTTTCGACGTTGTTGAGCACGGTGGGGCACCCGAACGCGCCCGCGACGGCCGGGAACGGGGGGCGTATGCGCGGTACGCCGCGCTTGCCTTCGAGCGATTCGAGGAGCGCCGACTCCTCGCCGCATTCATATGATCCAGCGCCGGTATGCGTGTAGACTTCGAAATCAAAGCCGCTACCCAGGATGTTGCGGCCGATGTACCCTCGCGCACGGGCCTCCTCGATGGCGTGGTCCATGATCCTGATCAGGTAGCGGTACTCACCGCGGATGTAGATGTAACCGGCGTGCGCGTCCGCTGCCAGTCCGGCGATCAGCATACCCTCGATGAGCTGATGCGGATCGTTCTCCATTAACACGCGGTCTTTGCAGGTGCCTGGTTCGCCTTCGTCCGCATTGACTACGATGTATTTCGGCTTGGGTGAATTGCGCGGCACGAAGCCCCACTTCATTCCGGTGGGGAAGCCCGCACCGCCGCGGCCGCGCAGGTTCGATGCCTTCAATTCGCCCAGGATTTCCTCGGGCTTCATCGACAAAGCCTTCCGGAAGCCCTCGTAGCCCTCGTGAGCCACGTAGGTTTCGAGCGAAGCCGAGTCGGGCAGTTCGAAGCGGCTCGTGAGGACCTTCACTTCCAGCGGGCTGGGTTCGTTGTGCAGCATTGCCTCAGTGGATTCTCCGCAGGCTCTCTATCAGCCGGTCGAACTTCTCGATGGTCATGTGATGGTGGAACTCGTATCCTACCTGCATGGCCGGCGCCCAGGAACAGGCGCCGATGCACTCAACCTCCTCCAATGAGAATTCGCCATCGGGGGTGACCTCCTTGTCGCCGATGCCGAGCTTGCGGGTGGCGTGCTCCCAAAGCTCTTCGGCGCCGTTCAGCATGCAGCTGATGTTCGTGCAGATCTGTATGTGATGGCGGCCCGCCGGCTTGCGCCGCAGCATGGTGTAATAGCTGACCACTTCTTCCACTTGCGAGGGTTCGAGCGAGAGCCGCGAGGCGATTTCAGCGACCAGTTCCGGCGTAACGGCCCCCACTTCGTCCTGCGCGAACATCAACATGGGAATGAGGGCGGCGCGCTGCCGTCCCGGCGGATAGCAGCCGATCAATTTGGCGAATTTTGCTTCCAGCTCCGCTGAGAATGTCATCTAGCGATCCACGTCTCCCAAAACGATGTCCAGGCTCCCCAGCGTGGTGATGATGTCGGCGAGCAGCCTTCCCTCGATCCCCCTGGGCAGCGCCTGCAGATTCCCGTAAGACGGCGTGCGCATATGCACGCGCCAGGGTTTCGCGCTCCCGTCGCTCGCGATGTAATAGCCCAGCTCGCCGCGCGGCGACTCGATCACCTGATAGACTTCACCGGCCGGCACGCGAAAGCCTTCGGTGACGATCTTGAAGTGATGGATCAGCGCCTCCATTTCGGTCTTCATCTTCTCGCGGTCGGGCAACACCACTTTCGGAGCGTCAGCCACCACGGGGCCCTCCGGCATACCCTCCAGGGCCTGCCGGACGATGCGAGCCGACTCGCGGAATTCCTCCATGCGCACCTGGTAGCGCGCATAGACGTCGCCAGCGGCACGGGTGGGGATCTTGAAATCGAACTTCTCGTAGCCCGAGTACGGTTCGGACTTGCGGATATCCCAGGCCAGCCCGGCGGCGCGGATCATCGGTCCCGTAACGCCGGCTTCGAGCATGTCCTCCAGCGGAATGCACCCCACTCCCTGCGTACGCTGCAGCCAGATGGGATTGCTGCTCAGAAGCGTTTCGTATTCGTCCACTCTGGCGGGGAACGCATCCAGGAACTTCTTCACTGGTTCGTGCCACCCGCGCGGGGCATCCAGCGCCAGCCCGCCGATGCGGAAGTAACTGGTCATCATGCGCTGTCCGGAGAACATTTCGAAGATTCGCAGAATGTCCTCGCGCTCTCGGAAGCAATAGAGAAACACGCTCATGGCGCCGATGTCCATGGCGTGGGTGCCCAGCCACACCAGGTGGCTGTTGATCCGCGTCAGTTCGGTGAGCATCACCCGCATCCACTGCGCTCGCGGCGGCACCTCCAGTCCCAATAGCTTTTCGACCGCGAGGCAATAGCAGAGGTTGTTGCTCAAGTTGGCGAGGTAATCGACACGATCGGTGAGCGGCACCACCTGCTGGTATGTTTTTGTCTCGCACTCTTTTTCGATGCCTGTGTGCAAGTATCCGATGTCGGATTCCGCGTGCACCACGCTTTCGCCGTCTAACTCGAGCTTCAGGCGCAGCACACCGTGGGTGGAGGGGTGCTGCGGTCCCATATTCAGGACCATGCGCCGCGATTCAACTGCGCCCTTGCCGTCTGCCGGGATCCCAGCGTCGCTCACTCGTCGCTCCCTATTTGCCGGTGTAGTCGTACCGGCCGCCATGAACCGGATAATCCTTGCGCAGCGGATGCCCCTGCCAATCCTCGGGCATCATGATGCGCCGCAAATCCGGATGATTGCGGAATCGAATGCCGAACAGGTCGAACACCTCTCGCTCGTACCAATCGGCGCCGCGCCAGACGCTCGTCACCGAATCGATCTCCGGAGCCTCGCCGCCCACGCGACACTTCAAGCGAAGCCGCTCGTTGCGGGCGATCGAATGCAGGTGGTAGACGACGTCGAAGCGCGCATCGCGTTCGGGCCAGTCCACCGCGGTCACCGTCGAAAGGCGCTCGAATTGCCATGCGTCCTTCAACCATTGGCAGACTTGTGTGATTCTTTCCGGCGCGACCTCGGCGGTCCATTCGCCCATCCGCTGCTCCAGATTGATGAAAGCCGATGGATCGCGCTCGCATATAGCTTGCGCCAGCGGCATGGACTGCCCCTTCCCGTTAAGCATAGATATCGATTATTGGCCGCAGCCCGTTGTCTCAGCGCCGGTCCAGTCCAGCGCTCCCTTCTTCAATATGTAGAAGAACCCCGAGAGGATGAGAAGGATGAAGATAAGCATCTCGATGAATGCGAATAGCCGCAGCTCGCGGTACACGACGGCCCAAGGATATAAAAAGACGGTCTCGATGTCGAACAGGATGAAGATCATCGCGACCAGGTAGAACTTTACGCTGAAGCGTTCGCGCGCGCTGCCTACTGGCTCGATGCCGCACTCGTATGGCGTGTCCTTGACGCGATTCCGCACCCGCTTGCCCAGGATGGCCGAGGCGCCCAGCATGGCGGCGGCCACCATTGCCGCAAAGACCACTTGCAGAAAAACCGGCCAGTAGATTTGTGGATACGAGGTCGGCATGAGTCCCTTCGGGAAAGGACCTTCTCTTTGAATATAATGAGGCTCGGAACGGGGTGTCAAACTTCACGGTGCGACCGGCGGAGCGGCGAGGGCAAATCGTAGGCTTGCGTTACGGCAAGTACTCAGCTGGCACGCGACGGTAGGGCATTGATCGTAGGTTCGCCGAACTCACGCCGGGTGTGTCCACCCCCAGCATCTTGGCCGCGAATGGCGCGTATTCTGCGCGGAACGCGGTAGCCGATTTCACGATCACGATCTTGTAATCGCGCGGTTCGATGCCCTGACTGCGGTAAAGCTCGGGGTCGATGTTGTTGGCCGACTCGCTCGATACGAGCACGGTCACCTTCCCAACCTGGAGCACCGCCGCGGAACCCATGGTCGTCTCGAGGCCGGTGTACTGCGATCCGCGCATGGTAAACCGTCCATCCGATAGGCGAAGCACCTCGGCCTCGGCTTCGATCCGCCGGCGATTCACCGTGTCATGCAAACCACCCAACCACACATGGATACGAGCACCCACGCCAGCCGCACGCGCCTGTTCCACTGCCTTCTCGTCCCGGAGCCACAGGGCCGCTTTCGTGTCCGGAGCAGATTTGATCATCGCGGCCAGCATCTCCGCGCTGTCGCCCGGCGACCCGGCCGTGGGGCTATCCGAGGATTCAGAGAGCACCACTGGTGCGCCGTCGGTGGCCAGCGCTTCGCGGATCGCCGCCTCCGGAGAGAGCAGGCCGACGTCGAAGGCGTGCCGCAGTTCCTCGAAGCGCCGCGCGACTGTCTCGCAGAAGTCGCGCGCCTCGGCTTCCGCACCAGCCGTCACGGCCGCCACCGCGCACCCCATCTCCTCAATGTCGAGCCACGCCTGCACGCCGAACACGGAGAAGCTCTGCACGGCGGCCGGGCGCATCTCTTCGCCCCGGCGCCAAACCTCGGCCATCGGTCCCTCCGCGGTTTGCATGTTCTCAGCCGGCACTACCATGGGCAGTTTCCGAAATACAGTCCTGGGCCTCGGCTCCCCGCCGAGAATCCCGAGGAGCATGCGCGCCGCGGTCGTGCCCGTCTCGTGCATATCGACATGCGGGTAAGTGCGGTAGCCGATGACGGCGTCGGCCAGCGCGCAGATGCGCCGCGTCAGGTTCGCATGCAGGTCCAGGGTGAGGATGAGCGGCCGTTGCGGGCCCACGGTTTCGCGCAAACACGCCAGCAGCGCCCCGGTGGCGTCGTCGGCCCCTTCCGCGCACATCGCGCCGTGCAAAGCCACCAGCAGTCCGTCCAGCGGCCCGGCGGTTTGCACGGTCGTCCGGGCAATCTTCTTCATGCGCTCGAATTCGCTCCGCAGGATGCGGCCTTTTGTGATGGCCCAGCCGGCGAACAGCGGGACAGTCTCGATTCCCGGCCGACGCAGCGCGTCGATAAATCCACCGATTTCCGTGCGCGTTCCCTGCCAGCGCTCGACAGCCTCGGTGCCCAGCGCGATGTTGAAATCGTCCAGCGTTGTGGCCAGGGGCGAAAACGTGTTGGACTCCTGGACCAGGTAAGCGATACCTACGCGCTTCATTGCATCCTCCCGAATAGCACCATGGCCGCGATCTGCACTGCGATGCCGGCCGCCATCAGCGTTACCGCCCGCGTCCCCGCGCGCTTCCATTCGCCCGTCGCCCATCCCCAAAAATTGTTGGCCAGGATCATCGAGGACATGTAGATGGGCCAGCCTATCACGGTGCCCAGCGGACCTAACATTCCCGCCGCCGAGCCGTACAGAACCGTGCTCGAGATCCACATCACGCCCATCAGAACACATAGCACTCCATTTCGCGCCGGCGAGAACTCGCCGTACTTGGGCCAGGTTCGATTGCGTCGCAGTTTGTGCGTGGTGTAGAACAGGCTCGGCAGTGAGCCCAGGCTCACTGCCAGGCTCCAGACGGCGTTCGAGGCATGGAACGGATCGGCTCCGGTGCGCACGGCCTCGCGCGCGATGGGTGCGCCGTAAGCCAGTGCTATGTTGAACAGCGTGGCGAGCAGTCCGGCGGCGAAGCAGATCAGGATGCCCATGCGGAAACGAGGATCGCGCCGGCGCGCGGCGTCGGCCGCCTGCACCTTCTCCCGCACGTGTCCTGACCAGGCGCACAACGCCACGCCTGCCAGCATCAGAACGTTCACCGCGACGATGGCGGCGACGCTTGCGGCGGACTCGCGGGCGCGCGGCAGGAACGTCAGCGGCAACAGCGAGCCCAATGCTACCGACGACCCCAGGATGATGCCCGAGGTGAGCGACAGGCCTACGATGTCCGCGCCCACGCCGTAGAGCACCACGGCGAAACCCCAGGCCAGCCCGAACGCGCCGGTTGTGAGCACCGTGCGCGCGTCCACCCCGCCGTAGACCGACAGAAGGTGCGGCACGGTCAGGAATCCAACCAGCCACGGGAAGATCAGGTAAGCGCAGGCGGAGTAGACCAGCCAAAGATTCTCCCACTTCCAGCCGCGCACATACTTCATCGGTGCGAGCACAGTACCACCGAGGATACCCGCTACCAGGACAAGCGCCACACCGCCGAAGGGGGCCGTCATTTCAGTACATCACCCAACCGCCGTCCACGTTGACGGTCTGGCCCGTCATGCCGTCGCTCAGTTCCGAAGCCAGAAACAAGCACACGCGGGCCACGTCCAACGGGACGATGCGGCGCCTCAGACTCTGCAAGGCGACCACCGCGTCTACCTGCTCCCGCGTGGCGATCTTCTTCTCCGCCTCGGTCTCGATGGCGCCCGGCGTGACCGCGTTCACGTGTATATTCGAGCCCCCCACTTCCCGGGCCAGCGCGCGTGTGAAACCGATGATGCCGCCTTTCGAGGAAACATAGTGCGTCAGGCCCTTCATCCCGATGTGGAAAGTGACTGACGAGATGTTCACGATCTTGCCGGAACCCTGGGCCACCATGTACGGCAAGGCCAGGCGCGTGCACTGAAACACGCCCTTCAGGTTCGTGGAGACGATCTCGTCCCACTGCGCTTCGGTCATCTCCAGCAGGTTGTGACGCGGGTAGATGCCGGCGTTGTTTACGAGGATGTCGAGGCGCCCGAAGTCGACCAGCGCGCGCTCGATGGCGGCACCGGCCTCGCTGGCGTCGCGCACGTCCCCACGGCAAGCCACGGCCGCGCCGCCATTGGCCCGGATATCGGCGGCGACTTCCTCCGCGCCCGCCCCGTCCCGGTCGAGAATCACGACACGTGAACCTTCGCTGGCAAACACTCGCGCGATCGATTCGCCGATACCCGTCGCCGCGCCGGTGATGAGTGCGACTTTCCTGTTTAGCAGAGCCATGGCGTCCCGGATGGATTGATCCAGTCTATGACAGCGAGCGGCCCAACGGCGCGCACGTTGACACTCGACGCTGCGTCGCGGTATGTTCGCTAATGTAGCAAGTGCCTTGGGCGCGGTAGCCAAGTGGTAAGGCAGAGGTCTGCAAAACCTTTATTCGGCGGTTCGATTCCGCCCCGCGCCTCCAACCCACCTTTGACGCGGCTTCCTGAGACTTGAAAATGAGACCATCTGTGTGGTACTGATTCCCATTGCATCCACAGACGCTAGCTTCGCGTGGCGAAGGTAATCCAGATGGCAGGACGTCGGCTCGTCCCACGCCGCGTTGGAAGCCGGCCTTGCGGTGGTTTCTGGTCAATTCGGCCAGGCTGCGTCCCTTGGGACACGCCTACCGGCTGGGGTACCGTGCGTTGGTGCAGTTCGGGTGCCGGTGGTTCCGCCGTGCGAAGGGAACTCGCGCTGTTTACCTGACGCGCGGCATGACGGGCCGGATCGTGCCCGGGGTCAGCGACATCGATTTCAAGGTCATTGGGGATTGGACTCCCACAGAGCGCGCTGGTCTGGCAAAGCGATACGGAAAGCTGGCCCGCCGGATGCCGCTTTATGACCCGAACGCGGCGATCCACCTGGACACCCCGGATTCCTTGCGGCGCCTTTATGCGATCGATCCGTATCACCGGTTTCGAATCCACGAAGGTAAGGCCGCGTGGAAGCTGCTCTGGGGCGAGGATCTTGTCAGCAATCTGCCTCCGCTATCCGTGGGAGCTTCCCTGAGCGGAATTCACAGCGAGACCAAGGTGTGGTGGACCCAGTTCATCCACTGCGTCACGAAGCCTGAACGGTTCCGGCATGATCGCATCTTCGTGAACAGTGTTTGCGCGAAAGCCGTGGCCGAGGTCCTGCGGATGGAGCGTCTGGCCGCCGGCGCGCCGCTCACGACGTCGCGAGAGGAAGTCCTCGATGCCGAAGCCGGCAATTCAGAGTCCGGAGGATTCCTGCCCCGGTTGCTGGCCTGTGTAAAGTCAGGTTACAGGTGTTACGATGACGACCTTCCCGAACAGAGTTACCGGTTTCTCCTGGAGCGGCTGCCACTGTTCTACAAGCGGTTGGATGCCCGCCCGGAGATGGCGTGTGGCTGCGGCTGGGAACTGGATCAGTCGCTTTGGGACCGAGACTGGGCACCGGACGAGGAATGTCACCTGCGCGAAGTAGTGGAATGCGCCCGCCGTTGTTGGGGTTCCGCTTACGTTGGTGCGCGGCGCGTTCCGGGGCTGGTTTTCGCGATGGATGAGATACTGATCGTTTTCGACGTCTCCGGGCCTGTGTCATTGACGCAACTCATCCCGGTAGTAAGAAAGCACGCCCGGATGGCGGACCGCCTGCGCCGCCGCATCCACCTTTACCTGCGCTCCGATGACGTTCTCCTCCAGGTGTATACGCACGACTTGTTTCGCGCATGGCAGGCGATCCTGACGCAGGGAGCCAACCCTGACACCTGGGAGGCGTTGCGCCGGCCGCAATCCTTCATGGATGGTTCCGAGGACGCATCTTTGCCCCCGGCTTCGCCAACTTGGGGCCGGCCCATGCGCGATTTCGTGCGGCTGGAGCGGAACCTGTTCAGCGAAGCTCTTGAGGATCCCGCCGTGTACAGGGTGAACACTCTTGATTTCGCGCGCATGTTCTGGAAGTACCTTCAACTGGAGGTCGCGTCAGTCTCCGCGGAGCGGGGCGCCGCAGTCGTAGCCCAGAGCATAGCGGGAGTCAGGAGGGGTTTGCAGAGGATGGAATTGCCGGAACATTCGGTGCTGGAGCCGCTCGAGGATGCGTACCGGGCTTCGCTTGACGGTGTACGTGTGGATCTCGGCGCTGTGCTTCCTCGCGCCATGGAATACCTGAAGGAGTTGCCACGTGAGTGCTGACGAAACGATCTTCCCGGAACCGCGGCTGACGGCATCGGTTGTCATTGTGACGCGCAACCGGCCCGGCCCGCTTGCGCGCGCCCTCGATGCTCTGACCCGCCAAACGCTCGCGCCGGACGAGGTGGTGGTGGTCGATAACAACTCGACCGTCAGCTATGCGAACGTCATCGATCGATTCGCCGGACAACTTCCGCTTAAAGTAGCCAGCGAGGCTGAAGTTGGCATTCCATTTGCCCGCAACCGGGGCATTCGGGAGAGCTCAGGTGACATCGTGCTCTTCACCGACGACGACTGCGTACCGGAGCCGCAATGGGTGGAAGAGATGGTTCGCCCGTTCTATCGCGATCCGCACATCGGCGCGGTAGGTGGGCCCCTGATCAGCGTCGGCGATCCCGATAGCCTGGTTGAGAGATTCTATGCGGCGGAGCGGGAGGCCGCGCGGCGTGATCATTGACATCACAAAGTGTGAATACCAGCCCGGCTACATGCCTTCCAGCGAGAGCGGACTGTTTCATCCGTTCTTCCCTACGGCCAATGTGGCCTTCCGGCGCAGCGCGCTCGAACGTGCCGGAGGCTTCGACACCCGTTGCGCCACAGGAGAAGACGTCGATATGTCGGTGCGCGTCGCCCGGGCGGGCTTCGAGTTGTGGCACCAGCCGGATGCGCGTGTGGTGCACTACGACCGCCAGACACTGCCGGACATGTGGCTCCAGTGGTTCCATTACGGATTCGGCCACCCGTACCTATACCGCAAGCACCTGGACCGGGCCAGGCTGCAGGTCTACCGGTACCGCCCCGATCAAAGCGGGTCCGACTGCGTCACCCTGCGATGCGTTCTGGATATACCGTTTCCCTTTTACGCCATGGTGTTTCTGGGCAGCTTTCAGGCGCTGCACCTCGGGTTGCTAATGTCGGTGCTGTGTTTTTGGATGGGATGGATGCATGGCGCGATCGCGAGTTTGGCGCTGGTGGGAGTCTCCGCCGTTGTGTACTTCGGCGCGCGGTTCGATTTCCGCGAGCCTTTGCGGTCGATTGGGATGTCGATTCTGCGGTATATCGCGCACGCGGCCTACTCGCTGGGAGGGCTGGTGGGAGGGCTTCGCAGGGGAGTACTGTTCATCGAGGCGACCTGCTGGAGGCCGCGAAAGAACACGGCCGGGGAGGAGGCGGTTCGATGAGCCTGTTCAACGTTTACGGATATCGTGTCCGGCTGACCGGCGACGCCCAGTACGCCAAAGAGGCCGTGACCAGCGACTTTCAGCATTTCCTCCAGGACGGTGACGGCCCGGCGCACGTGGCGGAGTTGCTGGACCGCGATCCACCTTACGACTCGGCACCAGCCGGAGTGGCGTCGGTCTACACGCCGCGTAATGTCGCTTATACGGTCGGGGGCAGATCCTTCATCGATTACGGCGGCCGGGGATTGGCCGTCTATGACCGAAGCGCTGGCGGCGTTACGATCTACTCGCGCGACCAGGACCTTTTGTACGAGGCCTGTTATCTGTTTCTGTTGTCTCGCATCGCCGAATACCTGGACAAGCGCCGCATGCATCGAGTGCACGCACTCGCCCTCGCTTACAACGGAAAGGCGGTGCTCGTGCTTCTGCCGATGGGCGGAGGAAAGAGCACGCTCGGTTCGGCGCTGCTGCGTTTCCCCGAGTTGGACTTCCTCTCCGACGACTCTCCGTTCGTCAGCGCGGACGGGATCGTGCATGCGTTCCCCCTGCGGCTGGGGCTCCTGCCGGGAAACGAGAACGGGATCCCCGCCCAGTATCTGCGCCGCATCGAGAGAATGGAGTTCGGTCCCAAAATCGTGGTCAGTTCGGAGTATTACGCCGGCCGCATCAGGGATTCGGTTGTCCCGGGACTCATCTTCCTCGGGCGGCGAAGCCTTTCGCGCGAGTGCCGGATTGAGCCTGCCGGGGCTTACGATGGACTGAAATCCATGATGGCGAACTGCGTGGTCGGATTGGGACTCTTCCAGGGCATGGAGTTCGTATTTCAGCACAGCCTGCTCGAGATAGCCGCCAAGGCGGGAACCGCGGTGTCCCGGCTAAGGGCCAGCCGGCGCCTGCTGTCCCGCTCGGAGGTGTACCATCTGACGTTGGGCCGCGACTACCAGCGCAATGCCGACACCGTCCGCGAGTTCGTACATCGAAAACTGTCGTAAGCGCCGTTGATCTTGCTCATACCCGGTAGGTGTCCGCCTTCCAGTTCTTCACGGACTTCTTGATGTCGGTCTCGGAGAGGTTCTCCGCGACCGCCCGTTTTGCCAGTTCGACGAACTCCTCATCGGGCGCAAAGCGCAGGCCGATGATCTGCCTGATGTTGAGCCGCGGGTCGAGTAACTTGCCCGTAAGCACGAAGTGGCGCAAGTTCTCCTCGGCGCGAATGGCGCGGTCTTGCGCCTTCAGCGCAAAAATGCGCGCGAAGAACGTAATCATGAATGCCGCGATGGTCAGCGCCAGGATCAGCGATGCGCTATATATGCGCTCGTGGTCGCCCCAGGACTTGATCAGGTTGACAACAGAGCCGCCCAGAATAGCGAGCAGCAATACGAACAACACACCGTGGTAGCCCACCACGAATCGGGCGTGGTTGGCAAAGTTCTGTGGCTTCATGGGGACGCTCCTCTATCCGGCATTACCGCCTCAGGGGGCGGTTGCACACATCGTAGCACCAGCGCGGGCCGGCGTCTCGGCTACTGGTCCATTCAACTCAACTTACGGCCACCACCTCGTCCATCTTGGCTGGCACGCTCTCGGGCAGGGAGACCACCACGCGGCCGCCATCCTCCTTCCAAGACGCCGCCTGGCCGGTGCGAAGCACCCTGACGCTCGAAGGAGGTTTGATGCCGGTGAGCGTCGCCGCGCGCTGCGTCGGCGAGAGAAAGTGCAGATACCAGGTGCCGCCTTTGATGGTGACCGGCACGTCGCTGCGCTCGGGATACGGCCCGGCCTCGACGTCGAACACGGACTCGCCGCTGTGCCTCATCCAGCGCGCCATCTGGCTGCAAATCTCGTAAAACACCGGCCGCATAGTGCCATCGGGACGGGGACCGAAGCTGACCATGTAGTTGCCGCCCCAGGCGCGGTTGCGTGCCAGTCGCTCGATCACATAAGACGCCGGTTTACAAGGGCTTTCGCCTTCGTAGCTCCAGGTGCCGCACACCGCCTCGCACTGCTCCCATACGCCCTTCGGCCGCTCGGCGGGATTGCGGTTCTCGAAGGCTGTGCTGTAATCACCCAGCGTGCGGCCCTTGTCCCAAAGCATGTTGCGGTCGTTGAGCACGATGTCGGGTTGGAGCTTACGGACGTAGTCTTCCAGTTCCTGGCCGTGATGGTCGATGCCCGCCGGCCAGTCGTAGCCGTCCCACCAAAGCAGGTCGATCTTGCCGTAGCGCGTCAGGACCTCGCTCATCTGTCCTTTCACCACGGCCCAGAGTTGATCGAAGTACTTCTGCATTTGCGGGATAGGCATGTCGGCGTAGCGGGGCAGTCCCCGACTGCGCTCGGGGCGCCGGTACTTGAACTCCGGGTCGCGCAACGGGAATCCCCTCCATGGCCAGCCCTTGGGATTGAATAGCCAGTCCGTGGGTGAATAGCAGAAGCCCACCTTGAGCCCCACGCGGCGGCACGCTTCCACGAACGGCCGCACCAAGTCGCGGCCGCCCATGTGCTGCTTGGTGCCGAACTCGCCGTATTCGGTGGGCCACATGGCGTAGCCGTCGTGATGTCGCAGGAGGAAGGCGGTGTACTTGAAACCGGCCTGCTTCGCCGCGACCAGCCACTTTTCGGGATCGTAATTCTGTGGATTGAAACGATCCGCCAGGGCCATGTACTTCTCGATCGGCCAGTACTTGTTGGGTGGCCTCATGTCGCGGAAGAGGCCCCACCCGCCCTCGATTTCTCCCACGCTACACGGCCCCCACGGTAGGAACAGACCCATTCCCGCTTTGGGGAACCACGGCTGAATCTTGCGATGCACAACCGTTTCGCCTATGCGGCGAAAGGCTTCTGTGTCTTGTTGCTGCGCGGCGAGCGGCAGGCTGAGTCCGGCCATCGCGGCACGTTTGAGCAAAGTACGGCGGCGAAACAGAGATTCGTTATCCCTCATCCCGGCTTACAGCATATGCCACCGCACGGCAGCAGGTACAGCCAGGGACCGCTTATGCCGCTTGCACTTGCTGGTAGACGCTCTTGAGGAACTTCACTCCTTCGGTCGCCAGTTGCTCCGGAGAATCGGCCAGCTTGCGCCAGATACAGCAGAGCTTAGCGACGCTTTCGATGTCCGGATCGAACGACTCGATGGTGATGCAGCCGTCGTAGCCCACCTTGCGGAGCGCTTTGAAGAATGGCACCCAAGGCACCAGGCCGGTGCCCGGAATGCCACGCTGATTCTCGCAGGCGTGGACGTAGCCGAGCAGGCTGCCGGCTGTTTCCACCGCCCTCGGGAAGTCGTCTTCTTCGCGGATCATGTGGAAGGTATCCAGATGCACGCGTACGTTGGACACCCCGACCGCATGGATGAATTTCACCGCATCGGCGGCGGTGTTGATGAAGTGAGATTCGAAGCGATTGACAGGCTCGATACCCAGGATCAGGTCCGAAGTCTGCTTGGCGTAGTTGGCGATCTCGCGATAGCCTTCCACGCCCCAGTTCCACTCCTGCTCGGTACGCCCCTTGCCAGTCAGATAGCCCCACCCGCAGTAAATCATGCCTCCAAAAAGTTTGGCGCCGACTTCGTTGCACACGTCAATCAGCTTGCGCGAAAAGTCCAGTCCCGCTTTGCGGACCGCGGCGTCCGGCGAAATGATGTTGTACTCGAGCGGCATCCCGAAGCCCATGTTGATGGTGAGCCCCAGGTCTGCGGCCGCCTTCTTCACCTTGGCGGCGGGGAAGCGATCAACGTCGAAGGGAATGATCTCAACCGCGTCGAAACCCATCTTCTTGCACTTGTCGAGCAAGGGTAGGTCCTGTTCGGCGAAGGTTTCCCGGAAAAGAAGCGAGTGAATCCCGAATTGCACGTTGTTACCTCCTGCGGCGGAGCCGGTGCGGGCGAACGTCAACCGGCAGACCGCCAGCGTCTCTGACGATCCATCTTCTTTTTAGCCTGTTGCGCGCCGCCGATCAATGGCCCCGGTTTATAGAATTTCGTAAATCTTTTACAATTATTTCAGACGCGCTGAGCGGGAGGCCAGGCGGTATTCAGCCGGAGGGCGGCCGAAGGCGCTGCCGAAGACCGTAGTCATGTGCTGGACGGACCGGAACCCGGTGTTCGCGGCGACCTGCTTGAGCGAGAGGTTCGTTTCGCGCACCAGTCGCCGGGCACGCTCCAGCCTCACTTTGCTGATGGCCGTGTGCACGCTGTATCCCAGGACGGCCTTGAAGCGCGTCTCGAGCGACGCGCGCGAGCAAGAGAGGGCTTCCGCGACGTCCTGAACCTTAATCCCGTGCACGGCTTGTTCCCAGATGAACGCCATGGCGCGGGCGGCCAGTGGATCTTCGATGGCCAGCATGTCGGTGGAACGGCGCGTCACTACGCCCTCCGGATCGACGACGATGCGCCGGCGGCGCGGCTTGCGCCCGTTCATGATCTGGTCCAGCAGCACGGCCGCGTGGTGGCCGATTCTTTGCGCGCCTTGCTCGACGCTGGTGAGCAAGGGACTGCTGAGGCGGCATAGCAGTTCATCGTTGTCCACGCCGATCACCGCCACTTCTTCCGGAACACGCAGCGATTGCGCGCGGCAGGCTTCCAGCACCTGCCGCGCGCGGCTGTCGTTTGCCGCCATGACGCCGAGCGGCTTCGGAAGCGCTTGCAGCCATTCGCGCAGAGCGCTTTGCATGGCCGCCCAGCCGCGCCCCTGCAAGTGGCGGCCGCGGAAGACGCTGCAGGCCATCCCTCGCTGCTTCAACCGCCCAAGGAAGGCGTATTCGCGCTCCTCCGACCAACCGTTGATTGGCGTGCGCGGGTACCCGCAATAGGCGAAATGGTGGAATCCGCGGTCCAGCAGGTGATCCGCCGCCATGTGTGCGATGGCGCGGTTGTTCGTAAAAAAGTAAGGGATGCGGGATTCCGGTGCGTACCAGCCGTACCCGCTGCCAAAAGCCACCGCCGGCAGTTTCGATTCGACGACCGCGGCGGCCACCCTTGGATTGTCGAAGTCCGCGATGACTCCGTCGCCCGCCCACGTCCGCAAGTCCGGGAGCCGCTGGTCTTTCAAGCTATTTTCCTCGATGTAGACATTCCAGCCGACGCCCTCCTGCAAGTACGCGGCCACGCCCGTCATCACCTTGAGGTCGTAAGCGCTCGTGGCGTCGTAGATCAGCGCCACGTGGCGCATATGCACGCCTCTGGATTCCATGTCTTTCACCGGACCATCTCACCGTCCCTAAATTCGTGCCGCGCCACAACTGCGCCCGATTCATCCCACGCCGTGGCCGTACCCTGACACTTGAAATCGCGCCAGGCGGACTCGTGTTTCTTCTTTCCGTTCGGCCAGTATTGCGTCCACACGCTCGAGCCGTCGCCGGCGTGGCGCCACTCGAACAGTTTGCTCCCGTTGGCGAGCCAGTAGGTCTCGAGGCCGGTCTTCATGCCGTCGCGCCATGTCACCTGGTAGCGCTTCGTGCCGTCGGGGTAGTACCACGCCTCGTCCCCGGAGAGCACGAATCTGCCGGCGGAGTCGAGTGCGCCGGCCCATGAGCAGCGCAGCTTTCCGTCATCGAAGGTTTCGCGTCCGCGGACCGGTTCGCTCAGCGCCGGGCCGGCTTTGGTTTCCGCCGTATCATCGGAGAGGATCCATGCCTCGTTCATCTCAAAATGTTGCGAAGGATGGTTCATGCTGGTGATCAAATGGATGATCCCGTTGGGCGCCTGCGCCGCTACCGAATAGCCCAGCGTGCCGCTCGAATGTCCTTTGCCCTGCCGCACCCAGTTCTCGTGCGGCAGCGTGCCGGGCAGCGCCTTGATCTTCCACGTCTTGCCCTCGTCGTCCGACAAGGCCACGAACGAGCCACGGTTGGTAACTCCTGCCGGCTGTTTGCCCTCGCGGTTCTGCCAATCGGCAGCGAAGAACAGCCGGCCGCTCGCCAGCTTCACCAGCGACGGCCGCTGGTTGCTGGACAGGGCGGGGAAGGGAGTCTTGCTGACGGTCCAGGTCCTGCCGCCGTCAGTTGAAAGGGCTTGCGGCATAAACCCATCGATGTCGGTGTTCTTCCCGCCGATGCCCATGATGCGCCCGTCGTCGAGCAGCGCGAAAACCGTATGACGCCCCGCAGTGCGCCCTCCCGTGTCGAACCATGTGGCGCCGTTGTCGCGGCTGGCCCAAAGCAATGAGGTGCCGGCCACGGCATCGCTTGCGAAGTACATCGTGCCGTCCACTGCGCGAAAGGCGTGTGAGATCGGCTGCGGCCAATAGCCACCGCGCGGTCCGGCGATGAGTGGCAGTTCCACCGCGCTCCAGGTCGCACCGTTGTCTTTGGATGTCTGGTGGCGGAACGGCACCCCCTCCATCCCGGCGCCGCCGCCGAAGAAATGTAGGGTGTCGCCTTCGGTCCATAGCAGAGCACTCTGGTCGTTGGCGTCCGCGAAATCCTCGAACGGTCCCGGCATGTCCCAACGGTCGCTGCCGAATCGCAGGCGCGACGCAATGAACGTGGTGTTGGCCAGGTATTCGGTCGACGAGGTCGATGAGGAGAAAGCCACCCACAGCAGGTCGCCGTTCGGACACACCGTGAGTCCCGCGGAGTGGTTGTGCCACATCAGTTCCGGACGTAGGCCTGCCGCGATGATCGCATCGGATGGTGTGTTTTCCGGGGGGATGGGGGCTAGCGGTCTTCTGCGGAACCACGGCTTCGCGGGCGGCGGCCCCAGTTTCACATGCGCCGTGGCCTGCTTCACGCACTCCTGGGTGAAAACGGGCTCGGGCGTGTAGGGCGCCGTTGCCGGCAGGTGCGCTTCCACAATGCGGAAGCCGACGTTGTGGCGGCCTCGATAACCCGGCGGCATGCTGGCGCGGTTGGCTGAACGCCGGTAGTAGGGCAGCGTGCCCGCCACTGCGTCGTGCCTGCGCTCGCCCATGATTCCGCCTCCGCGGATCACGCGCGCGACGCCTCTCGACGGCCCCACCGGATCGGTTTGCGTTCCGGCGAGGTATAGCCCGTGCCAATCGAGCACCCACTCGGCTGCGTCCGTGTGCATGTTCTTCAGTCCCCAGTCGTTGGGTGCGCCGCTTGGTGGCATCACATCGCCGCTCGAAAAGTGTCCGCTCGTGCCGGCGCGGCAGGCGTACTCCCATTCAGCTTCGGTAGGGAGACGATAGGAGCGGCCTTCCTTCTTGCTCAGCCAGTCGCAGAAGGCCATTGCATCTTCCCAGCTCACGCCCGTGGCGTACGGCGAGGCCGGGCCGAAGTCCTGGTGGTCGAAGCGGAAACGCGCGAACTGCTCCGAGGTGATTTCAGTTTCGGACATCCAGAATTCGCGGGAGATGCGGACCTCATGCACCGGCCGCTCGTCGTAGTCGCCGCGTGGCATCACCACGGGCTGCTTCAGGATCGTGGGATCGGTAGACAGGTCGTTGCCCATGCGGAACGATCCCGCCGGGATGCAAACCATTTTCACGCCGATCGAATTCACGCGTTCACGAGCCGGTTCAGCCCCCACCGCGAACAGGCACGCGACCGCTGCCAAAGCTGCAAACCAGGTACGCATGGTTCACAGCATAGCCGAAGCCGGTCCGGCGCGCCTACGGCCAAAGCGCGGCGATTGCTCAATTCCGGGGACAGGCTACGTGATTCCTAAACTTGCGGAATGCCGTCGGCGACATAGCTCAACTCCTGAAACAGGGCTACCCAAGCCGCGAAGTCGACGCGCGTGCGGCCGCACATGAAGAAATCGCCTGGAATCATCGGCGGATACCGGCTCCAGGGCTCCTTGTAGATCTTGTCGCGCAGTTCCGCCACCAGCCGTGCGTACTCCTCGAAGCGCGCGCGCTTGGCTTCCATGACGCGGCGCATTTCGATGCGCGAGGCTCCCTTGCGGGCCATCTCCTTTACCTGAGCGCGGAGTGCCTCGCGATCACCCAGCGCCGCGATAGCCGCGCCGATGCGAGCGCGGTACTCGAACACCTGCCAACGCCAGTTCTTCCGCACGGCGGCGGGCAGGCGCGCGGAGATCGACAGGGCCAGCTTCGCGACCTCGTCCGCCTTATCTGCCGGCTGCACGAACTGCTGCTGGCCCCAACTGCCCATCGGATTGGTCCAGGCGCTCTCCATGCCAGCCGTCATGCTGGTGAAGTCCGCGGCCACGCCCGCGTCAAAGAAGTAATTGGCGTACTCGGAGGCGAGTTGCTCCGGCGTAACGCCCGGATCCCAGGCGATGCGCGCGGCCGAGGCTTTGTTGAAATCGTCGTAAATGCCTTCGCTGTATGCCACGTAGCCGTCCTGGCCCGTGCGGCGCAAGTCTCCGAAGATATTGACCAGGCGCTTAGGAAACGGATTCGCGCCGACCGTGCCCCAGCCGCCGATCTCCGTGATTTCCAGGAACGTCAGCACCGGGTAGCCCGGCGGTAACCTTGTAAAGCGGTCCGCCGGATGGCGGTCGTCCTTGAACACGCCGCCGAACCAATCGGGCTTGCGCTCGCGGAAGAAGTCGATCGCCGTGCGGGCCTCTTCATCGGTGAAGTGCCAGTCGGACATGTACGAACGCATCGCGGGGTGATACTTGCGAAACGTTTCGTGCACGTCCTTGGCAAGGTTAAGGAAGGTCTTCACCCAGGGCCTGCAGCGGTCGCACAGGCAGCCGCCCGTATCGTAGGCGAAGTGGCAGCCCATCTCCAGATGTACGCCGGCCTCGGCCAGTCCCCGCGCCAGGTTCTCCTTGTTGCGCAGGAGGATCTCACGCGCGCGCGGCACCGACGGGCAGGCCAGCCTTTGAAAGTTCGCCCACTTCTCTGTGTTCGGCGCCTTGATTTCGGGCGTGACCTGATTGCGGTACAGGTCGTTGTCGCTCATCGTGTAGCCCGGCTTCAACCCCAGGTCCTGCGCCAGCCGCAGCACTTCCTTTTCTTTATCCCAGCGCTTGCGCGCGTCGGCGTTGTCCACGCCTTTCTCGAACGGGTCGTTGTACTGCGATTGATCGAACCACACCCACACGCCGTTGGCGCCCCATAGCGCGATGTCCTCGACCACCTCGCGCAGGATCGTGCGCGCTTCCTGCATCTCGTAAAAGTTTTCGACGTGGATGGCCAGGTACAGCATTCGGTGCCCCATCGCGGGTTTATCCAGACCCAGCGGCGGCTGCGCTCGCATCGAAGCGCGTTCGTATTGCGCAGTACGCAGGATCTTGCCGGCGCCATAGATCATCCCGCGCCCTTCGCGCGCCACGATGTACAAGCGAGCGCCTTTCTCCACCAGCGCGAAGCCTTCTTCACCAAGCTGTGCGGACGTGGGCGCCTGGATGCCCGATAGCTGAGAACCCCCCGCCGTAGCGAACACGATGGCTGCACCTGCTGCGGGCAGCGCACGCTGTATGGGAAGTTTCGCGCCAGTCTTGCGCTCAACACGGGTCGTGAACAAAGCGGCGGCACGGCGGGCGATGGGTCCGGCGTTTGGTGCGACAACCACGGCGCCGGGCGGCTGTCCTCCGGAGACGAGTTCGATGGGCGCCGCCGCCAGGACGGCGGCTGCAAGGAAGGCAAAGGTGATGCTTTTCATGGCGTGGGTCGAAACGATCTTATCATCTTGCGCCGGGGCAGTTGACTCAGAACCCGCCGTTTGGTAACTCTCCAGTTTGACCAAATCACACCTTGATTCATTGCCGACCCGCCGCGGCTTCAATGCGGCCTGCGCGGCTACGGCCGTTCTCCCGGCGTCTCTGAGCGCCGCGTCGAATCCCGCTATTCAGAAAGCGATGGATTCGGTGCGCGCAGCCATCCCCCTGGCCGAAGCCGATCCCGAGCGCCCGGTCTACCACTTTCATCCCCCTGCCAACTGGAACAACGATCCCAACGGAACTATCTTCCATAACGGCTGGCATCACCTTTTCTACCAACACAACCCTTACGGATCGATATGGGGGCACATGCACTGGGGACACGCGCGGAGCCGCGACATGGTGGATTGGGAGCATTTGCCTATCGCGCTGTGGCCGTCGATTGAAAAAGGCGAGAATCACGTATATTCGGGTGGCGCCATCAAGGGCGACGACGGCCGTGTGCGCTTGTTCTACACGAGCATCGGCAAACGCGATCCCGAACAGTGGATGGCCATCCCATTGGACGACGAATTGATTAAGTGGGAGAAGCACCCGCGCAATCCGGTAGTGAGCTTGAAGAACCACGGCGCCAAAAGCGTGTTCGAATGGCGCGACCCGTTCCTGTTCCGCGAGCAGGGTCGCGTCTACATGGTTTGCGGCGGCAACGGGAACGACATGCGCCGCAGCGGAGATGGCCAGGTTCAGCTTTATCGCGCCTTGAACGCGGACCTGAGCGAGTGGAAACACCTGGGCTCCATCTTCGAAAACCGCGATAGGCGCTGCCCCAACATCGAGTGCCCCAACCTGTTCCGCTTGGGCAGGAAATGGGTGCTGATCATCTCGCCGCACATGCCTTGCGAGTATTTCGTCGGCGACCTGGATCTGGAGCGCGCCCGCTTTGTTCCGGAGACGCGGGGCGTGCTGGATCCGGGCGCGTCCTATGCGTCGAACATCTCCTTCGACGACAAAGGACGGACCATTCTCTGGCTCTGGGGCCGCACCGCAACCAAACCGGACAAGGGATGGAACAGCGTAATGGCGCTGCCGCGCATCCTTTCGATCGACTCCGCCGGGTTCCTGTGTCAGACCCCCGCGCCCGAACTGTCTAAACTGCGCGGCGAGCCGCTGCGCGTGCCCACGACCGAACTCAGCGGAAAGCCGCTTGCACTCGGCGAGGAGTTCCAACGTGACACGCTTGAGATCGAAGCCGTGTTCGCCGTGGAGAATGCTTCCTCGGTAGGTCTGCGCCTGCGGTGCTCCAAAGACGGCAAGCCGGGCGCCGAGATCCGGCACGAAATGAGGGGCGGCTTCTTCTCGGTGGGATCCACCAGGATGTACTTCGGAAGAGAGAAATACCTGCGCCTGAAAGTGTTTCTCGATAAGCGGGTGGTAGAAGTCTACGCGAACAACGGCGAGGCTGCCATCTTCACGACCGTGGACGCGGGCCTGAACGATTTGGGCATCGAAGTGTTCGCCAACGGTGGCGCGGCCAAACTCGAATCGCTGACCGCCTGGCCTCTCCGCCCAGCCCGCTTCAGCCTGGAGCATTTCAAGTAACTCGATGCGTGCCAAGCCTAGCCTGGGTGGGCACGTGTGCCTGTCGCAGAGCGCCTGCAATAGAACAGATGTGTTCTATCCTCAGCGCTTTTGCGTGCAGTGGGCGCGCTGGAGACAGCTCACTCCGTATATTGGGAATCGGCAACCCATACCGAAGCCGTCACCCAAGAAACGTGGTTGGAAAACCGTGAGTCTGCCGGCTCTGACGGAAGCCAAGATTGCGCTCTACCTTGCCATGCGCGCATCGCACGTGAGCAAGGCGGAACTGGCTCGCCGCCTCAAGTGGCACCTGCCGCAGGTAGATCGTCTACTGGACCTGATGCACGCATCCCGCATGGACCAAATCGAGCAGGCTTTCGCCGCGCTCGGCAAGCGGGTGAGCATCGTGTTGGAAGACGCCGCGTAACCTCTGTCCGTTTACCGGTACTCCGCGTTCACCTCTTCCAGCCAGTCCGGCTTCTTCAATACCTCCCTCGGGCGGCTGCCGTCGGGCGGGCCGATGATCCCATCGCGCTGCATCATGTCCAGGATGCGGGCGGCGCGGCCGTAACCCAAGCGTAAGCGGCGCTGCAAAATCGAGGTGGAGGCCTTGCCCATATCGATCACCACGCGCACGGCATCGGCGTACAACGGATCTTCATCGCCGTCCAGTTCTTCGCCCTCCGGTCCTTCTTCCTCGTCACTCGGCGGCGCCACCAGGTAGGTCGAATCGTATTCGGCCACAGCCTGGTTCTTCCAAAACTCCACCACGCGGTTGATCTCGGTTTCAGTGACGAACGCGCCGTGGACGCGCATCAGGCGTGCCGAACCCGGCGGAAGGAAGAGCATGTCGCCCTTTCCCAGCAGGTGCTCGGCGCCCATGACGTCGAGAATGGTCCGGGAGTCCACCCGCGTGGCCACGCGGAAGCTGATGCGCGCGGGGAAGTTCGCCTTGATCAGGCCCGTGATGACATCGACGCTCGGCCGCTGCGTCGCCAGCACAAGGTGCATACCGACGGCGCGCGCCATCTGCGCCAGCCTCGTCACTGCTTCCTCGACGTTGGCGCGTTCCACCATCATCAGGTCGGCCAACTCGTCGATCAGAATCAGGATGTAGGGCAGTGGGCGCAGGTCCTCCGGCTCGGCCGGTTCTTCCTCGGTGAACAGGCTGCGGGGCTGTTCGGCGAGCTGGCGCATCTTCTTGTTGTACTGCTCGATGTTGCGCACACCCTGCGAGGCCAGCAGCTTCAAGCGCCGCTCCATTTCGAGCACCGCGTTGCGCAGCGCGTTGGTGGCCTTTTTCGGATCGGTGATCACCGGTGTCAGCAGGTGCGGAATGCCTTCGTAAAGCCCGAGTTCCAGGCGCTTGGGGTCGACCATGATCATGCGCACGTCGTCGGGTGTCGACTTGAACAGCACCGACATGATCATCGAGTTCAACATGACGCTCTTGCCCGAACCCGTGGATCCGGCGATGAGCAGGTGCGGCATGGCGTCCAGCGCCGAAACCTTGATGCGGCCGCTGATGTCCTTGCCAAGCGGTAACGCCATGTGCGAGCGAGAGCCGCGGAATTCTTCGGACTCCAAAATCTGCCGCAGGCTGATCACTTCGCGCTTCGTGTTGGGCACTTCGATGCCGACGGTGGGCTTGCCCGGAATGCGTTCGATCAGGACGGACTCGGCCTGCAGGCCCAGGCACAGATCCTCGCTGAGCGTCGTGATGCGACTGTACTTGATGCCGGCTTCGGGCTTGAATTCATAGGTCGTCACAACCGGGCCGGGGTTGATCTGTGTCACCGAGCCAAACACACTGAATTCTTCGAACTTGCTCTTGATGCGCGCCGCAATGTCCTTCAGTTCCTGTTCGTCGTAAGGATTACGAATGGGCGGTGGATTGAGAAGCTCGGTATTCGGCAGTTCATAAGTGTGTTCCGCCGAGGCCGACGCGAAAGCGACGGGTGTGGCAGGTATGCGTTGCGGGCTTGCGCCGGCCGCTTCGTCTGCCGTTTGGCTGGCGATAGGGGGCTGGGCCGGAGGTGCTGCCGCCGGTTCTTCGAGCGGGCGTATGGGGATGTCCGCCGCTTCCTCCCACGGCGGCCTTGACGAATCTTCAGCAGGTGCGCCCGCGGCGATTGCTTCCGGCATCTGGACCGTAACGGGTTCCTTCGCCGAAGCCTTCCGCGCCTTTGCGCGTTCTGCCTTCTTCCGCTTCTTTTCGGCGATCGCGGCGCGACGCTTCGTTCGCCATGCCGTCCAGCCCGCTCCAATCGACGCGAACCAGGCCATCGGCCCGCTGAACCAACCTGTCAGCCGCGTCATGGAGAACGACGATACCAGGTACAACGACACCGTGACGCAGGTCGCCGTCAGGATCAGGGCGCCGGTCAGGTTCATGGTGCGCACCAGGTAATCTGCCAGTAGCAGGCCCAGCATCCCGCCCG
Organism: uncultured Solibacteraceae bacterium; assembly: GCA_964384215.1. Lineage (GTDB taxonomy): Bacteria > Acidobacteriota > Terriglobia > Bryobacterales > Bryobacteraceae > JAJFUV01. The sequence continues at coordinate 33,198 of CAYLLB010000020.1, read as the reverse complement.
CCGGCACGGCGCCATGGAACAGCCGCCAGCCGGTCTGCATGGACACCAGCGCCGAGGTGCTCGCCACCAGAATCAGCCAGCCGGTGACGCGCACCCAGGCCGCCTCAATGGGCTTCGAGCGCACCCACTTCCAGGCCAGGAGTCCGAGCAGGACGGGGAAGACGAACGCCATGCCGCCGAACAACTGAAAGGCCGCGTCGGCCGCATAGGAACCCGGGAACCCAATCCAGTTGAGCGGATGAGCCCCGCTCGAGGAATTGAGGGAGGGATCTTCGCTGTGGTAAGAAACCAAGCTCAGCGATAGGAGTACGGCGCAGGCTGCATACACTACACCCGCAGCCTCGTTCAGGCGTGGATGTTCGGTCGGACCTAAAAGCTTCATCCGCTAGACGCGGAAAAAAGCCAGAGCAATCACTATTATGCCAAAGATTAGCCGATACCAGACAAAGAAAGTGAGCGTATTCCGCCGGAGGTAGTCGAGCAGAAACTTGATCACCAGCCAGCCCGTCACGGCGCTCAACGCGATCCCCAGTACGAAGCCGAGCCGCATATCGGGCGGCACGCCGCCCGCTTTGTGCAGATCCCAGAGCGCCTTGGCGGCCGCGCCGGCGATGGCGGGCGTCGACAGCAGGAAAGAGAAACGCGCCGCCGCCGGGCGGTTCACGCCGCAGGCCAGTGCCCCAGTGATCGTGATGCCGCTACGCGAGGTACCCGGGACGATAGAGATGGCCTGGGCCAAACCCACCACTATGGTATCAAGGAACGAAATGTGCGCGATGTCCTTGGAAAGGTTAGCCTTACGGTCGGCTAGCGCCATCAATACACCCACGCCGATCAGCATCCCGCCCATCACGAACGGGCTGCGCCAACTGGATTCCGCCTGGTCATGAAAAATCAGGCCCAGGACCGCCACCGGCAGCGTTGCCACGGCCAGCACCCATAACAACCGCGGTTGTTTCTTCAGTTCCGGGTCGGGGCTATAGCGGATACCGAACCCCTGCGCGGTAATCTGCAGCCAGTCGCGGAAAAAGAAGCCGAGCACCGCTGCCAGCGTTCCAATGTGCAGAGCGATGTCGAAGGCCAGGCCCGGATCGCGCCACCCGAACAGCCAAGGGGCCAGTGCAAGGTGCGCTGTGCTGCTGATGGGCAGGAATTCGGTCAGGCCTTGGACAATCGCCAAGACTACGATTTGGTAGATAGGCATACGGAAGGTTTAAACAGCAATACTACCGCAGAATCACTTTGGCGAGCCCGGCGTTGCCGGCGGAATCGAAAGCGCGAAACACTAACAGATGCTCGCCAGGCCGTGGTTCAGGGAAGCGCACCACAAACTTTTCGGCGGGGGAATCGATCACGCCATCCACCGCCTCCACGGGGGTCCAGGGAGAGGCGTCCAACGAGTATTCGGCACGACGTAGCGGGCTGGCGGCATCGGTGGCCTCGAATTGGGCTTCCACTTGGCCTCCGGTGCGGCGCGGCGCGCCGGCCGTGACGCGGGGCGGTGTGTTGTCCAGTAGGACAGGAGCGCTGACCAGTTCGGCCTCGCGGGCCGCCGAGGCGGGATTCGCGAGGCGGTCCGACGCCGTCACACGGAAAAAGTATCGGCCGTCCGCGAACAACTCGGCTTCCAGAGCCAGCGTATTCTCCGTGAGATTGTCCTTGATGAGCTTCCACTCGCGTTCTTCCTCGCCGCGAAAGTGGACTGCGTATACAAGGCGGTCACCGTCCGGATCCTCGGCCTGCCATGCAATCTGAATCTGTGTCGGCACGGGCCGCGTCAGCGTCTGCGTGGGCGTGCCGGCCGAGGTGGCGGGAGCCGCATCGCCCGTATCGGTGACGGTGACGCTGTATGTGGCCGCGGTTGTTGCAGGCGTTGCGGGGCGGGCGGTTGCCGCTCCGGCCACTTGGGGCGTGACGTTGATGGATTTGATTACCGGCTGCGTGTTCTGCGGCAGGTACGCCACGGTGACGCCTTCGATCACCGGGGCCTTTTCTCCGTCGCGCGTAAGCGTCGCGCGCCACTGTATGTAACGCGCATTGGGGCTTGCCACCAAGCCCATGCCGGCTTCGCCCTGGATAGCGCCCCAATCGCTCCAAGTTTTGTCGGGCCGCGCGGAGTTGCCCGAGCGCGTCTCAAACCGCACGCGGCCGCCCGCGCCGTCCTCCAAAAGCCAGCTCAGCCGGCCCCAGCGTGCCACAGTGCCCGCGTCGTGCACCGGGGATTCGTAGCTGCCTTTGTCTCCCGGACGCAGGGCAAGCTTCACGATGCGGCCCTGGTTGGCCACGGCCGCCATCAGCGAGCCGCCGTCCAAAGTCAGGCGCGTGATCTCGCCTTCGCCGCTTTCGGCCGCGAGCGTGAGCTTGCGATCCAGTCCCAAGCGGTAGATGCGGCCCTGGAAGTCTGTCGAAAGAATCAACTCGTTGGGACGCGCCACAAGGTCGTATACATTCTCTTCCTTGCTCGACCACAGGGACTCGACAGAGTTGTCCGGGTTGATGCGATACACGGCCGAGCGCTCGATACCGATGATGTCCATCACGGGAGCAACGGGCGCGGCCGGCGTACTGGGCGGCGCCGGCTGCGTGGCGGCCGGCCGCGCCTTCAGATCCACACCGCTCTGCGTTGCGGCGTCGCTCACCGTGACGCTTGCCGAGGTGGCGGTCACGGTCATGCTCGTCGAAGCAGCGGTGGCAGCGGCCGCCGCCGTGGCGCGGCGCGCCGTGGAACCGCCCAATGCCGCCACGTACAAGGTTCCACCCGGCGCGGGCACGATGGTGCGGATCTCCGGCAGGTTCGAATCGTATAGCGTGAAGGCCTTATCTTTGGCCGTGATGCGGTAGAGAATGCCGTTCGGCTCTGTGCCGGCGAGCAAGCGCCCCTCGCCGTCCACAGCCAGGCAGGTGACGTTGGTCTGCGACGTCTCGTAATAGACTTCGCCCTTGCCCGGGCCGGTCACGCGGAAGATCTTGCCTTGATCGCCGGTCGCCACGTAAAGCGCGCCGTCGGGGGCGAAGGTGAGCGCCCAAATGTAGCGTGCGCCCGGGGCGAAATGCTCGACCGCCTTCCCGTTTTCGATCCGGTAGACGCGGCCGTTCGGCGACGTGGCCGCGTACAGTGTGCCGTCGGGCGCCACGGCGAGCGCGAACACCTCAGGCTGCTCGCTGGTCCACAGAAGCGTCCCTTTGCCGGACTTGTCGATGCGGTACACGCGGCCGCGATGCCCTGTCCCCGCGTACAGGGAGCCGTCCGGCGCTTGCACCAGGCTCCAGATCACGGGCTGTTCGCTCGCGTATAGGCTTTCGAGCGGAGGCGCCAGCAGCAGTTTGCCGTCGCGCGAAAGCGAGACGCCGTTGAAATGGCCGCGCAGGAAGTCCTGGTAGGAGTTCATCTCCCAGCTTGCAGTCCCCGAAGCCATGGCGACCACCGCCACCAGGAAGAACGCCGGGGCGAGCAGCATCCGTTTCATTCCTTCACCTCCACCTGCAGGGTCTTGGACCCGCTTACCACAGCGTTCTCCACTCCGATTTCCAGCTCCGCCACCTTGGAATTCCGCGCCATACCGGTGCCCTGAGTGGCGGTTGCGCTGCGCGTAAGGATCATGGCCACCGACGGCGGCGGATCCGGCAAATCCTCGCCCTGCACCTGAAACGCGGGTTCGGCGCGCCACACGCGCACATAAGCCCGGGTATTGGCTCGCAAGGAATTGAGCAGCGTCACAACCCGCGCCGCGGAACGCGGCACGGCAGAGAGCGTGCCGCCGAATTCCGTCATGTTGGTGACCAGCCCGTCAGCCACGGTGAAGTAGAGCGGTCCGGTGGGTGCGCCCGGCGGAACCCGGTAGGTCACCTTGCGCTTCAGTTCCGCGCCGTCTTCGCCGGCCAGCAGCACGTACAGATCCACGGTCTCGCCGGGCCGTACCCACTGCCGGGACGTCCAGATCTGGTCGATCTGCCACTGGCGTTTGGCCGCCGAGGAATCGATGGTGAGATCCACGCTCTTCAATTTGAGCGACGTGAACCCGCTCTGCATCGCGTAAGCCACCGGCACGGCGGCGGCCAGCGATACCTGCATGGGCATGTTCGCGTCGCCCGAGTACATGTTCTCGATGTGCACGGGCGCGGCTCCGCCCTGGAATTCAATCCGGCCGCGGATGGCAAAGGTGGACGCGCCCACGGTGCGCTCGGTGGCGTCGATAGCCGAGAACGCCGCGATTTGCAGTAGCAGCGGCGCGAGCAGCGGATCGTTCACCATCCGGATCTGATAGCGTTCAAACGGTACGGGAGTGGAGCCGTCTCTCGCGCGGTTCACCGCAATCGTTACCGGTACCAGCGCGGCGCGCCTGCCGAGCTCGCCCGCAACCGCCGTGTTCGCGTCCATGGTGATCGAACCCAGCCACTCCCGCGCCGTCGATATCTTGAACGAACTAGAAAGCGTGGGTAGAACCGTCAGTACCTCGGCGCGCGCGAACGGCAGCTCCGCCGGGCCAATGCTCAGAAACCGGTGGCCGAATGCATAAATGCGCCTGCCGTCGATCATGGTGACCGTGCCATCGGCGCTGACGTTCATGTCGCCTGAAACAAGCTGTACGCTGATCATGGAGCCGGGCTGCAACGGCTCCGCCGCCGCAGGAGTACGCTGGCTGGCGCCACCGCCGGTTCCGGCGCGCGGATCGAGGCCCAGGGCGCGCAGCTGTGGCGCGAAGGTTTCGATCGCGGCGCGCGTAAATCCGCCAAAAGAGACCGGGGTGGCGATGTCGACGATTCGCCCTTCGCCCGTCGTGACGGCCTGGGCCAGCGGCCGCGCTAAATCGCGCTCGAACGGCGAGATCGCCGCGCGCCGCTCGCGCGTCACAGGCTGGGAAACACGCAGCATTTCTTCAATGGGGCGCACACCGGCGATGGGCTCCTTGGCGAACTGAAACGCGAACGCCACCGCGCCCACGAGCTTCCCGCCGATATAGACTGGGCTTCCGCTCATGCCCTGCATCACTCCCGCGGTTGCGAGCGGGCCCCCGGACAGGCGCGCCAGGATGACGGACTGCTTGGGGCCGGAGTTCTCCAGCACGCCGAGCACTTCAACCTGGAAATCCTCCACGCGGGTGCCCGAGAAGACGGTCTTCCCGACGCCGCGCATCCCCGCGCGCACCTCGTGCAGAGGGAGGATCAAGGGCTGCGCCGCAAGCGCGCCGATCCACAGTAATCCCATGATCCAGGAAAGGGAGGGCACAATCCCATTCTACCGTGGAAACGAACTGCCCTCGCCCGAAAGCCAGGGAGGAGGGCGACTTTCAGGCTGCGCGGAGGGCACTCCCGTATGCGGACGAAATCCCCGTCAGTACCCCTTCTGCTTGTCCACCACGTTGAGCAGCGGTTCGCCGTCGCGGAACCGGCGCATGTTCTCTTTCATGAGCTCGATGCGCCGGCGGGCGGCGTTGTCGGAGGTTCCGGCCAGGTGCGGCGTGATGATGACGTTGGGGAACTTCCACAACGCGTGGCCGGGGGGTAGCGGCTCGGGGTCGGTTACGTCAAGGCCCGCGCCGGCCAGGCGCTTTGAATCCAACGCCTCCACCAGGGCGGCGGTATCTGTCAGCGGCCCTCGAGAAATAGCGATGAAGTACGCCGACTGTCTCATCAAGTGAAACCGCGCGCGATTGAACATGCCGCGGGTCTCCCGTGTCAACGGCGCTGCAACGAAGACCACGTCGGCTTCGGGCAACACCTGATCAAGGCGGTCGGGCCGCACCAGCCTGGTCAGGTAAGGCTGTGCGGGAATGTCCTTGGGGTCAACCCCTATGACGCGCATGCCGAAGGCGCTGGCGCGGATGGCAACCTCGGTGCCGATGCTGCCTACCCCGACCACCACGGCCGTCTTCCCTTTGAGTTCAATGGGGTGGTAGTCCAGGCGGTTGATGCTCTCCTTGCCGCGGTCGCGCTCCACCTGGTTGATGCAGCGCGTGAGCGAGAGCAGCAAGGCGAAAGCGTGGTCCGCGATGTTGGGACTGGCGATGCCGCGCGCGTTGGTGAGTACGATGTCCGTGTTCGCGATACCGGCGGCGATGTGGCCATCCACGCCAGCGCTGGTCGCCTGCACCCAACGCAGCTTCTTGGCGGCGCGCAGCAGTTCGGGCCGCAGGTGGCCGTACATGGCATCGGCGTCGGCGATCTCGGTGAGCCACTCCTGCCTGCTCGAAGGAGTAACGATCCGGGCCTCCGGCACGGCTGCGCGGAATTCGGCGATGACCTCCGGAGGCCATTCCGTCATCAGGATCTTAAATGTCTTTGTTTCCGCGGCGGCGACCGCCGCCAGCGCGAGCGTCAAGGCCCAGCCCAGCCGGATTCCCATGGGACCGATTCTATCCCACCGCCGCCGGGCTGTGTTCAGAAGCACTAGACGCTGGCGGGGACCACGTATGGAGCCCGGTAGCGCCTGGTGAGCAGTTCGTTGGCTTGCGCGTCGTGGCCAAACGTTTCCTTTGCCGGATCGAATACGAGGTTCCGGCCCAGGCGGTAGCTGATGTTGGCCAGGTGGCACATGGCCGACGAGATGTGGCCTTGTTCGGCGTCCGCCGCCAGGTCCTGGATCTTGCGGCTTCGCACGACGTCCAGGAAGTTCGCGATGTGAGGCGCGGGGTCGTCGGGTTTTGCCTCGATGAGCTTCATCTGCTCGCCGAGTTCCCGCTTCTCGCCCCGGAAAATCCGGAATCCGTGCGCGTCCAGCGCCATCACGCCCTCGCTGCCGAAGAAAAGATTGCCGATGAAGTTGCCGCCGTCCAGAGTGATGCTGCCCTCACCCGTGGTGGGCAGGCCGCGCACCTCGAAATTCACCTGGCAGTCTCCGTAATCGAAGACGGCGAACTGCGTGTTGGGGGTCTCCTGATCGTCGTCGTAAACGAACTTGGCGCCGCTCGAGAAAACACGCCGCGGAAGACCGCTCTTGCCGAGTCCCCAGCGGGCCAGGTCCATCTGGTGCGGCCCCTGGTTGCCGATATCGCCATTGCCGGTAGCCCAGAACCAGTGCCACTTGTAATGGAAACGGTTCGGATTGAACTGTTGCCAGGCCGCCGGCCCCAGCCACAAGTCGTAGTCCACTCCGGGGGGCACGGGTCCGTTGGGCTGCCTGCCGATCGAAAGGCGCCGCTTGTAGCAGAGGCCCTTGGCCAGATAGAGTCTTCCGATGGCGCCCTGATGCAGCAACTCGATGGCGCGGCGCTTGTGCGTGATGCTGCGGCTCTGCATCCCGACCTGCACCACGCGGCCGTACTTGCGCGCGGCCTCCACCATGCGGCGGCCTTCAAAGATGTTGTGGCTGGAAGGCTTCTCCACGTAGACATCCTTGCCCGCCTGGCAGGCCCAGATCGTGCCCAGCGCGTGCCAGTGGTTGCAGGTCACCAGCACCACCGCGTCGACGCCCTTGTCGTCGAACAGTTTCCGGAGGTCTTGGTATGGTTTTGGCTTTCCGGCTCCAACCTGCTGAGCGAGTTGCTCGGCCTGCTCGAGACGTGCCTGATCGATGTCGCAGATGGCCGCGATCCGGCAACCTGGCTGCGCCGCGAATGCCGTCATCAGTTCGCGTCCGCGGCCGCCCAGGCCGATGACGCCCACATTCACCATGTTGTTGGCGGACGCTCCATAAAGGCCGCCGGCCAGCGCGCCTGCCGCTCCACGAACGAAAGACCTTCGATCCATGATTGCCTCCTTACCGCTACATCGTGGCTGATGAATTATTCCCACGAGCCCATGATCGGAGAGGTCGCATACAGGGTCAATACTTCGGCCACCACGTTGCTTACAGACTGAAACCAACGCGGTTCGCGGAGGAAAAAAGAGACCCCGGAGGAACGGTTTTCCGTTGCCCGGTGAGCGGACTCGCGGCAGGTGTAAAATGAGGCGATCGTCTGATCGAGTCGATGCGGAAAGTCCACCGTTTGGAAGAAATCGTCTTTTGGCATGTGTTCGACCATCCGTCCTGCCTGCGAAACGACCTCGGTCAACACTTCGGCATTAGCCCGGCCACGGTAAGCCGGGTGGTTTCCGTGTTGGTGGAGAAAGGGCTCGTAATTGAAACCGCGGCGGAAGTGTCTTCGCCAGGAAGGAAGCCGCAATCCCTGAAGGTTAACCCGCGACTGGCGACTTTGCTGGGGATCGACATTCACGAGGAGGGCGCGCTCGCCGTTGTGACGGATCTGGCGGGTACCCTCCTGGGTCGCGGGACCGTGCGTTGCGACGCGGAACGGGGTGTGGACGCGATGGTGAGCGCCAGTCTGAAGGCGGCCGATGCCGCGCTGGAAGACGCGGAAATCCCCCGTTCGGAGATCCGGCGTCTCGGTGTGAGCCACTGCGGCGACCTGGACATCAAGAACGGCGTTTGCGTCTCCTGGGCCAACGCTCCTGGCTGGAAATTCGTTCCGATTCGGGACATGCTGACCAGTGCCTTCGGATTGACGGTCACTCTCGAGGACCGGGCGCGGGCACTGGCTACGGCAGAAAGGCGCATTTCTCCGGAGGATTGGAGCCACACCGAATCGGTGTACTTCACCTGCGGTTCCGGAATCGGGATGGGATTCTTTGCCGAGGGGCGGCTCTATCGGGGCGCCAGCCAGGGCGGCGGCGAGATTGGCCACACCGTGATCGACGCCAGTGGCCCACTATGCCGGTGCGGAAACCGCGGTTGTGTCGAGGCTTTCGCGGGCATCGTGGCGATCCTGGATTTCGTACGCAAGTCCCTTGTTGCCGGCGCCGTATCGACACTGCGGGAGGTGCCCGCTGCGGACCTCAACCTGCGGTCGGTTGTGAACGCTGCCCGCCAGGGCGACGCGGTGGCGTCCGCGGCACTGGCCCGCGCGGCCAGGGCGCTGGGCATCGCCGTAGCCAACACCGTCCAACTTCTGAACCCCTCGTTGGTCGTGCTGTGCGGGCAGTTGGCGTTGTTGGCAGGGCCTGAAATCCTGGAACCGGTGCGGCTTGCGGTGCGGTCTCACTGCGTCGAAACCGCGGCGCGGCGCGTGGAAATACGGCTTGCCCGTCCCAAGAAAGACGTTTCGGCCATTGGATGCGCTCTGCTCGCCGCCGAGGCCGAAGCCGAGCGCATCCTGCGGGCCAAATTTACCGAAGATTGAGGCGGCGGCGCTGCCGTGCACCAGCGTCTCAAAGGCTAGGGACGCGATTCAGGCTCAACGCCGCGCACCATCCGGGCTACCTTTTCAACGATGGTCTCTTCCACCGCTGTCGAATACGACCCTCCGGGGCCGCCGCGGGTTTCGTAGCCGCCCTCCAGAACCACCCGCTTCGAAGGAATGTAGCCGGGCATTTCGTTGGAATAGCCTGCCACCCAGGTGTCGTCCCATCCGTGTGCCGCTTTCAGGCGTAGCGAGTAGTCCACCACGACTTCGCCGCTCAGCGCGATGATGTTCAGTCCGCTCCCGAAGTGCAGGATCTGTATGGCGTAGGGCGTCCGTTCGGGGATCTTCGTGCCGGCATCGAGCGCCTTTAACGTGCGTTGAGCCTGGTCCCTGCGGTTGATGTCGGGGTCCTTGAGCCGGGCCTCTAGTTCGCTCCGGCTGGGCAGAGGCTCGAAGGGGATCTCCACCGAATCGAACACCGTTGTAAGCGGGCCCGCGACGGGTGCCATCTTGCCGCGCAACACAAGGTCCACGGCGTCGGCCAGCGTTTTGCCATACCGTATGCAGAGCGCAAGCGAGCGTTGAACAAGGGCGGGATCGTCGGAGTGGAACCTCGGCAGCGGGTTCGAATCGGCCCCGCAACCCTGTACAAACATGGCGACTACACCCGGATAGAGCCTCTCCAATTCTGTCTGGGCGTAACCCGGATAGTCGGCGTTGATCTGGTAGGCCGACATCGTCGTGGCGTGGCAGGCATAGCCGAACAGGATCGCGCGCAATTTCCCATCCGGCGCACGCACCGCCAGCACCGGGACGTCGTGATCCACTGGGCCGGGGAACTGCCGGGTGTTCGGACGGCTGCGCCGCCTGTTGACGGCAAATCCGGCTAAGCCTTGGTCAAACTGCAACTTAGCGGGCGCAAGGTCCGTGACCGCGCGGCCCACCAGGTCCACGATCTTGTCCAGCAGATCCTTCGTGTAATCGGCGATCACCTGTTTTTCGTGAGGAGTGCGCTTCGAACTGGGGCCGCCGCCATCCAGGCTGAGCACCGGCCCGCTATGCGTGTGCGAGGCGTTCAGCATAAGCCGGTCGCGCGTGAGGCCGTATTGCTTCTGGCAGCGTTTCGCGATGATGTCCGACAGATTCTTGTTGAAGCCGATCAGGTCGGCGGTGACGATGACGGTCGTTTTTCCGCTCTGATCCTGCAAGGCCAGGGCCTTTACTCGCAGATCGGCTGTGATGCCGTCGGAGGGCCTGTCGCGGCTGGCGAAGCCCATGAGGAAGATGGGCTCTTTGGGGGTGACCACCACGGAGGCCACGCCTGCCTTCCACTGCGCTGGCTCCTGGGCGGGAGCGATGGCCGCGGATATGGCCATCGAGGCGGCGAGAATGAATCCGCCGGTGAGACGACAACTGAACATAGAAAACTCCTTCTTGGCGTGCGGCCGGAATCCGGGCGCACACTCCCTAACCTGCTTACGGAGCGCACGCGCTGTCAAGCCCCCGCGATATTTTTTGTTTACAGATTGAAAGCAACCTTGCCGCGGATCGGTGTCAAACGGCCAGGATTCGGCGCTTCGGAAGACGGTCGAAGCTCTTCTTCAACGCCATCCCGTTCAGCCCCGAATCCGGCTCGCTCGACGCCGCGAAAGCCCCGTTCAGTTTCAAGCCGTTGAAAAGGGCGCACTTCTATGCGGTGATGTATCATGGATTGTAAGTCTCCCGGTAGCGTCTAATGGGCATCAATATTGGTCTGGACATCGGCGCGATCAGCTTGAAGCTGGCCGCCATCGGAGCACCTGAGGATCGCGCGCTGCTCGAGTCGCTCGTGCGCGAGAAGCCGCACTTCCGGCTGACGGAGTGGAACAACCGTGGGAAGCGGCTGCCCATGGTGCTCTCCGAGTACCGTCGGATTCAGGGCAGTCCTATACAGTCGACTTTCGACCTGTTGCAGGAGCTTCACGAGACGATCGAGGAATCGCGCGTCGAGGGATTGCGCGTGACCGGCTCGGGAAGCCGCACCATCGCCCGGATCCTAGGCATCTATTTCGAGAACGAATTCAAGGCCATCGCGCGCATGATGGGCGAGTTCTACCCGCAGGTGCGCACGGTGTTCGAAGTAGGCGGCGAGAGTTCCAAGTACATCCGCCTGGAGATGGACGCCGATACGGGTAAGTTCGGCATCGTCGACTATGACCGCAGCGGCGAGTGCGCGGCGGGCACCGGGTCCTTCATCGACCAGCAGGCCCTGCGCATGGGCTACTCGGTAGAGGAAGTGGGCGGCATCACTTGCCAGGCGGGTTGCGCGGCGCGGATCGCGGGCCGCTGCTCGGTGTTCGCCAAAAGCGACATGATCCACGCCCAGCAGAAGGGTTACACACCGCCGGAAATCCTGCGCGGGTTGTGTGACGCCGTGGCGCGCAATTTCAAGAGCAGCATCGTCAAGGGACGGCCCGTGGTGGCGCCGGTGGCCCTTCTCGGAGCGGTTTCTCAGAACGAGGGTGTGACCCGCGCCATCCGCGAGGCCTTCTCGCTCAACGACGGCGAGTTGGTTGTGCCGGATTTGTACGCGTGGTGCGGGGCTATCGGCACCGCGATTCTGGAGTGCGAGGAGCGGCGCAAGCGCTCGCTGCGCGACATACACCGGCTATGCCAGCATGAAACCGCCACCCACCCGCAGGATGCGCAACCGCTGAGCATGGATCGAGTCGTGCTCTTGCGCGACCGCGTGGCCCCCTACAAGGCCCCCGGCGACGGAGCAAAGATTCCCGCCTACCTCGGCATCGACATCGGTTCGGTATCCACGAACCTGGTAGCGATCGATGCCGGCGGCAATGTCATCCACGACATCTACCTGCGCACCGCGGGGCGTCCCGTGGAAGCCGTGCAGCAGGGCCTGACCGAAATGAACGAGAAGTGGGGCCAGCGGTTGGAGATTCGCGGTGTGGGCACCACCGGCTCAGGGCGCGAACTGATCGCCGAATTCGTCGGAGCCGATGTGGTCAACGACGAGATCACGGCGCACAAGACCGGCGCCGTGCACATCTCGGAAACGCTCGGCGGCGAACCCGTCGACACGATCTTCGAAATCGGCGGCCAGGACTCGAAGTTCATTTCGATCGAGAACGGCGTGGTGGTCGATTTCGCCATGAACGAAGCCTGCGCCGCGGGCACGGGCAGCTTCCTCGAGGAACAGGCCGAGAAACTCGGCATCAACATCAAGGGCGAGTTCGCCAACTTGGCTCTTTCCGCCCCCGCGCCCACGCGCCTCGGCGAGCGCTGCACCGTATTCATGGAGCGCGACGTTACCGGCTGGCTGCACAAGGGCGAAGTGGTGCCCAACGTGCTCGCCGGATTGGCTTATTCGATTGCGCTCAATTACGTGAACCGTGTCGTGCGAGGGCGGCGCATCGGAGACGTCATCTACTTCCAGGGCGGGACGGCTTATAACGACGCCGTCGCGGCAGCCTTCAGCGGACTGCTGGGCAAGAAAATCACCGTGCCTCCGTACAACGGCGTGATGGGCGCCATCGGCATGGCGCTGATCGCGCGCGAGTGGCACCGCGCAACCAAAGCGGCCAGCCGCTTCCGCGGTTACGACCTTTACAGCCTCCAGGTGTCGACGCGCGATTTCACCTGCAAGGCTTGCACTAACCAGTGCGACATCAAGGAATTCACCATCGAAGGCCAGAAGAGCTTCTGGGGCGACAAGTGTTCGGACCGCTACCGCAAGCCTTCGAAGACCGGGCGCAAGGCCGTCATCGAGGATCTGTTCCAGTTCCACGACAAAACTATCGAAAAGGTGACCGGGTGCCCGCTCAGCGCGGCGAAATTCGAGCGCAAGCCCGGCAAGATCCACATCGGCATCCCGCGCACCATGTCGATGTACGACAAGTATCCGTTTTGGCACCGCTACTTCACCGAGCTTGGTTTCGAGGTGGTACTGTCGCGGCAGACTGATCCGAAGATCTCCGCCGACGGTATCGAAATGGCGCTCGCCCAGCCTTGTTACCCGGTGCAGGTAGCGCACGGGCACGCGCTGTCGTTGATCGATTTGGGCGTCGATTACATTTTCGTTCCGAATGTTCTGGATTCGGAGACCAGCGAGGACGCTGCCGGTTCGGCGCACTACTGCCCGTGGAATCAGACGCTGCCGTTCGTGCTGCAGTCGGCGCCGAGGCTTGAAGAGTATGCCTACAAGTTCCTGGTGCCGACCTTGCACTTCCAGATGGGGCGCGAGGTGGTGAAAAGGTCTCTGGCCGAGACCATGCGCAAGCTGGGTGTGAGCCGTCGCGCGAGCGACAAGGCCGTCGACGCGGCGTATGCGGTGCAGCGCGAGTTTCAGGAAGCGCTCATCGAGGCCGGCAAGAGGGCACTGGCCAAGCTGGACGAAACCGGAGAGCCTGGTCTGATTCTGGTCGGCCGCAGCTACAATCTCTACGACCGTAGCATCAACTGCGACATCCCGCGCAAGCTCCGGCATTATTACGGCGCGAACGTTATCCCGCTGGATTTCCTGGTTACGGGACAGGAGTCCATCCGCGACTTGCACCCGAACATGTATTGGATTTCGGGCCAGAAAATCCTGGCGGCCGCGCGCCTGGCGGCCGAACGTCCGAACCTGCACGTGATCTACATCTCAAATTTCAAGTGCGGGCCGGACTCTTACATCAAGCACTTCGCGCGCCAGACCGTGGGCGCGCCGCTGTTGGTGCTGCAGTTCGATGGACACGGCAACGACGCCGGATACATGACGCGTTGCGAGGCGTATCTGGACAGTAAGGGAATTCTGCGATGCTACAATTCAACCGAGGAAGTGAGCAAGAAGGCCTCGGCAGCCATCCACTAGCCGGCAAGAAAATCTATATTCCGCCCATGGCATACGGCAGCGGACGTGCCTTCGCCGCCGGCTTCCGCGCTTTGGGCGTGGACGCGGATATCACGCCGCCTTCCGATCATCGCACCAAGGAACTGGGTGCGCGCTATACATCCGGCGACGAGTGCTATCCCGCCAAGGTCACTGTCGGTGATTTCATGCGCGTCCTGCAGACGCCGGGCGTGGATCCTTCCAAAGTGGTGCTCTTCATGCCCACCGCCGACGGCCCCTGCCGCTTCGGCCAGTACGCGCCGTATCTCCAGGGCATTCTCGAAGCCAACGGCTACGGTTCCACGCAAGTGTTTTCACCCACGTCGAGCAATGGCTATGCGGGGCTGGGTAGCCTGGCGACGCCATTTCTGCGGACCGGTTGGCGCATGCTGGTGGCGGCCGACATCCTGCAGAAGATGCTGCTCAAGTATCGTCCACACGAGCGCAACAAGGGCGACACAGACGCCGTGTTCGAGGAGTGCCTCGACGATCTCTGTTCGACGATCGAAAAGACGACCTACAAGCCGGCGCCGCAATTGCAGGCTGTGCGCGCAGTCATGGAACGCTGCCTCGCGCGCTTCCGCTCGATTCCGGCGCAGCGCGACCGCTCGGTCCCGCTCATCGGCGTGGTGGGTGAGATTTTCTGCCGGCTGCATACTTTCTCGAACGAGAACCTCGTGCGGCGCCTGGAGGAGTACGGCGGCGAAGCCTGGATCTCTGATCTTACCGAGTGGATCTGGTACACCAACGCCGAGCAGTTCCGGAAACTCAGGTTGAAGCGTAATCTGTTCTCCCTGGAAGGTGTGGGCGCCTGGGTGCGCAACAAGGTGCAGAAGCGCGATGAGCACGTGATCCTTGAGCCGTTCAAGGATGAGATTGTGGGTTACGAAGAGCCCTCGACGAGGGAAGTACTGGATGCGGCGCGGCCTTACTTGCCGCAGGACGGCGCCCTCGGTGAAATGGTGCTGAACGTGGGCAAGGCGATCTGCTTGGCGCGCCGGGGCGTGGACGGCATCATCGACATCAGCCCGTTCACTTGCATGAACGGCATCATCTGCGAAGCTATCTACCCGAAAGTGAGCCGCGAGCTGGGCGGTCTGCCTATCCGAACCTTCTACTTCGACGGCACCCAAACGGACCTGGACCGCGACTTGGGCGTCTACATGGAACTCGCGCGCACTTATATGCGCCGCAAGAGACACCCGCGGGTCTATCCGAAGTATCCGGCGTAGGCCTCCGGCTCCGTCGGGTCTTTAGACGATTGTTCCGAACAGCGCGCCCACGCCGGCCGTCGATAACATGGCCAGCGCGCCCCAGAAGGTGACGCGCAGAGCGCCTGTTCTGACGCCCGCGCCGCCTGCGTGCGCCGCCACTCCTCCCAGTGCCGCCAGGGACACGAGCGAAGTTGCAGAGACCATGGGAATCAATCCGGCGGATGGAGCAAAGGCCGTGACCAGGAGTGGCAGTAGGGCGCCAACGGCGAAGCTGCCAGCGGAGGCGAGCGCCGCTTGTATGGGGCGTGCGCTCAGCGTCTCCGATATGCCGAGTTCATCGCGCGCATGTGCGCCAAGCGCATCGTGCGCCATCAACTGCTCGGCGACCTGGAGGGCGAGAGACGGTTCGAGTCCGCGATCGGTATAGATCTTAGTCAGTTCCTTGACTTCGCTTTCGTAATCGGTGCGAAGTTCCTCGCGCTCGCGTTCGAAATCGGCCGCTTCCGTATCGGCCTGCGAGTGGACCGATACATATTCGCCGGCCGCCATCGACATGGCTCCCGCTACCAGTCCGGCGACTCCCGCGACGAGAATGTTGCCGCGGGTCGCGTGGGATGCGGCGACGCCTACCACCAGACTCGCGGTCGATACGATGCCGTCGTCGGCGCCCAGCACGGCCGCTCTCAGCCAGCCTATACGGCCGGTGCGATGCCGCTCTATATGGCGTCTGTGCACTCTGATGTCTCCTTAAAGTTCCATCGTAGAGGAATCGCCGTCTGTGTAGGTGGATGTGGAGCTCGGTTTGGTGAATCACCATATTATAGATCAACATTGGTAACTTTTTTCTTGACAAGGCAGCCTTGCACCCATAGAATAGAGATAGATGGGGCTCATATATCCGAATACAGATCTAGATATTGAAGTATGCGCATCCCCCCGCTCTCGCCGTCTCATACGTACCAAAACTCAATGTAGCTGCTGATGGCTGTCGCCCCCACTGTGAGCCAGCTTCACACAGGCCCGGTGGTGGTGCCGGCGACGATCTCGTTCGGTAGATCTGATTCCCGGCGTACCCTTTGATGCACGGGGGATCTTTTTCTAATGCCGCGCGCTTCGTGTCCCGACCGGAGTCGCAGTTCAACATCCATTTCGGCGCGGCCCAGGCAGTGGGGAGGACACTGCCGGGCGTGCGGCCGAAGGCGTGCCACCAATTCGCCCTGGGCATTTCCTATGGCATCTGACCCACTCGATTGGGAATCGAATTAGGAGAACATCGTAATGACTGACTTTCCCAGAAAACCCGGGATCGGCACCCTGGCGTTACATGCCGGCCAAGAACCCGACCCGGCAACCACGGCTTGCGCGGTCCCCATCTATGCGACGTCGAGTTACGTATTTCACGACGCAGCCCATGCAGCGGACTTGTTTGGATTGCGCGAATTCGGCAATATTTACTCGCGGCTTACCAACCCGACTAACGACGTGCTGGAAAAGCGCCTCGCAGCGCTCGACGGCGGCGTGGGTGCGCTCGCGTTCGCCTCAGGAGCGGCGGCCATCACGGCGGCGGTCCTTACGATCACGCACGCCGGACAGAATCTCATTTCCGCCACCAGCCTGTATGGAGGCACGTGGGCGCTGTTCACTCAAACCTTGAAGAAATTGGGGATCGAGGTGCGGTTCTTCAATCCCGGCCATCCGGAGGAAATCGACAAGCTTGTCGACGAGAACACGCGCTTGGTATACCTGGAGTCGGTCGGCAACCCGAAAAACGACGTGCCGGATTTCCGCAAGATTGCGGACATCGCGCACAAGCACGACCTGCCGGTTATCGTCGATAACACGGTGCTGACGCCCGCGCTGTTCCGGCCGTTTGAACACGGCGTGGACATCGCGGTGTATTCGACTACGAAGTTCCTGGGTGGGCACGGCGTACACGTCGGCGGCGCCATCGTCGACAGTGGGAACTTCCAATGGGCCGAGAACCCTGCAAAATGGCCCGAGTTCACCGCGCCTTCGGATTCCTATCACGGTGTCATCTTTACGGAAGCCCTGAAGCCGCTGGGCAACCTGGCCTACATCGTGCACGTTCGCACGCACTGGCTCCGGGACACAGGTGCGTCGCAGAGTCCCTTTGCATCGTTTCTGTTCCTGCTCGGCCTGGAGACCTTGCATCTGCGGATGGAAAGGCACGTACAGAACGCGCAGGCTCTGGCCGGATGGCTGGAAAAGCACCCGGCGGTGGATTGGGTCAACTACCCCGGCTTGCCCAGCCACCCGTGCCACAACCTGGCACAGCGGTACCTACCCGACGGCGCGGGCGCGATTCTGGGGTTCGGCATCCGGGGTGGCAAGGCGGCGGGCGTGAAGTTCATCAACAACGTGAAGCTGGCGAGCCACCTTGCTAACGTCGGTGACGCCAGGACGCTCGTCATCCACCCCGCCTCCACCACACACTCGCAGTTGACCGGGGAAGAACAGGCCTCAACCGGAGTGACACCGGAGTACGTGCGGGTGTCGGTGGGTATCGAGTCGATCGACGACATCAAGGCCGATTTCGATCAGGCCTTACGGATTTCACAGGAGTAAGCCATGAGAGTTTACGAGGACAACAGTCTCAGCATAGGAAGAACCCCGCTGGTGAAGCTCAACAAGCTCACCGCCGGGACGAAGGCGACCGTGTTCGCCAAGATCGAAGGGCGCAATCCCGCTTATTCGGTGAAGTGCCGGATCGGCGCTTCCATGGTCTGGGACGCAGAGAAACGCGGTGTTCTCCAGGCCGGGCGCGAACTTGTGGAACCTACCAGCGGCAACACCGGCATCGCGCTGGCTTTCGTGGCCGCCGCGCGCGGTTACCCGATCACCCTCACCATGCCGGAAACCATGTCGCTCGAGCGGCGCAAGGTTCTGAAGGCGTTCGGTGCGAACCTGATTCTCACCGAAGGCGCCCTGGGGATGAAAGGCGCGATCGCCAAGGCCGAGGAGATTGCCGCTTCCGATCCGAACCGCTACGTGCTGCTGCAGCAGTTCAAGAATCCGGCCAATCCCGGCATCCATTTCAAGACTACAGGGCCCGAAATCTGGGAGGACACCGACGGGCAGGTGGACGTCCTGGTGAGCGGCGTCGGAACCGGCGGGACGATCACCGGTGCTACGCGCTACATCAAGAACGTGTGCGGCAAGAAGATCGTGTCGGTGGCGGTGGAGCCGGAGGCCAGTCCTGTGATCACGCAGACCCTCGCCCGGGAACCGCTCAAGCCGGCGCCGCACAAGATCCAGGGCATTGGGGCGGGGTTCATCCCCGACACGCTGGATCTCTCGTTCGTGGACCGCGTAGAACGGGTCTCGAACGAAGAGGCTATCGAAACCGCACAGCGGCTGGCTCGCGAAGAGGGCATCCTGAGCGGCATCTCCTGCGGCGCGGCGGCGGCCGTGGCAGTGCGGTTGGCGCGGCAGCCCGAATTCGCTGGCAAGAGAATTGTGGTGATACTGCCGGACTCGGGCGAGCGCTACTTAAGTACGATCCTGTTTGACGGCATCGTCTAGAGCGCGGCGGCGCAGCGGAACGACTCGTAGAGCGCGGGCAGCGCCTCTCGCAACGCCCGCGCGTTCTCTTCGAAATCGCCGCGATCGTAAATCTCGAAGTTGCTGGGGCCCTTGCTCCATTCCCAAGTGAACAGCCCGTTGTCGCGCACCGAGATCCGGCACGGTTTCAGCTCGTTGGGCAGGACGCGGTCGCCTGAACGCACCTCGCCCGCCGGCAGGATCCGATACCCCAAGCTGGGCCGGTGCACCAAGCGGCGGTTGGCCACCCGAATCCAGACGGCGGTCTCCCACACGTGGTGCGGACGCGCCGCAATGTGATCGATCGCGTCAGCCGGCCAGTCGTGGTCGAGGATCTCCAGGAAGTCCGGCCGCATGCTCCGTTCGAAGGCGTAGCAGAGATAACGCTGTAACCTCGGATCCATCCTCTTCACAAAGGCGAGATCCGGCAGCTTCCAGTAGCAGTTGTGCGAATCCATGCCGAACGGGCCCTTGTCCGAGGCGCATGGATAGATGGCCACCGGCAAGTCGGACCTGAGCAGGCAGACCATGGCGTGAGGGTCGAGTTCGACGTTCCACTCGAGGTAGCGTGGCGTCGTGGAACCCGCGCAGAGGTGAATCCTCGCGATTTTCGCCCGCAGCAGGCGCGGCTCACGGTTGAAGGCGGCGGCAAGCGGACGGGCGGATCCGAAACTGACGATGTCGACTTTCTCCCGCGAGTTACGCAGAACATCGAGAAGCAGCCGGACGCCGGACTGCTGGAACTCCGGAGCGTCCAGGAGCTTGTCATTGGGAGAACGCAGCGGCTCAAAGGGCCCGATCCCGTAAGGCACGTTGCGGTCGAACAGGTAATTGAGTTGCATCACGGGAATGACACCCGGGTCGCGCGGGCCGTCCTTATCGACGACCTTGCCGCTCGCGTTGGTGGCCACCGCGCGCCGGAACTTTGCGGTCGCGTCCAGGATGACCGCCTTGAGATCGACCTCCGGGAGCGCGTAAGCGGCGATCAGGTCCACGTTGTCGCCGATGTCCTGGTGGGGATGATAGAGGTCCGTGACGTCGATGACCGGAACGCGCGCTCGCTCGTGCGGCGCCGCCCAAAGCCCCGCCGTGCCCAATATCGTCTGACGCCTGGAAAGAAGCTGTCCGCCTGGCATATTCACTTGGTACCGTTGGATCCTACACCGCATGGGGGACGGATTCAACTCCATCCAGCCGCGCCCGGATACTTACACGGTTGTGACATTGAACTGAGCACGTGGTATTCAGCGCCGGGACACCCCGGTCCATCACGAGGATTGACGGGGAGCGCGGACGGCGTGAACACCGGCTTGGAACGGTTCCGCGCTCGCCCCATCCGTTGTACGCTTCCAAGCGACGAACCGTTTTAGCTTCTTCCAGTACAGGCGCAAAATTGTTGCCCCCGCCAGGAGGCCGGATATGGCGGCCTGATAGGCAATGCTGCCCGAAGCGGGATCGAGATATGCGAGGACCGGATCGATCATGGTTCTTTACCTCCAGTAGTATTGAATGTCGATGGCGTGCAACGCATGCTGGCTGTCGGCCATGTAGACTTTGTCGGCGCGCTCGAGGCCATCCTGCGGTTCTTTTCCGAACATTTCCCGGGACAGGAACGTCAGAAGGCTGTGTTTCTCTTGGCGGATCAGCGGTGCTGTGGCGCCAGCCCGCTTAATGGCCAGCAGGGTGGAGAATCGGTCCATCAGGTCTCTCCTGTCTGGTTCGCCTGAATAATCTAGGATTTCGGCCCAGACCGCCTCGTCGCGCCCGCGCAACTCCGGTTCAACCGAGTTGGGCAGACGGCGCAGGATCCGCGGGCCGTGGTCGCCATGGATCACGATGTTCATGCCTTCCAGCACACCGCTCTGCTTTAAACGGTGCAGAAAACGGTCCAGTCGCACAGCGACATACTCCGTTTGTTCGCAGTAGCGGCAGTACATCTCGCGGTAGTCACGCTCGCTGAAGCGGCGGCCCGCGCGGTCGCCGGCCCACTCCTGCTTGGGCCGGAGCCGCCCGTCGCGGTGGTAAATGTACGGTGAATGCGGAATAAGAAGGTGCGCAGCCAGCAAAGTCCTCTGCGGTGCCGCTTGCACCTGAGCGGCGAGCCCATCGGGCCAGAGTTCCTCGACCGCCAATGGCAACGCCAGCTTGATTCCGAAGCGGAACGGGAAGAACCCTTTGGTTCGCGACGTCCATGGATCACTTGCCTGATAACTGCCCACCAACCATCGGAAACGTTCCACCCAGCCGCCCGGTATGCGATGAAGCCAGGAGAGTCTTTCTCTGTATTCGAAGCACTCCACGCCGTGGTTTTGTCCGGGGCAGATCTTGACGGCGCCGAACTGCCAGGCGGCCACCGAATATCCCTTCGCGGTGAATTCTGAAAACAGGTGATTCTCCCGGATCTCGTAATGCCTCTGTTCACTCGCCCCGACCCTCGGCATCAACTCTTCCGGCCACCGGACCAGCCTGCCATTCAAGACACTGGGTACCGAGTCCACCGTAGTCGGGTAGTTGCTATAGGCGTTTGGGAACAGCGTGAAATTGTAGCGCTCGAGCGTGTGTTGGAGCCTCAGCTTTGCCACGCTGCATTCAGGCAGGTCGAGCGGATATCCGGCCAGGCCGACCTGCTCGTCGAAGATCAGCCACAGGGCGTGGCCCTGCGCCTTAGCTGTGGAGGGCAGGGTGGCGGCGCGCGTCCATTTGGGCTGCATCACTGCTTCGACCGGCAGGCCGGACCATGCGAACACAGCCAGTGCAATGAGGAAACCCTCACCCATCCATCTCAGTGCGAGCCAGGAAACGGCGAGGATGGCGAGCCCTACCGTCCACGGGGGAATCGCAGAGGGGGAGTTGGCCATGTGGAGGAGCGGATAAGTTGCCGTCACCGCAATCAGCAGCGCGATGAGGATATGAAAGCCACCACCGCGTACCGCCAGACCCAGGAGCCCGCAGACGGCCGCCAACAGCAACACAGCCGCCAGCGCCTCGAAATAGAAGAAACCGTAATCGTTGCGGATCAGGAACTTTAGAAAAGGGACCAGGATCAGGCAGCTTACATAGAAAGCCCGAACTCGCCAGTCGCTCAAGCTGCGCATGGGCGCCTCTCGAACAGGTGGAGCGTCCGCCTGGTTCCCGTTACGGGTTTGCTGGCCCTCAAACAGTAACGTTTAGTGAAGCTCTCCAGAAAGCCAGGAAGAGTGTAATCCGCAAAGTCTCCCATGCGGCTGGTCAAAGTTTTTATTGCGGGATCGGTCAATGGGACAAACTCGATAATGAGCCAGCGGCCCAGCCTCGCAAGGAACTGAACTATCCGCTCAAGCGGGATATTCCCGCTCACCCGCAGGTGATGTATCAGCGCGAGGCACAGCACTAAGTCGGCTTGGGGCCGCTCGAACAGGCTCATGGTAGAGTGCAGTTCGAATCCCAGCGGCGGGCTGGGGTTGGCAAGGTCCATCACCAGGGGCAGGATATTGGATCGTGCTTTCGCGCGCTCTTCCAGGTACATACGGTTAACGCACCCGGAATCGCTCTCAAACGCAACACACAAGGCGCCCAGGCTTGCGACCTCCCTGGCATACAAGCCGGTGTTGGCTCCCAGATCGAAAACCATGCGCGGGGAAACCCGGCCCGCCATATCACGCACCGCTTCCCGCTTGGCGTCCTGAGCGCCCGGCGGATAGAAGCGGCTTTCGGCGTAGTAGCCCGTCCAGCCTACGTCGTATTGGGGCGTCCGGATCTTTTCCACTGCACGGCGGAGAGAAGCGGTGAGCTCTTGCAGGTTCACCGGTTCTTTGATCTCGGGGCTGAAGGCTCTGGACGATTGCCGCCGCACAGCCCTGGCGTGGAGGTGTATGTGCAGCAGGGGACCGCTTCTGAGATAAGACCGTTTGGGCAACGACCTGGAAACGCGATCCAGTTGAAAGCCGTCCAACTCCTCCTTCAGGAAGCGCGCCGCATCGGGGGCACCGTAATGCATCAATAACAGTGGCCCCAAGAATTGACGGCAAAACTGTTCGTAGGCAACCCACGCACCACCGTGGTACCGTGTGAACGACAACGTGTCAATGAAGACCGGTTTCGCGCCTTGAAACTGCACGTTGTATGCGGAGGCATCCTTTAGGACCAACCCGTGTGCGAGAGCCCGTTGTTGAATATCCAAGGTGAGCAGCGCGGCATCTTTCAGTTCGTCGAAGGACCACTCGAAGGGATAAGAAACGAATGGAATTTGTTCTGGAATCAACAGCCGCGAGCCTTGCGATTCCAATTCCGGTGAAGATTCAATCTTGTGACTGACCAACAAACCGGCCGCAACTAACTCATCATTCAAACCCGAGCTGATTAACTGTTCGTAATCTGCGACACCGCGTGGTGTAACCACTCGCTTGTATACGCCGTCTTCCTCAACCACGAAACCTGCCGGATCTCGATATGAGGAAGGGATCGCATTCATTTGTTTATCGCAGATGCCTAACTGCGTAACCTAAGAGGCCGAAAAAGTGTTAATACAGTTAACACCCTTAACCTTGGGTTAACAGTAAGGCGGCTTTAACGCCAGCGTACAGACATGCACGCAGTAGGCGGACCCCACCTTTCTCATTTACATGGCAATAACGAACCGGTTTGTCTACCGATCCTGTTAAGACGTAAGGACACTGGTGTCGGTTACCGGCGAATAGAAGTGACGAAAGTCTAGGGCAGGACAACTCTGGGAAGAGATCCGAACGCGTACTCAAGAACCAATCTGTCAGTTTCGGGACCGCCAAGACGATAGGCCTTACATCTTGTCGTTCCGTTTTTCCGTGACTTGCCGGAAGACGCGCAGCAGGTTGCCGCCCAGGAACTTCTTGATGCGCGTTTCGGGCCAGCCACGGCGCACCATCGCATCGGTGATCAGCGGCAGATCACGGATATCGCTCATGCCGCGCGGCAGCGTGGGGCCGCCGTCGATGTCGGTGCCGAGAGCGACGTGATCTTCGCCCACCAGTGCGATGGCGCGCTCCACCACCTGTACCCAGCCGTCGGGCGTCAGTTTGATGTCGTCCGGAGCGTCGCATCCCATCATGGGAAATTGCGGCGCCACGATGCGATCGATCTGCTCGATTGACAGCCGCCCCTCCTTCTTGCCAATGGCGGAGCGGTCCCAAAACGTCTTGCCTGTGGCCTTCTTGCGGTATTCGTACACGCGTACGTTGTGGAACTCGTTACCGATCTGGAAGCCGATGACGCCGCCCTTGGCCGCCAATTTCTTCGCCAGCGCATCCGGCAGATTACGCGGGATGTTGTTGAAGCTTCGTAGACCGTGGTGCGTGGCGACGATGGGATCCTTGCTCGCGTCGATGGCCTGTTCGATGGTTACATCCGAGGCGTGGCTCACGTTGATGAGCATGCCGAGGCGATTCATCTCCGCCATCACGGCGCGGCCGCGGGCGTTCAAACCGTTCCACTTGGGCGGTGCGCAGCAGGAGTCGGCGAAATTGTTCGTCCAATTGTGCGCCGGTAACATGGCGACGCGCACGCCAAGCCGGTACAGGTTGCGCAGCACGCCAAGATCGCCGTCGAGGTCCCAGCCGCCTTCGATGTCGAGCACGGCAGCCATCTTGCCGCGCGCGGTGATGCGCTCGATCTCGGTAGCGTTCCTTGCCAGTTCGATGGTCGCGCGGTTGAGTTCGATCTGTTCGAGCGCCGTGTCGATCAATCGCAGGACCTGCTTGGTTTCGTAACGAGGCGGGTAGTATTCTTCGGTGACGAACACCGTGTAGAACATGGCCTTGACGCCACCCTCACGCGCGCGGGGCAGATCGAACTGGCCCCCATCGAGGCGGTCGCCCATGTTGCCGCCATGGTAGAACTGGCGGTTGGCCACGTGGACGTGGCCATCGAGCACCAGCGATCCGAAGTGAATGCGGCGGGCCTCGGCGGAAATATCGGCGGCGGCGAGGGGCAGCGCCAACACCGCACCCAATAGAACAGCGCGCCGGAAGAACCGCGCGATCGTCATGAACTACATTCTAGCCATGATCGCGTCCGGTTTTTCAAACAATACGACGTCAACATCGCCGAACGGGCCGAGGCTGCGGGCGGTCCAACCGGGAAGGTGCGCGGCGAACCAATGACGCCAGTCACGCGCGCTATTCGCGCTTCCGTAAATAGCGAAGCGCTGGGCGTGTCCAATGGGGCCTCCGACCAACTCCGACGCATATCGTTCCGCTTCGGGACATGGTTCGAACGGGAACAACAGCGCGCGGCCCCGGACCGGGTACACACTGAGGTGGGCATACAAGAATCCCGGCCGCGCATAGACGGGGCTCCAGACGGGTGGTTTGGCCTCAATGAAGGGACTGGGGCAAATCACGGGGACACGCGAATCGCCCAGCGCGGCCAGTGAGGCCGCTGCGCCGCGCCAATCGGATTGATGAACGAGCGGGCAGGCCACCTTCCAGTCCGCATGGAACAAAAGGAGGCCTACACCTAGCGCCAGAGTCATGGACTTCCAATGGCGCTCTGGAACATATCGGGAGAGTAAGAATGTAGTTCCCAACACAGCGCCAGGCAATAACAGGGACAAGTAGCGCGAAACGAAGACGCTGTTGCCCGATAAACGCGAGTAGATAAACAACGCCACCGGATGGACGAACCACCATCCGAGAAGTAACATCGCTGAAGAAGCCGGCAAGCGAGTGCGCGGCCACTTGCACGCCCGGGAGAGCAGCCACACCACAGGCAGGCAGGCGCCCAAGAGTCCAAACTTGAGCGCGTAAACCAGGTTGCGCAGTGTGGGCGGCGGCACGATGACATGCGCCGCGGCGCCGCGCATCAAATCGAAAGCCCGGAGGCCGACGGGGATGAGCGTGAGGCCCAGCACCAAGAAAACGATGACCGCATCACGCCTCCCTGCCGGAGTCTCCTTCTTGAATAGCCGCGCTCCCGCGTACAACGGAAACACCAGATAGAACGGCCAGTACACCAGGTGCGTTCGCCACAACAGGGCCGCGAAGAGTATGAATAGCGCGGCATCGGCCGTTCGCGCCCGGTCCAGCCAGCGAATCAGGAACACGACGCTCAACGCCGCGACGAGCATGCCCAACGCGTAGGGCCGCGCATCCACGGCCTCGGCGTTTATCCCGCCCATTGCGAAACAGCCCAACGCGGCGAACCAGCCGGCCTGCGGATGAATCAACCGCCTGGCGATCCAGGACATGGCAAGCGCGGCACCGGCCGCGGCAATGAGGGATGGTACCCTGTACCATACTTCCGAGAAACCGAACCAGCTATCCATCAAATAAGGCAGGACATAATAAATGGACTGGGGAACTTGCGGTGCGACGCTCAAAGAAGCGTGTCCGGCACCGAATCGCACCACGAACGCCGTGACGGTCTCATCCACCCAGAAACTGGAAGCGAGCGGCGTAACCCAGAAGCGATACGCGCAAAGGCCAAACAATCCTAGCCATAGAGCAGCGCCTGCATGCGTGTAAAAGTTCGTTAACTTTCTTAATAAGTCCTTGACGACACCACTTGCACTCGTAACATCATCGTGTGGAAAGTCGCAGGCAGAGATTGGATCACGGCCATTCACGAAAGATATCACCCTTGGCGTGCTTACGCTGCACTACCAGGGACGTATCAGCTACTGAGGGCCGTTGATAAATGTGTGTTAAAAGCTTGTGATACGCACCGGGGTTAAGAGAGAAGGATGAGAGTCATGCACTCACACCGAAGACTTTCTCGGCGTAAAGGCGGCTGAGGCGCAGGTTCTCTTCGATGCTCCGCGTCACTTTGGTCTCCTTAGCGTAGTAGAGTTCCACAACAAGGTAACCCGTGAAGCCATTCTTCTTAAGATAGGTGGCGACGGCCGGATAATCGACCTGGCCCGCTTCCAGGGATTCGAGCCAGACGTTGTCGCGCGAATTGCGCAAGTGCATGCTCCCCAGGCGGCCCTGGCATTCCTTCAGCAAGGCGAGGACGTCCTGGCCTCCGCGCAGCACCCAGTCCGTATCCATACAGACCCACATCAACTTGGGGTCGGTATTGCGCAGCAGGTGCCGCCACTCGCGCGCGTCCTCTTTCATTTCCGGGTCGTGGTGGTGCACGAAGAGCTTCATACCGCGCCCGCGCAACTGCTCCCCCAGCCGATTGACGTTGCCCGCCTGTATGGCGAGTTCGTCGTCCGTCTTCAGCGCGCCCTTCGGCTTGGGACTAGGGTTGAAGCTGATGATCTCCCCTCCCACGCTCTGCAGTGCTTCGGCCACCGCCATCGTTGCGGCTATGGTGTTATCGGCGGCATCCTGTTCGTGCATCACGCCGCCGTTGTAAGCGATTGGGCAAGAGATCTTGTACCGCCTGGCGAGATCGCGCGTTTTGGTGAGCGCCTCGCCCTGGAGCCACGTATTCATTAACTCAATGCGATGGTAGCCGGCCCTGTGGATGGAGGCGAACGCCTCCTCCAGGCCATCCACGGTTGCGATCTTGCGCTGGCCGAACTGCTGCGCCCAGATAACAGTCTGGGTGGCCAGCTTCGGATTGTAGGGCGCCCTGGCCAGGGCCAGCGGCGGGGCAGCGAGTCCCGCGATCAGTTCCCTGCGTGTGTAGTTCATATCGGTTGTCCGCGTTAGTATCCTATCGCATATTCCGGCGTTGTATCATGGCTGGCACCATGAAGACGATACTGCTGGCCCTTGGCATATCGGTACTGGCGGCTGCCCAGCCTTCCCCCGTCAAACAGCTTAAGCCCGACGCGATGCGTATTCAGATCGTGACCGGCGGGCATCCGCATCAAACGAGCTTCTACTCTGTATTTGAAGGTTACGACGATTGGTTGGTGATGACCGACGCCCAGCCCGCCGCCCTCGCCGGCTCCCTCCAACGCTACGACGTCCTCGTCTTTTACGATTTGCAGGAGCAGATCTCGGAACCCGCACGGAAGAACCTGAAGGAATTCGTGGAAAGCGGCAAAGGCGTCGTGTCGCTGCATCATGCCATCGTCGATTTCACCGACTGGCCCTGGTGGTACCAGGAAGTGATCGGGGGCAAATTCTACATCAAGGCCGAGCCTGGCCATCCGGCTTCCGCCGCCAAGGGGAACATCCAGATGCACGTGAGGCCGAAATCCAACCACCCCGTTGTCCGGGGCATCCCCGATCTGCACCTGCTGGATGAGCCGTATAGGGGTATGTGGGTGCGGCCGGATGTCCAGGTAATTCTGGAAACCGACAATCCTCTCGCTAACCGCCAGGTGGGCTGGGTGAGCCCGTATGAGAAATCGCGCGTGGTTTACATCCAACTCGGCCACGACCGCCACACGCATCTCGACCCCGGCTACCGCAGCCTGATCCGCAGTGCCGTCCAGTGGGCGGGTGGAAGGTTGAAATAGGACGCAGCCTGTACGGCGCGTGTGTTATCCCTGTTACTGATGCGTGCCGGTCTGAGCCTCCTGTTTCTTGCAGTCGCAATCTGCCGGTCCCAGGAAGTGAAGCCTCCGGACGAACCCACTTACGGCTTCGGCATCACGGCTGTGGGTTCCGCAGGCTTCAAGGGTGACATCTACCTGATCGAGGAGGGCACGGAGTTCCTGCCGAATTTCAAGAAGCTGAAACCGGTCGGCTCTGTTTACACTCCGGCCCTGTTCGTCACTACCCGCCATTTCCGCGAGGGCTTTCCCGGCGTCACGGGCCGTTTCGAGTGGTTCGCCATCGACTATAACGCCCGTTTCTGGGTCTCCGTGCCCGGCAAATACGGTTTCGCACTCACCTCCGACGACGGCTCGAAACTTTACATCGACGGCAAGACCATCATCGATAACGACGGCACGCACCCGCCGGTGCGCATCACCGGGGAAGTAAAGCTCAAAGAAGGTGTGCACCGCATTCGTGTCTCGTACTATCAGGGCCCCCGCGACCAGGTGGCCCTGATCCTTGCGGTAAGCAAGCCCGGCCGTGATGGTTGGTACATCTTCAACACCAACCACTACCGCCCACCCGCCGAGAAGTTCCTGGACGGAAGCCTGGAAACGGCGGATCCCAGCAAGAAAGCGAGGAAGTAGACATTCAAAGAGCTCTCGCACCCTGGCGTCCGTGGCGCGAAATCAAGCTCACCCAAGCCGGTTTTGCAGATAGTACAGCGTCGGTTCAGCGATGTGCTGGTTGTTCAGGAACGGCTCGGTGTACTGGATGTCTCCATACTTTGCGCCGCCGATGTGGTGCTTCTCCCCGACGTGGTTGTTCCAGTCAACTCCTTCGGTGAGGAAGCCGTGCGGGCCGTGGTGGTGTTTGGCGATGGCTCGCAGGATGGTCAGCGCGTCGCGCAGGTGCTCGGGTCGCCTGCGGTCGCTGTAAGCTTCCATGTACGCCAGTGACGCCTCGGCGCACTCCCATAGATACGCCGTGTCCCAACTGCGGGCCATGAACAGGAGACCCTTGGTGGCAACGCCGTTGCGGTCTTCCCGCATCTTGAACTGGTCCAAACCTGCCAGGCACTTCGAGTAGGCGAACTCACGGATTTCACGACTCTTGAGCAGCCTCGCCGCCCGGCGCAAGACCCGGAACGCGACGGCGTAGGCGACGTCCTCATGGTTGTCGTACACGTCCTGGTTGATGCTGCCGAAAATGCCCCCGCGATCAATGAAGGCGGTGACAGCCCGCTTGATCGCCGGCCGGTAGTTGGCTGTTCCGCGCTCGCTGAGTGCCGCAAGCAGCTGGATTATGTGGAGCCCATCGGCGCTTGAATCGAACTGCGGATCTTCCTTCTTTCCGCTCTCGGCTCTCCAGCGGTAAGGCTCGCCCTCTGGCGCTGCGCGGCGCGGGTACCAACCGCTGGCCGTGGGCTTGACGCGCGCGGCCAGCCATGCGCCCATGTGCTCGGCGGCGCGACGCATCCTCGCGCGGCGCGTGTCAGCCGGCAGCAGGTCTGAGAACACCAGCAGTTGATAGCCGATCTTAGCCATGGCGCCGGGAGCGAACCAGTCGTTGTTGTGCGTGAAATTCAGGATGAAAACGTCTTTGACGGTGTGCCGGTAACCGCGAATGAAGCCGGAGGCCTCGTCCACAAAGCCGTTCTCGAGCACATGATCCAGAATGCCGAGCGCCACCTGCTGGTAGCGGGCGTTGCGAAAGTGGCGGCCGTAGCGGTAGATCTCGTACGCCCCGCCCACGGCGTTCGAGGCCCAGCCGGGACCTTCCAGCGGTCCGAATCCGTGCCACATCATGGGCGTGCCATCGGGATCAACGAAACTGGAGCGCGAGCAGGGCTTGCCCTTGTAAGTGGTCAGCGTCCGTTCAACGGTGAACCGCAGCGAATCCTCCATGCTGTGCAGGATAGTGTAATCGGGATTCTCCGGCAGGTAGAACTCGTCCTGCGCCGCCATCACGCCGCCGGCTGCGGCCAGAAAAGTCCTCCGGTTCATTCCCGTGTTCACTGCTTCACTTCTTCGAACAGCAGCAGCTCGCTGCGGATGCCGCCGGCCAGCCGGATGCGGATGCCTTCCTGACGGAGGTCGTAGCCGGACTTCGTGATGGTCTCTCCGGAATTGTCGAAGGTCACCCGATACCGCGCGCCCGCCCGCAGCCCTCGGGGACGAAGGACGTATTCAGGCGCGCCCTCACCCGAAAGGCGGAACACGCCGGCGTAAGCTCGGGCGCGGTCGCGCGCGGCGTACTCGATCGCCAGCCAGTCGCCCGCGGTTTCGAGCGGCAGCTCGGGCGTGTGGTGGTATACGCGCGACGTGGCGAGCATCGGGCGGATGAAGGTCTTGTACAGATCGAAGGCATGGCGCACGCGCCGGGCGTTGGCGGGGTTGAGATCGGCAAGCGAGGGTGCGATGCCAATGCCCGTGGGATATGCGAATAGCGGCACGCGCAGTTGCGTGTCCAAGTCTCCGTACTGCCGCTGGGGATCCCACTGCGTGCCGTAGGTACGGTTGCAGATCTCCGGCGGCAGCAGCAGCGTCATGCCGTTCAGGATCTTGATCGATTTTGGCAGCGTACTGATATCGGATATCCACGTCGTGTTCATGTAGCGCAGGATTCCCAGGTCGGTCCGCCCGCCGCCCCCGGCGCAGTTTTCGAAAATCATCTTCGGGAATCTCTTCCGCAGCCGTTCGAGTATGGAATAGAAGGCCTCGTAGTAGCGCCACGTCGTGTTTTCAAGGTATCCGTCGCGAACGCGGTTGCCGCCGCCGTGCGCGTCACTGACGTTGTAGTCCAGCCGGAACAGGTCCACCCCGTATTCTGTGAATACTCGCGTGAGTTCGGCTTCCAGCCACCTCGCCACTTCCGGTTTGGTCAGGTCCAGCGAGCGGCCGCCGAAAGCCGGCTGGCCGTTGCGGAGCAGCAGGAACTCGGGGTGTTCCTGGCGTAGTTTTGTACCGTGGCCGATGGACTCGGCCTCCAGCCACAAACCGAACAGCAGTCCCTTGCTGTGCACATAATCCGAGATCGGCTTCAGGCCGTTCGGCAGCCAGGAGCCTGGACGCCAGTCGCCGGTCTGGTTGGGCCAGTCGTTGCGTTTGTTGCCGTACCAACCCGCGTCGAAGATAAACAGTTCGACGCCCACCGCGGCCGCGGCATCCACCACGGCCTTAATGCCCTCCTCGGTCTCGATGCCGGACTGGTAGCCCCAGTGGTTGTCCTGCACCAACTGCGCGCGTCCGGCGGGCTGCGGCGGAAGCACCGAGCGCCGGATGTGATCGTGCATCGCCTGCACTACATCGTCGAGTTCGCCCGTCAGATTGCCGATATGTACCACCGGCGATGTGATGGTCTCGCCTGGCGCAATGACGCGCATGACGGGATCGGTCGAGATAACGCGGCTCCGGAAATAGAGCGACTCGTTGTTCTCGGCGGCCCTTTGCTGGTGCAGGAATTCCATCCTCCACTCGCCCGACCACCCCAGCGCACATACGAAGTACTCGCCGCTCACCTCATTGCGCGCGATGAAATACGGGTTGCCCCAGCCGGATTTCCCCGTATTGCCGTTGTCGAATGAGAATTCGCCTTCGGCGAGCGCGCTCCAGCCGAAATCGCCCTCGTCGCCCCAACCGGAGTGGCGGAACCGCGCCAGGCGGAAAGTCGGATCGGGATGTTTGCGAGCCCACTGCGACATCCACTGGATCCGCCACAACTGGCCGCTGAAGGGAGCCAGTCCGGACAGCGGCAGAGGCTTGTCCGAAGTGTTGGTGATTTCGAGCCACCGCATCAACACCGGCGTGCCGTCCAGCTTCGTATGCACGCGAACGCGGAGCGGTTCGCTCGCGTGCTTAAGATCGACGACGGCCTCGCCGCCCTGTGCCTTTGCGCTGATCCAATCCCATCGCTGGGGCACTGCGTTTCCACCGATCTCGATGAGGAACGCATCGGTCCAGCGGGATGCGTACTCCTTCGCCTCCATCTCCTTCTCGGCGCGTACCCGGCCGATGGGCGACCAATAGCGGCCGACAAGGCGTCCGTCGAGCATCCCTTCGTCGTAAATGGTCAACTCACTGGAGAAGCGCGCGCCGGCGTTCGGAGCCGGGCGGGTTCGCACATCCACGTAAGGCTGCGCGAACGCGGTGAGTGTTGCGAGGAGCAGTCCAAAGATTCGCATTGGGGACGATTATATAGCGAACGCCGGTCCGCCGAACTGTCTGTTTTACCCGTCTCCTGAAGTGCGGTAGAATCCCGTTTCGGGCATTCGACTTGCGAGGAGGTTGTTTTATGGAGCAGGACCGTAGAGCGTTTCTGAAGGATTCCCTGACCGTGGCAGCGACGGCCCCACTGTTTGTGCCGCGTTCGGCTTTCGGCGCCAATGATCGCATCACTTACGGCGTGATTGGTACGGGCAGCCGCGCGCGCTGGTTGAACACCACGTTCCAGAAGCTCGGTGCGCAGTGCGTGGCGTTGTGCGATGTCTATGAGCCGCACCTGGAACTGGCGCGGAAGGACTCCCCCGCCGACGCCAAGCCCTACCTTGACTACAACGACCTGCTTGCGCAGAAGGGACTGGACTGCGTGGTCATCGGCACGCCCGATCATCAGCACATGCCCAACCTGTTGGCCTCTCTGAAGGCGGGCAAGGACGTGTACCTGGAAAAGCCGCTTTCCATGTCCCTCGATCAGAGCCGGACGATGATCGATGCCGTGCGCAAGACGGACCGCATCGTCGAAATCGGTATGCACCGGCGCAGCATGCCCTTCATCTACGCCGCCAAGAAGCTGTTCGACGACGGTGTGCTGGGCAAAATATCGATGGTGATGGCGCGCTGGAACTGGCACTTCGACATGCCCCTGGATAACTCGCCTCTGCCCGGCAAACTGGATTGGGAGCGATTCCAGGGACCCGCCGAGCACCGCCCGCTCGAACCCATGCGCTACCGCTGGTGGCGCGGCTTCTGGGCTTACTCTGGCGGCAACATGACCGACCAGGGCACGCACCTGATGGACGTGGTGCAGTGGATGACCGGCGCCAA
>CAYLLB010000019.1:0-95487 GCA_964384215.1 uncultured Solibacteraceae bacterium | reverse complement strand
AGTTCGGATGGACCATGGCCATGTCCATCATGGTTTCGATGCTGGTGGCGTTCACACTGACACCGTCGCTCAGCTCGCGGCTGCTCAAACGCCGGTTGAACCGCGACGGCACGCCGCGGAAACACCATGAAGGAACCGTCTTCGATCCGGTTTACCTTAAGACGCTCGATTGGAGCCTGCGGCACCGGTGGGTAATTATTCTGGTTTGCACCGCGACTTTCGCCTCCACGTTCGTGGTCAATCGCCACATCGGCCGCGACTGGATGCCGCAGGACGATCAAAGTGAACTCTCCGTGAGCCTGGAGATGCCCGAGGGCACCTCGCTGGACGGCACCGAGAAGGTCACCATGGAGATTGCCCGGAAAATCGAGAAGATACCCGGCGTCGATGTGGTGGTTCCCCAGACGCATGGTTTTCTGGAACGCGTGACCATGTCTCAGGCCACGGTATTGCTGGCGCCTCAGGGCGAGCGTGAAGACATCGTCGCCATGGGCCAGCACGTACGCCAAGTCCTGCGTGACTACCCTTATACGCGGCCGCGGGTTTCTTTTCCCAATGCTCTGGGGGGCCGCGACACCTTCGCCCCGATCCGGGCCATGCTGCTCGGTCCGGACATGATCACGCTGGTCGATATCGCCAAGAAGGTGATGCGCGACATGCAGGCCACTCCTTCCATTGCCGACGCGAAGGTGAACCTGAACCTCAATAATCCGGAAGTACAAGTGAATATCGACCGGCAGTTGGCGAGCGATCTCGGCGTGCGCGTCTCCGACATAGCCGGCGCCGTGCGCCTGTTGATGAGCGGGGAAGACGAGATTTCGACTTATAAGGAGGGTTCCGAGCAGTACCCGGTCACCATGCGCCTCATGCCCGGCCAGCGCGACAATCCTGCCGCGCTCAGCCGGTTGCTGGTGCCCTCGGCGCGGCTTGGCCTGATTCGCCTGGATTCGATCGCAAAGCTGGAACGCGGTCTCGGCCCCAGCCGTATTGATCGCTACAACCGGCAGTTTGCCGTCGGTATTTACGCCAACGTCGCGCCTGGCCACTC
Source organism: uncultured Solibacteraceae bacterium (assembly GCA_964384215.1). GTDB lineage: Bacteria > Acidobacteriota > Terriglobia > Bryobacterales > Bryobacteraceae > JAJFUV01. Next base: position 94,439 of record CAYLLB010000019.1, on the reverse strand, counting down.
GTTGGGCGAGGCCGCCGCCGATACTCAAGCCCTTGTGGATAACATCGGACTTCCCAGCGGTTACCAACTGCGCTTCTCGGGACAGGTGAAGATTCTAGAAGAAACGACCACCAACATGATTTTGGCCATCGGCTTGGCGTCCATCTTCATGTACATGGTTCTGGCGGCGCAGTTCGAGAGCCTGGTGCACCCGTTCATCATTCTGTTGACACTGCCGCTGTCCATTCCCTTTGCCCTGATTTCATTAATCGCCACCGGCCGCAGCCTGAACCTGTTCAGCGCGCTGGGCGTGCTGCTGCTGCTCGGCATCGTGAAGAAGAACGGCATTCTGCAGATCGACTACATGAACCGGCTGCGCGCCACGGGCCAGCCCATGCATGAGGCCATCCTGGAAGCCAATCGCGTGCGCCTGAGGCCCATCCTGATGACGACGTTCTCGATCGTAGCCGGCCTCATCCCGACCGCAATCGGCATCGGCGCTGGCGCCGGCCAGCGCTCGGCCATCGCCGTCACCATCATCGGCGGCCAGACGCTGTGCCTTCTGCTGACGCTGCTGGTCGTGCCGGTCGGCTACTCGCTGGTCGAGGATGCTAAAGTGTGGTTGGCGCGCCATCGTCCGGCCGCCGCCGAAGCGCCCGCCACGGGCGACTGACCGGCGCCCGGAAGGTCTTCACAAACTCTTAGCGTTTTTTTGAAAACTTCGGGCAGGGTTCTATCGTCAATTGTGGTGGAAGGGGAAGACGATGATCACTACACTACAGGCCCCAAACCCTGCGGTCGCCTCCAAGGGCCTTGTTTATTGCCCGATCTGCACCCACACTGTGGAGGCCGACGTGATTTCGACGCGCCGGTCTTCGCGGGTGAAACCTGGCCAGAAATGCCAGAGGTGCGCTTCCAGCCTGGATGCCGGATATGTAGTCCGGCTAGAACGGGCGGCGTAGTACGCTTTTGCCTTGCGCGCCACCCCGGACAATGGTTTATAGTTGAGTTGTGGGGTATACAAAGCGCAAATCCGTTACGCCACCAGATCCCGTGGTTCCCACGGAGATTCTGGAGCGGGCGAAGCGCAGCTTGAAGACCGACCGGCTGCCGCCGCGCAAGTGTAGCGTTTGCGGCGCCGACGTGGCCCCCATTTCCTCCGAAGGTCTGTGCTGGGTCTGCCGGCGGCTGAAGATCAGCGCCTGGCACGAATCCGAGCAGCAGATGCCCGCGCAAGAATAACACCGCTCATCCGGGCCTTGTATCGACTCGCGAACGCAACCGTTGTGCCAGCGCCTCGATGTGTGCGCTCCGGGTTCGGCAGCAGCCACCGAGTATGGGGATGGAAAAGCGGCGATGGATGCCGGCCATGCCGTCCGCGAAACCGCTAACCGAATCCGCCTCGGAATTCACGGTCTGAGAGAACCATCGCGGGTCCCGGCGCGAAGCGTTGCCCCGCACGTCCGCGATGCGTCCAATTGCCCCCGACTCTTTCCCACACCGCCGCTTCGGTTATAGCGGGCGGATCGATCTTGAGCAGTTTCTCACAATCGAACAAGGCGGAATCCACCGCCTGTCCTATTTCTTGGCGGGATTGGCCGAAATGCCCATGGCGAAGTAGTTCACCACCTTGGCTTCATTGCGCGCGACTTCGAAATAGGCGGCCTTGAGAAGCTGGTCTTTGCGGTTGAGCAGAGTTTCGCGAATGGTCTGCTGCACGCGCGGATCGTTCAACTCGCGCTGGCCGGCGGGCTCCTTGGAGATGACCTTCAGAATCTGGTAGCCCTCCTGCGTCCGGATAATGCGGGAAGACTGGCCCGGATGTAACTCCATCACCAGTTTTCGCAGTTCGACGTTGGCTTTCTCCAGTGCGGATTCGGGGATGAAGCCCATGTCGCCGCCGTTCGGCGTGGTGTTCGGATCTTCCGAAAAGTTCTGCGCCAGCATGGCGAAGTCCTCGCCTTGGCGGATGCGCGCGTCGAGCATGGCGATCTTCTTGCGCGCCTGCTCTTCGTTCTGCGCCTTGTCGTTCTTGAGGTTCCTGGCGTTCGGATCCGGGCGTGGCGTTACCAGAATGCGGGCCATGTGGATTTGGGGCTCGGCAAGGTTGAAGCTGGCCTTGTTGACGTTGTAGAAGTCCGTGACGTCCTTGTCGGTGATGGTGATGCGGGAGGTGATTTCCTTGTTGAACAACTTCTCGACGCTCAGGTCCCGGCGGAACTTGGACCTAAGGTCCTGCATGGTCATCTTGCGGGCGTCGAGCTGCTTCTGGAATTCCTCCTGCGTATACGGCGCCTTGACCTGGTTCAGCTTGGCCTCCACGTCTGCGTCGGTCGCCATCAAGCCTTGCTTCTCAGCCCGCTGCAGCATGATCTCGTTGTCAATCAAGCCTCGGAGAACTTCCAACTTTTGGATGTTGGTCTGGTCCGGACTCTCGCCGGGAGTGGGCGAGGCGAACTGCGCCTGATACTCGCGGTCGAGGTCGGAATAGGTGATGGGCCGGTTGTTGACAGTGGCAGCGACGTTGGCCGGCGGCGTCTTCTTGCAGCCAGTCAAGAGCGGGAGAGAAACGGCCATCAGAAGGGCGGCGGAGAATCGAAGGCTCGGCATACGGATAAACCCCCATTCTACAGGAGTCGTCCTCCCAGGTGGGCGCCAAAGTGCGGTTAAAATGGAGACTGTACGTCCAACCCTAAAGACAGAGAGCTAATCTCATGACAACAAAGCGCTTGAGGCTTGCGCTGCTGTTTGTACCGGCGGTTTTGGCGGCACAGAGCCTGGCGGATTTCGAAAAGAAGATCACCGAATTCACGCTCGCCAACGGCATGCATTTCATCGTTCTCGAGCGCCACGCGGCCCCCGTAGCCTCCTTCCACCTGCACGTCAATGCGGGCGCGGTGGACGACCCCAAGGGCCGCACCGGCGTCGCGCACATGTTCGAGCACATGATCGGAAAAGGCACGCCCAGCGTCGGCAGCAAGAACTATGAACAGGAACGCGCCGCCCTGGCCGAAGTGGAAACCCTCTACGATCAATTGGAGGCGGAGCGCAACAAGGGCTTCCGCGCCGATGCGAGTGCGATCGAACGATTGCAGGCGCAAGTCAAAGTGGCCATCGAGAAAGCCAACGCTTACGTCGATCAGAACGCGTACCCGCGCGTGATCGAGGAGAACGGAGGCGTGGGTTTCAATGCCGGGACAGCCGTGGATTTCACGATGTTCCATTACAGCCTGCCCGCCAATCGCGCCGAGTTGTGGTTTCTGATGCAATCGGACTGGCTGCGCAACGTCGTTTTCCGCGAGTTCTACAAGGAGCGGGACGTGGTGCGCGAAGAGCGCCGGATGCGCATCGAATCGAGTCCGCAGGGCAAGTTGCAGGAGACGCTGATCGCTACGGCCTTTTCCGCGCATCCGTATCAGAACTTCATCGCCGGATGGGCCGCCGATATCGAAAACCTGCGCGCCTCGGACGCCAGGGCGTTTTTTGAGACCTACTACGTGCCCGGAAACATGACTGCGGCCATCGCCGGCGACGTCGACCCGAAGGAAATGCGCCGCCTGGCCGAGAAATACTATGGCTCGCTCCCGGCACGCCCCATGCCGCCAAGAATTCGAACGGTCGAACCCAAGCAGGAAGGCGAGAAGAGGCTCGAAATCGAATCGCCAAGCCAGCCGATCCTTCTGGTTGGATACAAACGGCCTGATGCGCGCCATGCAGACGATCCTGTGCTGGACGTTCTGGCCACCATTCTTGCCAGCGGCCGCACGGGACTGCTTTACAAGGACCTGGTGCGGGACAAGAAGATCAGCCTGGCGGCGGGAGCGGTTCCGAACATGCCCGGCTCGAAGTACCCCAACCTCTTCATGTTGTATTCAGTGCCGGCGGTGGGCCACTCGGTGGATGAAAACGAGAAAGCCGCCTACGCCATTCTCGACAAGTTGGCGAAGGACCCCGTAGACGCGGTCTCTCTTGATCGCGCCAAGACGAAACTGCGCGCGTCACTGGTTCGGCAGCTAGACAACAATCCCGGCATGGCCATGCAACTCGCCGTGTACTACGTGGCCTATGGCGATTGGCGCAAGCTGTTCACGGCTATCGACGACATCAACAAAGTGACCGGTGCAGATGTGCAGCGCGTGGCTCGCGAGTACTTTGGCAAGGCCAACCGGACCGTGGCGTATACCATAACGCCGAAACCGGCGTCCCAGGGAGGTGCGAAGTGAAATTCAGATTCCTGTTACCACTGCTGGCCGCCGCAACTCTGGGCGCTCAGGTTACGGCCGTTCCCCGGCCGACTCCGAAGAAGGCCGCTTCCGCTCGCCGCGTCCCGGCCGCGCCGGCTGCCAGCTACAAGGATTTGAAGTATCCGCCCCTGGGCCAGATCAAGATCCCCGAGGTCGCCTCGTTCACCTTGGCCAACGGCATGAAGGTGTATCTGCTCGAAAACCATGAGCTTCCAACGGTAAACGGCATGGCGCTGATCCGCACGGGCAACCTGTTCGATCCCCCGGACAAGATCGGGCTCGCCGAACTGACAGGCACGGTCCTGCGCACGGGCGGAACGAAAGAGCAGACCGGCGACCAGATCGATGAACGGCTGGAAAACGTGGCGGCGTCGGTGGAAAGCCAGATCGGCGAAACCAGCGCGCAGGTTTCGTTCTTCTGCCTGAAGGACAACACGGGCGACGTAATGAAGGTTTTCCGCGATCTCATGACGTCTCCGGAGTTCCGCCAGGAGAAGCTCGACCTGGCCAAGACGTATCTCAGGGGCTCCATCGCGCGGCGCAACGACGACGCGCCCGATATCGTCTCACGTGAATATGAGGAAGCAATTTACGGCAGGGATACGCCGTACGGCGCGCGGCTCGAGTACGAGCACGTGAACAAAGTGCAGCGCGCCGACCTGATCGCGTTTCACAAGCGTTACTTCTTTCCGAAGAACACCATGCTGGCTATCTATGGCGACTTCTCGACGAACGAAATGAAAACGCAGCTCGAGCAGTTGTTCGCCGGCTGGACCGTCGAGCAGCCCCCAGTACCGCCCTTCCCGGAGGTGCGCAAACAGCCGCGGCCCGGCATCTTCCTGGCCGCCAAGGACGACGTCACGCAAACCTTCTTCAAACTGGGGCACTTGGGTGGCCGCTTTGACGACAAGGACTATCCGGCACTGGAAGTGATGTCCTACATCCTCGGCGGTAGTTTTTCGAGCCGCGTTGTGAAGAAGATCCGGACAGAACTCGGTTACGCCTACAGCATCCGCGCGAGCTGGTCGGCCAACTTCACGCACCCCGGCACGTTCTTCGTGAGCGGAAGCACAAAGTCGATGTCGACGGTTGACGCCATACAAGCCGTGCGCGGTGAGATCGACAAGATGCGTACCGAGCCGGTGACCGACGCGGAGCTCGAAACCGCCAAGCAGACCACGCTCAACAGCTTCGTGTTCAATTTCGACACGCCGTACAAGACCCTGTCGCGCATGATCCGCTACGAGTACTACAGTTACCCGAAGGACTTCATCTTTCAGTATCAGAAGGCCGTCGCCGCCGTTACGAAACAGGATGTGCTGCGCGTGGCCAGGCAGTATCTGAAGCCCGCGGAGTTCACCATCGTGGCGGTGGGCAAGCCGTCCGATTTCGGTAAGCCTCTCACGGAACTGGGCCTGCCTGTGAGCAACATCGACCTGAAGATTCCCGAGCCCGAGCAGGAACGCGCCAAGGAAGATCCGGCCAGCCTGGAGCGCGGCCGCAAGCTGTTGGAGGCGGCGCAGCAATCCATGGGCGGAGCTGACAAACTGGCTGCCGTAAAGGACTGCACCATGGTGGCTGACGTCGAGTTCTCCGGGGCCGGGGGCGCAAAAATGAAGGCCAAGCAGACCACGCGGTGGCTCGCCCCCTCACACATTCGCCAGGAGAACGAACTCCCGTTCGGCAAGATGGCCATATATTTCGACGGCAGCACCGGCTGGCTGGTGTCGCCGCAGGGCAGCATGCCGCTGGGAGGCCCGGTGCTGAAACAGGCCCAGGGGCAGGTCTTCCGCAATCTGTTCACGTTGCTGACAAGTGACCGCAACCCGGACCGCAAGGTGAATGCGGCGGGCCCCGGCGTCGTCGAAATCTCAGATAAACAGGGCGACCTCGCCATTGTGAGCGTGGATCCGAAGACCGGTATGCCGTTGAAGGTCTCCTACCAGAGCGTGCAGGTCAAAGGACCTTCGAGCAACGTGGACGAGGTTTACGGCGATTGGAAGGAAGTGAGCGGCGTGCGCCTCCCGCACAAGATCACGATCCGGCAAGACGAGAGGGTCGCCGCTGAAGTGACCATCCAGCAGTGGATCCTCAACTCTGGCCTGAAGGCAGACGATGTGAGCAAACGGCCATGACCAAATATGCGTTCTTTCTTGTGCTTTGCGCTGCGCTGGCGCTTTCGGGCCAGACCCGCCAGGAACGCGGCAAGAAGGTGATCGACGACGCGCTTGCCGCGCTCGGAGGCGAACGCTTCCTGCAGATGCGCGACCGCGTCGAGGCTGGCCGCGCGTATTCGTTCTATCGCGAGCAGCTCTCGGGCCTTTCCCGCGCCACGATTTACACGCGCTACCTGACGCGGCCGGAGCCTCCGCAACGCGGTTTCTTCGGCGTACGCGAGCGGCAGAACTTCGGCAAGAAGGAAGAGTACGGCGTATTGTTCGCGGACGGGAAGGGCTACGACATCAGCTTCCGCGGCGCGCGCCCAATCTCCGACGGGGTGGTGTCCAGGTTTACGGAGACCACCCGCCGGAACGTGCTATACATCCTGCGCATGCGGCTCGGCGAACCCGGGTTGATCTTCGAGTGGCAAGGTTCGGACGTGTACGAGAACCAGCCGGTCGACATCGTGGACATCACCGACGGAGACAATCTCACTACGACGGTGTACTTCCACCAGACCACCAAGCTGCCCATTCGGCAGACCTTCGTCCGGCGCGACCCCAAGACCAAGGAGCGCTTCGAGGAGGTCACGCTGTTTTCGAAGTACCGCGACGTGGGCGGCGGGGTCCAATGGCCGTTCGCCATCCAAAGGTTCCGCGACGAAGAAAAGATCTACGAGATTTATTCGGAGAGCGTGGTCATCAACCAGAACCTGCCCGACAACATATTCATGCTCGGAGGAAACGTGAAGATCCTCAAACCGGCGCGGTAGCCTTTCCCGCGCCGCAACTTTCGGCCGCGGGCGGTGTTCGAAGTCTGTAGGAGGCAGGAAGATGTTAACTCGCAGATGGATGACACTGATTGGCGCGACCGCGCTCGGCGCCGGATTGCTGATCGCGCAGCCGCCGGCGGGGCGGCGTGCATGGCGCAACGCCGATGCCGCGCCGGGTCAGCGTGCCGGTAGAGGGTTTCAGTTCATTGCAAAACAACTGAACCTCACCGAGGACCAGACGACCCAGGCCCAGGCCATCTTCAAGGATGCCCGCACGCAGACGGCGGCGCTCGCCCCGCAGCTCAAGGATCATCGTGAGGCCGTCCAGGAAGCCGTCAAGAAGAACGCCGACGACAACACGATTCAGAACCTCGCCGCAAAGGAAGGGGACTTGCACGCGCGGCTGGCAGCGATCCGCATCAAGTCCATGGCGAAGTTTTACGCCATGCTGACGCCGGAGCAGCGAGAGAAGCTCGCCGAGTTGCGCGGTGGGCTGCAGGGACTGTTTGGCGGCGAAGCCAGAGGTTGGGGCCGTTAGCGGCAGGTGCGCAAACAAGGTACTGGTAGCGAGTTTCCCCCCCGCGGCATCCGATAGAATAAGTGGACGCTGCGGAGAGAAACTTGAAAATCATCGTATCGGGTGCCGCCGGTTTCATCGGTTCTCATTTGGTTGAACGGTTATTGACGGAGGCGCACTCCGTCATTGGCCTCGACAATCTCATCACTGGGTCCACGCGCAACCTCGCCCAGGTAGAGGGCAATCCGCGCTTCCGATTCATCCGGCACGACGTAACGCAGCCGTTTGAATCCGACGCTGAAGTGGATGCGGTCCTCCACCTGGCATCGCTGGCCAGCCCCAAGGACTACCTGGCGCATCCCTTAGAAACGTTGGAGGTGGGTTCCGCCGGCACGCGAAACATGCTGGAGTTGGCGCGGCGGCATGAGGCGCGCTTCCTGCTCGCTTCGACTTCGGAATGTTACGGCGATCCGCTGGTGCATCCACAAGCCGAGTCCTACTGGGGCAACGTGAATCCGGTCGGCGTACGCTCCTGCTACGACGAAAGCAAGCGTTACGCCGAGGCGCTCACTATGGCCTACCATCGGGTCCACGGAGTGCGCACCAATATCGTGCGCATCTTCAATACTTATGGCCCTCGCATGCAGCTTCACGACGGCCGTGTGGTGCCCGCCTTCATCGACCAGGCCTTGCGCCGGGCGCCGCTCACCGTTTTCGGCGACGGCAGCCAGACACGCAGTTTCTGTTACGTGAGCGACCTGGTGGAGGGGCTCTGCCGCCTGATGCTCTCCGACGAGCGCTTCCCGGTGAACCTGGGAAACCCGGCGGAGATGACGGTCCTGCAATTCGCACAGGCCGTGCAGAAGGTGGCCGGGAGCAATCTTCCGATCCGCCATGAAGCCCTGCCCGAGGACGACCCCAAGCGCCGCCGTCCAGATATTAGCAAGGCCAAGCGCATTTTAGGCTGGGAGCCTCGCGTCCCGCTGGAGGAAGGCTTGCGCAAAACCTGGGAGTATTTCCGGGACTTGCAATTCGAATAGCGGCTTCATACCATTCGAGATCATGCTCTTTCGCTTCATGCTGGTGGCGCTGGCGGTAGTCGCGGCTGCGCGTGGCGAAACGCGCGATTTCGCCCGGCTGGCGAACGATCTCATCGACCTCGAGACGCTCCCGCGGGTGGATTTTCTGCCCACACGCATGGTGTCCAGCTATGACCGCGCCGGAGGAAACAACGACGCCATGGTCGGGACCTGGCGGAAGGGCGATCTCTACACCATCGCGGAACTGGAAGGCCCCGGAGTGATCCGGCGTTTCTACTCGGCGCGCCCGGGCGGCCATCTGCGCATCTACATCGACGGCAATCCGGCGCCGGTGGTGGATATGAAATGCGAGGAGTTCTTCTCCGGCCGCCATTACCCGTTTGTGCGTCCGTTGGTTGGCCCCATGGGCGGCAGCAACTATTCCTACTTTCCGATTCCCTTTGCGAAGTCCATCAAGATCCAAACCACGGCGCTGCGCCCGGCCGAGTTTCCTTACGGCGTTTACTATCAGGTGACCTACCAGAGCTTTCCTAAGGGTACTGAGGTGCGGTCTCTGGCGCTGCCGCTTGCGGGCGGCGACGAGGCGGCGTGGCGGCGCGTAATCCAGGTGTGGAGTAATCCCGGCGAAGATCCGAAACCAAACCTGCCGGCGCGGGAACGGATTACCCGCGAAGTGCGCATAGAGCCCGGCCAGCGCGTGGAAATCGCGCGGATCAACGGTGCGGGAGTGATTGACGAGTTCCATCTGAAGCTCGACCCGTGCGAGGCGCCTCTACTCCGGTCCACGCTTCTGAAGATGCATTGGGATGATGAACCGCGCGACAGCGTGGACGCTCCCGCCGGAGACTTCTTTGCCAACAGCTACAACCTTACGCCGTTCAAGAGCCTACCCATGGGCCTCACCGGAGACGGCTGGTACAGCTTCTTCCCGATGCCCTTCGGCAAGCGCGCATCCATCGGCCTGGTGAACGAAAGCGCCAGCCGCACGGTCACCGCACGAGTGAAACTGGTCTTTCACCGCACGGCGGGACTGCCGGACAATGTGGGGCTGTTCCACGCCAAGTGGCGGCGCGAACAGACCACCGCCGTCGAACTCGGCTATCGAAACACGACCGGAGAATACAACTATCGCGTGCTCGATGCGCACGGCCAGGGCCGCTACGTGGGTATGAACTTCAACGTCTACAACCGCTACACGCTGTGGTGGGGTGAAGGCGACCCGATGATTTTCGTCGACGATGAGCCGTGGCCGCCCGCCATTCACGGCACCGGCACCGAAGAGTACTTCAACGACGGGTGGGGATTCCACCAGACCATCAGCGCCCCCGGCGCGGACAAGACTAAGAAGGAACGAAATGTGGTTCCGGTGTCGGGCGTTCTGGTGGGCGGTGTGGACGAGCCGATGCAGTGCTTCGCGGGCAACGCCGTCTTCAGCTTCCACCTGGCGGACGCGATTCCCTTCCGCAAACGCATCCTGGTTACGTTCGAGCACGGGCAGGAGCAGAACGATCTCGCCAACGACTACTCGAGCACGGCTTACTGGTACGCGCGGCCTGGCGCGCGCGATTTCTTCGTCATGCGGCCGGCCGGCGAGCGGGAAAACATCCCGCAAAGTGCGTGGCATGCGGAACGTAAGGCGGCTTCCCAGCGTTACTTGGATTGGATGCGCTGGCAGTTGGGCGAGTTCGCCGCCGCCATCCCCTACGAACCGAACAACGACATTCTGGCGCGGCCCCGCGCGGTCTTCCTCATGTGGCTATTGAACGAAGCTGTGAAGTTGGGCTTACCGGCAGCGGAGCGGGACCGCATCAGAAGAGAGTTCAGCGAATTCAAAGGCACGGAGAACGAGCGCCGCCGGCAAGTGGACCGGGTGCTCGTGGAACTGGCCGGCAGACTCGGCCTGAAACGGGAGTGAATCATACATGAGAAAAGCGATTTTGGCGGTTGCACTTTTGGCGCTGCAAGTGTGGGCGGCGCCGCCGGCAGGCATGGATCCGGAGCGGTTGGCTCGGATTCCGGCCCGCATGAAGCAGTTCGTCGAAAGGGGCAGTGTGGCGGGAACGGTGACCCTGGTCGCACGCCACGGCACGGTAGCCAGCCTGGAAGCCACGGGGTACCAGGATCTCGAGAAGAAGATCCCCATGCGGACGGATTCGATCTTCCAGATCATGTCCATGACCAAGCCGGTCACTGCCATCGGCATCATGCTGCTGGTCGAAGAAGGACGGCTCGGGTTGAACGATCCGGTCGAAAGACACCTGCCTGAATTCCGCGGCCAGTGGGTGATCGACAGCAAACCGGACGACAAGACACGCATCCTCAAACGGTCGCCGCGCCCAATCACCGTCCGGGACCTTCTGACCCACACCTCCGGGATGGCCGGCGTGCCGCCGGAAGGGATGAAAGAGTTGTTGTTTAAGCTGGACCGGAGTCTGGCCGACGCCGTGTTGGTATATTCACAGCAGCCGCTCGAGTTCGATCCGGGCAAGAAATGGTCCTACAGCAATACCGGCATCGCGACGCTGGGCCGGATCATCGAGGTCATCTCGGGCATGCCGTACGAAAAATTCCTGGAGTCGCGCATTTTCCAGCCCCTCGGCATGAAAGATACGTTCATCTTTCCGCCCGAAGACAAGAAACCGCGCATCGCGATGGTCTACAAACTGGAAGGCGGGAAGCTGAAGCCGGCGACGGTGGAGACGCTTGCCGGCGACCCCTGGATTTACCGCAAGGGCGCGAAGTATTCGATGCCCGAAGGCGGCCTGTACTCCACGGCTTCGGATTTGGCGGCGCTCTATCAGACGATGCTGAACGGCGGCACTTACAAGGGCTTCCGGCTGCTGTCAAAGGCCTCGGTGGAGTCGATGACCACCGTGCACACGGGCGATCTGAGGCCGGCGTACGGGCTGGGTTGGGCCGTGACGCAGGACCCTGGCTCGCAACTGACGCTCACCTCGCCGGGCAGTTTCGGCCACGGCGGCGCGTTCGGCACGTACGGGTGGATCGACCCGAAGAAGGACTTGGTCGGGGTGTTCCTGATCCAGCGCTTCGGCGGCGGCACGAGCGAAGAGCAGACTGCGTTTCAGACCATCGCCAACAGCGCAGTCATCGACTGACCCGGCCGCCCTACCAGGCCAAGGCGTAGGCGTCCGCGCGCGGATCGGCACCCGCATGCAGGACGCCTGTCGCCGGGTCCGCGAGGATTGCGCCATTAGAGCCGACAGACCACGCCGGGCTGACTTTCAGCTTGTGTCCCATGCGGCGAAGCTGCTTGCGAACCGCCTCGGGGACCCGGTCCTCCACGCCAAGATCCAGCGGGTACATCACGTGCGGGAACGGCGATGACGGGAATGCGCGCGTCGTCCAGCGCGGCGCTTCGATGGCCTGCTGGATGTTCATGCCGAACTCGACGACGTTGAGAAACGTCTGCATGGTGCGCATGCACTGATCGTCGCCGCCGGGGCTGCCGAGCAGCATGACGGGCTTGCCGTCCTTCAGCACCATGGTGCTCTGCAGTGTGCTGCGCGGGCGTTTGCCGGGAGCCAGGGCGTTGGCTTGTCCGGGCATGAGCGAGAAGTAGTCGCCGCGGCAGTTCAGTGAGAAACCCAACTCACCCATCACGACTTTGGTTCCGAAGGTGGTATGCAAGCTGGGCGTCAAGGAGACCGCGTTGCGCGCCTTGTCCACCACGGCGATGTAGCTGGTATCGCCTTCGTGATCGCCTTTGCCGGCAAGCTTGTAATCCAGCGGGCGTTCAAGCGTCTCCATGCCCGGCGCATACTTCTCGGCCACGCCGGGCCGCAGCTCGCGCGCGGCCTTTTTCGGGTCGATCAGCTTGCGGCGCTCGGCGGCGTATTCTTTCGAAAGCAGTCCTGCCCAAGGCACCTTGATGAAATCCGTATCGCCGAGGTACTTATCGCGATCCGCCATGGCCAGCTTGATGGCCTCGGCGGAGGCGTGTATGTAAGCCGCGCTGTTGTGGCCGAGTTTCTTGAGGTCGAAGCCTTCCAGAATGTTGAGCGCAAACAGTTCGGCGGGCGCTTGCGTTGAGGACGCATTCTTGTAAACGCGGTAGCCGCGGTAGTCGATCGACACCGGCTCTTCCAGCTTGGCGGTGTACGACGCGAAATCCTCGTAGCGGAACAGGCCTCCGTTGTTTTCGGAGAACTCGGCCATTTCGCGCGCGATGTCGCCCTTGTAAAAACGATCGCGTGCCGCCCGAAGGGCCTCGTGCCGGCCCCGGCTTGCATTTGCCCTCTCGGCTTCCACCATCCGCCGCAATGTGCGTGCGAGTTGGGGATTCTTCCAGATCTTGCCCGGCTTGGGGCATGTCCCGCCCGGGCAAAACGCTTGCATAGTGGACGGGTACTTGCGCAGTTGCTTGGTGTTCGCCAGGGCGCGCGCCAGCCGGTCGTTGATGGGGAAACCGTTTTCGGCGATGTCGATGGCGTCGGCGAGCACCTGCTCGAAGCTCATGGTGCCCCAGCGGTCCAGCAGGATGTACCAGGCATCCACGATGCCCGGCACGGTGCCGGAAAGCAACGTGTCGTTCACCGGGATCTTGCTCGCCTGGTTCTGCTGGTACCACTCGATGGTGGCGAGCTTGGGCGCGGTGCCTTCGGCGTTGAGAGAAAAGACGCGGCCGCTGGCGGCTTCGTAAACGAGCACCACGGCGTCGCTGCCGACGCCGTTGTTGGCGGCATCAGTAAGGCCGAGCACGGCCTGGCCGGCCACGATTGCGTCGAAGGCATTGCCGCCCGCGCGCAGGATGCGTTCGGCGGCCTGGCTCGCCTCCGGTTTCATGCTGGACACAGCGTAATGCGTGCCGCGCACCACGGGACGCATGGTTTGCCGGCTGGTCTGGGAATCGAGGTCCATGGCAGCTATGAGCGAAACGAGACACACATATCGGGCGAGCTTACGGCCGAACGGCATGGTTCACATCCTTCCAAACCGCTTAACTACACTTGATCGATTCACCACTCCACAGAACATCTTCCGGAATCTTGGAAGCCGTGGTCACGAAAGCGCAGTAGTCTGCCTGCAGGCGGCCCTTGGCCGTAATCCAACGGTAGCCCGGTACGCCGAACATCTTGCCGCGGTCAATCATCTCGCGCCGCGATTCCGGGACCGGCGAAACACCGAACTCCATCCCGCGCGTCAGCGACACGCCGTTCCATGGCGGATTCTGGCGGCAGTAGTTCTCTTCCCAGATCCCCATCCACGGGAAGTCGCTCTGCTTCCAAACATAGCCGAACAGGACCTTGCTGGAAGGCTGCCAAGCCATGAAGTACGCCTGTTCGCGCGAGGGGTCCATCAAGTGCGAGCTGAATTCGCCGGAAACGGCGGCATCGGTGAAGACTCGCATGTCCGTGACCCCGCCATCGCGGCGCGGCACGAACGGCCAGTCGAACTCGGCGCCGATCTTCATGTAGCCTTTGCCGCCGCTGAAATCCGTCTCGGTCACTTTCGAGCGCGTACAGGTGGCGCGGAACTGCGTGGCGCCCTTCTCCAGGAAGGGCGGCCCCAGCGTGACATGTTGCGTCCAGGCGATCGGCTTGTCCTGGGCGGTCACGTTCTCGACGGTCTCCTGTATCTGGGCGACGCAGCCGTCCGGCGAAAGCCGGATGCGGCGCTCGAACTTAAGCCCGGCTATAGGCATGCTCGCCCGGCAGGTCATCTCAAGGCCGTTCACGGCAATGTCGTAGGCGACCACCGAGCTTTCGCCGTGTACCGTCATGCCGGCCGCGGCTTCCTCGGGCGAAGGCCCGCCAAACAGGTCCAGGCATAGGTTGTGCCCCATGATGCCGGCGAGCAGCTTGCTCTCCGAATCGGCTCCATAGCCGGGATGGAGAGCCGGAGAGTAGGTGGAAGGTTCGATAGAGGGCCAGGGCGGGGTCCACAGCGGGCTCACCCCGCTGGTCTTGTCGAGGATCTCGGCGATGTGCCCGCCCTCGGCAAGGACGGTTACGCGCATACCGGAATTCTCGATGGCAACAGCGCGGCGGTTACGGAAGGTCGTTTCAGTCATGGCGTCTGGATTAGTAGCATAATCGAATTGAATCCGTTATGCACCTGCCCTGGCTGGCCCTACTGTGGTTCGCTGCACCGTTTTGGGAGTCGAAGCCGCCCTCCGGATGGACGCACGAGGAACTGGCGCGCTTGTTGAGCGACTCCCCTTGGGCGCAATCGACCGTTTACGATAACCGCGTGGGCGGCGCGAGCCCGGTGCGTATCATTCTGGCCACGGCCAGGCCGGTGCGCGACGCCGAGGAACAGAAGCGGCTCCGGAGCCCGAAGCGGGCCGGCGATCCGCTCGGCATTGACGAGGATTACCGCGAATTCCTCCGTTACGAAGCCGCGAAGCACATCGTGATCGCGATTTCCGGCACTACGGCCGAGGCCATGTCGAACGGAGACGAAACCAGGATGATGGAGAAGGAGTGCGTCATGAAGGTGGGCCGCAAGAAGTACAAGATGACGGGCCACTTCCCCCCATCCTCCGGGGACCCTTACCTGCGGCTCATTTTCCCGCGCATGGTGACGGATTCCGACAAAGAGATCGTCTTCCAGGTCTATGTGCCGGGCGCAGTACCGCCCTATCGGGAAGCGCTATTCAAGGTCCGGGAACTTTACCACAGAGGAAAGCTGGAGATATGAAAAAGGGGCCGCCAATAAGGCGGCCCCGCAAGGTTCAGGCTCGCTTCGCCTTGGGCTTGGGTTGAGTTCCGCGCCCCATCTTTTCGATTTCGCTGTAGTACACACGCCGGCCTTCATCCATGGCCAGGTTGGAGAGGATCACACCCGTGGAATCCATCAGGCCCACTTCGATGTCCGCCGCGGGCCGCTGCCCGTTGCGGCAGCAGAGCAGGAAGCTTTCCAGTTGAACGTCGACCGGATTGCGGGGCTCTTCGGGCACCATCACGCCTTTGCTGTAGAGCCAGCGGCGCGCGAACTTCATTTCGCGGCGCAGGAACGAATCGTTGGGATCCTGCACGTCCTGCGGCAGCAACAGCGGGAAGCCCTTCTGTACGGTCGAAGAAGACACTGTGGCGCCGGCCGTCCAGTTCTCCTTTGACTGGCCGGCAGCTTGGACTTTGGGGGCGTTCGGTTCGCGGAACCACATGCCGTTGGCGGGATTGTTATCGTCGCCGACGGTGATGACAATGGTCCCGCCGGTACCCATGATGGTTTCGCTGAAGTCCAGGTGAGCGTTGGTAGAGATCGAACTGTAGATGAGCTTCTGGCCCTTCGGATACTTGTAGAGAAGTTGAACGTTGTCGTAGGTGTCGCGCCCATCCTTGTAAGTGTCGATACCGCCGATGCCGCAGACGAACTCCGGCGCCATGCCGAACATCCAATCGGCGACGTCGATCTGGTGCGAGGCGAGCTCAGCGGTCAGGCCACCGGAGTATTCACGATAGAAGCGCCAGTTGATTTGCCGCTCCAAGGATGGGTCCTTAACCGGCCGCCGGCCCGCGCCATTACGGTGCCACTGTGCCCGCACGTGAGTGACGTTGCCGAGCATGCCCTTGTCCACCATCTGCTTGGCGACGCGGTAGAAGCTGCTGTAACGCCGTTGCAGACCGGTCTGGATGACTTGTCCCGGGTGCTGCTGGTGCAGCGCGCGCAGGGCGTGTACCTCTTCCGGCTTGAAGACCAGGCTCTTCTCGCAGAAAACGTGCTTGCCGGCCAGCAGCACGTCGCGGGTGACCGGAAAGTGCGCATACAACGGCGTGGCGACGTAAACCGCATCCACATCCTTGCGAGCCAACAGTTCCCGATAGTCCTTATAAGTGGCCGTCTTGTAGCCGACCGATTCGGCGGCCTTCTTCAGGTTGGGTTCGTAAACATCGCAAAGCGCGACGCAGCGGCCCACATCGATCTTGCTGAGGTGCTTCAACAGGTAAGTACCGCGGCTGCCGACTCCGATGAAGGCGTAGTTGACCTGGCTATTCGCGGCCCTGACCTTCAGGATGCCCGGCGCCGCCATTCGAGACACAGCGGCGACGGCGGTCGCAGCCCCCGCCATTTTTACTGCATCGCGGCGGGTCACAACTGGCGATTCAGACATAATAAGTACACCCTCTCTCTCGGGATCTCGATCTCGGATGAATTCCCTACTCGGGCTTCCGTTTTTGAGTCTATCTACTTTGATGGGCGATTGCAATTTGGTCCGGACTGTGCCTGCGAGCCTAAATCGCCTGCCGCACCCCTGGCGCGCATGAATCCGAAGCTGGAACCGCCCCGGCCGGCGCCAAGCGCGATAATGAATCCGATATGAGCGCCAGGGTGGCCGAATCCGCGATGCGCGTGCCGCAATCCAGAGTCCGCGAACTGTCGGACATCGCCATGCTGATGGACAGCGCCGCGCGTTCGCACGCGGGACGCGTGCTGCGGCTCTACTTCGGGGAGTCCAACCTGCCGACCCCGGACTACATTAAGCACGCGGCCGTGGAAGCTCTCGAAGCCGGCTACACGTTTTACACCGAAAACGCAGGCTTGGTCTCGCTGCGCCACGCGATCGCGCGTCACTACCAGCGCCTGCACAGCGTAACGCTCGATCCGGCGAGCGAGATCGTGGTCACGGCCAGCGGCGTCCAGGCCCTCTGCGTGGGCATTCGCACAACCCTCGATCCGGGCGACGAAGCGCTCATCCTGACGCCGGCGTGGCCCAACGCGAGTTCCATCGTCGAGATGTCGAACGCCGTGCCGCGCCACATGCCGCAACCGCTTCACGGCGAGCGCTACACGATCGACTTCGATGCGCTCGAGGCCGCTGTCACTCCGCGCACGCGCCTGCTCGTTTACACCTCGCCTTCCAATCCGCTTGGCTGGGTAGCGACGGTGGAAGACCAACATCGCTTGCTGGCATTCGCCCGCAAACATGACCTGTGGCTGCTCGCCGATGAGGTCTACGACCGTCTCTACTACACGCCGGAGCGGCCCGGCGAGCCGGTCCCGTCGATCCTCCGCTTGGCCACGCGCGAGGACGCGGTGATTGTGGTGCAGTCGTTTTCAAAGGCTTATTGCATGACTGGTTGGCGCGTCGGCTACCTGATCGCGCGCCGGGATCTGGCCGCGAAAGCCACCCAGTTGAACGAGTTCATTGTCAGTCACGCGCCGAGCTTCGCGCAGAAGGCCGCCGAAACCGCGCTGGAGCACGGCGAGGAGGAAATCGGGCGCATGGTGGAACGCCTGCGGGAGAACCGCGATCTGTGCCTCGACGCACTTCGCGGCATGCCCGGGGTGACCACGCCGGCACCCGACGGCGCATTCTACCTGTTCCCGCGCATCGAAGGCGTGCGCGACTCCTTCGAGTTCTGCCGCCGCCTGCTGATGGAAACGCGCGTGGGCCTCGCTCCTGGCGTGGCATTCGGCGAAGGCGGCGAAGGCAGCGTGCGCATCTGCTATGCCGCGGGCCGTTCCATCCTGGAAGAGGCCATGGAGCGCCTGGGACGATTCCTCGCCAACTGCGCCCGCTAGCCTTCCACCAGGATGTGCAAGCCGATGGGCGCCAGGTCGATCTCTTGCCCCGCGGCCACCTCGCGCGGTGCGCGGAAAGGCTCGTGCAGCGTGAGGCTTGATCTGCCCCCGGCAAGCCACCGCCACCGGTAGCGCCGCTCCTGCCGCGTGCGGTTCGTCACAACGATCGCTTTTCGCCCGGTCTTGCGGTCGCCGTGTACGGCGAAGCGCAAGTTGGCGGAGTGGGCGAGTCCCGCCTCGCTCACTTCAACCAGTTGATCGTCGAAATAATCACCCAGGAAAATGACACCGGCGAACTGACTGCGGATTCTCTCCACCTCCCGTATGTAGGCGGCCAACTCGCGGTATTGCGGAGCGGCGAGCGAGTTCTGATAGAGTTCCGGCTCGACACAGATGACCGCGCCGGTAACCACTGCCATGTTGATGGCGAGAAAATCCCGCGGCATGGTCACGTGCAGCGCCGAAGTCCACTCCGGAAACACGTAGCGCAACGGCGAAATGCCGCCCTTATCGGCTGCGCGGTAGTAGACGTCCACATACGGGATGAAGCGGTCCGCGTGCGCCTCGCTGGCAAGCTGAAAATCCGGATTGATGGTCCGGCACTTGGCCAAGGCCCGCGCAATGGCCTGTACCAGCCCTTCGCACATCGCCTCGTCGGGTTTGCGCGTGTTGTGAGGATTGAAATCTAACCTCGTGCAAGCCACCACCTTATCTATCTGCAAGCCGTCGGCGCCATCCAGAGCGAGGTTGACGAAATGGTCCTGCAGCAGCTTCTCGACAGGCGGCACCACGGATGTGAGTAGGTGCCGCCGCACGCTGTGACCCTTGCGCGCGAGAAGTGTGCTCTCGCCCCACGCCATCGAATTGGGCGTCTGGCCGAACTGGTCCTGGTGGATAAACGGTTTCAACGCCCCTTTGGCGTGCTCGCTGGCGCCATCGACGATGTTGTAGTTCACAAACGCCAGGCACCGGGCGCCGCGCGACCGGATCGACTTCAGCGTCTTCTGGAAGCCCGGCCGTCCGCCCAGTTTCTCCTCCGGGACATACTCCGGGTAGTTGCGCTCCAGTCCGCCGCGATGCCAGCCGATCAGCTCGTGGCAGCGTATCCCGTATTGCTCGGCATCCTGACACCACTTATCGTAAGTGGTAAAGTCCGCCACGATGCGGTCTTCCGGTTGGTACACGATCGACGAAAACCACGCGCTCTGCTTGCGCAGCCAGCTGCGGGATTTATCGACGGGAAAGTTCTTCAGGAACCATTCGCGATAAAACAGCGAGCCCTGGTGCCAGTCCCCCTCGTGCGCGCGCAGGATGAACTCTCCGGTTTCATACGTTTCGCCGGACGCGATGAACGGGTAGCGCACGTGGGAGAACACGATGCCGATGGGCGCGCCCGCCGCCTCTTCCGGAGTCAGCCAGTTGACATCGGGCAAGCCGGTCACGTCCGGGTGGAGAAAGGCGTGCCAGGTCGAGTAGCGGAACGTCCGGTCGTGATAGCCGAGATAGAGGCCGGTTTTCGAGGCTTCGTCGTACAAGTCCCACCAGGGCATGACCATGCCCGGATAGTCGGCGGTGTATTCGGCGGCTTCCGCGCCAAAGCCGCGCTCACTGGGAAAGCGCTCGAACAGCGCCACTTCGTGCCGGCAGGAAGTGTAGTTCGGCCTGGCGAGTTTCGCGGTTCGACCGCCGAAACCGGTCCAGCCGCCGATGCGCGGGAACCAGAATTCCGAAACCGGATACGGACCGCGATTGGTGAGGCGCGCGCGGAAACGCACCGCGTCGCCGTCAAGCCGGACGGAATACGAAAGGTCGACGGGCACCTCGCCCTTCACCGCGCGCAGACCAGAGAACTCGACATCCAGGCGATCCGCTGTGGCCGCGACGCGCCGGGCTTCCTGTTTCGCGCCGTCTACGTAATTGCAGAGGTAGTCCGGCAGCGGCACGCAGAGCCGGAAGTTGGACGCCAGACGCTTTTCGCTTACCAGTTCCGCGCCATTGCGCTTGACTAGCAGACCCGTCAACACGCCCGTGGATTTGTCTACCGTTACGGCGAAATGGGCGTTCGAGATTCCGCACGTTTCACCCCGCAGCAGGGGCGCCGCCCCCACCGACGCCGCCGCCTGCAGCCAGCGGCGGCGGTTGATTGTGGAATTCATGGTCCCTCCCCGCGCCATCCTATTGTATGTGGACCTTGGCGCCCCGGGAGACGGCCCGCGCGGACCTGCGGGTACAATAAGAGTTTCATGCGGATCGCACTCGGACAGATCAATACCACTGTCGGCGACCTCCCGGGCAACGTGGACCTGATGGTCCGCTACGCCGGCCGCGCCGTTGCGGGTGGCGCCGAAATCGTGGTGTTTCCCGAACTGTCGCTCACTGGTTACCCTCCGCGCGACCTGCTGGAAAAGCCCAGTTTCGTCGAGCGCGCCGGGATTGAGTTGAAGCGGTTGGCGGAGGAAACCTCCGGGCTCGATACTACCATCGTCACCGGGGCCATCGCCCCCTCTCCGGCGTCGTCCGGCAAGAGCGTAGTCAATTGCGCCGTGGTTCTGCGCGGCGGCCGGATTCTGTTTACACAGCATAAAATGCTGCTGCCGACCTACGACGTTTTCGATGAAGCGCGATACTTCCTGCCCGCCGAGCGCCAGTCCGTCGTCGAGCTGGCGGGGCAGCGCGTGGCCCTCACCATCTGCGAGGACGCCTGGAACGACAAGCAGTTCTGGGAGCGCCGCCTGTACCGGCGAGACCCCGTTGAGGAATTAGCCGCGGCCGGCGCGAAGATCCTGATCAGCATCAACGCCTCGCCTTATCACAAGGGCAAGCGCGAACTGCGCCGCGACGTCTTCGCGGCGACGGCCCGCAAATACGGCGTGCCCGTGGTCTATGTCAACCAGGTCGGCGGCAACGATCAACTCGTGTTCGACGGTTCGAGCTTCGCTTTGGACGCCGATGCGCGCGTGATCGCTTCCGCGCGATCCTTCGCCGAAGATCTGGTCTTCGTCGATACGGAAACCGGCCATGGCGACCTGCACGAAGACCTGGCGGATGAAACCGAGGCCGTCTACGAAGCGCTGGCTACCGGCACGCGGGACTACATCCGCAAGTGCGGCTTCCAGCGCGTGCTCATCGGCTTGAGCGGCGGCATTGATTCTTCACTCACCGCTGCGATCGCCGTCGATGCGGTTGGGCGCGAAAACGTGACCGGCGTCGCCATGCCGGGACCGTATTCCTCCGATCACAGCCTGACGGACGCCCGCTTGCTCGCCGAAGGTCTTGGCATCCGCTTCGAAGTGGTCTCCATCACGCCGGTCTATGAGAAGTTCCTGGAAGTGCTGGCCCCGTTGTTTGCCGGCGCGCCGAAGGATGTTACGGAAGAGAACCTGCAGGCGCGCCTGCGCGGCGTGACGCTGATGGCGCTCTCCAACAAGTGGCGGGCGTTGGTGCTCACCACCGGCAACAAGAGCGAACTCGCGGTGGGCTACTGCACGCTTTACGGCGACATGTGCGGCGGCCTCGCCGTCATCAGCGACGTTCCCAAGACGCTGGTCTACGACCTGTCGCGCGTGGCCAACCGCCGGCACCCCGGCGCCATCCCCGAAAGCGTCTTCACGAAGGCCCCGTCCGCCGAACTGCGCCCCAATCAAAAGGACAGCGATTCGCTGCCGGTCTATGAGGTGCTCGACCGCATCCTGCACGCTTGTATCGAAGAGTATGAACCGTTGCCGCGCATCGCCTCCGAGCAGAACCTGCCCGTCGAACTGGTGCGCGACATTGTCAACAAAGTGGACCGCAACGAATACAAACGGCAGCAGGCCGCGCCCGGATTGAAAGTGACTACCAAGGCATTTGGGATGGGCCGCCGGTTTCCCATTGCGCAGAGGTTCTCGGAATGAAATATGTTCTCATCGCGGCGCTGGCCGCTCTCGCTGCCGTTCTCTGTTCGCAGGCGCCCCCGCGTGAAAAGGTTGGATTCCAGCCGGATGGCAGTTTTCTGTTAAGCAATGGCTGGCGTGTGCGGCCGGCCGGGAAACAGATTCCCGTGGGAACGTTTCCCATGTCCGCGGCTCTGGCGCCCGGAGCAAGCCGGTTGCTTGTGCTCAACGGTGGATATATGCCGCCGTCGATCAGCGTACTTGATACTGCCGGAGGCCGCGAACTTTCGAGGGTCCCGCTGGCCGACGGCTGGCTGGGGCTCACCTTTGCTCCCGACGGAAAGCATGTCTACGTGGGTGGCGGCAGCCGCGCCTCGGTCTTCGAATTCGCGTGGGAAAACGGGACGCTGACCCCCGCGCGGACGTTCGTTGTCTCGGAGGAGAAGACGCGCAAGCACGATGATTTCATCGGCGACGTCGCTTTTTCGCCGGACGGGCGCCTGCTTTACGCCGCCGATCTTTACAAGGATACGATCGCGGTCATTAATCCGCAGTCCGGCCGCGTGATTGAGCGCTTCAAGACGTTGCGCCGTCCCTATCGCATCCTCTTTAATCCGGACGGCAAATCCTTCTTCGTCTCCAGTTGGAGCGGAGGCTCGGTGGCGCATCATCAGACCTCGAATGGCGAAATCCTCTCTACGGTGCGCGTCGGACCGCACCCGACCGACATGGTGTGGTCGGCGAAGAAGCCGGAAGCGCCCGAGGAGCCGGGCGGTACCGCCTACGTCGCGCGGTTGTTTGTGGCCGTGGCGAACACCAACGGGGTGCGCGTAGTCGGGGTCAGCGAGTCCGGCGAACTGCGCGTCATCGAAAACATTAACGTATCGCTCGAACCGCGCGAACCGGCCGGCATGACGCCCTCTGCGCTCGCGCTCAGCAAGGGTGAGGACCGCCTCTTCGTGGTCTGCTCGGACGCCAACGCTGTCGCCGTCGTGGATCTCACCGAGGAGCGCAGCCGCGTGCTCGGCTTCGTCCCCACGGGCTGGTATCCCACCGCCGTCAAGGAGCTCTCCGATGGGACGCTGGCCGTGCTGAATGGACGCGGATTGCGCAGCTATCCTAATCCCCAAGGCCCGAACCCATCGAAGAAAGCCGCGCCGGCCTACCAGGGCCTTTCGGCGGTGCAATATGTCGGGCGCATCCAGACCGGCACGGTATCTTTGGTGGAGCCCTTCGACGCCCAGCAGCTAGACGCCCACACAAAGACTGTCATGTCGTGCTCGCGTTACCGCGACACCGTCCTGTTCGATGCCGGCGTGCCTGCCGGGAACCCTGTGCCCACGCGCCCGGGCGACCCCACGCCCATCGAGCACGTCATCTACATCGTCAAAGAGAATCGCACTTACGACCAGGTGTTCGGCGACCTGAAGGAAGGCAACGGAGACCCGTCACTGGTGCTGTTCGGCGAGCAGGTCAGCCCCAACCACCGCAAGCTCGCGCGCGAGTTCGTCTTGCTCGACAACTTCTATGTGAATTCGGACGTGAGCGCCGACGGTCACAACTGGTCAACCGCTGCCATCGCTCCGGACTACGTGCAGAAGATGTGGCCCAACAGTTACGGCGCGCGCCGCCGCCACTACGATTACGAAGGCCAGGAACCGGCCAATTCGCCTCCCGCCGGCTATATCTGGACCAACGTCCTCGCCGCCGGCCTGTCCATGCGGAATTACGGCTATTCGGTGAACAACCTCCCCCGCGGGGAATTGAGCGGCATCCAGGCTAGCGGCGTCCGCGATTCCGCACTTGCTCCGGTCACGAATCTGCACTACCGCGCTTTCGACCTGAGCTACCCCGACGTCGAGCGCGCCAAGGTGTTTCTGAGCGACCTGGCGGAATTCGAAGCATCCGGAAAGATGCCGCAGTTCATCATCATGCGCCTGGGCAACGACCATACGTCGGGAACCGCACCGGGCCGCATCGCGCCGCTGTCAGCTTTCGCCGACAACGATTACGCCCTCGGCATGGTCGTCGAGGCGGTCTCCAAGAGTAAGTTCTGGCCCACTACCGCCATTTTCGTACTGGAAGACGACGCGCAAAACGGCGCCGACCACGTCGACTCGCACCGCTCTCCCGCTTTCGTCATTTCGCCTTACGTCAAGCGGCACAGCGTCGACAGCACCATGTACAACACCACCTCCATGCTGCGCACCATGGAGTTGATCCTCGGTCTGCGGCCCATGACGCACTTCGACGCCGCCGCGCGCCCCATGTTTTACTCGTTCCAGCCGGCGCCAGACACGCGGCCTTATATCGCCGAGAAGCCGCGCATCGCTCTCGACCAGCGCAATCCCGCTGCCTCGCCCACCGCGTCGCGCTCGATGCGCCTGAGTTTTGAGGACGCCGATCAAATCGATGACGACGAATTGAACGCCATTCTGTGGGCGGCCTTGAAAGGGTCCGGCACCCCCCCGCCGCCTTCGCGGAGTTATTTTTCTCGCTGAAATACCATGCCTCGCATTCTGCTTTGTTTCGTCTGGCACATGCACCAGCCCTTTTACAAGGACCTGATGTCGGGCGAATACCGTCTGCCTTGGACCCGGCTCCACGCGCTGAAGGACTACTACGGGATGGTCCATGTTCTGAAGGACTTCCCGGACATTCACCAGACTTTCAACCTGGTGCCGTCAATGATGCTGCAAGTGGCGGAATATGCCTCTGGCAGCGCCGTCGACCCGTTTCTGAAGTGCGCGCTGGAACCCGTTGAGAACCTCACCCGCGAGCAGCAGGACTTCATCCTGCGGTATTTCTTCCAGGCCAACGTCGAACGCCTCATCCACCGCTACCCGCGCTACGCAGAACTGCACAACGCCTGGACGGCGGCTGACCGAAACCCGGACCGTGCCCGCCGCTTCTTCGATCAGCAGGCCTTCCGGGACTTGCAGGTGCTTTCGCAGTTGGCCTGGTTCGACGAAGAGTTTCTGGACAGCGATCCCGAAGTGTGCGCGCTCGTCGATCGGGGACGCGATTATTCCGCCGCCGATCAGGCTCTGACCGGACGCAAGCAGCTCGAGATCCTCGGCAAGGTGTTGCCCGTGTATCGTGAATTCGCCGCCGGCGGGCAAATCGAGATTTCCACCACACCTTACTACCATCCGATCTTGCCGCTCCTGTGCGATTCCGACATCGCGCGCGTTTCGCATCCCAACGTGCCGCTGCCCAGCCGCTTCCGCTATCCCGAGGATGCGCTCGCCCAGTTGGAGCGCGCCCGCCAGTACATGCGCGAACAGTTCGGCGCTTGCCCTGAAGGCCTTTGGCCGAGCGAAGGCTCCGTCTCGGACGAGGCGCTGGGCATTGCCGCCGACGTGGGCTTCCGTTGGGCAGCCACCGACAACGGCGTGCTGGCGCGCACGTTGGGCCAGACCGCGGGTCCCGAACTGACCTACCGGCCCTACGTCTGGCGCCAGGGCAGCCGCGAACTGCGCATGATCTTCCGGGATCATTTCCTGAGCGACCTGATCGGGTTCGTCTACGCCCGGATGAGCGCTCATGACGCGGCCAGCCACTTTCTGGCGCGCATCCGCGAAAACTGCCGCCCCATCCTCGCGGCCGGCCGGGACGCGCTGGTGCCCGTAATCCTGGACGGCGAGAACGCCTGGGAGTATTACGACCGCAACGGGCGCCCGTTCCTGCGCGAGCTCTACGGCATGATCTCGCGAACCCCGGAGATGAAGGCCCTGACGGTATCGGAAGCGCTCTCACAGGTGGAGCCGCAGCCCTTGAAAGGGATTTTTCCCGGTTCCTGGATCAACGCGAACTTCGATATCTGGATCGGCGCCGAGGAGGACAACCGGGCCTGGGAGTACCTGTTGCGCACGCGCCAGACTTACGAACAGGCCGTGAACCGCCAAGGCCCGTTGGCCATTTCCGACGAGGCGCGGCGCCTGGCCTTTGAGGAACTTATGATCGCCGAAGGCAGCGATTGGTGCTGGTGGTACGGCCCCGAGCACGGTTCGGCCAATCGCCCGGAGTTCGATCGGCTGTTCCGCGAGCATCTGGCCAATGTCTACCGGGCCCTCAATCTGGTTCCGCCCGAGGAACTGTCGCGCCCCATCCTGCGCGTCGAAATCAAGGACTTGCGCGTGCCGCCCTCCTCGCGCATCCGGCCGCGCATCGACGGCGAAGTGACATCGTATTTCGAGTGGATGGGAGCGGGAACGTATCGCGCCGATGTGCGTTCGGGCGCCATGCACGGCAAGAAGTTCGTGATCCGCGAGCTTTCCTACGGTTCCGATGGCGCGAATCTTTTCTTGAGATTGGATGTCGATGCCGGCGTTCTCAGCCAGGCCCGCGACCTCGAAGCGCGCGTGAACATCCAACCGCGGCGGGAGGGCGGCACGTCAAGCCGCCTCCGGATCAGGTTGGATGAGTCCGCGGCTCCGATCGCTGAGGCGCACCTGGGCGGCGCCGCGGTTCCGGCCCCCCTGGAAGCCGTCTTCCACAAGGTGCTCGAGGTGCGCGTGGCTCTTGCGGCATTAGGAGTGGAGCCGGGAGGAACACTGGGGTTGGACGTATCGGTGTGGCAATCAGGGCTGCCGGTGGACGCCGCCCCGCAGGAGGGCTGGCTGGAGGTCTCCACTGCCGAGCCTGCGGCGATTTGACTCCGCGCTCCAGCTTCGCGAGAATAGATACAGACTCATCGCATCCGTGCGGATGTGGCGGAACTGGCAGACGCGCATGGTTCAGGTCCATGTTCTCGCAAGAGAGTGGAGGTTCAAGTCCTCTCATCCGCACCACTCGCCACCTTAACCTTCCGCCCGTTTTGAAGCTAAATGGATAGCCTGACCAGGATGTCATAATGAGGGTTATGCCAATTCCTATCTTGCTATCGGCTCTTCTATTCGGCTCCCTGGCGTGGGCGGAGGATGCCACGCTGCGGGGCGGCAATGTACTTTCCTGCGAGACTTACAGCTATCGCCAATTGATCGGTGCGGGCAAGTTGGACATGGTCTCGGCCCCGGCTTTCTACAAACAGGAAGGCATCAAGGGGATCTCTTACAACGACTCGTTCTTCAAGCAACGGGACGACGCCTACGTCGACCAGGTAAAGGCCGCCGTGAAGGCCGCCGGCCGCGTGGTGACCTGCTTTGTAATCGAAGGGAATCTGGCCCAGCCCGATGAGGCCAAGCGGCGCCAGCAGATTGAGTACGACAAGGCCGGCTTGCGCATGGCGCACCGGCTGGGCGCGCCGGTGGTGCGGATCAACGTCGGCAACACAGGAGGGGGGCCGGAGGCCGACGCCACGGTGGGCGTAGAGCGAGTGATTGCAGCCTTCAAGGAATTGCTGCCGGTAGCCCGCCAGTTGAAAATCCGGCTGGCGATCGAAAACCACGGCGGCGTTTCGAAGACGGCGGCCAATATCGTCAAGATCATCCAGGGCACGGACCCCAAGTGGGTGGGCGCGATGGTGGATTTCGGAAATTTCCCCGATGCGGTGCGCTATGAAGAAGTCGCCAAGGTGGCGCCGTACGCTTTCGTGACGCACGTGAAGATCAACGAGTTCGACGAGCGCGGCGAGGCTGCCTCCTACGACTTCCCGCGTGTCCTGAACATGCTCAAGGCGCAAAAATACAAAGGCTCGCTCTCCATCGAGTACGAAGGCAAGGGCGACCCGGTCGAGGGCGTTCGCAAATCGAAGGCTCTTATACTAAAGTACTGGTAGACACGGGGCCGTTACGGCACTGCGTTGAACGGCGAACGGCCGCTCAGAATATCAACTTCATTCCGAACTGCACGATGCGGG
This sequence comes from uncultured Solibacteraceae bacterium, assembly GCA_964384215.1. Classification (GTDB taxonomy): domain Bacteria; phylum Acidobacteriota; class Terriglobia; order Bryobacterales; family Bryobacteraceae; genus JAJFUV01. Next base: position 66,569 of record CAYLLB010000019.1, on the reverse strand, counting down.
GCGACACCGCACTTGTCATCATTCCAGTGGCTGGCTGGTTGATGGTAAGGATCTGGCGCGTGAGATTGGGGTGAGCGAGGCCACGCTGTACGCCTGGAAGGCGAAGTACGGCGGGCTGGAAGTCAACGAGGTCCGGCTGCTGCGCGATCTGGAGCAAGACAACGCGAGATTGAAAGAGCTGGTGGCCGAATTGCCGCTGGACAAGGACGTCTTGCAGACGGTGATCCGAGAAAACGGATGGAGCTTGTAGAGCGACGCCGCCATGTGGCGCTCGTGCTGGCCGGGCATGGGCAGAGCGAGCGCCAAGCCTGCACGCTGCTGAAACTGGATCGCACCACATACCGCTCCGAGCCCCGGCCAGAGCGCAACGCCCGGCTGCACCAAGCCATGATTGAGTTGGCGAAGCAAAAGCCGCGCTATGGCTGCCGCCGGCGGCGATGCTCACCGGACACAATCAGGAATGGGCGATCGACTTCGTCGTGGACTCGCTGGCGACGGGCAAGAGTCTCCGGGTACTGACGATCGTGGACAGCTTCAGGCGCGAGTGCCCGGCCATCGAGGCAGATAGCTTTCTTCGGGGCCGGCCGATGCAGAACGGCCACATGATAGTTCGCTGAGATATCTGTCGCCGGAAGAGTTGGCCGCACAGCAGATGCCGCGCGGCCATTCTACAGCGCTGATGTGGGAGCAAGGGGATTCAAACGTCACCACCACGCTCTACAGTCGGATTATCGCTTGCTGGGGGAACGAGAAATAACGTCATGTATTCTGATTTCAAAACCATTTCCACTTACTACGATGCTTTGTACGTGAAGGACCAGGAATACGCACCAGAGGCGGCCAAAGTACGGGAACTGCTGACCAGACATGGCATTCCGTCACAGGCTGATCTGCTTGTTCTTGCCTGTGGGACGGGAGGCCATATCCCCTACTTTTCGGACCACTATCGTGTCTCTGGACTGGATCTGAGCGAGGACATGCTTGATCGGGCCAGAAAGAAGTTCCCCGACGTCAAGTTCTATCTGGGGAACTTGATTGATTTTCAACTGGAGGCGAACTTTGACGCGATGGTCTGCCTCTACGGATCCATCGGATTCGTCAGGACCGCGGACAATTTGCGCGCATCGATGAAACGTATCGCCGCCCACCTTCGGCCCAACGGACTGGTGCTGATCACCCCGTGGAGCACCATAGAAGAATTCCAGGACCTCATCGTGGTCGACGCTGCCGACCGGCCGGATTTGAAGATCGCCCGCATGGAACAAGTGCGTCTCAAGGAACCAAAACTCGTGGAGGTTACGTTCCACCATCTTCTTGGGAAGGACAACGAGGTGACCTACCATAAACAATCCATGGAAATCGGTCTCTTCTCCCGCGAAGAGTATGCGTCTGCCATGACCGGCGCCGGATTGAAAGTCGTGGAAGAATACACGGGAACCGACGTGCGTGGCGGCGCGTACATCGGCAAACGAGTTCCCGAGTAGGTTCCTGACTACTGAACGCGCGGTCCTGGTGCGGGTAGTATCTCGATCCCGTGGCCCTTCGCCATCACCCGCAGGCGCATTCCATAGATGGACATCGACGCCGCATCTGCCGTCTTGTGTCCGCCGGTGCCCTGATAGACGATGTACACCGAGCCGTCAGGCAGTTGAACGCCGCGCGAGTAACCGTATACCGACGGGTCGACCGCGAAACCGTAATCCGTCCCCGCTCCATTCCACGTCTTGCCGCCGTCGGTGCTCACCAGCGCACGCAGTCCGTGGTGTTGCTTGTTGTAAGACCCGTGGAGACAGAGCAGTTTGCCGTCGCGGAGCGTCAGGAGCCACGGGTCGAACATTCGCGCGAGCAGGTTCTGCGGCTGGGTCCACGTCTTGCCGCCGTCTTTCGACCAGCTCACGCTGCCCTCGGGACGCGTAATGACCACCAGCGTACCGTCCCGCAGGCGCGCCAATCCGGGCTCCGATAATTCGTGCGGCGCACGGATCGTCGCCAGGTGCCGCCACGTCTCTCCGCTATCGCGCGATGCAAAGATCCCGATGGCATCGTTGGCGTCGCCTTCCTTCTCCGACCCGTAAGCGGCCAGCAGGAGCGATCCGTCCGGCATCACCAGCGGCGGGCCGTCCGTGGCCAAAGTGTGAAACGGGGCGCAAATTACTTTGGGCTTCTGCTCCCACGTCTTTCCATCGTCAAAGGAACGAATAATGGCAACTCCCGGCGAGGGGTAGGTAAAAAACGAGGCCACCAGAGTGCCGTCGGGAAGTTGCGCCACTGCCGGCGACCGGTCGTCCCATTCGGTATCGATCATGGGAACCGGATCGCTCCAGGTCCTGCCGCCATCGTCCGAGCGCATGATCTCCGCCCGTCCACCGCGCGGCGCGTTCACCTCCGGCATGCCCATCTTTCGCCACAGGCGCACGTCCTCGGGCTTGATCGTCGTAATGGGCGTCGGCGGGGAGGCGTGCCAGTATCCTGAACTGAAGGTCACCAGCAGCGCCCCTGTTTTGGTCCGTGTGACGGATGTCCAACCGACAAACCCTGTATAGCCCGGATAGGCCTTGGGCTGCTTATAGCCGGGCTTCACCAGCGCGCGCCTGCATTCCTCGTATGCCTTGGACTCCCGCCCGGGAGTGGCGACAACCGTGGGCTTGAACGCCTGAGGCAGCGCCGATGGAGGAACGGCCCAGGCAATCGCGGTCATCAGGATGAATGGCAGTTTCGTTTTCATGGGTACAAGCGTTGAGTTCGGAGAACCGCAGAACCGATCTTATCGAAGATCGCCTATTGACGAACCGGCGCATCGACGGCTTCTCGCAATTTCCGCGTCCCGTCTTGCCGTTCCGGAATCCAAAAGGTATGGCAAAAATAACCTCCGCCCCCCTCGGTGAAGGCAGCCCTGCCCCCGACATTCAACTCCAGACGGACACGGGCGAACCCTTCCGGCTGTCCGGCCTCCGGGGCAAGACCGTGGTGCTCTACTTCTATCCGAAAGCGGACACCCCGGGATGCACCACTGAGGCTTGCGAGTTCCGCGACAGGCGGCAGCGCTTCGAGACGGCCGGCGCGGTGATTGTCGGCGTTTCGCCCTGCCCGGTCGAAAAGCAAGCCAGGTTCAAGGTGAAGTACGGCCTGCCGTTCACGCTGCTGTCGGATTCGGAGAAGGCCGCCGCGCAGGCTTACGGCGTATGGCGCGAGAAGAACATGTATGGCAAGAAGACCATGGGCATCGTGCGCAGTACGTTCATCATCGGGCCCGACGGCAAGATCCTCAAGATCTTCGACAAGGTCCGCGCGGAAGGACACGCGGCGCAGGTATTGGAAGCGCTAGCCGCGTTAAATCTTATCCAGCAGCGGAGCTAAATACGCGCGCGCCGCGGCGATGCGCGCATCGATCAACTCGGCGGGCATCGTCATGGCGTTGTCGGTCCCGTCGATGCGCTCCACCGAGATCGGGCCGTCAAATCCCGCACCAAACAGGATCTTGAACATCAGTTCGTGATCGATCTGGCCCTGACCCGGCACGGGAAAGTCGGGATTAGCGCGCAGGCCGCGATGGTCTTTGACACAGACTGCTTTGACATACGGCGCCAGATCCGGCAGATCCGGGTCCGGATGAATCCCTTCATAGAACGACACGTTGCCGGCATCCCAGCAGATCTTCAGGTTCTCGCTCGGCAGGCGCCGCATCAGTTCCAGGCCCGCCTTGCCATGGCAGGCCAGCCCAGTGTGCGGCTTGATGGTGATGGTGACGCCGATGGAAGCCGCGTGCCGGACGGCGCGCTCCAGCGCGGGCAGGAATTCGGCGACTTCTCTCTCCCAATCGCTCGCGCGCTTGGGCATGCCGGGAAACTTCGTGTAGTAGCCGGGACCGATGCCAACCACGGTCCGCACGCCGAACTCGCGGGCGAGATCGAGTTCCTTCAAGTAGAGGGTGAAGTTCTCCGGCTTGCGCAGGTCGCCGCGCAATCCCACGAATCCGCAGAACATATCCAGGCCCGCATCCTTCAAGCGCTGGCGCAGGTCGTCCAATTCGGCGCGGGGCGTTTCGGGCGCAAATACCAGCCGTCCCGCGTGCATGTGGTAGACCTGCACGTAGCGATAGCCGGCTTTGCGGATCCCTTCGATGGCGCGCGGCAACGCCTGGTTGCGGTACGGGAGCGTCTGGCAGCCGAGCCGGTAAGAACGCGCCGAAGCGAGGCCGAGGCCCCGAAAGAGCGGAAGGGAGCACAATTGAAGCGCGGTGCGGCGGGTCATCGGTAGCATTATCTTACGATTCAAACGCGGCACGCATGGCCGCCAGTGAGGCGACCGCCTGGATGTAATAGGCGTTGTGCGGCGTCCAGTATTCGGTGGTGCGCCAGTCGAAGCCGTTTTCGATATCCAGGATCGGCTCGTCCCGCGCGTTGCCGGCGATACCATTCATGATGCCGCCGGGAATGAGTCCCACGAAGCGCGAGTGCGGATACGGATTGCGCATCCCTTCGCCCGTCATCAAGCAGGCTCCGAACGGGTTGGCGCCCATCACCCATTCGAGCTGTCTCAAAGCGAGATCCCGGTAGGCGCGCTTGCCGAGGATCTTCGAAGCAAGCGAGAGTGCGTGCGCGTAGCTTTCCAGGTGGCTGGTGGTGCCCACCCACCAATCGGTGTGCCGCACGGGCATGAAGAAGCGGTAGGTCAACTTGCCCTCCAGCGGCCGGTAGAGTTCCGGAGATGGCGAGCCGCGGAAGATGCCGAATGGCACGATGCGGTATGGCGAGCGCGCGGCCATGGGCAGCACGTATTCGTCCAGATGCCGCTTGACCGCGTCGCGCCAGGCCTCCGCCTCTTCGACATTCGGATAGGCTTCTATCAATCTGAGCAGCGCCAGAACAGGAAGAGCGCCGTGAACAACGTCAACGTACGGCTCCGGGCTGTTGCCCGAGGCGCGGAACCATCCGCGCACCAGCTTCTGCCCGTTCGAGAACTCTGTGTTCTGCAGCGAGACGATCTGCGAACCGAAATTGATGGCGTAATTTCGATATTTGACGCCTCCTGTGGCGCGGTCCAGTTCGGCGGCCGCCATCGCCCACCACGCCAGGTCGCCCGTGCCGCCGAAGCGGTTGGCCGCGTCCCAGCAGCGCAGGGCCGCATGCAGGCACTGTTGCCCATAGGCTGCGTCGGCGTCGCCGAAGGCGTTAGCCATCATCCCTTCGAAGAGGGTAAACAGGGCCTGCACCGAGGCCGGCTTCGCCGGATTGATGTAGCGGTCGTCGGGCGTTCCGGTTTGGTTGTCGGTCCAGTGGTTGTCGCTGTTGTCGCCGTTGACGCCGCCGGCCACATCGTTCCGCACGCGGCCGTCCTTGTCCTGCATCTTGAGGAAGTACGTGTTGCCCCAGCGCGCTTCGTCGAGCAGCGTCTTCACCCCGCTTCCCGCGGCATCCCACTTGTCCCCGAGGCTGCGCGTCAACCCGATGAGCGCGATCCCGTTGAGGATGGTGGCGCTCACCCACTTGCGAAGGTCACCGGCGTCGTGCCAGCCGCCGGTGGTATCGATGTGTTCGCCGGTGTCGCGCTGCCGCGCGTCGTCCAGGTGGCAGGCCGGGTGTACGTTCGGCACTTCCTGCCCGCAGCGCTGCGAGTGTATGTAACTCACCGCCTTCGCGAGGGTGCGCTGCCAGACGTCGTCCCGGATGAAGAACGGCACGGACTTCTCCGATCCGGCCGTCACCTGGTACATGCCGGGCCGCTCGATGTCGCTGAAATCGCCGACCAGGCAATCGCCCAAATCCGAGGTAACGCGAGTGAAGCGCCGGTGTAATTCGGGGGGCTTCGGCTGCGAGCCGATGTCGCGAAGCACGAATTCCGCGGGCGCCTCGCCGGTAAGGCGGAAGATGACGATCTTCTTGCCGCCCGGCAGAAAGCCGAGGTGATTGATGGCAAGCGCGGGCTTGGGAGGCGCGGTGATGCGCTCGACGCGCTCTTCGACGAACTGCTTTTTCGGCTGGTTCTGAGCGCGGGCCGCGAACGCAACGCCGGCCCCGGCTCCGGTGAGAAAAGTGCGGCGGTCCATATCTTCAGTGTCGATCACACCAGATCGCGCAGTGGGGCGTCAAATGGGAGTTCCGGGGACAGGCTACGTGATTCCACAATTCAGCGCAACCTATCAGAGTTCCACCGTCAACGTCGCCGCTCAATATTGTGGCTCCAACCGCTGCCGCCGAACGGCGTCCCGAAGTACGCACGTTTGCTGGCGAGTTCTCCATCGCAGGCTACCCACCGTTGCACCTTTGCTGGAGAGTGTTCGCGATAGATTCGTGGCCAAAAAATTGAGACAGGTTCTCCGATCGCGAAAGAGCAATCTAGCAAAAACCGCAACTCACGAATTCCGGAATCACGTAGCCTGTCCCCGGAACTCGGTGAGAAAAGTGCGGCGGTCCATATCTTCAGTGTCGATCACACCAGATCGCGCAGTGGGGCGTCAAATCGCAATACCATGGTTGTCTATGATTCGATGCCTGCTTGTCGCATTTCTTGCCGCCACGGCGTTCGCCCAATCGAACCAGATTGCCATCGTGGTGCCCTACAAGGGGGCCGCCCGCCTGGTGCGCTATTGGGCGGTCGGGGAATCGCAGGTCGACTGGCAGAAGGACGGCCCCGATGCGGAGCGCTGCACTACGGCGTTCGCGGCCACCGAACTGAAGAGCTTCCTGGAGCGCACCGCGCCGAAGCTGCAGTTCCGATTCGTGGAGAAACTGCCGGCAACCGGCCCGTCCATCGTGGTGGGCACCGCGGTGCGGGAGGCGGGAGTGCATTTCGCCGACGGGCAGGCGTACGCAATCCGCAGCGTGAAGCGCGACGGGCGCGATGTCCTGTATCTCACCGGCGGCGGGCGCGCGGGCACGCTCTATGCCGTCTACGCCTTTCTCGAGCAGCTCGGATGGCGGTGGTATGCGCCCGGCACGAACGGCGAGGTCACGCCGGCTGAGCGCGCCGCCATTCCTCTGGCAGGATGGGACATCCAATCCGCGCCAGACTTCCCATTGTTCCGCGGCTTCCATGCCGCCGCCGAAAGCATGGAATCCGTACAGGTTTTCCAGTGGATGGCGCGCAACCGGCTCAACATGTGGGCGTACTGCCCGCGCTCGTACCATCTGATGAAGAAGCTGGGCTTCGTGCTGCTGTCGGGCGGGCACATCCTCGAACAGGTGCTCGATCCGGACAAGCCCATGGCCAGCGGAAAGACGCTGTTCGAGGAGCATCCGGACTGGTTCGCGGAAGTGAACGGTAAACGCGAGCGCAAAAACGCCTACAAGTATCAGTTCTGCGTTTCCAACGCCGAAGCGGCCGCTTACGTGGCGCGCAGCGTGGTTGAGCACCTGGCCTCCGACTGGCGCTGGACGGACTACCAGAACGTCTGGCTGTTCGACACCTGGGCCGGCTGGTGCCAGTGCCCGCGCTGCCGCGCGCTGGGCAACGACGCGGACCGCTACCTGCACCTGATGGCGCGCATCCGCCGCGAGGCCGCCGTTGCGGTCGCCTCCGGCAAGATGCCGCGCGACATCGGCATGGCCCTGGTGGCTTACGAAGGCACGCCGTCGCTCGGCGGCCCTTCGCGCGAGATCCCGGAACTGCTCTCGAGCGGCAAGGATTTCAGCCTCTACGCGCCCATCAATCGCTGCTATGCGCACACGCTGGAGAGCCGGGAATGTACGGAGCTGAACGAGAAATACGCGCGCACGGTCAGTGAGTGGGGGCGCGTTTCGAAGCGCTTTCCGCTCGCCGTCGTCGAGTACTACAACGTTTCGAAATTCGAGGATCTGCCGCTCCTGTTCTCGCGCACCATGGGCGCGGACTTCGCTTTCTACCATCGCATCGGCGTCACCGGCATGAGCTACATGCACATACCCATGGCCCTGTGGGGACCGCGCGCGCTCACGCAGGTCCTTTTTGCACGCCTTTCATGGGACGCTCACACACCGGTCGAGAAGATCAAGGACGAGTATCTGCGGCTTTACTATGGGCCTGCCTCCGGTGAAGCGCGCACGTTCTATGACAAGCTGGAAGCCGCCTACGCGAACATCACGGCCTGGAGGAGCTGGTATCAGCCGAGCGTCAACGGCGTGCTGCGCAATTGGGACGGTCAGAAGCCCACGAAGCCGCTGTTCACACTGAAGCATCTGCCGGCCGAGGACGGGCTGGCGGTGGGCCCGGAGGAATCGCTGCGGCTGCTTGATGAAGCCAAGGCTGCGCTCGATCGCGCCATGCGCGTGGAGACGCCGATCGAGGTCCGTCTCCGCCTGGAGGAGGATGCGCGCGCCTTCCGCTATGGAGACGATTCGTTCCGTTTCTACTGGGCGCTGGCGCGGCTGTATGAAGCCGACCGGCTCGGGCAGACAGCCGGGCGCGATGCGGCGTGGCGGGACCTCGAAGCCACGGCGAATTCGTTGGTGACTTACTACGTGCCGTTCGATTTCGACGCAGCCGGGCCGCACGTCAACGCGAAGGACGGCCTGGCGCGAACACAGATGCGCCCGCTGTATGAGAGGCTGCGCGCGAGATTCGGAAGCAAGCACGACTAATTCGCTAGAGACGCTACTTCCAACGGGCCGCCACCCAGTCCACCAGCGCATTCGGCGCCGCGGCGGGCGGATTGACGGCTAGCACGGGCATCTTCAAACCGGCAATCAATTCCGGGACGTCGTAGCGCAGGAGCGCTCCCGGCAGAAACGCGTCATGCGGCCACTGGTAGCTTGCCGCCTCAGCCAGCATACGGAAGCTGGCCGGATGCTCGTGGGCGAACACGCCGCGCAGCTTTCCGTCGATGGCCGCAACGTGCAACGCCACGATGCCTCCCATGCCGCGCCCACCCACCACGATGCGTCCGGGATCGATACCCGGCTGCTCGCGGAGCCAGGCCAGCGCAGCCACTCCGTCCCGTATCCTCATGGCTAGGACGGGATCGCCCAGAGCGGCTGATACGTAAGCCAGCCAGCGCTCGGGCGCGGCCCAACTCGCGGCGTCATACGGGGCCATCGCCGGACGCGTGTCGCCCCATCCGCGCAGATCTACCGTCAGCGCGGCCGGATGCACGCCATCGCGGGAGAGGAACGCGCTCATGCGTCCGAGAAGGCCGCCAGCCGCCAGGTCGGCCCAGCGGCCGCGGTCGTCGAAGTACAGCAATCCGCCCGCAGTGGTCTCCCGTTTGGCGGGGTAAAGGAACGTGGCGGGCAGTTCGATGTCTGCGTCCACCTTCAGCAGGATCTCCTCCGCCAGATCGGCCCAGACCAGGAACGGCTTGGAGCGCTTCGCACTCAGAACACGAGGCGCGGACGTGGGATCAACGCGAGCAACTTCCATGGCGGCGCGGCGAAGATCCGCCACCTTGCGCGTGGCGGCCAACCGGGCCGCATCGACTCTCGCCACAGTGAGCATGTTCTGCTCGGGACGCGGATTGGAGCGCAGCAGGTTTTCCGGTGCCATCTCGATCTTCGCCGCGTCGAATGCGGGCAGCGCGCGGCCGGGCGTCGAGCGCACCCAGCGGTCCATCCACTTCACAAACTCGATGGCCTGCGCCACGCTGTAGGCGTGACCGCCCACATCGAGAAAAAACCGGAAGCGCTGGGCCGATTGCGCCGCCGCGTAAGCGCGCCCGGTGTCGGCCGCCATGCGCTTCATCCATTCGGCCTTGAAGACTTCGTCCTGGGCGCCGGCCATCATGAGCAGCGGCGTCGGGCAGGCAGCCGCCAGCAAGCTCCCCGCATCCAATCCTTTCGGGTAAATGCCGAAGGCGAGCGTCTCGGGACACGGCGAATACAGATCCTTCACCGGATGCTCAATTTCAGGCGCGGCGAAGCAGGACGGCCCCGATGCGCGGATGCGATCGTCCAGCAGAGTCGCATAAAGCGCGGTGAAGCCGCCGCCCGATACGCCGGTGATGCCCACGCCGTGCCGCATATCGACGTCGGCGCGCGTGGCCAGGTAATCGATCGAGCGCACGGCGTCCAGCACGAAGAAACGCTGCGAAGTGGAACCCGTCAAGTAGGAGCGGACGCCATCGCGGAAATGGTCGTTGCCTTGGCGCTTTTCGCCGGACTGCCCCGGCGGATCGAACAGGAGTGCAACGTAACCGCTGCGCGCGAAGACTTGCGCCGGAATCTGGTAGCTGGCGAACTGCTTGCCGCTGTGGCCCACCGGAATGACGATCGCAGGCCACGGCGGCGCGAACTTCGCCGGATCGGGCAGGAACAGTGTGGCGTTCACGTCCCATCCGGGGAGCGATTCGTACAGGACGTTTTCGATGCGGTAACCGTCGCGGTCGTGCCGCGAAACATCACGGACGTTCAGCTCGCCGCCGCGCGGCCCGAAGGGCATGTCTCCCAGCACTTCGCGCAGTCGCGCGCGCACGCTGGCGCGATAGTCCGCGAAGCCCGCGCCGCGAATCGCCGCCTCTCGCTGCGCCTTCGCCTGTTCAATCACCTCGGCTGCCCGCCGAATGACGTGCCTGCGCAGCATGGTGCGAAGATCCGTGTCCGGCGCAGGCAAGTCCTGCGCAGCGAGAGCGCCGGCCAGGAGGAGCAGGATCGCAGACAACCGTCTCATGAGCGACAGTATGACAGGCTTCCGAGCGCGGTTATAGGCTCAGTGCTTCAGACCCGCCAGGGCTTCGCTCACTTCTTTGGTCAGATCGGCCTCGACGCGGTCCGTGAAAACACAGACGCCCGGCTCGTAACCGCCTTCGGCGAAGGCCTGTTTCGTGGGCAGGTAGCCCAGGCAGCCGTTGGTGAGACCGAAGTAGAAAGTGTGGCGGAACGGCGATTTCACGCGCATATTGAGCGCAATCTCGGTGAACATCTCAACAGGCGCGCCCCAAATGGCGGTGTCCTTGTCGATGCGCAGCAGGCGCACCGGCACGCGCACATAGGCCGTGCCGTCGCCGTTCACTTTCAAGTAATCGGCCAGCTCGTCTGTCCAGCCGAGTCCGGGCTTGCGCGGCGTCTCGACTACGATCTCTTCCGCCTTGAAACGAATGCGCCGCGTCGGCTTGCGCAACGCGGCGTTCGCCTTGAGAATGGGTTCGCCAAGCAGCTTCTTGTAGTCGTCCAGGTGCCGGAAATCCGGCTCGACGCTGTGTAGCGGCGCGATGTTGCCCTCAGCGCCGTTGATGTAAAGCATGGGCGCCCCCAGCTTGGCTTCGACGTAGCTCGCCACCACGCCCGGCGCGTCGCCGCTGATCAGCAGATTCTTGCCTCCCAGAACGGTGCCGTGCATGGCGTAGTTGGCGATGAGCGCGACCAGCCCGCCGTCCAGCCGTTCGATGCGTATCAGCCCGATCATGCGGTCCACCGGGCCTTCAGGATTCTTCCCCAGCACGATGCGGCCGTCGGGCTTCCGCTCCCTGCGATTGATATTGGCTTCGGCGCGCCCGGTTCCAATGTAGAGGCGCGCGGGGAAGAGCTTCTCGTGCGCTTCCTTGATGGCGGCGATGAGCTTGTCCTTGACTTCCTTCGCGTAAGCGTGATCGTAATCGTGCTTGTAGCGTTCTCCAAGAAAGAGCTTGCCGATACCCCCCGGACCCAACTCGGGTGCCGAATGCGTATGCGTGACGGTCCACCAGACCTGGCGCGGCTCGATTCGTGTGCGCTGTTTGAGTTCGCGCCCGAATTCGTCGAAGAAAGACGGAGCGAAGACGGCGAACTCGCTCGAAACCAGGTAGATCTGCGTCTTGCCGTCGTCGAGCGCCACCACGCGGTGGTGGATGCGGTCGTGCACGCCGGCCGATTGCCGCGCCTGGTAGCCGAGCAGCCACTGGGGGCCGTCCGGGGTGATGTCGGTCTGCGCCGCCGCGGCCCGGAATCCCGGCGAAGCAGCCGAAGCAACCACCGCGGCGAGACACAATAACAGCGCAAGGCGCAGAGTCCACATAGGCTTGTTATTGTACCTGCTTGCCGCCGGCGGCGGGTGATTCAGCGGTTACTGCCCAAGCTCCTTCACAATGCGATTGGCACGGTAGATCTTGCGCAGCGCCTCGACGATGCCCTGGCCCGAAACGTGTATGCTCCGCGCGGTCTCGTCGGTGAAGACGAAGTTGTTCGGTAGGCTCTCGAGATTGCCGTCAAAGAGGATGCCCACGATTTCGCCTTTCGTATTCAGCGTCGGGCTACCGGAATTGCCGCCGTGCGTATCGGCGGTGCTCACGAAATTGAAGGGGGTGTTCAACCGCAGGGAGGACTTGCCCTTCACCCAGCGCGAGGGCAGCTTGAAGGGTTCCTTGCCAGTGGCGCGCTTGTAAAGGCCGTCGAAAGTTGTCGTAAAGGGCAGCGCCTGGCCGGCCGCGTTCTTGTACCCGCGCACGGCGGCGAAGGTGAGCCGGAGAGTGAACGTGGCGTCCGGGTACGCTGCGGAACCGTACACGGAGAGACGTGCCCGGGCAACCTTCGGCGCGGCCGCGGTCAGCTTGGCCTCGACATCGTCTTCATAACGCTGCCGGTAAAGACGCGCCGGCTTGTCGAGAATGCGAGCCAGCCGGATCATCCCATCATTGGAAGTAAGCACGGCGTCCGGGTTCCACGCCAGGCGCTTGCGTTCGGCCACGTCCTTCAGCTTGCTGGTCGACACGTAGTCCCGGGCCGCCGCTTCGGGCGTTTTGCCGCCCAGCGCTTCGCGCACCACCGGATTCTCGCTGCCAAGTTCCTGCTGGATGGAGCGCAAGTAGTCGGCCAGCATCGCGATCTCGAAGGAATCCTCAATCGGCGCAGTCGAATACATGGAACGTTCGATGATGGGCAGGTTCGCCGCAACATACTCGCGCAGGCGCTTGTTCTCGGGCTTGGCCGTCTCTTCGGCGTAGCGTAGAACGTTACGCGCGATCCCGAACAGGTCCGAGGTCCGCGCCGCGCGCGTCTCGAGCAGCATGTACGGCTTGTAGAAGCTGCGGTAATCCCGGTAAGCGGCGGCGATTTCGTCCCAGGCGCGTCCGTATTCGGCGGCGAGCTTGGGATCGCGCTCCACCGCGGCACGCAGCTCCTTTTCTTCCTTCAGCTTGCGATCCATCAGTTGGGCGTCCTTCAGTCCGTCGACGAAACCAACGTAGCGTTTGTAGCTGTTCTGCTGGCTGAAGAGCGAATCGCGGGCCACGCGAGCAGCCTCGCTCGAGGCCGAGCCGTAAACTTCGGTCGCGTGTATGCTCGACTTGAGCTGCCGTAGCAAGAGCGGATAGGAGTAATCGCGCGAGAATTCGAGTTCGGCCACCGTCATCAACCGGCCCGTGGTGCCCGGATTGCCCGGCACGAAGATAAGATCTCCTTCTTTAACGCCTTCGCGGCTCCAGCGGAAGTAGCGCGCCGGGTGGATCGGCTTGCCGTTCTCGTAAACACGGAACAACGAGAAGTCCAGGCAATAGCGCGGGTAAGTGTAGTTGTCCGGATCGCCTCCGAAAGCCGCGATATCGGCTTCCGGCGCGAAGACCAGCCGAATGTCGGTGTACTTCTTGTATTGGTAAAGGTGATACTGGCCGCCGGAATAGAACGACACCACGTCGCAAGTGTTGCCGGTCGAAGCGGCGCACTGCTTCTCGATTCGCGTCATGGCGTTCTTGCGTGCGCGGTTGGCCTCGGCTCCGCTCATGGCCGGCCCGGCGGCGCCCTGCACGGCCGCAGTCACGTCCTCGATCTTCAGCAGGACCCTCACTTCCGTGTCGGGACAGGTTCTCTCCTCGGCCGGCGTGGCGGCGTAAAAGCCGTTTCCGAAATAATCGTGCTGTGCGGAGCTGAGCTTCTGAATACAGTCCGCCCCCACGTGATGATTGGTGAACAGCAGGCCGTCCGGGGACACGAAGGAAGCCGTGCCGTGCGTGATCCGCACCGTAGCTGTGCGCAATATCTCCAAAAACTCGTCGGAGACTTTGTAGCCGTAACGCTTCTCGACCAAGTCCTTCGGAAACTGGTTGAACAACCACATCCCTTCATCGGCGCGGGCAGGCGAGGCGGGCAGCATGCACAGCAGTACCGGCGCGGCTAACAGAAATCGCGAATGTTTCATGAGGTCCAGGCGATCCTTTCAAATTGCCATTGTCTCGAATTTGTCATGGCACCGAAAGCCGGGGCTTCTGAAGACGCGGACAAAAATCCGCGCATCGTTATGTAAGAAAATGACTTAGCAGATATTTTGCGCGTTGTTCAATTTTGCATACGATGGCGCGTGTGCGATACTAAAAACAGGATTGTATTAACGTCGCATGACCCAGTTGGGCGAGGCTATTGCCCGCTATCACAAGATCTTAGAGAATGAACCGTACCGCGACCTGGCATGGGCGGACGCGCTGCACGAGCAAATGGTGGCGCGTAAGCTGGCCGTGGCGGGACGGCCGATTTGTCCTTTCTTGCGGCCGCACTTTGTCAACGCGCGCCAGTACGCGACGCTGATCAAAGGCGCCGAGGCGCTGTTCTCGGCCATCGATCGCATCAAGCAGATGGCGCTGGCGACACCCGCGCTGCTCTCGCGCATGCAGTTGCTGCCGGCCGAGAAGATGCTGGCGGCAGTCGATCCCGGCTATCCTTCACTGGCCGTAACCAGCTTGTTGGACACGCGGTTACACAATGGCTCGATGCACTTTGTCGAGTACAACGCCGACACTCCTACCGGCTTGGCATATGCCGAGGGCATGGCGGATTTGATGTACGATTGCCCTCCGATGAAGGAGTTCCGCAAGCGCTACAAGCTGACCCGCTCATCGTCGCTCAAGCACCTGCTGCACAGTTTGCTAAAGACTTACAAGGACTTCGGCGGGAAGCGCCGGCCTCGGATCGCGATTCTGGAGTTCCGGCAGTCCACGCAGGCGGTTGAGAGCGGAGAATTCGTACTCTTGCGGGACTACTTCCGCAATCAGGGATACGATACCGAGGTTGTCTACCCCGATCAACTCGAATACCATGCCGGAATTCTGCGGCAGGGCAGCTTCACAATCGACCTGGTGTACCGGCGCGTCAAAGTCCAGGAGTTCCTGCTGCGGTTCGATCTCGCGCATCCGCTGGTGCGCGCGTACCGCGAAGGAAAGGTGTGCGTAGTCAACAGCTTCCGGTCAGAACTGGCTCACAAGAAAGCACTCTTCGACCTGCTGACCGACGAAACCATCACGGCCAAGTTCCCGGCCGCCGAGCGGCGCGCAATCCGCGACTACATTCCGTGGACCCGGGTGGTGACGCCGGGCAACGTTACCTACAAGGATAAGACGGTCGATCTAATCGACTTCATCCTCAAGGAGCGTGAGAACCTGTTGCTGCGGCCGAATGACGGCAACGCCGAATTGCACACGTTCCGCGGGTGGGAAACCGATGCTTCCGGATGGGAACGCGCCCTGCGCCTGGCGGCGCGCACCCCTTACGTGGTTCAGGAGCGTGTGGAGGTCGTCCGCAGCCAGTTCCCCATTTACCGCTATGGCACGCTCGAAATGAAAGATATGCTAGTGGACGTACACCCGCACGCTTACTTGGGCAAGGTGCAGGGATGCTCAAGCTGGCTCTCCACGCCTGCCGCGGCGGGTTTCTCGACCGTGGCCGGACCCGCGCCCACATTCATCCTCAGCAGCAAGTAAAGCTCAGCGCTCAGATGAACATCTCGTCGTCGTGCGTAGCCTGTGCCACGCTAGGACGCCGGCTTCCAAACAGGTAGGCGATGCCGGCGCGGACGCCCGCCGCAATGCCGTTCAATTCACGCAACGGCCGCAAAATGCCATCGTGCAGCACGGCCACGGTTTCGTGAACCCGGCTGATGGAGTCGTCGAGCACCATTTCCAAACGGTCCATCTGCACCTTGGCTCTCGAAGCGGCATCGGTTAACACTTCATCCAGTTTGGCGACCTGCGCCTGCGCGGAATCCAGAACCTTGTTGGCCTTACCGGTCACTTCCGTCATCTGCCTGCGGCTCTGCTCGATGGTCTCGCGCGCGTCAACGAGCACAGGTTCGGCCTTCTCAATCAAGCCGGCGACCTGCGCGGCCATCGACTTGGCGGAGCGGTAGAGCCCAAACAAAAAGAGAGCTTGCAGAACAATTGCTACGGCCGCCACGATGATGGCCGCGATCGCTACGTTTTCCATATACGGAACACCTATGCCGGGTTGTGCTTCCTCTGAAGCCTCACAGTCCCGTCGCGGGACCGGGTTCTTCCTTGGGGGCCTGGGTCGCTTCGCGATAAGCCTGGCGGCCGGCCTCGACAGCCGCGCTGATCTGATCTTTCTGGCGGCTGATAGCGGACTTGCCGCGGTCCACGATTTCGCCGGCGGATTCGATCAGATCGTCGCTGCGCTTCTTGAGGTAGTCCTTGCCTTCGTCGGCTTTGTCACGCAGGTAACGCCGGGTTTCCTCGCCCGATTTCGGGGCGAACAGGATGCCGACCGCAACCCCAATGCCCATGCCCAGGAAGAAATACGAGAGCTTGCCTTCGTCTGCCATTGTCCGATTCCTGCCTTTCTGGAAGTGCGATGCTCAGCTTCCCTTTGCATACTAGCATACTACTTGCGCCACGCCTGATAAGTTGCGCATGCTAATATCGGTGCGCACAAAGATGCCGGGCAAAGCAAAACCGTTGGATGCGGACGGGCTGTGGAACTATGCCCTCAAGATCCTGGGCGGGCGGGGATACTCCATCGCCCAGATGCGGACGCGGCTCAAAGCGCGGGCTGCCAACCCGGAGGATGTCGCCGGCGTGATGACGCGCCTGAAACAGTACGGCTACCTGAACGACCGGCGCCTCGCGGAGAGCTTCGCCGCCGCCCGCCGGGACAACCACGCCCAGGGTCGTTTCCGCGTCCTGCGCGATCTTCGCCAGAAGCAAGTAGCCCCGGTGGTGGCCGAGCAGGCCGTCAACGAGATTTATCGCGGCACGGACGAGTACACCCTGGCCGAGGAGTATCTGACGCGCAAGTTCCGGCGGATAAACCTGCCGGAATACTTGGCCGAACCGAAGCACCTGGCCTCGGCCTATCGCAAGCTGCGCCTGGCGGGCTTCAGCACGGACGTGGTCAGCCGGTTGCTCAAACAGCATGCTACCGAGCCGGACCTGGTGGACCGCATGGAGGACGAAGACGTTTCTTCGCCCGAAGCCTGAGGAATTACGTCACGATGGCGGCGGTATTGACCAGTTCGCCGATTTCGGGGACCTTGATCGACACGACGTCGCCGGGAGCAAGCGCCGCTTCCCGGGGCACGATGATGCCCGTCCCGGTGAGCAGCACCGAGCCGGCCGGCACCGGATTGGCGCGCAGCAGATAGGCGACCAAGTCTTCAATCTTGCGGCTCAATTTCGAGACCGAAGCCGAGCCGGAGAAAATCACGTTCCCATCCCGCTGCACGGTGCAGCTCAGCTCCAGGTCATGTGGGTCCCCGAGTTCGTCGGCGGTCACCAGAACCGGCCCTAAAGCGCAGCAGGCGGCGTACATCTTGGACTGCGGGAGATACAGCGGATTCTCACGCTCGATATCCCACGCGGACACGTCGTTGGCGAGCGTGTAAGCCAGGATCCTGCCCTTGCTGCCCAGAACGGCGGCCAGCTCGGGTTCCGGCGCGGTGAATTTCGAGTCAAAACGAATTCCGATGGCGTCGCCCGGCCCCACGCACATGCGCCGCGTGCCCTTGAAGAAAATCTCCGGGCGGGGGCTCTTGTGCACCTGCGCGTAAAAGCCCTCGCGCACGCCGTGCTCGCCATCCCGGAACGTGGCGCTCATTTCATAAGTGCACCCGCACGCCCACACTTCAGGAGGATGAATGGGTGTAAGCAGAGTGGCGGATTCACGGTGCGGGCTGGCCATGCCGCTGGCCAGTTGCTCAAGAGAAACACCCTCGATCTCCGACCGGCGAATCAGGTCGCGCACCGTGTGCGAGGGGATCGGCCTTGCCGCATCACCTTCAAATACCGCCGCGGTTACGGCGTCCCTCCACTTGATCTGTCCAAGACGCATTTTCAGTACTTCAGGTAGACCGTTTTGTGATCGGTGTAAAACTCGATCGCGGCCGGGCCCTGCTCCTTGGGTCCGAAACTGGAATCTTTAGTCCCTCCGAACGGCAGTTGATATTCTACACCAGCGCTGGGCAGGTTCACCGTCAGAAGGCCAGCTTCCATACTATACACATATTCGAAGACTCTTGAAATACTCCTCGTCTGAATAGAAGCGGATAGCCCGAAGGCGCTTTGGTTGGCCAGACGCATGGCGTCCTCGAAGTCCTTAGCGCGCATGACGGCCAACACGGGGCCGAAGACCTCCTCGCGGGCGATCGTCATTTCCGGAGTGACGTCCGCGAACACCGTTGGCTCGACAAAGTAACCCTTGTCGTAAGCCGGGCCGGTGAGGCGCCGGCCTCCTGCGACGGGATCGCCCGCCTCGCGCTTTCCGATCTCGATGTAGGCGAGGTCCGTTTTCATCTGAGCTTCGTCCACCGCGGGGCCGATCTCGATGCCCGGCTCCATCCCGTTGCCGACCTTGAGCCGCCTGGTCCGTTCGACAAGCGCGTTCAAAAAACGGTCGTAAATGGGCTCCTCGACGATGGCGCGGCTGGTAGCGGTGCATTTCTGCCCGGTGGAGAAGAAGGCGGCGTTCACGGTGTTCTCGACGGCCGCGCCGAAGTCGGCGTCGGCCAGAACGATTGTGGGATTCTTGCCGCCCATTTCAAGCTGAATGCGCAAGCGGCGGCGCGAGGCTTCTTCATGCAGCGCGCGGCCGGCGGCGCAGGAGCCGGTGAACGAAACCGCCTTGAGCGGCGCGGCGTTCACCAGGGCCGGCCCCAATTCTCCTCCCGGCCCCGCCACGAAGTTCACCACTCCTTTGGGGATCCCCGCCTCGTGGCACGCCTCGACGATGCGCCAGGCGCTCAACGGCGCCGCCGACGCGGGTTTCAGGACCGCGGTGTTGCCGCAAATGAGCGCGGGCGCCAGTTTCCAGGCGGGAATTGCGCTGGGAAAGTTCCACGGCGTGATCAGGCCCACGACGCCCAGGCTCTTGCGGATGGAGAAGATGTGGACGCGTTCGCGCTCGCTCGGCGCCAGTGTGCCGGCCAGCCGGGCGCCTTCGCCGGCATAATAGCGGAAGATGTTGATGGCCCGCCGCACTTCGCCGCGCGACTCGGGCAGCGTCTTGCCTTCCTCGCGGGTCATCTCTTCGGCCAACTGTTCGAACTTACGGTCGAGGATATCGGCTACCTTGAACAGGTAGTTGCCCCGCGCGGGCGCGGGCAGCGCGGACCAGGCGGCATGCGCCCGCCCGGCGGCGGCTGCCGCCGCTTCGATGTCCGCCGCCGAGCCGCGCGTGAACAAGCCAACCAGCTCATCCGTGTCGGCCGGGTTGCGGTTCTCGAAAACCGGTCCGTCGACCCAGGCGCCGTCGATGTAATTGGCGTATGTCCGCGGACTCATCGGCAGGCCCTCAGAAATTCACTTTCGGAGCCGTACGCGCACCCGGCTCCACGTTGAAGTACGCATCGTTGCGCTGGAAACCGAACAACGCGGCGGCAATGTTGTTGGGGAACAACTCGATGCTCGTGTTGTACTTCTGCACGGCTTCGTTGTACTTGCGGCGCTCGACGGCGATGCGGTTCTCGGTGCCTGCCAGTTCGTCCTGCAAACGCAGGAAGTTCTGGTCCGATTTCAGGTTCGGATAATTCTCCACGATCACCAGCAGGCGTCCGAGCGCGCCGCTCAACTCGTTATTGGCGGAGATCTTCTCCTGCGGGGTGCGGGCCGACATGAGTCCCGCGCGGGCGTTCGCGAGCGCCTCCATAATGCCCTTTTCCTGTTTGGCGAAACCCTTGACGGTCTCTACGAGGTTGGGGATCAGATCGGCGCGCCGCTGTAGCGCGACATCCACGGACGCCCATGCGCCCTTGATCGCCTCGCGCTGGGTGACCAGCTCATTGCGAATACCCATGAGCTTGCCGCCCGCAACAAGTCCCAGTAGCAATACAATCGCCAGCACTATTGCAGCAACCTTCATCGTCTCCTCACTTTTCCAGGCGGTCGATCGCGTCGACCACGATTTGAATTTGCTCCATGTACCGCGCAAACAGCGGAAGAGGGTCCACTTCCCGTGGCTTGCGCTGTCCTCCCCGCAGATCGAGCAGGGTTACAAATGGTTCCGCGTCCAACGCGAAGGCTTCCCTGGCCTGCCCGATGACTTCGCGTTTGGCGAACTTTGCCTCCACGCCGCTGAGCAAGAGCGCATGACGGAACAGCACACAGAACGTGGATACGGAATCGGCCAGCAGGCGCAACAGCAAATCCCTGTCCGAAAGCACCCCGGCGGCCTTCTGGCGCAATCGCAGCAGCTTGGCGCGCAATTCGTACTCGACCTGCGCGCGATAGAACGAATTGTCCAGCACGAGTTCGCCCACCACGTCGCGCCCAGCCAGCAGCCGGTTGCGCTCCTTGATGTCGTGAAACTCGATGGCGAAGCAATCCGTCGAGCCGTGGACTTCGGATTCGCTCATCAACAGCGGGGAGGGGTTCCCGCGCTTGCGCCACCAGTGGAAAACCGGCTCGGCTTCGCCCAGTTCGAGCGGAGTCACCTTCGAGAGCACGCAGAGAATATTGTAGTCTGAGAACCTGGCCTGATGATCGCCCACGGCGGCCGAGCCGTACAACACCACGGAGGTCAGGCGCTCGCCGAAGGCCCTCTGCAGTTTCTCGACCAGATTGTTCAAGTCTCGTTCCATGGCATGACCCTTACCAATCGCTCGATGCACCTCCGCCCCCGGAGTCGCCCCCGCCGAATCCGCCGAAGCTGTCGCCCGAATCGAATCCGCCGAAACCGCCTCCTCCGCGGCCGGAACCCATCCCGCGCCCCATCATGTTACCGAGCAGCATGCCCGCGAGGAGGCCGCCGGGTCCTCCGCCGCCCACACTCAACAACCAGAAGAGCACCGCGATGCCGCCCAACACCACCCACCACGGGATGTGCTGTTCGCGCCGCGTCGCGTGGCGCCGCGCGGGAGTTGTATTCAGCTCGACGCCCTTGGCGGAGGCGACGCGCACACCAATGGTTTGCGCCGCGGCCAGCAGTGCTTCGCCGTAAAGCCCCTGCCGCAATGCGGGACGCATTTCGCGGAGGATGCTGCCGCTGAATCCGTCCGGAAGCATCGGCTCGAGTCCGTAGCCAACCTCGAGGCGCGTCCTCCGGTCGCCTACCACCAGCAGCAGCAGAGCCCCTTCGTTGCTACCCTTCCGGCCCACGCCCCAACGCCGGTATATGGAATTGGCCACGTCCTCGATGGGCTCGCCGGCCAGCGTATCCAGGGTGACGAATGCCAGTTGCGCGCCCGTCGCGTCCTCCACGCGGCGGCAGTAACGTTCCAGTTCGGCCCGGCTGGCCGGGTCCACCACGCGCGCGAAATCGCTCACGTAGCCTTCCGGTTTGAGGGCGGCGAAATCGACAGGCAGCGCCGCGCCGGCGAGCGCAAACGCGAGAAAGAGGAGCCTGAGGAGATACCGCATGGAGTAAATCACAGTGTACTACTGTGGCTTCAACAGGCGAGATCCTGGCGCCGGATCTTCATCCGTCCCAGGTTGCCGAGCACGGTCAGCGCGATGCGGTCGGGATCGAACAACTCGCGGGCCAGGGTCAGCACGTCTTCGGCGGAGACCTTTTCAATGCCTTCGAGCATTTCGTCAAGCCCGAAGAAGCGGCCGAAGTACAGTTCCTGGCGGGCCAGGTTCGCCATGCGGCTGGAAGTGGATTCCAGGCTGAGCATCAGCGAGCCTTTGAGATGGTCCTTGGCGCGCCGCAGTTCGTCGGCGGGGACTTCCTCGGACTTAAGCGCGCGGAATTCCTCGAGCGTGCATGCGATGACGCGGCGGAGCGTCTTGAGCGACGTGCCGGCGGAGACGAGCAGGCACCCGGTGTCGCGGTAAAGGCTCAGCTCGGAGAATACCGCGTAAGCCAATCCCAACCGTTCGCGGATCTTCTGGAACAGGCGCGAACTCATGCCGCCGCCGAGCATGACGTTCAGCACGTAGCAGGCGTACCTTTTCTCGTGCGCCACCGGATAGGAGGGCACGCCGAGGCAGACGTGAACCTGTTCCAGGGAGCGCTTGTTGCGTATCGCAAGCGCGGCATTCGTGGAGGGGCAGACATCGGGCGGCGCGGCATCGGTCCGCGGCAGCGCGGCGAAGTACTTCGAGACCAGTTCGCATAGCCGCTCGTGCTCCAGGTTGCCGGCCGCCGTGATCACGATGTTGGCGGGCACGTAATTGCGGCGCCAGAAATCTTCCACCATGCCCCGGTCGAAACCCGCGATGGAGTCCTTGGTGCCGAGGATCGACATGCCCAGCGCGTGCCCGGTCCAGAAGTTCGAGGAGAAGATTTCGTGGACCAAGTATTCGGGATCGTCCTGCTCCATCTTCAACTCTTCGAGGATGACCCCCTTCTCTTTCTGGATGTCGCCGGGATTGAAGAGCGGGTTCAGGACCAAATCGGCAAGAACGTCGAAGGCGATGGGCAAGTGCTCATCCAGCACCTTGGTGTTGAAGCTAACCAGTTCCTTGGCGGTGAAGGCGTCCAAGTTGCCGCCGATCGAGTCGACGCTGCGCGCAATCTGTTCGGCGGAGCGATGCTCGGTGCCCTTGAACAGCATGTGCTCGATGAAATGGCAGATGCCGTTCTGCTCGGGCGTCTCGCGGCGCGAGCCGACACCCACCCATACCCCCACGGACACGCTGCGCACGTGCGTCATCCGCTCGCTGGCGACGCGGATGCCGTTCGCAAGCGTCGTCCTGCGAATTCCCGTAGGTGCTTCAACAATAGAATCTGGCATGCCAGCTAAAGTGGGGTCCTAACTCCTTTGTACCACAGCGGAAAGACGTCTCCCGCCGCAGGGTTGAAACCCGGCGCGCCTTGAAAGCCGTCTTCTACTACGCAAGCAGGGCGTGCGCGGCGGCCAGCGCGTCCGGGATCTGCATCCGTTGCGGGCAGTGTTCGACGCACTTGCCACAGGCGGCGCATCCGCGGACGTCCACCTCCAGCCGTGCGTAGAGATCCCGCGCGCGCCGGAGGTCGCGGTAGTCGGTCGCGTAACGCTCGTAGCGCAGGATGTCGGCCACCGGCACGTGGTTGGCGCAATGCTCCATGCACGTGTTGCAGAGCCCGCACACCCGGCCCGCGGCGTACCCCGTCATCACTTCGATGGCGCGGGCATCGGAGGCGCGCATGGACTTGCCGGCTCCCGAACAGGTATCGGCGAACTCGTCCAACCCGTTGATCTGGATGACCGCGGCCGTGAGGTCCGTGCCGGTGGTAAGCCACCGCGCCAGGGCATGGTAGGTCGACGTTCCCGCCGGAAACTTCTTCATGAACGCTCGATCCTGCTGCATGCGCCAGGCGCCGCGCGTGGTCTTCATGGCTACGGTGCCGAAGCCTTTGGACCTGGCAAGCGACACCGCGCGATTGATGTCGGCGCCGTCGCCGTACGAGTAGATGAACTGGGCGTGCTCGTACAGGCCGTCTTCCATCACGGCGGTGAGGATTTCAGCCGCGTTCTCGCCGTTCTTCACACGCCAGTTGCCCTTGTAGTTGTGCTGCGACAGGCACAGGTGCTTCACCAGGCCTTCCTTCTTCAACCGTTCAAAGGCCCGGATCATGGCGCGGTTCGATTTCAGCTCGGCCACGTTGTGGTAGCCGAAGTGAAACTGCATGTCGTCGAAATAGCGGAGGCCGCTGCGCCTGACGGCTTCCTTGACGAAGCGGTAGTGCGCCTCCTCGTCGATCTGGCCGGTTTCGTGATTGCCGCGCACGCGGTCCACGGCCACCTGGCAGTAGTGGGCATCGCGGTTCTTCAGGATCGCGGCGGGCGCGGTTCGCGCATCCCAATCGTCGGCTTTATGCCAGAAGTTGATCCCGCACCGGATGCCTGCTTCAGTGGCCTGGGCGTCCCAGGTTCCCGCGCCGACGATGACGGAGATCTCCCGGCCGCTGATGGGCAGCTTGCGGCGGGGAAGGCGGCCAACCTTGGCGACCACCTGGTCGATGGTCTGGGTGGATCGTGCGCATCCGGCGCCCGCCAGTGCGGCAGCGGACGCATGAAGGAACTGGCGGCGTTGCATGGTGCCTCCTTTCCGTTGTTACCTGTTCAACCTTTGCTCGATGGCGCGGGCCAACTCGACCAATCCCGCCGCCACCACAGGCGCGTCCTCGTATGCGGTCAAGCGCACGAAGCAGGCGCCCTTGCGAAATGTCAGGCTCGTGCCGTAAAGCCGCGAAGCCTCGCCGACGCCGGCGTTCCGGCTACCCGCAGCGGACTCGGATTCAAAAACCTTGCGAGCACCGTCCGCGGCCTTCATGAAGTATACGTCGGCCACCGCGTCGATGCGGTTCCTGAATTTGTAAGGGCTAGTCAGCGTGAGTTCGACGCCCGCCTGCAGGTACTTCACGTCGTCGCCGTCGATGTATTCCCAGAGGTTGGCGGCGGTGAATGTGCGAGTCGCTTCGGTCTTGGCCCAGTCCTTGACCGCGCCGGTCTCCGGGAACGGACCGGCGGCAGCCGCCGCCTTTTTCTTGTCGCGGCCGAGCAGGATCTGGTTGGTCTTCGAGCGGCTCTCGCCGACGCTGGTCACATAGATGGCAGGGCGGTCCCGCACCGGGCAGGCGTACTCGCACGCGCCACAGCCCACGCAGATGGCCGGGTTCACATACGGCTGGCGAACGGTCTTGACGCGCCCCTCGGCGTCGTTCACCTGGACCGGCCGCAAATAAATGGCTTTCGGCGAAGTCGGGCACCACTCTTCGCAGACAATGCACTCGGTGGCCATTGACCATGGCAGGCAGCGGCCGTGGTCGTAAAACGCCGTCCCGACGCGGATGGGCTTCCAATCACCGGCGGCCTTGGCCGCAGCCCAACCTTTTTGCTTCGAGGTGAACTCCCAGATGGCTCCGCTGGGGCAGACCTGGCCGCAGAGTGTGCAGCTCGGCTCACAGTAACCGACGCGCGGCACCAGGACCGGCGACCACAATCCTTCCCAGCCCGCCTGCGCAAGCGTGGGATGCAAAGCGTTGTTGGGGCACACCTTCATGCACTCGCCGCAACGGATGCACCGGGCCAGGAAATGCTTCTCGTCGAGAGCGCCGGGCGGGCGCAGCAGCCGGTCGCTCGGTTCGGCGGCGTAGCCGGTGGTGGCGCGCAGGACGGGCACGGCGGCGGCGCCCGCAACCAAACTCGTAATCGTCTTGCGGCGTCCGGCATCCGGCTTTTCGCGAGTCTCCTCGGTAGAGGGAAAGAAGACGAAGCGGATGCCGCTCTCCGGGCAGTCGGCCACGCAGTTCAGGCACAGGTGGCATTCGGGCTTGCGCCACTTGGCCCCGGGGATGGGGTCGTCGCCGCCCTGGCAGTGAAGCAGGCAGCGGTTGCAGTCGGCGCAGTTGGAGGCCTTCTTCTCAAGCCCCAGGATCGACCAGCGGGACACCAACCCCAGCAAGGCTCCCAGCGGGCAGAGCGCGCGGCACCAGAAGCGCGTGATGCGCAGGTTCAGGGCAAGCAGCGTCGCGAAGATGATGCCCAGCGCCACCCCCTGGCGAAAGTAAGGCTGTTTGAAGCTGATGAGCCAGTCCTTCAACACGAAGTGCAGCGCTTCGGCCGCCAGGCGTACGCCGCGCACATCGCTCTTCTGTAAGGGCTCGATGAGGGAATTCACGGCGTAGTTTGCGGCCGGAAGAACCGAGAGCGCCAGGGACCGCACGGCCAGCGAGATCGGGTCGAACCATCCGGCCAGCGCCGAGCCGCACACGGCCGCGGCCAACACCGCAAACAATATGTAGTACTTGAGCGATTGCCAGCTCCGGTAGCGGTTCGATTCGATGCGCCGCACGCCGCGTTTGGAATCCGACTTCAGGTTGCCGAAAAAATGGTGCAGCGTGCCGAGCGGGCAGATCCACCCGCAAAAGAACCGGCCCAGGAACAGCGTCGGGATGAGGACAACGAGGCTCCAGGCGAGGCCTTTGTACAGCGTCCAGGTGGAGAGCGCCGTCACCAGCGCGGCCAGCGGGTCCAACTGCAGGAACCAGGCCACCGGATAGGCCAGCCGGACGTCGTCTTTTACTGCGTGCAAGGAGCCGCGGTACTCGGTTTTGAAGAGCAGGAACAGGAACAGCGCCAGAAAGATGATCTGCGACCATCGCCGCAGCTTCGCCAACCGTTTCATTGAGCGCCTCCCGCGGGCACCATGGGCACGATTCTACAACGCGCATCACGCCCCCGTGTGATTCCCCAACCGCGCCGTTGACTATGCTATGGCCCCGGTTGTACGCTTCCTTTGTCTGGAGAGATCCCTTGGCTTACAACCAGGACATCGCCCACTACACCTGTTACCGCGCGACAGCCCCGATCCGCATCGACGGCAAGCTGGACGAGGTCGATTGGAAGGCGGCGCCCGCTTCCACCCCCTTCGTCGACATTGTCACGGGCAAGACGGCGTGGTTCGATACCCGCGTGCGCCTGCTGTGGGATGAACGCTGCCTCTATTTCGGATTCAGCGCCGAAGAGACCGACGTCTGGGCCACGCTGACCGAGCGCGATTCAAAGATCTGGCTGGATAACGACCTGGAAGTTTTCATCGCCGGCCCCGACGCCTACTATGAATTCGAGATCAACGCACTCAACACCATTTACGAGGTGTTCTGGATCTGGCAGGACATGTACCGCGAGGGGAGCCCTTACAACGTGCCGGAGTGGGATCCGGCCGGCCGCCGTTTGATGATTATCGACGGCATCGGCGGGCATGTCCACCCGCGCGGCAAGCGCAACGGCTTCCTGGATTGGGACTTCCCCGGGCTGCGGCACGCGGTCCACGTGGACGGGGTCCTGAACAGCCGGCAGGGGAAAGACCGCGGCTGGAGCGTGGAGCTGGCTTTCCCGTGGGAAGGGATGCGCTGGCTCGCGAGCGGCCGCCCGCTGCCGCCCAAAGACGGCGACGTCTGGCGCATCGATTGCTCGCGTTTTCAGCAGATCGGTCCCCGAGGCGAGCGCCTGGATCCGGGGGCCGGATGGACATGGAACCGGCACGGTCATTACGACTCCCATATTCCTGAAACGTTCACATTCGTCCACTTTTCCAGCCAGCCGGTGCGCCCCGCCGGTTCCGAAAAGCCGGTATAATCGGCATGCCGATGCTTGAAGCGTTTGGTCAGTCCGACTGTGGCTGCGTGCGGCAGAACAACGAGGACTCGTTCCTGATCGCGCCCGATCTGGGCCTCTACGTGGTGGCCGACGGGATGGGGGGCGCGGCGGGCGGAGAAGTTGCCTCTCGTCTTGCCATCGAGGCCATCGAACAAGTTGTCCGCGCCAGCTCCGAACGCTCCGCCGCTGTGCTCGTCAGCGCTCTCGAGGATGCGAACCTCCGGGTGTCCGAGATCGCCAAAGCCGAGCCGTCGCTCGAGGGGATGGGCACCACCGTGGTGGCAGCGCTGGAAGCTTCGGGCGAACTTCTCATCGCCAACGTCGGGGACAGCCGCGCTTACGCGGTCCGCGACGGCGAACTCAAACAAATCACCACCGATCAAACCTGGGTGGAGGAAGTCGGGCGCCGCCTGGGCCTCACCGCGGAGCAACTCCGCCAGCATCCCATGCGGCACATGCTCACGATGGTGGTCGGCATCGGGGAGACACTCCGCGTCCAGACCGCCCGCCTTCCCCTCAGCCCAGGGCTGACCGTATTACTTTCGACAGACGGCCTCCACGGGGTGGTGGATACCTCCAAACTCACGGCGGTAATAAAAAACGAGATAAGTTTGTCCTCCCAGGCGCACTACTTAATCGAAGCGGCTCGCCAAGCCGGCGGTCCCGACAACATCACCGTCGTGCTGCTGCGCGTCACCGAATAGGCGCCGAACCACAAGCAGCCGCTCGAGGTGTCTTTGTATGCACGCCTGGAGTCGTAGGCTGTTGAGTCTTGGTTTGGCCTCTGCTGTTGCCGCGCAAACCGCGCCGGCGCCGCCAGCGGGCGGCGTGCACGAAGCGGCCATCCTGCAAATCCGTGTGGTGGAAGGGGAAGGCGCGGTGCACGTGGCCGGAACGCGCGCCTCGCGCGGGCTGGTCCTGGAAATCACGGATGAAACCGGCAAACCGGTCAGCGGCGCGGCGGTGAATTTCCGTCTTCCAGACGAAGGGCCGGGCGGTGTATTCGCCAACGGGATGAAGACCGAAGTGATCATCACGTCCTCCGACGGCCGCGCTGCGCTCTGGGGCATGCAGTGGAACCGTGTCGAAGGTCCATTCCAGATTCGCGTGACGGCGGCCAAGGGACAGGCGCGCGCGGGCACAGCGGTGTCCCAGTACCTGTCTCAAGCCGCGGCGGGGAAACAGACTGGCGGAGACGGTACGAAGCCGGCCGCCGTGGCGGGAAAGTCCCGCGGCAAGTGGCTTTGGATCGGCCTCATAGCAGCGGGAGTGGTGGGCGGCGGTATGGCGGCCGGCATGTCGAAGAGTCCGAAGGCGGATGCGGCCGGCGCTTCGACATCGCCGTCGCTCAGCGTCGGCGCGCCCAGCATCACGGTGGGGAAACCTTGATTATGCGTAGAGCGTTCTTATTCCAACTCCTTCTTGGAGCAACGATTCTGGCCGCGCAGGCTCCGCTGGACCGGCCTCGCATCGGATACCTCGCCGATCACGGCGGCGCGTTGCGTCCCCTGTACGGTACGGCGGCCAACTTCATCCTGGGCGAGCCGTTACTCGGCGGCGTTGTTTCCTGCGCTTCCTCGGATACATCGGCGCTGGTGAAGACTGCGGACGAGGTGATCTCTATCGGAACCGCCGGAAAAACACTCAACCGTTGGGCCGCGCCGGGCGAGGATGCTCTATTTGCCTTTTACGCCGATGGCGCTCCCGCTCTCGTATACATCCGCGAGAGCCTTCAGCTCACACGGGTGGTGGAAGACCGGCTGGAAACCGTGCCGGTCGACGCGGAGCGGCTGGGCGGCGAAGTAGCCGCCATCGCTGCGCCGGATCACTCCCATGCGCTCGTGGCCGTGGCGCGAGGCGACCAGATCTGGCTGGTCGCCATTTCGACCGAAAGGGGCGAAGTGACCGGAGAGCGGTTGCTGGCCGGAGTCACCGGACGCGTTCACCTGCTTGAAGACGGAAGCGCGCTGTTTACGGAGAACGGCGACCTGGTATGGCGCGCCAATGACGGCACCGAAAAGCGCTTCCCGCTGGCGGGGGAGATCCGCTCGTTTGCGCCGCTGGGCGCCGGTTGGGTGGCAGCCGCTGTCCAGCATGACGGCGCGCCGGGCCTCACCCGTTACGGTTTGCGCTTCGACGCGGGCCGGGAAGGAATCTATCAATTGCCGGAGGCTGCCCAATGATGCGCCGTACGCTGTTGTCCGCCTTGTTGCTGCCCTTGGCGGCCCTGGCTGAACTGCGGTTGACGATAGTGGAGCAAGGGGTGGAACGCTCCGTGGGCGCTTACTACCAAGTGGGCGCCACGGCGGTGGGCGATCCGCTGGATCTCAGTTTCCGGATACGCAACACCGGCGCCGCGGCCGAGATGCTACGGACGCTTTCGGTGAGCGGGATCGGGTTCACGCTGCCCTCGGTGCCCTCGCTGCCCGTATCCTTGCCGGCGGGTGCGGCACAGAACTTCGTGGTCCGCTTCCAGCCCGGCGCCTACGGCTCGTATAGCGCCAACCTCGTTTTCAATAATTCCTCTACCATCCTGTTCGGCACGACCACCGCGGCGGCGACCGCGGAACTGGTCAACGGCGCCCAAACGGCGGAGCTTTACGCAGGAAGCTGCATCGACTTCGGGCGCGTCGTACGGGGCGCGCGCGCCATGCGACGCATACGGCTGGAAAACCGCACCACGGTGAAACTCGCCGTGGCCAGCATAACGGTGGAGAGCGGCGGATTCACGGGACCTTCCGGAGTCTCCACGCCGCTCGCGCTCGAGCCTCAAGCCACAGCGGAGTTCGACATTACCTTCGAACCGTCCGCGGCGGGCACCTTCGACGGCGTTCTGCGCGTGGACTCGCGTACGTTCCTGCTGCGCGGCACGGGGGCCGATCCGCCGCTGCCCAGGCCTCTGATCGAGCTTGGCTCGGCGACGCCCGCCAGTTCGCAGCAGGTCCCGCTCGCCATCCGTTTCGCCTCAGCCGCACCTTCGAGCGGCACCGGTGAATTGCGCGTGGAGTTGCGCGCGGCAACGCCCAGCGATGTCGACCCGGCCGTCTTGTTTCCCTCCACAGGAACTCGCTTCGTGACCTTCACGGTGAAAGAGGGAGAAAACGTGGCACGCTTCAACGGGCAGACGTCGCTGTTGTTTCAGACCGGCACCACGGCGGGCACTCTGGTCTTCACGGCAAAACTGGGCGACTACACGGAAACGGCGTCGGCCACCATCGTGCCGGCCGTCGTGGGCGTGGATTCCGTGCGCGGCCTGCGGGGCGGCAGCGCGCTCGAGGTCCAAATCACCGGATACGACAACACGCGGTCGCTGGCAAAGCTCGCTTTCACGTTTTACGACAAATCGGCGAGGGCGGTGCAGCCCGGACAGATGACCGTCGATGTCACGACGGCCTTCCGGAATTACTTCGCGGCGTCGCAAAAGGAGAGCGGCGGCGTCTTCCTGCTGCGCGCGGTGTTTCCCGTAACGGGCGATTCGAGCGGCATCGGCGCGGTGGATGTCGAGCTGACGAATTCGAGCGGCGTGGCGCGTCCGGCGCGCGTCCAGTTTCCCTGAGGCCCACGCGGGCTTTATCCTCGAAATATGCAGCCGGTGGCGTTGACCATCGCCGGCTCCGACCCCAGCGGAGGGGCGGGGATCCAGGCGGACCTCAAGACCTTCCACCAGTTCGGCGTTTACGGCGAAGCCGTCGTGACGCTCCTGACGGTGCAGAACACGGTGCGTGTGAGCCGCGTCGAGTGCGTGAGCGCCGGACTGGTTGCCGAGCAGGTCCGCGCCGTAGTCGAGGACATACGGCCGCTGGCGGCCAAGACCGGCGCGCTCGGCGACAGCGCGATTGTTGACACGGTGGCCGAGCTTGCGGGGGAATTCAGCTTTCCGCTGGTTGTTGACCCGGTGATGATCAGCAAGCACGGCACGCCGCTGATCGCGGAAGACGCGCGCACGGCTGTGCGCGAAAAACTCATCAAGCGCGCCTATCTCGTGACGCCGAATCTGGCCGAGGCCGAGGCGCTGGCAGGCTTCCCGATCCGCGATGGGAACGATATGCGCCGCGCCGCGGAGGCGCTGGTCCGTCTGGGGGCGCACGCGGTTCTGGTGAAAGGAGGGCACCTCGAAGGGCCGGCCGTGGACGTGCTCTTCGATGGAACGGGGTTCCACGAGTTCCCCGCGCCGCGCATCGATACGCCGCACACACACGGCACCGGCTGCACCTATTCGGCGGCGATCGCGGCAGCACTGGCGTTGGACGCGCCCCTGGTCGAAGCCGTGTCGCGCGCCAAAGCCTTCATCACCGAAGCCATCCGGACGGCGCCCGGACTGGGGAGCGGCTCAGGTCCCGTGAACCATCACGCCGCGGTTCCCCCGGCTTCCATTCCCCGCGCAGGTGTTTGATATTGGAAGTGCGGCGGCGTCGGGCCGCAAGGTGGTCCTCTCATGAAACCCACAAGCAGACGCTTTGCGATTGCCGCCATGGCGGCGCTCCTGATCGGACACGGGTGGATGGCCCGTCCCGCCTTGGCCGGGACGGGCATCACCTCGCCCGAGAGCTTCTTCGGATTCCGGCTCGGCAGCGACCGGAAAATGGCGCGCTGGGACAGGATCGTGGAGTATTTCGGCGTGCTTGAAAAGGAGAGCGCGGGACGTTTGAAGGTCGTCAACATGGGGCCCACGACCATGGGCAACCCGTTCCTGGTGGTGGCCATCTCGTCGGCGGGCAACCTCTCCCGGTTCGAGCGCCTGCGCGAGGTAAACGCGCGCCTCAGCGACCCGCGGGGCATCCCGGAGCCGGAGATCCGCAAGCTCGTCGGTGAGGGGCGGGCGGTGATCATCCAGTCCATGAGCCTGCACGCCAGCGAGATCGGCGGCACCCAGATGGCGCCGGAACTGGCTTACGACCTGCTCGCGCGCGGAGACGACGAGACCCGCCGCATCCTCGACAACGTGATCTTCTTCATGGTGCCCAGCTTCAACCCTGACGGCCAGATCATGGTCACGGATTGGTACAACAAGACGCTCGGGACCGAATACGAAGGGTGCAGCCTGCCCTGGCTCTTCCACAAGTATGTGGGCCACGACAATAACCGCGACGCATTCCAAACCAACATGGTGGAGTCGCAGTACATGGCCAAACTGATGCTCCGCGACTGGGTCCCCCAGGCTTACGTGGACCATCACCATCAGTATTCTTACGGCGCACGCATCTATCTTCCGCCTTACTCGGAACCCATTCGCCCTTACGCCGATCCGTTGCTGTGGAGGGAAATGAGCTGGTACGGCGCGCACATGGCATATAAGGAAGAGGAGGCCGGAAAATCCGGTGCTCTGAACATGGCCTCCTACCCCGGCTGGGGACACTTCGGCTTTCACTGGATGACGCCGTTCCACAACATCGCGGGCATGCTGACCGAGTCGGCGCACGCCAAGATGGCCACGCCCATCTACGTTCATCCCGACCAGCTCAAAGGCGGCGGCCGCGGCTTGCCCACCTACGACGCCCAGACGACATTCCCCAATCCCTGGCCGGGCGGCTGGTGGCGCCTGCGTGACATCGTGGAGCGCCAGAAGATCGCTGCCTGGGCCGTCCTGGACCTGGCCGCCCGCAACAAAGACACTGTGCTATGGAACGCTTATCTGAAGGCGAAGCGCCAGACTGAGCGGGGCGCCGCGGGCAAACCCGCCGCCTATGTGATCCCGGCTACGCAGCACGATCCGCTGACCGCGGCCTTGATGGTGAATAAGCTGCTCGGCCAGGGAATCGAGGTCCACCAGGCTCCGCGCGGCTTCACAACTTCCGGCGGCACGATCTATCCGGCGGGATCCTGAGTGGTTTCGATGGCGCAACCCAAGATGGGCGTGATCCGCTACCTGCTCGGCCGCACCTTTTACCCGGACAACGACTGGACCCGCTCCCGCGACGGCTCTCCGCTTTCGCCGTA
The DNA here is from genome assembly GCA_964384215.1 of uncultured Solibacteraceae bacterium. Classification (GTDB taxonomy): domain Bacteria; phylum Acidobacteriota; class Terriglobia; order Bryobacterales; family Bryobacteraceae; genus JAJFUV01. Next base: position 33,515 of record CAYLLB010000019.1, on the reverse strand, counting down.
CGACCTTGCCACCGATACGATGTTCGAGTTCATGGGCGTGCGTGTGGATCCCCTCGACGAAGCCGTACCGCTCGCCGGTTTGACGAAGGTGTCTGCTCCGCTCGAGCCCGCCGGGAACGTGGCTCGCGGGAGCGCGGGTTACATCTTCGACGGCCGTCTGAACGAGAGCTTCAGGGCCCTGAATCAACTTCTGTCTCAGGGCGTGAAAGTGCGAAGAGTAGCTTCAGCTCAGGCCGGGTTGCGGCCGGGCGACTTCGTGGTGTCCGACGCGCCGCAAGACCTACTGGCGGCGGTAGCCCGCCGGACGGGCGTCGATTTCCGGCCGCTCAAGCAAAGTGTTGACGCGCCCGAAGTCCGGCGCTTGCGCGTTGGCGTGTATCAGCACTACCGTGGCGGCAGCACCGACGAGGGCTGGACCCGCTGGCTGCTCGAGCAGTTCGGGTTCCCCTACGCCACGTTGTTCGATGCCGACGTCAAGAAACCGGGCCTCAACGAACGCTGCGATCTCGTGATTCTGCCCAACGACTCCGTGGCGTCCATCACGGGCGAGCGGAGCGCGAGAGAAGCGCTCGCGGAGGAAGCCTGGCCGCCCGAGTACCGCAGCGGCCTCGGTAGCGAAGGTGTCGCCGCGCTGAAAAGTTTCGTGCAAAAGGGCGGAACGCTCTTGACCCTGGGCGATGCCTCCCGCCTTGCCGTCGAGAAGCTCGGGCTGAGCTTGCGCGACGTCACCGCGGGCAAGAGTTCCAAAGAGTTCTGGTGTCCCGGTTCTACTCTGCGGGTGAATGTGGATTCCAAACACCCGCTGGCTTACGGGATGCCCGCCGAAGCGATTGCTACCTACCTGGGCGGCAACCCGGCCTTTGAGATCCTGCCCGGCCTCCACAGCGAGCGTTATGAGACGGTGGTCCGGTACGCCGGAAGCGATCTCCTGCGCAGTGGGTGGCTGATTGGCGAACGCACCCTGGCGGGAAAAGCCGCCATGGTTCAGGCCCACTACGGTGAGGGACGCGTGATCGTGATCGGGTTCAGGGCGCAGCATCGCGCCCAAACGTGCGGCACCTTCAAGCTTCTGTTCAACGCCCTGGTGCGTTGAGGCCGCGATCCGGCCGCTGTTGTACGATCAAGCCATGGAGGGCGCGCTCTCGAACGGGTTGCCCCGGCTTACGACTCTCGAGAACCGGATTGTCAGGGCGGACACCAAGGCCGAGGTCATGCTGCGCGGCCTGAACCGCTCCGGACTGGAGTACTCCGAGCCGGACGAACAGGGATTCCTCTCGGCGGCGGAAATCTCGCGCGCCGAAATCCGGACGATCGTCAACGAATGGGGAGCGAAGGTCATCCGGCTGACGTTCAACCAGGATTGGGTCTTGCACGGGCGCGGTAATTGGACCGCGGAGAGCTATCGCGCGGCGCTGGACCAGGTGATCCGCTGGACCTCCGAATGCGGGGCCTATACCATTCTCGACTTGCAATGGCTCGACGCGGATCATCCTTACGGCGGAGGCCGCAACTTCGTGGCGCCCCTGCCGAACATGCAGAGCCTGGAATTGTGGAACGTGCTTGCCACGCGTTACCGCGACGAGCCTGCCGTCCTGTATGACATCTTCAACGAACCGCACGACCGCCTCCCGGACGATCCTTATCCGCTCAACCGCGAGGACGGAACCACTTACCCGGCTGAAAAGTACAGCGTGACCATGGAGGACTGGCAGCCGTGGGCGCGACGGCTGATTCAATCGATCCGCGAAGTCAATCCCGATTCGCTCGTTCTCGTCAGCGGCATCAACTGGGGCTATGACCTCCGCGGCATGCCCATGGACATTCCGAATCTGGTGTACTCCACCCACGTCTACCCGGTGAAAGGCTGGGATTGGGAGGGTGCGTTCGGACACCTGGCGGCCACGGCGCCGGTATTCGCCGCCGAATGGGGCGGGGATGACGGCGACCTCAGGTGGGGGAAGAAACTGGCCGCCTATTTCGACCGCCTCGCAATGGGGTGGACAGCATGGAGCTGGCACAACGATCCGCTCATTGTGCGGAAGTACGCCCCCACTCCGTTCGGCGAGATCGTCCGGTCCCGGCTTTCCTAGCGGCGCACAATCCACGCCGGGATTCGCTAAGATCGCAGTCAAATCTCTGGCACGGGGAGGGCACATGGGGACCGAACATGGGAGCGACAAGGCGGTGACCAAGGGCGCTTCTTTTCCACTGGGAGCGACACTTTGCGACGGAGGCGTCAACTTCGCCCTTTACTCCAAACACGCAAGCGAGGTTTTCCTGCACCTGTTCGACACGCCGGACGGGGAGCCCACCGACATCATTCGCCTCGAGAACCGCGAGAGGTTCATCTGGTTCGCGCGGGTGGAAGGCCTGAAGGCCGGCCAGCTTTACGCTTACAAGGTTAACGGCGAGTATCGCCCGGATTGGGGGCTGCGCTTCAACGGCGCGAAGCTGTTGCTGGATCCGTACGCTAAAGCCGTTACCGGCAAGTTCCGCAACGTGGAAAACCTGTTGCTGCCTTACGACCTCCGGCCGGGCGCGGGAGACCGGCTGCTCGACGTACGCGACAACTCGGCGGTCGTACCGAAGGGCATCGTGATCGACGATGCGTTCGACTGGCAGGGCGTCCGCTCGCCCGACCTCGGATTGGAGCAGCTGGTCATCTACGAGGTACATGTGAAGGGATTCACGGCGCACCCATCTTCCGGTGTGAGTTCCCCGGGAACCTACCTGGGATTCATCGAGAAGATCCCTCATCTCACCCGGCTGGGCGTGAACGCGGTGGAACTGCTGCCCGTCCACGAGCACTACGTGGACGACTTCTTGATCGACCGGGGCCTGACCAACTATTGGGGTTACAACTCGATCGGTTTCTTCGCCCCGGAATTCTCCTACTGCAGCCGGCGGGCGCCAGGTTGCCAGGTCGCCGAGTTCAAGACCCTGGTGCGCGAGCTGCACCGGGCGGGCATCAAGGTTATTCTCGATGTGGTCTACAACCACACCGGCGAGGGGAACGAGATGGGCCCCACGATGTGTTTCCGGGGCGTGGACAACCTCTCCTACTACGGCCTCACGGGGCCTCCCGGCGCGCCGCAACGCTACTATCTGAACTACACGGGCTGCGGCAACAGCCTCAACTTCGACAGCCCGCCCGTCATCCGGCTGGTCATGGACAGCTTGCGCTACTGGTTCGAAGTCATGCACGTGGACGGGTTCCGGTTCGACCTCGCTTCCGTGCTCGGCCGCACCGAGGATGGCTCTTTCCGTCCGACGGCGGCCTTCTTCGACACCGTTTCGCAGGATCCGGCGCTGAACCGCGCCATCATGATTGCGGAGCCGTGGGATATCGGCACCTACCAGGTCGGCAACTTCCCGGTGGACTGGTCGGAGTGGAACGGCCGCTTCCGCGACACAATGCGGCGTTTCGTGAAGAGCGACCCCGGGCAGCTGTCCGAGCTGGGGTGGCGCATCACGGGGTCGGCGGACCTCTACGGCGAGGACGGCCGTTCGGCGTACAACAGCGTGAACTTCATCACCTGCCACGACGGTTTCACGCTCCACGATCTGGTCTCTTACGACGGGAAGCACAACGAGCCGAACGGCGAGAACAACCGGGACGGTGCCGACGACAACAATTCGTGGAACTGCGGCGCGGAGGGGGAAACCGGGGATCCCGCCGTGCTGGCGCTCCGCAAGCGCATGATGAAGAACCACGTGTGCGGTCTGCTGTTTGCTTGCGGGACGCCCATGATACTGGGTGGCGACGAGTTCGCGCGCACGCAGCGGGGCAACAACAACGCCTATTGCCAGGACAACGACATCAGTTGGTTCGACTGGAGCCTGGCCTCGCTTAACAGTACCCAGGTCGAATTCTTCCGCAAGGCCATCGCGTTCACGCGCCGCTTCCCGGTCCTGCAACGGCGGAAATTCCTGCTTGGCAGGGATCTGGACGCCGATGGCGTGCCGGACCTCGCCTGGTTCGCGCCCGACGGCGGGCAATTGCGCTGGCAGGATGAGAACGCGCGAACGTTGTGCTACCAGCTTGACAGCGGCGTGGATGGGCCCCGGCCCGAGGTCGACCGGCTGTTCTTCATCCTGAACGCTCACTGGGAGCCGCAGTGGGTGAAGCTGCCTGCCCTGGAGCCGGGCCGGTCCTGGCACCGCGCCATCGATACCAGCCTCGCCGGCGGCGAGGACTTCGCGGAATCCGGGGAAGAGGTCCGCATCGACCCTCCGGATCACTACATCACTAATCCGCGCACCACGGTGGTGCTCATCTCCCGCTGAGATTCAGCAGGCTGGAGTCAAACCGCCACCGGCGCGCGACCCAACTCGTGCGGCAGTACGCAGGCGAGACGGGCCGCATGAAAGCCGGTTCCCGCCATCACGCCGCCGAAGCTCTTATCCAGCACCCGGCGGCTGGCTCGAGCCCAAGCCGGCAGGAGCCGGTTCTTATGAAGCAAGACGCGCAAAGAGCTTGTCACGGGCGGCTTCGGAGAGGGTCAGGACAGCAGGGTGCTTGAGCTTGCGCTCCACAGAGATGGCGTAAAAGCGCTCTTCCAGCGAATCGGGGTGACCTATGACGCCGACTTTGTAATGCTCTCTCACTTCGTTCTCGATCGCCGCCGGAGCGGGAAAGACGCCCGCGCCCCCCTGTCCGAAGGTCTTCATCAGCGCCCGGTCCTTGAACTCGCCCACTACCCTGGGCCGGATCTTCACGGATTCGAACCACTGCTCCAACCCGCGCCTGAGGGCGGATCCTTCGGCCGGCATCAGGAACGGCGCCCCGTCCAGAGAGGCGGGGAAGTTCTTGCGGTAAACCCCTGCCAATGCGGGCGCGCCGAACAGCGTAACCTTGCATGCGCCCAGCAGATGGTTGAAAGCCTTGACCCGCATGGCGGAAGTGAGGGGCGTTTCGGAGAGCACCACGTCCAGCCGGTGTTCGGCGAGTTCGCCTAACAGCCTCTCGGACGCATCCTCGTGACAAATCAGTTGCACCGGCTCAGGCATCGACAGCAGAGGTTCGAGTACGCGGTAAGCAATCATTTTGGGCACCAAGTCGGAAATCCCGACCAGGAACCGCAGCGCCCGGCCGCGAGGCTTTCCCTTCAGCGCATCCTGCAACTCACGTCCGAGGCCGAAAATTTCGTCCGCGTACCGGAAAACCAGTTGTCCCACCTCGGTCATGACGAGGCCCCGGCCGGCCCTCGTGAACAGCTTCTCTCCCAGTGTCTCCTCGAGGAGCCGCAACTGGCCGCTGATGGTCGGCTGGGCAAGATGCAGCTTCTGGCAGGCTTTGGCTATGCTGCCTTCCCTGGCCACCGTCCAGAAGTACAGCAGGTGGTGGTAGTTGAGCCACTCCATACCGCCACTATACATCGGCTTCCGCGATGGAGATGAACCAATAGCTATATTTGCCGATGTAACCATGCCGCGGTCCGGCTTCTTTACCGAGGCGGAGATCATGGTGTGGAAACGGCCTTTTTCAACTGCGGCGGGGCCCTCTCCGGCCTGCGCGGGCCGAAGAGGGCCTCTGCCATAATGAATCGCCACGGGATTGCACGGTCTCGAATAGCGCGGGCTACTCGGAGACCCCCGCAGGCGCCTTGTCCAAAATGGACACCATGGATGGACCGCTCACTTCTTGCATCCGGAAGGCGAGGTACACCAGAGCGACCAACCCACCTTTCCAGAGCATCACGCCTTCCAGAAGAGCGAGCTCCCGGTTGACGGCAGCCGCGAACGCGGACGCCAGGCAGACCGCCACCACGATCATGGCCATCACATTTCCGATTGCCTTCAACATTGTTCCAGTTCCTCCTCTGTGGATTTGCTACACCTGGATGGATGCACGCGGCGTGATATCGGTTAATAGAAAATCTCACACCAATACATCGGTATAACCGAACGCTGTGCCCGGATGCCGTTGTTGCGGAACGCCATGCCCATTCAAAACACGGGGTTGCCCTCGGCGGTGAAATTAAGCATCCGCTCGAGCACCGCGCGTACCTACTCTACGCCCCCTGACCGGCGGTAGTTCCGCGAAAATCGGGTGCCCGCACCAGCTTCCGGCTGGGATTACACTGCATCCAAGGAGGCTTTTTATGACAAGATCCCGACGCGCATTCGGCGCGGCCCTGGCCGGCGCCGCGATTCCAGCCGCCGCCAAGGCGCAGCCTGCCGCCGCGCCGCAGAAGAAGGTGCACTACCGGGGAGGCAAGAAACCGGCCAAAACGCCGCTGTTTTCCGGCGCGGTGAGCTACGGCAACCTGCTGTTCATCGCCGGCAAGGGCGCGCACTTCGAAGGCGACATCAAGGCGCACACTAAGCACGTGCTCGACGAGGTTCAGAAGGAACTGGAGAGTGCAGGCTCGTCGATGGAAAAAGTCCTGAAGTGCAATGTTTATCTCAACGACCTGAAGGATTACGACGGCATGAACGAGGTCTTTCGCGGCCGGTTCGGCGATGAGCCGCCGGTGCGCACCACGATCGCGGCCGCGGGCGGCATCCCGGGCAAATCGCTGGTCGAGATCGACGTGATCGCCTACATCTAAACAGCGTTTTTCAAGATTCCGGCGACGCGGCGCGCGACGATCTCCGCGTCGCCGGGCTGCATCATCCACACGCCGAAAACCAGTTCCCTGGAGTTGGTCGCCGGGCAGGCCTCTATGGCGGGGTCGCCCTCGGCAAGCCGGCGCTTGACTTCGAGGGGCGTCACGCGCACGACGTCCGCGTCCCAGCGGATCTTGAGATGCGGAACGTGATTGGCCACCGGCGGCACGTGGACTTCGGTTTCCACGCTCTTCACTTTCTTCACGGCGCGCGCGATGGTTTCCGCGCGGCGCTCCCATTCGCGCCAGTCGGCGGCGTGGTCGCGCTTCATGTAGAGTTCCAGCGCCACCAACATCCCCAGCATCTCCTCCTTGTTCACCTTGTTGCTGCGGGCGATGGTGTCGGAGTGCGGTGAAGTATTGAGGCGGGCGGCTTCGATGAGGTCCTTCCGCCCCAGGAGCAATCCGGCGCTTTGCGGACCGCGGATGCCCTTGCCTCCCGAAAAGCAAACCAGGTCGAAGCCCAGCTTGAGGTAGCGGGAGAGGTTTTCTACCGGAGGCAACACGTCGGCCGCATCGGCGAAGGTGGGAACGCCGTGCTTCTTGCCGAGAGCGGTCCAGTCGGCGGCCGAGATCTGTCCTCGCGGCTCCGCGTCGCAGTAGAAGTGCATCGAAACAGTGCTGGGGCCGATGGCTCGCTCGGCTTCGTCGGCGGTCTCGATTTCGACCATGCGCACCCCCGTAGCGCGTACCGAATGATCGTAAGCGTAGCGATGCCTCTTCTGGACGAGCACTTCGTTCTTCATGCCCGTGAGATCGGGAATCCGGCGTATCTTCTCCGGATCCGTGCCTGTGATGCAGGCCGCGGTGCCCACCAGCAACGCTCCCGCCGCGCCGGAGGTGACCATGGCCGCTTCCGCGCCGGTCATCGAAGCGATGCGCGCGCCGACCGCATCCTGCAGCTTCGTCAAGTGTACGTAATGGCTGGAAGCGTAACGCATCGCGTCCAGCACCTCCTCTGGCATCAGCGAGGCTGTAAGCGCCGTGTAAGTGCCGGCGGCGTTGATAAAAGGCGTGACTCCGAGATCCTTGAGGTAGTCCGGAACGCGCTTCTTCTTCCTGGACGAGGCGGCCCACGCGGGAAGCGCGGCGCTTAGCAGCGGGATGCTCGCGAGCGACTCGACCAACGTCCTGCGGCTGAACATACTTGACCTCCTCTCGTTATTACTAGAACATATCATCTAATGACTCTACGGAACGCTTTGCCGGGATTTGTCGTGCTGGCTGCGTGCGTCCTCGGCGCACAGGCCGCGGAGTGGGATCTTCTCATCAAAGGCGGGCGGGTGATCGATCCGAAGAACAAGATCGACGCGACGCTCGATGTGGCCATCGCCAAGGGCAAGATCGCGCGCGTGGCCAAGGATCTGCCGGCGGACCAGGCCGCCCGCATTGTCGACGCGGCGGGGCTCTACGTCGTGCCCGGCCTCATCGACCTTCACGCGCATGTTTATGCGGGAACCGGCATCAAGGCGCTCACGGGAGACAGCAGCGTCTATCCGGATCCGCTCTCGTTCCGCTCCGGCGTTACCACCATGGTGGACGCCGGCACATCCGGGTGGAATAACTTTCCGGACTTCCGCCAGCGCGTCATCGACCGCGCCAGAACCCGTGTGCTGGCCTTCATCAATATCGTTGGGGACGGCATGAGCCCGGCTGGCGAAGACGATCCAGCGACCATGCGTCCTGAGGAAGTGGCGCGAGTGGCCAAAGAGAACCCCGGCATTGTAGTCGGCGTGAAGACGGCTCATTACAAAGCCGCCGGTTGGCACTCCATCGACAACAGCGTGGAGGCGGGCAAACTCGCCAACCTGCCCGTGATGGTGGATTTCGGGACCCTCACGCCCGAGCGCACGCTGGAGGCTTTGCTCACGGAGAAACTGCGCCCCGGCGACATTTACACGCACTGCTACAGCGGCCTTCGCGGCGAGCTGACGCCGGAAGGAAAAGTGAATCCCGCCATGATCGCCGGGCGCAAGCGCGGCGTGCTGTTCGACGTGGGCCACGGCGCGGGCAGCTTCAACTGGAACATCGCCGTGCCGTTCATGCAACAAGGCTTCGCTCCGGATTTCATTTCAACGGACTTGCACACGGGAAGCATGAACGCCGGCATGAAGGACATGCTCAACGTGATGTCGAAGATGCTGAATCTCGGCATGCCGCTTACCGAAGTGATCCGCACCTCCACCTGGGCTCCGGCACAGATCGTCCGGCACCCCGAGATAGGCCACCTGAGCGAGGGCGCCGTCGCCGACGTGAGCGTGCTGCGCCTGGACGAAGGCGCGTTCGGATTCATCGATTCATCCGGCGCGCGCAATGCCGGTAACCGCCGGCTGGCCGCCGAAGTCACCATCCGCAATGGCGTAGTCGAATGGGACTTGAACGGCCGGGCGGCCACGGACTGGACGAAGTTCCGCTATCGGAATCGCAAGCGGTAAAGAGCTGGGTCAGGTTATGGCGCGGCGCGCCGGAAGCCGCTGACAAAAAACTCTTGACGGCAACTTTGGGGTCGCTTATAATTATTCCACTTAATCGGTTTAGTGGGGGTGGAACGAGCAGGACACCAAAGTCTACCCGTTTCGCCCACGCTGGAGAAGCGCCTCGTCGCGCGAGACCATTATGCCGGTACGTCTTCGAGATGTGGCAAACCGGCTGGGGATTTCTACTGCTGCTGTCTGCAAGGCGCTGAAGGGCCACAAGGACATCAGCGAGGCGACCCGCCAGCGCGTGCTGGAGTGTGTGCGGGAGTTGAACTACCAGCCGAACCTTCTGGCGCGCGGGCTCAGCGTGGGCCGCAGCAAAGCCATCGGCCTGGTGATCCCCGAACTGATGCACTCCTTCTTCGCGGAGATCGCGCACGGAGTGACCAGGCAGGTCCAATCCAAGCAGTACACCCTGCTGCTGGCCGATTCCGAGGAGAATCCGGAGGCGGAACGGCAGGTGGTGGAACTGCTGCTGGCACGACGCGTGGACGGGCTTGTCATCGCGTCGGCGCAGTCGCAGAGCGATCTTTCGTTGTTTGAAGAGCTTCAACGGAGGGAAGTGCCCTTCGTTTTACTGGACCGCCGATACCCCGCCATTAAGGCGCATTTTGTAGGGATCGACAATCTGGCTCTCGGCCGGCTCGCCACCGAGCACCTGCTCAATGTAGGCTGCCGGCATGTGGCGCACATCAGTTGCACGAGTATCGCGACAGGGCCCGGGCGTCTCGAAGGCTATCTGCAGGCCCTGGAGGCGCACGATGGTAAGGCCATTCCCAGCCTGATCGTCGACACCACCAGGGCTGGTACGGAATCGGTGGATGCGGCGGCATACCAGGCGATGCGCCAGTTGCTTGCAAGCCGGCCCAGGCCGGACGGGGTGTTTTGTTTCAATGACCCGATTGCGGCCAACGCAATCAAGGCCACGCTGGACGCAGGGCTGCGCGTACCCCAGGATGTAGCCATCGTCGGCGCGGGAAACGTTCACTACAGCGATCTGTTGCGCGTACCTCTTACCACTGTGGATCAGAGTCCGGCTGCCATGGGCGCGAAAGCGGCTGAGATACTGCTGCAACTGATCGAGTCTGGAGGCTCGCTGCGCCCGGCTGATGTCTTCATCCCGCTCAATCTGGTCGAGCGCGAGTCCACCCGGCGTTCCCGGGGGATGATGCAAGCGGGAAAAGGGGGTATGTCCGGCGCGTAGAGGGACGCACGCCGGTTCGTTAAGTGCAGGTGGGGGTGGGGCATGGGGTTCCGCTTCCCAAGCGGTTTAGGTGATCGCCAGGGTCGGCCACAACGCCGGCTGTTGTAACTCTTGTTGAAGCTGATTTTCTAACGAGGCTGTCCCTTCTATCCTGGCCACTCGAGGCCGCCGCGCGAACCTGATGGGAAGGCAGGCGCAGGCGCTTCGCGGCAACGCCGGTACGTATCGATTCAGCGTGAAGCCGCGGCAGATTGTCACGCTGCGCTTCTCGACCGGCAGGATCGTGGCTGTGCCTCCGGCGATCCGCGCCTGGGACGCCGTAGTCCCGCCCGGAGGGATTTCACGTCCCTTGACGATGTCGTGGCGGTGACCTGGTGACACCTGATAGGTGAAACCAAACCGCCCCGCTCACGTTACAATGGTTGTGGTGGATGGGGTGTGATCCACCGATTGCGACGTCCTAGCCGCCGGAGCGCACACAGCCAATGTGCGATGGATGTGCTCTCCGCCAGTGCGGCGTGGAAGCGGGCGCGGAAACCGCCGCTCGATTGGGATTGTCGCCGCCCGATAGATGAATTCTCATCCTGAAGAGTGCGCGTCGCAAGGCCACGCGGAGGATCCGCGCGGCACTCGTGAACACGTGGGCAAAGAAGAGAGGAAGGCGATGCAAGAAAGACTCAACATCGCGGTATTTGTGGATTTTGACAACATCGAAATCGGCGTGAAATCGACGCTGCGCCGGGAATTCGATGTTTCGGTGGCGCTCAATGCCCTTAAGGAACGCGGCGACATCGTTTCCAAGTTGGCTTACGCCAACTGGGGGCGCTGCGAAGCGGCCACGCGCAGCATGGCGGAGAACGCCGTCCAGATGGTGCAGCGCATTCCGTCTCCGCGCGGCGACAAGAACGGCGCCGATATCAACCTTGCGCTCGACGCGCTGGAGATGGCTTTCACTCACTCCAACGTAACGGCTTTCGCTATCGTCAGCGGCGACAGCGACTTCATTCCGCTGGTGAACAAGCTGAAATCTTACGGCAAGACCGTGTTCGTGGTAGGAGGCAAGGCGTTCACCAGCACGATTCTGCAGCAGAACTGCCACGAGTTCATCAGCTACGAGTCGCTGCTGGACGATGAGGCCCCGCAGCACAGGAGTTCGCGCGGCGCACAGCATCCGCAGCAACAACAACAACCATCCCAGCGCCCGCCGCGGCAGAAGCCCGCGCCGCTCGACCTGGCCCAGGCCATGCCCCTTGTGGAGAGGGCCTTGCAGGTACTCGAGCGCCGCTCCGTGCAGCCGCAGCTCGGACTGCTCAAGTCGACGATGCTGCAGCTCGACTCGCGATTCAGCGAGAGGGCGTACGGCGCGGGAAGCTTTTCGGATTTCGTCGAGAAAATGCGCAACGCCGGCTACATCGAGTTGAGCGGCAGCGAAGGCCGCTACCTCATCCGGCGGAAGCCCTCGGCGGAACCCGAGACGCCTGTCGTGGATCCGGCCGAGGCTTTGTCGATGCTCAGGGATGTGCTGGAGACGCACCGCATCGAGATGGACAGCGGAGTGCTCGCCGACGACTTGGCGGCGTGGGTGCGGGAGGTGAATCCGCAGTTCGATCCGACCCACTACGGCTTCCAGGAATTCGCCGAGTTGCTCAACTTCGCCCAAGACAAGCTGCTTGTGCGGATTGAGCCGGACGAGGAAAAGGGCTTGCTGGTACACCTGGGCGCGGAATTCTATCCGCCGGCGTTGCCGGAAGAACCGCCTGCTCCAGCGGAAGAAGAGGCCCCGGCCGACGAGCCGCAGCCTATCGTGGAAGGACAGCCCACAGCCATCCCGGTTGACGAACCGCCGAAGCCTCGCAAGAAAGCCACGCGCCGCAAGGCCGGCTCGAAGGCCGGAAGCTCAACGGCCGCCAAGCGGACGCCGCGGCCGAGGCGCAAGAAAGCTCCCGTTCACATCGGGCCCATGGTTTAGCCCTGGGCCCCGCACCCATTTGTGACCGTCTCAGGGCTCGACGGGGAGGTTTGCGCACACGTAGGCCCTCCAGCCTCCATCGAGTGAAATGACGTTCGTATAGCCCATCTTCCGCAGGTTGTCGCCGGCCAGGGCCGAGCGGAATCCTCCTCCGCAATAGAGCACCAGGCAGGCCGACTTATCGGGCACGGCGGTCTCGATGTCGCGTTCGATGACCCCCTTGCCAAGGTGCATGGCGCCAGCGGCGTGCCCGGCGGCAAACTCGCTCTCTTCGCGCACGTCGACGAGCAGAAACTTCTCGCCCGATTCCCTCATGCGCTTGAACTGTTCGATATCGATCTCGCGGACGCGCGTTTTCGCGTCGTTAACCAGGGCGAGAAAACCGGGACTGTGATGCTTATGCGGCGGCACGGATGGCGTGCTCATGCTGACCCCACTCTCTGGATTTTCGCTCCCACGCGGGAGAGCTTGTCTTCGATCCTCTCATAGCCGCGGTCGATGTGGTAGACGCGGTCGATCACGGTTTCCCCGGACGCCACCAGGCCCGCCAGCACGAGCGAGGCGCTGGCGCGCAGGTCCGAGGCGATCACGGCGGCTCCGGTCAGTTCGCGTGGGCCGGCAACGATCGCCTGCCGTCCGTCAATGCGGATGTTGGCGCCCATGCGCACCAGTTCCGGCGCGTGCATGTAGCGGTTCTCGAAAATCTTTTCGGTAATCAGCGAGATGCCCTCGGCCTGCGTCATGAGCGCCATAAACTGCGCCTGGAGGTCTGTGGCAAAGCCGGGATACTCCTCCGTGATCATGTCCACCGAGCACAGCGCACCCTCGCAGGTGACACGCATGGCAGTCGGACTCGTCTCCTCCACGGTGACGCCGGCTTCGCGCAGTTTCACGGTGAGCGCGTGAACGTGCTCGGGGACACAATCTCGTACCACCAGGTCGCCGCGCGTCAGCGCGCCGGCGATGAGGAAAGTCCCGGTCTCGATGCGGTCGGCGATGATTGTGTGCTCGGCCCCGTGCAGGTGATCGACACCGTGAATGCGGATGATAGAAGTGCCGGCCCCTTCTATCCGGGCGCCCATCTTGTTGAGCAGGACGGCGAGATCCGTCACTTCCGGCTCCCGCGCGGCATTCTCCAGGACGGTATCCCCGCGGGCCATCACGGCGGCCATCATGAGATCCTCGGTGCCGGTGACGGTGATGCGGTCGAAACTCACCATGGCGCCGCGCAAGCCTTGCGGAGCTTCCGCTTCGATGTAGCCGTGCTCCTGGCGAATGCGCGCGCCGAGATGTTCAAGCCCGGTCACGTGGAGGTTGATTGGGCGCGCGCCGATGGCGCATCCGCCCGGCAATGAAACCCGCGCTCGTCCGCAGCGGGCCACCAGCGGGCCGAGCACCAGGCTGGAAGCGCGCATCGTCTTGACCAGGTCATAGGGCGCTTCCGGCGATGTGATATCCCTGGCCGCGACCTTCAGCGGCCCGCCGTTGCGCTCCAGGCTCGCGCCGGTGTGCTCGATCAGCCTCTCCATGGTGCGCACGTCGCGTACACGGGGGATGCGGTGGAGGATAACAGGATCCTCGGTGAGCAGGCAGGCGGCCAGCACCGGCAGCGCGGAGTTCTTGGCTCCGCTTACGGCGATTTCTCCGCACAGCGGAACGCCGCCGTGGATTACGAACTTGTCCATTATGTTAGTGGCGCGCCTGGGCGCCCCCCTCTCCAATCGCCGCCCGCAGGCGGCCTTGGGCGGCAGCAAGCCGCTGCTCCGCTTCCTCGCGCGCGACATTCAACTTCGCCATGACGATGGCGACCGGCACGTTGCGGCCTCCGGCTTCGAGCAGTTCGCCCGCGCGGGCGTAATCGACCCCGGCGGCGGCCGAGATGATGCGCCGCGCGCGGTCCACAAGCTTCTCGTTGCTCGGCTGCACGTTCACCATCAGGTTGCCGTAAACGTAGCCGAGCCGGATCATGACGCCGGTCGAGATCATGTTCAGCACCAGCTTGGTGGCCGTCCCGGCCTTGAGCCGCGTCGAGCCGGCGACGATCTCGGGCCCCGGCGTGGGCGTGATGGGGAACTCCACCGCGCGGCTCAGCTCGGAGTCTGGCGTGCAACTGATGCCGGCGGTGACAGCGCCCATCTTCCTGGCGGCGCGAACGGCCCCGAGCACGTAAGGGGTGCGGCCGCTCGCTGCAATTCCCACAAGCGAGTCAGCCGGGGTGAATCCGCGCTCCATGAGGTCTCGCGCGCCTGCTTCCGCGTCGTCCTCGCTGGCTTCGGTTGCCTTATACAGCGCTTCCATGCCACCCGCCATGATGCCTTGCACCATTTCGGCCGGCACGCTGAAAGTGGGCCTGCATTCGGAGGCGTCCAACACACCCAATCGCCCGCTGGTGCCGGCTCCGATATAAAACAGCCGCCCGCCTTTCTTCATGGCCGCCGCAATGGCGTCCACCGCCTTGGCGATGGCAGGAATTTCCTTCGCCACTGCTTCGGCCACCTTGCGGTCCTCGCCGTTCATCACACCGAGCATTTCTTCGGTGGACATGGCATCGATGTCCGCCGACGCCGGATTACGCTGCTCGGTCAGGAGGTTCTCGATCATGTAAGACTATTATCGTAGAAGGACGCTACCGATGCGATCACTAGCGTTGCTGGTCCTGGGATTACCGCTGGTGGCGGCTGAAGTCTGGACGGTGCGCCTGGAGGAGCCCACGGGGCTCTACCGGCGGACGAACGAAGCCGTCGCCATACCGCTCGACAAACTGGGGGGCGCGCGAGGCCCGTTCGTGGTGGCCGGCGCGAAAGGCGAGGAACTTCCCTGGCAGATAGCGGGGAACGAGTTGCTGATTCCAGGTTCGCTCATTCCCGGCGAGCTGCCCGTCTACCGGATCTCTTGTTGCCAGCCGAACACCTCGACATTCCGCAACCCCATCGTGCTGCGCCGGGTGGGCATGCGGCGCGTCGAACTGGGCAACAGCCATTTCCGCGTGATGATCGACACGGGGGTTCCGGCGATTGTCGAGGCTTACAATCTCACGGCAGGGCCGCGGCGCGTGCTGAACCTGGTGGAGACAACACCCGAAAGCGCCGAAGCGTTGAAGGACGACATACACGTCGCGGAGAAAGTCCCCGAGCGTGGTCCCACGGGCGTCACGGGTGAGAACACCGGGTGGACGACGCCCGAAACGGGCGGCGGCTTCACCAAAGTGGAATTCCTGGAAGCCGGCCCTTTGCGCGCCCTGCTGCGCCTGTCCAACGCAACCGCCTCCTGGGAGATGACGTGGACCGCCGATAGCGCCTGGCTCAAATGGTCGGCCACGGGAGGCTTCCGCTTCGCCGCCGTGAGTGCCCTGCCGTACCTTCCCTTCGACCGCTTTGTGAACGGCTCCGAATACGGCTGGCCCACGGGGCCCGAACCCGAAGAGCCGCCGGATCACGAAATCGGCCCGCGCCCATGGAAGAAGCTGCCCGGCGGCCATGCGGTCTACTACCGGCGGGAGGAGAATTACGGCGCTCTGGGCATTGTGGCGCTGGACGAGAAGCTGGACTGGACCGGCATCGGCTCGCGGCGCTTCGAGGCCAAGTCGGCCGGCGGGCGCACCCAGATCGCCCTGACGTTTCCACGCTGGCAGGGCGACAACACCGTGATGGAAGCCCGCAAGGAGAACCGGATCCTGCGCAACCCGCTGCTGGTGAAGGTGGCCGGGCCGGAAAAGGGAAGCCTTGCGGTAAATCCCCCAGCGGAACGCGAACTGGATTATCACGTCGAAACCGGGGTCTCCGCCCCGGCCGCGTTTCAGCCGCCCATCCTCGCCCTGGACGGCGAGTGGGAGCTGGCGTGGGGAGAAAAGGGCACCGGGCCGAACTCGGAGTGGCGCAAGGTGCGCGTACCAGGAAGCGCGCATATACAGTGGCTGGACCCGGCTAAGATCTACACCCACGATGCCGACTGGGTCAGCTACAAGGAGTGGTGGTACCGCAAGCGCTTCCGGGTTCCGCAGGCCATGTCCGGAAAGCAGTTGCGCCTCGAATTCGACGCCACCGACTATTATGCCGACGCATTCCTGAACGGGCACTCGCTCGGCCGCCACGAAGGCTACATCGATCCCTACGATTACAACGTGACCGGGCAGGTGAAGTTCGACGCGGAAAACGAGCTGCTGGTGCGCATCTGGACGCCGGTCACTTACTACTGGCGCCACCGCCCCTATTACGTCAAGGGCTCCTACGGCAATGTGGACCAGAAGCCGGACGACATCACCGCACTGGGCATCACGCGTAGTGTGCGCCTGGTGGCGGGAACGGCCGCTCGCATCCGCGACGTGGCGGTGAACACGCGCCTGGTGGACAAAGGGGCGGCCGTGGAAGTGGACCTCGAAGCCGAAGCGCCCGGTGACGGCGCCCAATGGGAGTTGACGCTGCGGCCGCGCAACTTCACCTCGAACGAGAGCTACCGCATTCGCGCGGCGGCCACCGCGGACCATACGCAACTGGTGTTCAATCTCGCGAATCCCCAACTGTGGTGGACCTGGGATCACGGCAAGCCCAACCTTTACACTCTGGATGTACGGCTGCTCGATCCGGCAGGCGCTCCGGTGGACGGCAAGACCCTCGCCGTGGGCATACGCGAGATCGAGAGCATCGGCTGGAACTTCTACCTGAACCGCAAGCGCTTCTTCGTGCGCGGTACAAACTACTACTACAACCTCTTCCTGTCGGAAATGGACCGGGCGGCCAATGAACGGGATTTCAAGCTCATGCTCGGCATGAACGTGAACGCCATCCGTATCCACTGCCATTTCACCAACCGCGAGTTTTACGATTTGGCCGATGAAAACGGCGTGCTCATCTGGCAGGACTTCCTGGAAGCATGGTATCCGCACGATCGCGAGTTTTCCTTGCGCGCCGCCCAGCTTTATGACCCGCACATACGCTATGTGCGCAACCATCCTTCCGTCATGGCCTGGTCCACCAGCGACGAGGAGGATCTGGAAAACTACCGCGACCTGACCAAGCACCTTGCGCCGCGGCTGTTTTTCAACGATCCGCAACACCGGTTGGTCGTACGCTCCACCGGGCGTTACGGAGATGCCCACGTTTACTACGGCTGGTACAGCGGCAACATCTGGCAGTACGGAAAGCTCGAGGAGAAGTTCGTTACCGAGCTTGGAGCCACGGCGCTGCCGAACTACTCATCCTTGATCAAGTTCATGCCCAATGCATGGCCTATCAAAGACCACGCCGAGGATTGGATCTTCCACAAGCTGCAGATCCCGGAAGCCATGCGCGCCTGGGGCGACCCGGCCGGCCTGACGCTCGAACAGTACATTCCGCGCACGCAGGACTACGTCTCGCGGTTGTTTCAGCTTGCCATTGAACGCATGCGGCGGCGCAAATACGACGCGGGTGGCATCTTCCACTTCCACGCCATCGACATCTGGCCGTCGGTCACCATGGCCTGCATCGACTTCTACCGGGTGCCGCACAAGGTCTACTACACCGTCCAGCGCAGCTTCCAACCGGTCCTGGCGAGCCTGGAGTACGACCGCGATCGCTGGCAGCCGGGCGAGGAGGTGCGGGTGGGAGTTTGGGCGATCAACGACCGCTGGACGGACCTCCCGGGCGCGAAGGTCCGCTGGCGCATTCAGGAGGCCGGAGAAAAGACCGTGGCGCAAGGGGAGTTCCAGGGCTCAATCGCAGCGGATTCAACAGCCAAGCTTGGGGATGCGGCGTGGAAAGCAACCCACGCGGGAGACTACCGGTTGGCTGCAGAAGTTATTGATTCGAAAGGCCTAAAAGTCTCCGAGAACCTGTTCGAATTCCAGGTGGCGGCTCCGCGCAGCGGCCCTTGACCGGGATTAGGCGCTGAAAGAACTGCCGCAACCGCAGGTGGTCTTGACGTTCGGATTATTGAACTTGAAGCCGGCGCCTTCCAGGGTCTCGACGTAGTCCACCTCAGCTCCGTCCAGGTACAGCATGCTGGCCTGGTCGATGTATACATTCAGCCCGTCGAAGTTGTAGGTCTTATCGAGCATTCCGGGGTTCGATTCGAAAGCCATGGAGTAGTTGAAGCCCGAGCAACCGCCGCCGACAACGGCAATTCGCAGGCCGGAGGGTTTCGGCTCCTGGGTATCCAGAATCTCCTTCACCTTGTCGATGGCCTTCTGAGTCAGTTGAATCATAATCTGTACACTCCTGTGCGGATTGCCCTTCCTAATCCCAATCTAGCACGTCAGTATGGCCTTCCGCCCCTGTGTTTGATGATTTGAGGGAGCGGATAGGTGCGATCTCCGGCCGGGTTGAGAGACAATCAGTGGGAGAGGACCGTAAGGCCTGGTTTCACTGAAACCGCAAGGGATCGCGTAACGTCGGACCCTATAGGTATGAGCGGCTTCAGCGGTGTACTCCCGTTTCCAGCGGCTGGATCGGCCGGGCGGGCCAAGACACGAACCGTGGATCATCGGACAAGCGAAGAAGCGGCCCTGGTTCGCCGCGTGCAAGCCGGAGACGAATTGGCGTTTCGCGAAATCGTGGAGCGTTACCAGTCGAAGGTGTTTTCGATCATTCACGGCGTGCTCAGAAACCGCAACGACGCCGAAGATATCGCTCAACAGGTATTTGCAAAGGTTTATTTTTCCATTTCCAGTTTCGACTTCCGCAGTTCCCTGTTGACCTGGCTGTACAAGATCACGGTCAACGAGTGTTACGACTATTTGCGCAAGAAGCGCGTGCGCAAACTGGTGTACGAGAGCGATTTCAACGAAGAAGACGCCAGGCGGATGTCGAATTCGGAAGCGGCCAGCGACCACCACGAGAGCATTGACGAAGATTTGGCGCGGCGCGACTACGCCATGAAGCTTTTGGCGAAGGTTTCCGAGGAAGAGCGCACACTGATGCTGCTGAAGGAAGTGGAAGGTCATTCGGTGGAGGAACTCGCCGGGATGACGGGAATGAACGAAAACACCATCAAGGTGAAACTGTTCCGTGCGCGGCAGAAGTTGTTGAAAGCCGCCAACCGGCTTTCGCGCACGACGGGGGCGGCAATTGCTTAGTTATTACGCTTCCGGATCATATAAAATGAATCTCCAGGCAAGTGGGCGCCAGATCCACCAAGCCGGAGTAGAGCAGTCAGAGGTTGATTGAGGGAAGAAGCCATGCATTGGCTCATCAAGGAACACCTTGAAGAGTTGCTCGCGGCGGAAAGCCGCACGGCTTCGAACGCTGAAGTCGGGTTGCATCTTGCGGCATGCGAAGCATGCCGGCTCGAGGTGCAGGCCATGCGCTCGCAAGCGTCCGTGATTCAGTCGTTACGCCCGGCCGGCGACGCCGAGCCAAGCCCCGGTTTTTACGCCCGCGTCATGGATCGTGTCGAATCGGAGCGGCGGCCGAGCTTCTGGGGCGCCTTCCTCGATCCCGGTTTCTCGCGGCGGATTGTATTCGCCAGCTTGGTTTTTCTGGTTCTCTTCGGCGGCTACCTGGTTTCGACGGAGCAGTCTTTCCCGATTGCGGCTTCCGCGCCGGAAGCCATTATGGCCGAACCCGCACAGGCGGTTTCCGAGATCGGCGGCGATCCGCAGCAGGATCGTGACACGATTCTGGTCACGCTGGCGACCTATCAGGAGTAGCCTGGAAAGAGCATGCTAGGGCCCGCCAAACCTGCTTGGAAAAATCCACAGCTTCTGCTTGTGCTGGCGCTGATTTTTCTTTGTGGCGCGCTCGCAGGGGCCGTCGCCATGGGCGTGGCGTTCCACCACTGGCCAGGCAGCAGCCGGCCCAGTCCGAGCTGGCGGGAAGGCGGCAAGGATATTTCTCTCCAGCGCTTTAAGAAAGAGTTGAACCTCACCTCCGCCCAGACCGAGGAACTGGAACTTGTGCTGGACGACTTCATGAAGTACTACCAGATGCTGCAATCGCAGATGGATGATGTGCGCGCCACGGGCAAGACCCGTATCCTGCGGGTTCTCGACGAAAATCAGAAGCGCAAGTTTGAGAAAATGCTGTCCGAAACACAGCAGTTCAACAAGCAGTTGCGCTAGCGCACGCGCGCCCCTTCAAACAACGTGATCGTCTCGTTGGAAAGTAAAACCCATAGTCCGTACACGCCCAGCGCGGTGCCGAACGGGAAATTCAGGATGTTCACCGCAGAAATGACGATGCTGAGAATGCGGGCCCAGGGGCGCAATTTTAGCAGTCCGACGCCGGCGATGACGCCAGGGATCGAAACCAGCATCACGAGGATGAAGATGAGGCTTCCGACGAGGCCCAGAATCGGCACGGCAATCAACCGGCCTTCATCTTGACAGGCCATTCCAACTATGCCGGCGATGCCGCCGAAGAACAGCAGCGCCAGCACAGCCGCCAGGATTCCGAGAGAACTCAGAACGATATTCAGAATTCCAAGTGTCTTGACATGGGTCAACATGACATCACCCGCTTTCTCTCTGAATGACGATAGCAGAGACCCGGATGTTCGTTAATTCTCTGAACCGGGGGGCCGTGAGCGTGAACCCGTTCAGCTCGCGCGGCGCATAATCGCCAGGACCAGAAGTCCGGCACCCGCCAAAATCGCCGGCAACGGTTCCGGCACCGGGCTGTCGTGGATCAGGTCGCTGCCCGCGATGATCGCCAACTGGTCCGCGGTCAACCGGTCGAGGCCGGCGCCGTCGGGATAGATGTCGCCGATGCCCGTGGGTACAGTCCGTCCGGCGGTCCCGGCGGTCATCAGGTTGGACGCCTGGTCCGGTCCCGTGTAATGATCAAGCCCCAGGCTGTGGCCGATTTCGTGCGCCAGCGTGTCGATCCGGTTGGATGCGAAGACGGCGTTGGCAATGGCGATGGCGTTGCCGGGCATGAGCGAGATGCCGAATGTCGTGCTCGAACCGGTGGGGTAGAGCACGTCGACAAACCACATGCTGATCACGGTCGCGTCGCTGCTCTGGCCGTGGCCCGGGGTGCCGAACAGCGAATACAGCTCTGCGTCGTCCTCAATGTTCAGGTAATCGGTTTCGTTGAAATAATGCCACGAATAGAAGCTCACGTCCAGGCCGGCCTGCGCCCAGATCTTGTCGTCTTCGGCTTCAAACAGCGTCTGACCGGCATTCGCGCACGCCGTCCCGGCATCGCTGCAAACCTGAATCGGCTGGATGTAGATCGCACCGGCCCTTACGCACGGCGCCAGCAGGGCGAATACCGCCGTCAGGAGCGCTAGCCTGCGCCAAAGACTCCCATCGGCACAGAGACGCACATTATCCTCCAGTTCGGAATCCAAATCAGATCATATGGGTTCCCGGGTGGAGATTTCAATCGGCTCCAAGCCTGAATTCCGCGCCGTATCCGCGGGGCTAGAGCGTCCGGGTGACTTTCGACAGCGACCGCGGGTGATCCGGGTCGAGGCCCTTGTCGGACGCCAGGCACGCCGCAAACAACTGCGCCGGGATGATGTACGGGATCGGAGTGTACAACTCCTCGGGAACCGCGCTGGCACGGCCGAGCCGCAGCGGTACGGTGATCGTCGAGCGACCCATCTTCTGAACCTCTTTGTTGCTGCGGTCCGTGATCAGCAGGGTGTCGGCCTTCAGATGGTCGAGCCGCGTCAGCATCTCCTTCGTAGTCGGCCATGTTACGCCGCTCGGCGCGAACATGAAGACGGGGAAGGACTGTTCGACCATGGCGATGGGGCCATGTTGAAAATCCGAGATAGAAAACCGCTCGGCGACCACATAGCAGGTCTCCATCAACTTCAGCGCGAACTCAAACGCGTTGGAGTAGTTCAAACCCCGCCCGACCGCGACGGCGTGCGTCATGAAGCGATATCTTTCGGCGCAAGCGGCAATCTGCTTTTCGAGCGTTAGCGCGGTGGCGGCCCATTCCGGCAGCCGGCGTAGATCTTCCACGCGTATCTTGGCGCCCAGCGCATATGCCAGCAGGTAGAAGCACAGCACCTGGCCACTGTAGGTCTTGGTGGCGGCTACGCTCTTCTCCCTTCCCGCGCGCACCAGGAATGTACTTTCCGCCAGGCGCGCCATGGTGCTGGCAGGCTCATTGGTGATGCCGACGGTAGCGGCGCCATACTTGCCGGCATGCTCGAGAACGTAATCGATATCGGTGGATTCGCCCGACTGCGAGACGGTTACCACGAGGGTATCCTTCATGTCGAGCGAGGAGCGATAGAGCGTGAATACCGACGGCGCGGCCAGTGAAACCGGGATGCCCGTCGTAATCTCCAGCAGGTACCGTCCGAACAGCGCGGCGTTATCGGACGTGCCGCGAGCGGCGAGAACAATCAGGCGCGGCCGCGACTTCTCAAACCGGCGGCGCAACTTCTCGGTCAATTTCAATCCTTCGGATAAAGTGCGTTCAAGCGCTTCCGGCTGCTGCCGGATTTCATCATGCATCTGGGACATCAATTCCAGGATAACGCTTGGAGCGGCGAGTGGCGGCAGCACCGCTCGGTCATCACCCGTTCTCGCCCGTGGCCCGTGCAATCTGCAGCAGATAGAACCGCAGCAGGTCCTGCTCGCGCGCCGGCAGGGCCTGTTCTTCAATCCGGACGATGCGCTTCACTTCCTTCATTGCCCTGACGATGTTCGTAGGCAATTCCACCGACCCCGTTGGGAGCGTGGAAAGATATTCGAAGGCCGCATGTAGAAATTGTTGCAAGGAATCTTCGGCGGGACTGTTCAAAAACGGCGCCGCATTCCGCGGCTTTCGGCGCATAACCGGCGGAGGCCCGGCTTCAGAAACGGAGCTCCGCTGCGCGACCGAATGGAGCGCCGTCGCCAGTTCCACGAAACTCGATACGCGCGCGAACACCGGCTCCTGGAGCAAGCCCCACGCCTTCTCGCGCCATCCCTGGATTTCGCGGGGCAGATTCAGAAGCCGCTCTACCTCCTCACGCCAGCTCGCCGGCACTTTGCTGCCGATCGCGCCCAGCAGTTCGCCCACGCTGGTGTTGAAGAGATCCGGCTGCAGCAGCACCGCCAGGTCGGGCCGCAGCGTGGGAAGCAGGCGCGGCGGGAAGCGGTTACCTTCGAAAAACTCCGAAACGTTCACGCCGTGCCGCCGCAGGACCTCCTTCTGGAAGAACGGCACGATGGTCCCGATGGAGTCGGCGTCTTCCCGGAGCACGGTGAAAGCTGAGTTGCCGGCGGGGAAAGCCTTCTCCATGATACTCAGCCAGTGCAAATCCACGTCCTGGTAAAGGCGCAGCGTCTGCAGGATCTCATAGACCGGCAGGTGCGGCAGGATGCGGTCGGCCAGCACGCCCTCGCCTTCCCCCTCCGACGAACGCTGGCGCGCAAACGCGTTCAGGGCGCGGAACAGGCCCGTGGTGAGCTGGTTGATACCGAGCACGAATGTCTGCGCCTGGTTGTGGGCAATGGCCCGCAAGCTGCTCCCGTGACGGGCCAGCGGGATGGTGGCCGCAATTCGCTCCAGGATCTTCTGGCCGCGGCTGGCGGTAAGGCCCGGCGTGGGACGGACGGTCGGACGGTCGCGCAAAGGCGGCATGGTGCGCGCGATGAAGTACGAGATTACGTAAATGCCGACAACGTCCTCCTCCCGGCCGTACAGGATGCGGCGGAAGTTCTCGGTCGCCAGCTTCATGAATTCGTCGAGCAACTCGTCCTCGATCCCCATGGTGAGGCGCCGGAGTTCCTGCAACCCGCGATTGGTGAATTGGAGGCGCGTTTCCGTGAGGGGCTCCGCCGCCCGGCGCAGTTCGTTTGCCGAGAAACGCTGGGCTTGGGCGATGTGATAGAAGACCTGCGCAAGTTCCTCTACGGGCATATGGCGCAGGCGCTCCGACAGGTTGCTCTGGAAGGTCATCAAGTCGCCGCTCGCGAACACGCCCATCAGGGGAGTGGTGGCGTAGCGGGCGCTCCGCTTGGCCGAGGCTTCCAGGGATTCGCCGAGCGTGCGTTCGTTCTCCGGAGTAAACACGAAGCCGGGGCGCCCGCTAACCGGCGCATAGTAGCCGCCCTGCCGCTGCATCGGTTCGCCGCAGCCCATCTTAATGCGCACTTCGCCCACCAGACCGCGCTCGGCGAGCCATCGCACGATCTCGAACTTCGCTTTCTTGAAGGCCGACAATCCGGCAGTCTGGCCGATCTGCTGGCTGAGGTCGGACCCGGCGACAAACAATTCGCAGACCATTTCGGAGAAGCGTTCCTC
This sequence comes from uncultured Solibacteraceae bacterium, assembly GCA_964384215.1. GTDB lineage: Bacteria > Acidobacteriota > Terriglobia > Bryobacterales > Bryobacteraceae > JAJFUV01. The sequence goes on along the minus strand of CAYLLB010000019.1, from coordinate 9,084 downwards.
TGCGGTCTCGCTGAGGCGGCGGCTCTGGACGGCGTAATCCCACAGCTTTTCCAAATACGCCGGCACTTCGCGCACCACCTCAAAATCCTCGAACAGCGGCACCAGCCAGATGGGGGACAGTTCCGGGCAGCCTGAACGCATCACGCGTTCCCGCTCGGCCCGCAGTTTACGGTCGAGCGAGATCAGGGCCTCGGCGTCCGACGACATGCTCACCTGCAACGCCAGTACCATTCCGGGGTTGCCATGCCGTCCGGCGATTTCGTTCAGCTCGACGAGGTTGTGGACGGTCGTGTCGATAGCGAATGGATCCGGCGACGTCACCATGTTCTGGTGGATGCGCGGCGTGATCGCAACGCGCTGAAGGAGATCTCGGTAGCCGGCGGCGGCCAGGGCGAACGCGGGGTCCTTCATGTGCTTGCACAGATCGCCCAGGTGCGCGTGCAGGGTCTTCCGCAGGGACCTGTTGAGCGCGAAGTAATACTCCAGCGTATCCCGGCGCTTGCGCCGCAGCTCCAGCATGCGCCGCTCCAGGCGGTCGTTGTGTTCCCAGAGCGAAAACAAAGGATCACGCGCCAGCCGCAGCTTCATCCCGAGCTTGCGAACCACCCCCGGCTGGACGTCGTACGGCAGCAGGCCGCGGTAGCGGCGCTCGAGTTGTGTCGTCAGGTCCGTGATTTCGTCAAACAGCGCGCTGAACCGCCGGTTGGTGAGCGGCAGGCGGTTCACTTCCTGGATGAGTTGCCGGTCCAGTTGCAGTGCATGGCTGGCCTTGAGGAGCATCTGGAGCAGCTTTCCCATGCGGGCGACGTTTTCCATCAGGACAGTCGCAATGAGACGGTGCCCCTGCCCGGACGGGCGGTTGCTGCCGTCCCAGTCCCCCCAATACGAGAGGAATCCGCGAGCATCCGTCCGTGAGTTGAAGCGCGCGAAGTCCTCGGCCGCGATCACAGCGCCGAGATCCAACAGTAGCTCGTCGCCTTCCCCCCGGGAATCGATCGCCACGTTGAGACCGAGAAACTCCCGGGAGAGTTCGCGCGCCAGTGGCGCGACGAGTTTGGGCGTTGCCGGGTCCTGTGTCAGGATGCCGTCGATGGCCCGCTCCCACAGCGATTCGGACCGGATGGAATACATCTGCGTGGGATGCACGGTCCGGTCGTAGAGCCGCGTCCGGAATTCGCGCTGCCGCCGGACCAGGTCGTCCTTGTAGAACTCCTGCTCAAGGACGCGCTCGAGCCTGCCGCCCTCCTCGGCCAGTGCGAGCCGCTCCTCGGCCAGTTCCAGCTTGTCGTCCAGGCGCGCGCCGAACACCTCCAGGCGGTCTTTCAGGAAACGCTCCGGCGACGCCGCTTCGGCCCGAAGCAGGTCGCGGCAGCCGGCGGCAGCTTCTTCGGCGAATGCCGTCCATTGCTTCCGGATGGCCGGGCGGTCCAGCCGCGGATGACCCCGCCGGCCGGAGAGCGCGAACCACTTACGGTTGTAATGGGATTCCTCCTCGGCCATGAGCCGGTTCAGGTCGATCAGCACCCGGCGCGTCTTGGCCGTCAGGCGATCGGCGCCGTCGGTGCCGCCCAGGGTCATGCGGAATGACTTCCGGGCAATCTCGAAGCCCTCCTCCGTGTGGGCGAATGTGGAGAGCGGGATCAGGCCGATCCCCTGGCGGGCAAGCCCGGAGGCAATCCAGTCCAGCGAGATGCCGGCAGGCAGGCGGGCAAGCGTCATTCGCGGGTACATGCTGCCGGCGGGGCGCGTGATGGTGATGCCGAACGGATTGCGGTTCGCCGGCAAGTCCGCAACCGCCTTTTCGATGGCGCTCATCCGCTCCTCGAAGATGAGGTTGCGCAGCCTCCAGTAGGAACCGGCACTTTGCGAGCCTTGCCGGTAGAACAGGTAGGCGAGCAGGATGGCGCCGGTGTTGGGCACGATACTGCGGTTGACGGCCTCGAAGCGCGCGCGTAAATCCGGGTCGCGAATCTCCACCACCGACAACCGCGCGCCCGCGAGGCAATCGGTCTTCGATAGCGAATGAACCGTGATCAACCGGTCCGCCTGCTCCGTGGAGATGTATCCCAGGCGCGCAAGCTCGTTGGCCAACTGCCGGAGCGTCATGGGCCCCGACAGGTCGCGGCTGGGAGCGACGTTCTGGTAGGACAGATCGTCGATGACAAAAACGCCCCGCCCCAGGAAGTGGCGCAGCAGTGTCCGCAGCGCCTCTTCGCGGAAGACTTGCCCCGTCGCGTTGTGGGGGTTGTTAAACACCACGGCGCCATGGCCACCCCAATCCGGATCCCGGCCCAGCTTGTCTTCAACCGTCGCGATGAGGCGATCCACCTCCAGTTCGAAGTCCGGCGTGAGGGGGACGGACGTGACGCTCGGGAAGCAGTGCTCATAGGTCCAGCTCAGGTCTGGGATGACAACCTCGCGGATGCCGCAGTGGAATCCGAGCAGGCCGAGCGCCGTGCGCGCCGAGCCGCTCACCACCATCGCAGCGTCGGGACGGTATTCGGGATGGTGTCGCAGGAAGCAGACCTTGAACGCTTCCAGCAGTTCGGTCCGGCCCTCCGGCAGCGCGTCCAGGATTCGCTCAAAGGCCAGGCCTTCGAAGGGATCGGCCGCCAGAGCGGCGTAGCCTCCGGTCACGCGCAAATCGGCCAAACGCCCTGCCACGCGCTCCACCACGTGCGAGAGCCGGTCCTCCAGCCGCGCGACCTGAGCGCCGGCCAGACACGCGTTCCGGGCTTCCGTACGAGCGATGGCGGCGGACGCCGTCCGGTGCAACTCCGGAAAGAACGGCGAGTTTTCCGGATACAGCGGTTCCCCGGAAGGCTGCCGCAGTTCCTCGTTGCGCGAGCCGTGCTTCACCAGGAACGTCAGCAGTTCGACGTCGGCCGCCGACGGAGTGCCCTTCAGCTGGAAATGCACGGTCTCGATCATGCGGACGAATTCTTCGTATCCGGCGATGAAAACCGTCGCGAACGGCGCGAGGTGCGGGGAAAAGATGGCGGGAGTGAGGAACCGCAAGGTGCGGTCCATCATCTTCGCCTCGCGCGCCAGCGACAGGTGATTCGGAGCGTCGTTCGCTTCGACAATGAATAATGGATGATCCCGGCTTATAATCCGCAGCCTGCGCCTCAACTCTTCGGTTAGCACCTTGCCGAGCACGACGAAAGCCGGAGTCGACGCATTCCGCGTCACCGAGCGATCAAGCGTTTCCACCGCCTCGGTTGCGTCGTCTGCAAGCTCACGGAAATGGAGACCGTCGAACTGCCGAAGGTGGTCCGGGATGCGGATCCCATGGGTGAAGATGGTTGCCGGAAGGTGCAGCAACTTGGTTGCCAGGCCGTGGAAGAAGACTCGCAGCGCCTCGGTGATCCCTCCGGAAGCCAGGATGACTTCGCGGCGTCCGGTCTTCTCACCGAAATCGTAAGACAGCGGCTCGGGCTGCCTGGTCAACCATTCGTTGAAGAGCCGGATCAGCTCGCCGGGCTTGTTCCGAAGGTACCCGCCGCGCGGCAGATAGGGAGCGCTCCTGCGGATCAACTCGAGGAGAAACTCCGCCCTGTCCCGTTCTTCCGCCGCCCAGCCGAGTTCACCGCACAGCGCGCCCGCGAGGTCGCCGTTCGTGGCGGCTTGCGCCGGAGGCAAACCCAGCGCGATCCGCGCGTAGAGTTCCACCAGCCGTGGGTCCTGCACCGGGTTGCCGATGTGGAAGTTCACCCGCTCGCCGGCAGGCACGGACGAGGCGGCGGTCGCTTCGCTAATGTCTGACACCACCGCCGCCTTGACGGGACGAAGGGCGAACAGGTCCGGCAAAGACCTCTGCGGTTGCGGCGGATGACCGGCGGCCTCCGGAGGCTCGATCGGCTGGAGTTGGATTTCACGCATAGGCGCTTCCACCAACGGCGTGCGGCGCTATCGCGGTGGGCTAGCCGCCCTCGCCGCCATCGGACTTCAACTGTTTCTTGTCGCCCTCCAAAACCAGTTCGAGGAACCGCTGGAACAGGCTGGACAGCCGCGACTCCCGCTCGGCATCCGAAGACCACAGCGAGACGATGGTGCGTGCGTTCTTGAGGTTCTGGCTCGCTTCGGCCAGACGCGCCGCCTGCGGGCTCAGCAAGAGCAGTTCGGGGCTATTCTTGAGCAAGGCAAGCTCTTCGTTCTCGTAAGCCAGCTTCATCCGGCTGCGTTTCAATTCCTCGCTGGTGCGCTTCTCGGCCAGAACCGCTTCCCGGGCCAGTTCTTCCTCGCGCAGTCCGGAGCGCTTCAATTCCAGCTCATGCTCGGCGAGGGCGATCTGCTCGTCGGCTTGAAGCTTGGCGCGCGCCGCGGAGACGCGGGCCGCCTGGTTGAGTTGCTCGGTCTGCTCCAGGATCCTGGCGGACTCGCGCCGCCGCATGGCTTCGGCGATTTCGGGATCGACGGCGTCGACCGACTGGACCGTCAGCGAAACCAGCTCCAGGCCGAACCGGGCAGCGCGCACCTCGGCGCCGGTCCAAAGGTGCTGCTGCAGATTCTCGGACGACAGATCCTCGATCAGGCACCCCTCCGTGAACGCCTTGACGATGCCCTGGATCACGGTTTCGAACTCTCTGGATGCCTTGACCACGGCGTCGCGCTGCCATCCACCCACGCGGACGAGGCTCAAGAGGTTGTCCCGGCTTGGGGCGACGGTGACGGCCAGCGTGGTCCGCAGCGGGACGCTTCCGCGTGCGATGCTGTCGATCTTCAATTCGGTCTGGTGCGTAGTCCCCGGCAGCGCCAGGCTGAAGTGACGCGGGTAAAACGCGCCGTCGCGCAGCCGGATGGTTCCGGCGGTCTCGTACAGGACAAGCTGGTCCGGTTTCCGCAGCCGGTACTCATAGATTCCCAGGACGACCAGAAGGGTGATAACAACTCCTGCAATCCACATGGCCCAGTTCTCCCGAATCTTCAGTGTCGGATAACGAAAGAAATTATCCCCTAGCAACCGTAGTATACCTGAGCGTGGTGCTCGGGACCTCCCGCAACCGGCGCCGGTGGTAAGCTGAGGGCCATGATGCGTCACCCTCTCAGCCGGACCTTCCTCTGTGCCGCTGTGTCGCTAGCGGCGGCATTTCCGCAAACACCGCGCAGCCGCGAGGTGAGCGAACTCAACTGGATGGAGATCCGCGAACTGGTGCCCACGCGGGTGACCACGGTGCTGCTGCCCACCGGCACGCTCGAGGCGCACGGCGCGGCGGCGAACGGAGCCGACGCCATCGCGCCCCTTGCACTGGCCCGCAAGATGGCGCCGCGGTTGAACGCGCTGGTGGCGCCCGCGGTGCCTTACGGCGTGACGGGCAGCCTGGACGCTTACGCCGGCAGCCTCACCATCTCCGGAAACGCCTACGGCCCTTACATGCAGGATCTGCTCGCGGGCCTGGCGGGTATGGGCTTCCGGAACATCATCATCGTAAACGGCCACGGAGGCCCGCAAACCGAAATCCTGAATCGCGTTGCCGAATCCGTGGGGCGCGAGAAACACGTGCGCACGCTGGTGACAAACTGGTGGGCGATCTGCTCGGACGTGACCTTGAAAGTGTTCGGCGAAGATGGCGGGCACGCAGGATGGAACGAGACGGCCTTCCTCCAGGCCATTGATCCGAACCTGGTTCGACCGGAGCGCTACGACAACTCGCTGGCCATGCCCCGCCCGCCGGCAGGAGCCTGGTCCGCCTACCCGTTCCCGGCCTCCATCATCCTGTACCAACCCGGGCAGGGCTACGTGCGTTTCGACCAAGGCAAGGCGCAAGAGTACTTCGATGCCGTGGTTGAGAAGATGACGGCTCTGGTGCAGGATGTCATCGTCCGTTGGGACAAGGCGGGAATTTTCAGCCGCTGAGGCCGGAGAGTTTGAACGGTACGTCCAGGGGTGAGTGGACGGTCTCCCAGGCTTCTCCCGCTGAGTCTGGTGAATGACTTACGGACGCACTGCCCGCCGAGGCCGTCTCATCCTTCCTACCTGCCGGTGGATTTGGCTTCTAGTTCCGGAAGGGCGTGAGTTCCGGCTGACGCTGGGCGTTAAGATTCATCCCCGCACGGAGTCTCTCGACCCGGGCTAACGTTCCTGCAAAGTCTTCAGCATCGCCTGATAGATGGGCGTTGACCAGTTCCTCTTCCCTAGTCTGCCGAGCATCCCTTTACCAGTCTTAATGCGAACCCGCGTCTTTGCGCCTTTTGGTTCCAGCTTGGCAGTAATCTTCTCAGCGCCGGAGCCAGTCCTCTCCGAGTATCTTCGCGGCCGCTTACACTCTAAGAGACCCTTTCTTGCCGCCGTCACCTTGCAGCCATGACTCTCCATGGCAGGCCTCAGGGCCGCTGCGACTTTTTCCATTTCAAACGGAACCACCTCGTCCACGTTCTTGCTGCCCGCGGTAGGCAACAGCTCGTTTGAGGTCTTTGAATCCAATGTCACTATTGGCTTCCCGCTCTTTGACTTCAGGGCCGTCAGCACGTTTTCGTATTCGGATTTGTCGAGCTGCAGTATAGCGACGCGCTTGGTCTCGCCCTCGTGGTAGCCTATGCGCAGCCAATAGCTGGTTGTCTTGGTAGCCATGATGACTGCACTCGCGCCAAGAGAAAATCCCGCGAGCGCCCCTCCTTCACCGAGCCGATGGCGCGTGGCTGCTGCATAGGACATCGAATCAATAGAAGAGTAAGAAATCTCGTTGTTACAGGCCTGCGCCTTCTTACTTACCTTTTTGCTCTTGATCACTATCTTCGATTCGGTGAGCGAAAGGGTCACGGGCACTTCCGTGTGTTGCTCGCTGGACGCGTACCAGACCTTGCTGAACGTAACGTCCTGCGAGAAAGCGCCTCGCGATACAATCGCAACGAGCGGAACCAGTAGGACACCGCTCAGTTTTCTTGCTGTTGAGCCAAACATGTTTCCTCCTAGGAAACTCCCATCTAGTACCTCCGTGTGATCGTGCAGTGCGGACAAGCCTCACAGACTCGTCTTGATTCCAGCGCAGAGCTGCGACTGCACACATCATGGGCCCAGCTCTGCACTGAAGTCGTCTTTCCTTCGGATAAAGATCATAGTATTTCTTTACCTCAGTGTCAATAAATGTTTGCGGATGACAAGAGACTGTTCTCGGAAAGTACCCGGCCCGCACCGGCCTGGGAGGGTAAAGTTGCGATTGCGTAATCATCAGCGACATCCCGGCAGACCCTCGAAGTGCTCGCGGATTAGTCCAGGCACACTCGCGTTCCGACCCACGATCAGGTCTGGCAGCAAACGGGCGGTCGTGGCGGCCGCATCCGGGCTGCTTACCGCGTTGTCACGACGCCGGGAGCCCCCTTAGTCGAAAGCTTTCAATTGCTTCACCGTGGCTGAATCCATGCGGTGGATCACTTCGGTGACGAGTTCGGCAGTGCGGTCGAAATCGGCGCGGCTGATGATGCCGTTGTGTTTGTGCATGTACCGCGTTAGGATCGTGAGATTGATGCTCGGGGCGCCGCCGTAGGCGCGCTGCATCTCCGCTCCGTCCTCGCCATAGCCGCTCACGATCTCGAACTGCACGCGGATTCCCCTCGCCTTGGCCGTGTCCAGGATGAAGTCGCGCAACTTCGCGTTCGGAAACATGAAGCTGTCGTGCAGGAAGATGCCGGAACCGCCCTCAATCCGCTCCTGCGCCTCATCCGCGGTGATGCCGGGGTGGTCGGCGGCCACGCCCCCTTCGAGATTGATGCCGATGTCCGGCTTTACCATGTAGCTCGCGGTCTTCGCGCCACGTACCTCCACCTCTTCCTGCACGGTTGCCACGGCGTAGACGGAACAGGGCGCGGGTGCCTGCTTCAGGCGCCGCATCACTTCCACGATCACCGCCACTCCCGCGCGGTCGTCCCACGCCTTGCCCAGATATAGATTCCCGCCGTTCGGCCTGAACAGCCATCGCTCTGGACTCCCTTCGCAATCATAGCCGGCGCAATCCCGGGAAAGCCCTTGTTGGTTTATCCAGACTGTTCTATACTTTTCACCGGAGAAGCTCGTCCATGGCCTCCCGGCGGGCGCTGTTGCTGCTGTTCTCCGGTCTGATCCTCCGGCCGACCCTCGGCTCTCAGAGCTCATCACAGGAGGTTGTCGCAGAGTCGTGGTGCGCTGTTCTGTCTCTCTCCGCCGAATTGTCGCAGGTGCTCCAGGAAGGATTGCCCGGCGATCAGAGTTTGCGGGAGGAAGCCGTAGGAATCGCCCGACGCCGTGCTTCCCAAATGCACAGCCTCGTCTTTGCCGACCCTGCTTCCGCGATTCGACTCGCACTGACTGACGATCAGCGCCGCCAGCTTGTGAGCGAACTCCCGGAACTCGATCTGCTGCTGGAAGAATCGGGCCAGTGGCGAGGTTCTGTCGACGTTTTCTATGACGAGGACTTTCCCTCTGGCGCCAGTCGGATGAGGTACGTCTTGGCCCAGGGAGCGAAGTTGCTGGAAGTTGTTCCAACGGCTGACAACCCTCGCGTGACGCGGTCGGGCGTCGTGACTGTAACGGGAGTTCGGATCGGGGCCGCCATCGCGGCCAGATCCATCGAGGTGGAGCAAAAAGCTGTCCTGACGCCCGCCTGCACTCCGCTGGGCGGACTCCGCGTCGCGGTCGTCTACCTTGAGTATCCTTCCAAGCCCTCCCCCATCGCTGTGCTCACTCCCGAGGACATCCGGGATACGCTCATCGGGACGACGCATCCATCGGTGGACTCGTTCTTCCGCGAGATCTCAGGCGGCAGGTCTTGGATCGCGAGCGTGGACATTTACGGGCCCGTGCGCCTGTCCCGCGATTATGACCGTGACACGGAATTCGTGCCGGCTCTAATGGAGGCTTACCAAGCGATCGATCCCGTACTCGACTACACGAAGTATGACCGCCTCTGGCTCTTGTGGCCCGACGACGGCAAGGGAGCGGGATGGGGCGGCAGCGGCCAGGCGGGCTGTTGCACGAACCTCACGTCTCCGACCAAAGGGCAGATCCGCACCATCTCAGAGTCCAATTTCTGGGTTCGGGAACGCTGGGTTCTGGAGTGAGCGTTACGTGAACCCCATCTTGTGAGCGGCGGCGTCTTGGCTCAGAGTTGA
>CAYLLB010000018.1:64684-95639 GCA_964384215.1 uncultured Solibacteraceae bacterium | reverse complement strand
AGCACACCCGTCATGGGGTCTATGTAAGTCTTGCTAGGATCCGCCCAGTCGATCGTGGGCCAGGCATAGTTGCCGAAGCCGTCCGCGTTGAACGGCGGCGGTTCCGGAAATGTGTTCCCCAAAGGAATGTTGGCCGTCGTGAACGTACCCGTGGCCGTCCCCGAGGAGCATTCCACCGAGTAGTAATGCTGCGTGAAAGTCTGCAGCGCCCGCGAGTACAGCCACCCGTTCGACGCTTTCTCCGAGGTCCTCGCCCCAATCGTCACCGTCCGGTACTGTCCGTTGACCACCGTCGCCGGTCGCCCCAGGTCCTGATTCGATCCGCTGAACAATTCGGGGTTCACGTCGTGTACCACTGGAGACAACGTGTCCGATTCGCTCACCTTCACGGTGCAGGCGGCATTGTCCGGAGCCTCATAGCTCAACACGGCCTGCGTCGAGGTGACTCCTTCCACCTTCACCACCGGTTGACCCCACGCCGCTGCCGCCAGGCTTCCGCAAAGCCAAGTCAAGAGCATTCGTTGCAGCATTGTTTCACCCCACATTGAAATCGCCGCCTTGTCCCTTCTCTTCGCGCTTGTTCCAAAGCTTACCATGATGCCAAAGCCGCTCTTTTCCATGTATTGTTGGCCACGCAAAGATAGTAATACGAAAGATCCAGCGCCCATTGCCCCACCGTGCAGCTTGCCCCGGCGCTCGCCGGTGCCGCGCTGCGCAGGCCGATGACCGCCTGGTCCACGCTAATGCTCTGGTAGCCTGCCCCGCTGACCAGTATGAGCCCCGCCCCCGTTCTCAGGTAATCCCGGCTCAGGAAGCTCCGCACGTCGGACCCGCTCGACGACCACACGCCCGAGGTGGCCGTCCAACTCGCCAGCGGAACGCTGTCGACGGGAAACGCAGTGATGCCCGCTTGAGCCGTGCAGCCGCCTGAGCAATTGAGCGTCAAATTGTGCCCTACCGTGAGTTGTCCCGTGCCGGACACGTACACGTAAGCCGTCCCCGTCCCGCCCGTGATCGTCACCGTCGAGCTGTTGGTGAACGAAAGAATGCTGCCGCCCGTCCTCACGTTACATGGTGAGTTCGCCGCGCAGCCCTCGCCGATGGTCAGCACCGTGTCGCTCGTCCTGGACACCACTGGCGTGTTAGGCGCACCCGGGCTGGAGCCCCCTCCCTGCTGATTCCATGTGTTTGCAGCCGTGCACACGTACACATTGCTGCCCGCCGGAGCCGACGTCAAAATGTACATCTCACCCGTCCCGCAAGTGACCGGCAAGCTGGCGCCGCTCTTGGCCGGTTTTGTGTAAGCGGCCCCCGAAAAATCGACCGCGCGGGTCTGATTCTTCAGATCGATACGCGTCTGCCCTACTAAAGGCCAAGCCAGCATCGTTAGTGCGCAAATAGTCAGGAAATGCTCTTTCGCCATCGTTGGAACTCCCGTGTTTTCGTTCCACGCCGCGCCGGACTGCCGGCCGGCTCTCAACCGGAACTCTCAACGAAAACTCTATCGTTCTCCTCTCGGTGCTTCAATATGCGCCTCACTCCGCCTTCCCGCGCAAGTTGCTGAAAGAAAGGGTCTAGCCCGCCACCAAAAATCGACGCTAGGCCTGTGACTGCAAAAATCCAGCGTGTACGCCTGATAAGATGGCGTCATTCCCATGACGATTCTGCGTATCGCCACATTCCTGATTGCCGCTACCGCCGGTGCGGCAAGCGGTCCCTGGGATCTGAACCGGCTACGGCAGCCGCCGGTCGTAGATTGGGTGGACCAGCACGGCACCCTGCGCGCGCTCTACTATTCGAACGAACCGTTCCATGGCAAGCCCACACGCGTCTTCGCATACTATGCCGTCCCCGAAAAGCTCACCGGCAAAGTCCCGGCCATGGTGCTGGTGCACGGCGGCGGCGGTAAAGCGTTCGCCGAGTGGGCCGAAATGTGGGCTAAACGCGGCTACGCCGCCCTCTCCATGGATCTGCGCGGACGCGGCCCGGACGGCAATCGTCACGCTGGCGCCGGCCCCGAACAGGACAATCGCGAGATCTTCACAAACATCAAGGACGGCCCTCGCGAAACGTGGCCCTATCACGCCGTGGCCGCAGTGATCCGCGCCGTGTCGCTGCTCGCCGCACAGCCGGAAGTGGATGCCTCCCGCATCGGCATCACCGGCATCTCCTGGGGAGGCTATCTCACCAGCATGGTGTCGGGTTTGGACGGCCGGCTCAAAGTCGCCATCCCGGTTTACGGCTGCGGCTTTATCTATCAGAACAGTCCTTGGGCACCCGCCATCGATCAGCTCCCTGAACGCGCCCAGTGGATCGAGAACTTCGATCCCTCCCGCTACCTGCCCCGGGCTCGCATGCCCATGCTGTGGGTGAACGGCACCAATGATTTCGCCTACGGCCTGGACAACTATCAGTTGAGCTATCGCCTGCCTAAGGGGCCGCGCACCCTCACCGTGACCGTGCGCATGAAGCACAGTCACACCGATGGCTGGAAACCCGTCGAGATCGGCCTGTTCGCTGATCAGCATCTGCGCGGCGGCCTCCCGCTTGCCCGTTTAAGCCCACACAAGCTGAAGGGAGACACCGTAGAAGTGCGTTGGAGCGGCCGTGAAAGAATCCGCGAAGCGGCGCTCTGTTACACGCGCGACACCGGCCCGTGGAAAGATCGCCTCTGGCAGTCGGTTCCCGCCGAGGTGAAAGGCAAGCGGATCATTGCGAAACTCCCTGCGGCGCGCCCCATTGTATTCTTCCTCACGGCCACCGGCGCGCGCGGAGCCACTGTGAGCACGGAACACGAGACGCGCTAGACGATCAGCATGCAGTCGCCGTAAGAATAGAAGCGGTATTCCGCCTCCACGGCGTGACGATACGCATCGAGCACGAACTCCCTGCCCGCGAACGCCGACACCAGCATCAACAGGCTGCTTTTCGGCAGGTGGAAATTCGTCAGCATGGCGCCGGTAGCCCGAAACTCAAAGCCCGGCCGGATGAACAACTCGGTTTCCGCGGCGGTTTCCGCAAGCCCTCCTCGCAGCATGGCGCTCTCTATGGTGCGCACACTCGTGGTTCCCACCGCAACGACGCGCCGCGCCGCACGCATCTTCGCCGCGGCTCCTTCCGTGATGTGGTAGAACTCCGGGTGCAGGCGGCCCTCCCGCAGCATCTCCTCGTGCAGTGGCTGAAAGGTGCCCAACCCGACGTGCAGCGTCACGTAAACCAGTTCGGCGCCGGCAGCGCGGCACTTTTCGAGCGTCTCCGGAGTGAAGTGCAACCCGGCGGTGGGCGCCGCCGAGGATCCCGGCTCGCGCGCAAACACCGTCTGGTATCGCACGCGGTCGGCCGGCTCGTCGGGACGGTGCAGATACGGCGGCAGCGGCACGTGGCCCACTTCATCCAGCTTCGCGAATATGTCCCCGTCATAGTCGAACCGCAGTGTGCGTTGGCCGTACTCGCCGCGGCCCACGATTTCCGCTTCGAACCCTTCGGCAAACTTCACGCGCTCGCCCGTACGCATCTTGCGCCCTGGATGCACCAACGCTTCCCATACGTGCGGATCGCCCCCAACGGGCCGCACCAGCAGTGCTTCCACGCGCCCGCTCAGGTTCTGCCAGCGCTTCGGATTGTTCTTGCCTACCGGGAGCGCATGCACGCCGGCGCGATGACCGTAAAGCCGCGACGGGATGACTTTGGAGTCGTTCAGCACCAGGCAGTCGCCCGGGGCGAGGTACTCCGGCAGGTCCCGGAAGAGCCGGTCCTCCCACCGCCGCTCCCGGCGATGTAGCACCAGCATCCGCGACGCCGCACGGTCTTCGAGCGGCCGTACCGCGATCCGCTCCTGCGGCAGGTGATAATCAAAGTTGGGGATGATTTCCAAATTCCCTGTTTTCCAGTTTCAGAATATCAGTGGAGTACTGAAGCTTGCGCATTCTCGGTATCGAATCGTCCTGCGATGAAACCGCCGCGGCCGTGGTGGAAGACGGCACGCGCCTTCTCTCCTCGGTGGTTGCCTCGCAATTGGACACGCACGGCCGGTACGGTGGCGTGGTGCCGGAATTGGCCTCCCGCGAGCACCTGCGCGCCATCGTGCCGGTGGTGCGCGAGGCCATGGAACGCTCCTCAAGCGATTGGAGCGGCCTCGCCGCGGTGGCGGCCACCTCGGGCCCCGGCCTTGTCGGCAGCCTGCTGGTAGGCCTGACCTACGCCAAGGCGCTCTCCTTCGTGCGCGGCTTGCCTCTGGTGGGCGTCAATCACATCGAAGGGCACATCTATGCGGTGGTACTGGAAGCCGCGCAGCGCGGCGAACCAATTCCCTTCCCGGCCATTGCGTTGGTGGTGAGCGGCGGACACACGCACCTTTTCGAGGTCCACCAGGACTTCCATTACCGCCTTCTCGGGAAAACGCGTGACGACGCCGCCGGCGAAGCCTTCGACAAGGTCGGCAAGCTACTCGGCTTCGGCTACCCCGGCGGACCGGTCATCGACCAGCTTGCCCCTCATGGCGACCCGTCGGCGGTGCGTTTCACCTTGGCGCACATGAAAGGCAACCCGCTCGATTTCAGCTTCAGCGGTCTGAAAACTGCGGTGCTGCGATGGGTAAAAGCACATAACATGGGCGCGGAAATCGAGGGGCGCCGGGCCCTGCTGCGCGCCACGCCCCAGCCCACGGTCGAACAGTGGCTCGAAGTTACCCCTAAGGCCACGCTCGACCTCGCGGCCAGCTTCCAACGCACCGTCATCGACGAACTGCTGCGCCGCGCCGCGATGGTGGCCGACTCCACTGCCGCGCGCGCCCTCATCGTCTCCGGCGGCGTGAGTTGCAACGCCGGTCTACGCTTGGCCGCGCGGTCGGCGGGCTTGCCGTACCCGGTGTACTTCCCGGCTCCGGGGCTTTCCACCGACAACGCCGCCATGATTGCCGCGGCGGCTTTCCCAAAACTGGCGCGCGGCGAGACGGCGGATTTCACTCTTCGCGCCCAAGCCAACCTGACTCTCGCGGAGTGACCTATGCGAACAATCCTTGCCCTCCTTCTAGCCGCTTGTACGCTCCTGGGCGCCGGCAGTTGGCGCGCCGGCGTTGCCAGAGTAGACGTCACGCCGGACGAACCCATCTGGCTCTCCGGCTTTGCCAATCGCAACCGGCCCAGCGAAGGGGTCCTCCAGCGTATCTGGGTAAAGGCCCTGGCGCTCGAAGATGAAACCGGCGCCACAGCGGTCATCGTCACAAGCGACCTGCAAGGCTTCAGCCGGGCGATGAGCGACCGGATCGCCTCCGAGGCCGCCGCCCGCTACCAACTGCCCCGCGAGCGCCTGCTCCTCAACGCCTCGCACAATCACAGTGCACCGGTGACCAAGGACGTGTTGCCGCTCTATTATGACCTGGCTCCGCCGCATCAGGCCGTGGTGGACCGCTACACGGCCGCGCTCCCCGGAAAAGTACTCGAAGCCATCGGCGCTGCCATCGCCGACCTGAGCCCTGGCACCCTCTCGTTCGAACAGGGTCTGGCCGGCTTCGCCGTCAACCGCCGCCGATCGCGGCCCAACACGAGGCATTTGCCCGGCCCGGTGGATCAGGACGTTCCAGTGCTCGCGGTTCGCGACGCCTCCGGTGCGCTTAAAGCGGTGCTGTTCGGCTACTCCTGCCACACCACCACTCTGGCCGGCTACCAGATCAGCGGTGACTGGGCGGGGTATGCGCAAGCCGCTCTTGAGGACAAGCATCCCGGAACGGTGGCGCTGTTTCTGAACGGCTGCGGCGCGGACTCCAACCCGCTGCCGCGATACCACGGTACGGACCCGGATCTGGCGCCCTACTCGGTCGCGCTTGCGGAATCCTATGGCCGCATTCTCGGCGCAGCCGTAGACCTGGTGCTGCACGGCAAGATGCGCCTGATCGGCGGACCCATCCGGTGCGCTTACGGCGTGACCGAGTTGCCGCTGCAGCAACCCCCGTTGCGCGAGGTTTTGGAAACCGCCGCGAACGGCCGGGATGCGCTCAAGAGCCGTCATGCCAGGCATCTGCTGGCGCAGTTGAACCGTGACGGCAAGCTCCCCACCAGGTGGCCCTACCCGGTCCAGGTGTGGCGCATAGGTTCCGACTTCAATCTCGTGGCGCTTACCGGCGAACCGGTCGCCGACTACGGCTTTCGGTTCAAGCGCGAATACGGTTGGGAAAACACCTGGGTGTCCGGGTACAACACGGACCTGACCGCCTACATTCCTTCCCTACGCGTCCTGAAGGAAGGCGGCTATGAAGGTACCGACGGTCTGTGGGAGTACGGCATCCCCGCGCCGTTCGGTTGGGCCGTAGAGGAAGTAATCGCCGACAAGGTGGCGGAACTGTTCGCGCGCTGCGCGCACTAAGACCCCGGCTTCCCCCATGTAGAATGAAGGTATGGCTTCTCAACCACATGCCGAGTCTACCCTGCCCATCCCGGGCGTCAATCACCTGATCGCGGTCGGGAGCGGCAAAGGCGGGGTCGGCAAGACCACCGTCGCGGTCAATCTGGCGGTGGCGCTGGCCTCTCTCGGGCACAAAGTCGGCTTGCTGGACGCCGACGTCTATGGTCCCAATGTGCCGCTGATGATGGGGATCCGCGAGGCTCCGGAAGCCGTCAATGAGCGCATTCAGCCTATCATCCAATACGGCATCAGGTTGATGTCGATGGGCTTCCTGGCTCCCTCCGACAAGCCCCTGATCTGGCGCGGCCCCATGCTACACAGCGTCATGCAGCAGTTCCTCCATGGAGTTGATTGGGGCGAATTGGACTATCTGGTCATCGATCTGCCCCCTGGCACCGGCGACGTGCAGCTGAGTGTCATTCAGACAGTCCCCCTCGCAGGCGCCATCGTGGTTACCACGCCCAGCGATGTGTCGCTCGAAGATGGCCGCAAGGCCGTGCAGATGTTCCGGCAAGTGCGAGTGCCGATTCTGGGCCTGGTCGAGAACATGAGCTACCTGATTTGCCCCCACTGCAACGAGCGCATTGACGTCTTCTCGACCGGCGGCGGCCGGAAAACCGCCGAGGAGATGGGCGAGCACTTCCTGGCGGAACTCGCTCTGGATCCAGCGGTCCGCTCCGGCGGCGATTCCGGCAGCCCGATTGCGCTTCGCGACTCCGGCGACCCTTGCGCCGCCGCCTTTCACGCCATGGCCAAGGAAACCGTCCGCCGCGTATTTGAGGTGACCGGCTCCTCCGGACCGAAAATCGAGATCAGCGACTGACGCTGGGTAAATATTTCGTAAAGGGTGTAACCGATTCACTTCGGCCTGCGCTTATATAATCAAATCCCCGTTACGACAGCGGGCGCACTCACCTAATCACCCAAAGCCGCGCCCGCTTCTCTATTTTGGTAGACTGACTTCAGCCTCTCCATGCGGTTGCCCTCCTACCTTGCCTTGCACGACTCCGGCGAACTCGCGCGCCGCGCCGGCCTTCTCGAACAGCGTCTGGCCTCGTGCGACATCTGCCCCTGGATGTGCCGGGTGAATCGTCTGGCCGGCGAGCGCAAGGTTTGCGCCGCGGCAAGCCTGCCGATTGTTTCCTCCTGGGCTCCGCACTTTGGAGAGGAACCCGCCCTAAGCGGTTCTCACCTGCCCCGGGGAGAGGCGTGCGGCACGGGGAACATCTTCTTTGGGCACTGCAACTTGCGCTGCGTGTACTGCCAGAACCACGAGATCAGCCAGGACTTTTCAGCCGCAGCGGAAGCTCAGGAAGTCTCCCATGAGCGGCTGGCTGAAATCATGCTCGAACTCGAGGCGCGCGGTTGCCACAACCTGGGCCTGGTGTCGCCGACGCACTTCGTCCCCCAGATCCTGAAGGCCCTCGAGATTGCCTCCAGCCAGGGTTTGCGCCTGCCGGTGGTTTACAACACCAACAGCTACGACAACGTGGACGTCATCCGGATGCTGGACGGGGTGGTGGACGTCTACCTTCCCGACCTGAAGTACTCCGACGACGAGACGGCGCGTGAATACTCGAAAGCACCCGGTTACGTGGCACGGTCCCGCGCCGCCGTGGCCGAGATGTTCCGGCAGGTGGGCGACACCCTGGTGATGGACGAGCGCGGCCTTCTCCGGCGCGGCTTGGTGATCCGGCTTCTGGTGCTGCCAAACGATCTGGCCGGACTGCGCGGCACGCTCGAGTGGATCCGGGAGGCGCTATCGCCGCGCGTCGCCTTGAGCGTCATGTCGCAGTACTATCCGGATCACAAGGTAAACGAGGAGTCCTACCCGCTCCTGGCGCGACACCTGCGCCCGCGCGAATACGAACGCGTGGTCGAGTGGCTGGAAGAATTCGGCTTTGAAAACGGGTGGCTGCAGCCGATCGAGGAAGGCGCCGCCAACTACTACCGGCCGGACTTCCGCGACCGCGAGGAACCCTTCCGGGACGCCGCGGATTTTAAGTCTGGACCACGGGTTCTTTCCAACGCCCCGCGATGCTCGTCTGGCACTTCGGGCAGCGGCCCTCGGCCGTAACCAGGTTTTCCAGGATGTGGTAGCCGCGGCGCCGCACCAGACGCTTACCGCAGTTCGGACAGAACGTGTTCTCGCACTCGCCCACCAACCCCGGCGCGTTGCCTGCGTACACATAATGCAGCCCGGCAGCGCGTCCGATCTCCACCGCCCGCTCCAAGGTCCTGACCGGCGTGTCGCCGGCTTCCGTCATCCGGTAGTCCCGGTGAAATGCCGTGACATGCCACGGGATGTCGGGTGAAACGCTGCACAAGAACGCCGCAATCTGACCCAACTCGGAGCTGGAATCGTTGAATCCCGGCACCACCAGGGTAACTACTTCGAGCCAGAAACCCATGTTGTGGATACGCTGGATGCTGTCGAGGATCGGCCCGAGGCGACCTCCCAGCCTGCGATATTGCGCGTCGGAGAAGCTCTTCAGATCCACCTTGTAAAGATCCAGGTGGGGCCGCAGGTACTCGAGCACTTCCTTCGTGGCGTTGCCATTGCTCACAAAACCTGTGGCCATTCCCACCTCGCGCGCCGCCTGAAAGATGGCGACTCCCCATTCCACCGTGATCAGCGGCTCGTTGTAAGTGCTGACCATGAATCTGGCGCCCTCCTCCAGTGCTTGGCGGACCAAGCCCTCCGGCGTGGCGCGAATGGCGCCCGCGACGGCATCCGGATCGCGCAGGGCCTGCGATGTGATCCAGTTCTGGCAGTAAGAACAGTGCAGGTCGCAGCCAAGCATGCCGAAACTGAAAGCCGACGAGCCCGGCGCTACGTGATAAAAGGGCTTTTTCTCGATCGGATCGCAGTGCGCGCCGCTGACATACCCCCAGGGGACCATCAGACGGCCCTCCTGGTTCCGCCTCACCTTGCAGACGCCGGCCTGCCCCTCGAAAACCGGGCATTCATGCCCGCAGGCGTGACAGCGGATTCTCCGTTCGTCGAGTTTCTCCCACAAATCCCCCACCCGCGTGTACCGGGCGAGAACGTTCTCGAGTGTAGTCATCGCGCCTCTCGGTCCGCGCCTGCGGGGCCGCGCCGTCCGCTTCCGTCAACTATTGTGAGCCGTGCCGGTTAGGGTATTGCGGTTCCCGCGGCTGCCGTTAGATTCAAAGCGGGAAACCCATTCCGCCACTTCCTCCTCGTCGCGGAGCAGGTCTCGCAAGCTGGTTCGGGCCAGCACATCGTTTACCCGGCGCTGGATGCTGATCCAAACGGGGCGCATGGAACAATCGCGGCGATGGGCGCACGTGCGCTCCGCCCCCGTATGCTGCTCGCAGAATCTTGTACCGAACAACGGCTCACCCAGAACCTCGAGCACCTGATCCAGGGTGATGCTCTCCGGAGGCCTCGCCAATACATAGCCGCCTTCCTGGCCTCTTACGCTCGACACCAGCCCACCCAACCGCAAAACCCTCATCAGTTTTGCAACATTCGGGGCCGACAGCCCTTCCGCACGGCTGATTTCCGGAATACTCAGGCTTGCTTCCGCCCCATTACGGGCCATCTGCATGAGACAGCGCAGCCCGTATTCCTCCTGGGCACTCACCTTCATGGTCCTATTGTAGGTCCGGCTTGCACTCGCGCAAAGCAAAAAACGCGCATTTGGCGAGTTTCGTCTCTGATTTCCGAAAAGCGTCCTGGGAACTTCTGTAACGTTACCGCCCAAAATGGGCGGCGTTGATTTGCGCGTATTCGCGCCATTTCTCCGGTAAGTCGTCCAGCGCGAAAATCGCGGAAACCGGGCACACGGGAACGCATGCGCCACAGTCGATGCATTGCACCGGATCGATATAGAGCATGGTCGATTCGTCAAAGCCCCCCTCGTCTTTGCGCGGGTGGATGCAATCCACCGGACAAGCATCTACGCAAGCCGTGTCCTTAGTCCCGATGCAAGGCTCCGCGATCACATAAGCCATGGAATCCCCTCCTTGGCTTGAGGGTAGCGATACCTGCACACTTTCGTCAAGTTTTGCCCGGTGTCGCGAGGGTACGGAAGCTGCACGATGGCGTTTCGGCTTCTGCAACCAAGCTGTAGATTCACAAACGCCTCTCCCCGGCTTCTTGGCCTTGACATTGCCAATCCGGGCGTTCTAAACTAATAGCGTAATGCAACTCAGTTTCAACAAGGCCTGCGGGCGCAGGCGGCGCGCGCCCGCCACGCTGGGCGAGCTGCGGCTTGGGGAACAAGGTATTCTCGACCGCCTCGACCTGCCTGAAGGCGATGCCCGGCGCTTGATGGAACTTGGCTTCCTCCCTGGTAATACTGTGTTTGCCGCCTTTTGCGCCCCCGGTGGAGATCCTCTCGTTTTCCGCGTCGACGGCAGTGAAGTTGCGTTGCGGGCCGATACGGCTTCCCGGATCGTCCTCCGTCCCGTCCCCACCACGAAGTAAGGGAGAAGACGCGGACCATGCCCAAGGTTGTGGCCCTTGTCGGTCCGCCGAACTCGGGCAAATCCACCCTCTACAACCGTCTTACCGGCTTGCGGCAAAAGGTGGCGAATTTCCCGGGTGTCACCGTCGAACAGCATATAGGCGAATCGCGGCTGGACGACGGGCGCGTGGTGACGCTGATCGACCTGCCCGGCGTGTACAGCCTGACGCCGCGCTCGGAGGACGAGGAGGTAACACGGGACGTACTGCTGGGCCGCATGCCGGCCGTCCCGCGACCGGACGCGATTCTGTTGGTCCTCGACTCGACCAACCTCGGCCGCCACCTGATCCTGGCGCCGCCGGTGCTCTCTCTCGGTCTGCCGACCCTGGTGGTTCTGAACATGGCGGACGACTTGGCCGAGCGCGGTGGCGACGTGAACACCCAGGCGCTGGCCAAACAAATCGGCGCGCCCGTGGCACTGGTGAGCGCCGCGCGGGGAGACGGCGTCGAAACTATCATCGATTTCCTGGCCGGTTCGATGGGCGTCCCCGCCCAGGTGGAACTTCCCGTACTCCAGGACATTCCACAATGCCGGGAATGGGCCGCGAAGATCGGCCGCCACGCCTCCTATCAGCCTCCCGCGCCTCCGGTGTGGACCAGCCGCCTGGACAAACTGTTTCTGCACCCGGTTGCGGGACCGCTCATTTTCCTCACGGTCGTGGTGGCCGTATTCCAATCCATCTTCACCTGGGCGCGCCCGCTCATGAATGGCGTGCAAGCCCTGGTTACGATGTCAGGAGGATGGATGGGGCACATCATCACCAACCCGGGCTGGCACTCGCTGATCGTGGAAGGCGTCTGGGGCGGCGTAGGCAGTGTGGTCGTTTTTCTGCCTCAGATCCTGCTCCTGTTCCTGTTTATCGGCGTGCTCGAGGATTCCGGATACCTTGCGCGCGCCGCGATCATCGCGGACCGGACAATGGCGCGCGTCGGTTTGCAGGGTAAGAGTTTCATTCCCCTGCTGTCGGCATACGCCTGTGCCGTGCCCGCCATCATGGCCACGCGCACGATCGAGAACAAGCGCGACCGCTTCGCCACCATTCTCGTTGCGCCGCTGATGACTTGCTCGGCGAGGCTGCCGGTGTATACGCTGATCATCGCCGCCTTCATACCTGAGCGGCCACTCGCCGGGGCTCTGCTGGGCACTCGGGCGGCGGCGTTGCTGGCCCTGTACGCGCTCGGTTTTGCCGCTGCGTTCGCGACCGCGCGGATCCTGAAGAGTTCGATTCTGAAGAGCGAATCGGCTTCCTTTGTGCTCGAGATGCCGCCGTACCGCTGGCCCACTCCGGCCGGGCTCGGTCTGAGGTTGCTAGACCGCACCAAGGTCTTTCTGCGGCGAGCCGGCACGGTCATCCTGGGAATCTCTGTATTGCTGTGGGCGCTGGCGCACCTGCCGCTCAAAGACGGTGTGGCACCGCCTATCGAAGACAGCCTAGCCGGGGCCCTGGGCCGCACCGTCGAACCCGCGATCCGGCCCCTGGGATTCAACTGGAAGATCGGGATCGGCCTCATCACGTCCCTGGCCGCCCGGGAGGTGATTGTGGGCACCCTGGGGACGATTTATGGCATGGACGGAGATGCGCGATCACTCGGACTTCAGAAAGCCATCCATAGGGATCTCTCCCCGGCGGGTGCCGTCAGCCTGCTCGTGTTTTTCGCCTTCGCCATGCAGTGTATTTCCACCATCGCGGTGGTGAGGCGCGAAACGGGTAGTTGGAAGTGGCCGGCGATTCAGTTTCTATATATGGGATCAATCGCTTACGCCGGCTCCTTCGTGGCCTATCAACTGCTTCGATAGACTTAGTACTATTCCGCCACACAGTACCACATTCCTATGGAAGTCCTATATCCACAATGACTTCCATTCTATCGATCGGTACTCCGGCAAATGCGAGTCTTGGTTAGGTGAATACGATGAAACTGAGTCTCTCCCTGAGCATCGCATTGCTCGGCC
Organism: uncultured Solibacteraceae bacterium; assembly: GCA_964384215.1. Lineage (GTDB taxonomy): Bacteria > Acidobacteriota > Terriglobia > Bryobacterales > Bryobacteraceae > JAJFUV01. The sequence continues at coordinate 82,790 of CAYLLB010000018.1, read as the reverse complement.
TCGCAGCCGTCGCGGGTGCCACACCAGTTACCTTCGACGATCCATTCAATGTCGGCAGCCCCGACGTGATTGGCACGCTGGATCGATTCGACATCCAGAAAGTTGTGGTTGACGTCAGCGCAAGCGGCGTCACTGCCGGCATTTATACGAACTACGGCCCGGGCAATACCAGCATCGGTCCCTACTCTGAGTATGGCAAGACGTTCTACATTGGAGACCTGTTCTTCACCATCGGCGGGACGCTTTCCTACGGCGTCGCACTCTATGACCACCTGGGAGCGCAACTCAATGGCGGACAGACGGGCAATACCGTCACCGCCGGGCATCTGTATCGCATCAACGACGTCGCCAACGGCACGCTGACTGCGGCTGAAGCGCTCAACGGTTACGGTGGCACCTACCGGCCAAACGAGATCGTCCTGCTGCGCAACTACAGCACCTATCTCACGGATCTTGGCGCAGGCTCGGTGAATGTGAACGCCACCGGCGGCAGCCCCGAATTCAAGATCACGGTTTTCATTCCGCAGTCCCTTTCTTCGAGCTTCTACTCCGACATGACCTCCGGCAACTGGGGCATCCACTTTGCTTCAGCGAATTGCGGCAACGATATCATCGACGGGGTCGAACCGGTCCCCGAGCCAACCACCCTGGTTCTGCTCGGCAGCGCGCTGCTCGGTTTGGGCCTCGTCCGCCGGCGCGTCCTGTAAGTGCTTTCAAAAGATAACGTTTAACCTCCTCCCGTGGTAGCATGATGGGTTGGACCTGGGTAGGTCCAACCCATCATGCGTAACGTCGTCATCGTAGGTTCCGGCTGCGCGGGCAACACCGCGGCCCTTTACGCAGCCCGCGCCGGCCTTCAACCCTTGGTGGTCTCCGGGAACGAGCCAGGAGGCCAACTCTCGCTGACCACTCTGGTCGAGAACTTCCCCGGCTTTCCCGAAGGCATTCAAGGCCCCACGCTGGTGGAGAACATCAAGCAGCAAGCCTTAAACTTCGGCGCCGAGTACCTCAGCGGTGCCGTCGAGAAGGCCGACCTCTCCAAGCGCCCCTTCCGGCTGAACGTCGAGGGCGAGTGGATCGAGGCCAAAGCCGTGATCATCGCCAGCGGGGCTTCGGCGCGGTGGCTGGGCCTGGAATCGGAGAAGAAACTGATCGGCCACGGCGTCAGTTCCTGTGCCACCTGCGACGGTTTCTTTTACCGGGGCAAGAAGATCATGGTGGTGGGTGGCGGCGACTCAGCCATGGAGGAAGCGAACTTCCTCACGCACTTCGGTTCGGAAGTGGCGGTGGTGCACCGGCGGGAACAGTTCCGGGCTTCCCGTATCATGGTAGAGCGCGCCCGCCGGAATCCCAAGATCAAGTTCCTGCTGAACACGGTAGTGGAAGAAGTTTTCGACGTGGAGAAGGGTTATGTGACCGGCGTGCGGTTGCGAAACGTACGGACGGGCGAAATCACAAACCGGGAGGTGGACGGCTTCTTCCTCGCCATCGGGCACATTCCGAACACCGCCCCCTTCCGCGGCCAGATAGAGCTGGATGCCGAGGGCTACATCGTGAGCAAGGGCGGCGCGCGCACCAGCGTCGAGGGCGTTTTCCACGCCGGCGACGTCCAGGACCGCGTCTACCGGCAGGCCATCACGGCGGCGGCGGCCGGCTGCGGCGCGGCGATCGAGGCGGAGCGCTACCTCCAAAGCGTACAGGCGTGAATACCCTCAGCGGCATACATTCAGTCCGCGAAGCGCTTCAGGCCAGCCACCCCATCGAGCGCGTAGTGGTGGCGCAGGGGGCCGCCAGCCCGCGGCTGCAGGAAATCATCGACTTGTGCCGCCGCAAAGGCATCCCCGTGCGCTTCGAACAGCGCACGATGCTGGATAGGATGAGCGGCACCAGCGCGCACCAGGGCGTGGTGGCGGTGGGCGCGGCACACCGATACAAAGAGTTAAGCGACATTCCGCCCGGCGCGCGGCTGGTGGTGGTGTTGGACGGCGTGGAGGACCCGCACAACCTGGGTGCGGTTCTCCGCACGGCGGACGCGGTGGGGGCGGCGGCGGTCGTCATCCCGGAGCGCCGCGCCGTGGGCCTTACCGACGTGGTGGGCAAGGCCGCCGCGGGCGCGCTCGAACATGTCCCGGTGGTGCGCGTGAGCAACGTCAACCGCGCCCTGGAGCATCTCAAGGAGCGCGGCTTCTGGGTTTACGGACTGGACGAGCGATCGAGCGACCTTTATTCGGCCATCGACTACGCGACGCCCACCGCCGTGGTCCTGGGCAGCGAGGGCAAAGGGCTGCACGAACAGGTGCGCAAACATTGCGACGGGCTCGTTCGCATTCCCATGGCGGGGCACGTGTCGTCGCTTAATGTATCGGTCGCCGCCGGCGTGGTGCTCTTCGAATGGAAGCGCCGCAATTCTTGATGCGGAGCCCGGCTCAGTAGAACAGATATTTGCGCCATTGGACGTCGCTGCGCGCAAGCAGGCGCATCAAGTGGCGGTTGGTGTGAAGGCTGAAGGGCCGCGGCTGGCGCTGCAGCTTCATGCCGGCTTCTTCCGGCGTCCGGTTGCCTTTGCGGTTGTTGCAGTGGTGGCAGCAGGCGACCAAGTTTTCCCAGCTGGTTTCACCGGCGCGGGAGCGCGGAATGACGTGATCGAGCGTCAGGTCCGAGCCGGGCAGGGTGCGCTGGCAGTACTGGCAGGTGTAACGGTCGCGCATGAGAATGTTCTTGCGCGACAGTGCGCGCGCCTGGTGCGGAATGCGGCGGTATTCGAGCAGGCGGATCACCGAAGGCAAACGGAAGACCGCGCGGGACGAACGGACGTTTTGGGAAGAGGTTTCCTCAGCCGAGGCCACCCCCTTGAGGACCAGCACAAGGGCGCGGCGCGCGGCGCACACGTTAATCGGCTCGAAACTCGCATTGAGCACCAGTACGGGCCTCTCGATACGTCCAGCAGCCTCCATCTATCCTTCACCTCCCACCAAAAGAACCGGTTCCGCCACGGGGTCGAACACGCGCCGGTCGGCGCGGGCCAGCGTTAATACCGCCACGCAACTCGCGCCCGCACGCTTGAGCACTGCCGCGCAGGCGTTGGCCGTGGCTCCCGTGGTGAGGACATCGTCCAGAAGAAGCACGCGCAGGCCGCGCACGTCCGCGCCCCGCCGCAGTTCGAAAGCTCCCCGCACGTTCCGGCGCCGCGCAGCGCGGCTCAAAGACGCCTGAGACGCGGTGGATCGTCTGCGGCGCAGCGCGTTAGCCACGGGAATCCCTGTACGCCGCGCCAGATCCCGCGCGAGCAGATAGGATTGGTTGAAACCCCGCCACCAGCGCCTCACCCAATGGAGCGGCATGGGCACGAGCATGTCGAAGCGTTCCTCCCCCGGCAGGGCCGCATTCAGGAATCCGCCCAGCACGGTGGCCAGCGGCCGCACGCGGTCGTACTTGAACAGATGAATCAACTCGCGCATGGCTCCGTCGTAAGACGAATACGCGTAGGCGGAATCGAACTGGTTCAGGCCCGCGCGGCATAGGCCGCAGCGCCCGTCGTCATCAAGCGGGTAGGGCGTCGCGAAAGGCGTCCGGCAGGAGCGGCAGAAGTACTCGGCGTCGAGCGGCTGGGGCGCGCCCAGACACCTCCGGCACACCGGGATTCTCGCAAGATCCGTCAGCGGAGCCCCGCAAATGCGGCAGTCATCGGGGAAAACGAGATTGAAGGCTTTCGAGCAGGCTTTTCTACAGCCGCGCCGCAGCGTGGAAAGTGGGGCTGGCTTGTACCAGCTACTAGGGAAAACTCACCTCCCGAAACCATCAGTGTACACCTTGCCGGGCGCTGGTGCGAGCACAGGGAATCGTGAGAGGATCAATATCTATGCGAAGATTCATTGCAGCTGTTTTCCTTCTCGCCCTGGCCGCGCCGGTGTGGGGCGCTTCGGGCTGGGTCTCGCTGTTCGACGGCAAGACGCTGAACGGATGGGTACTGAAGTCGCCTCACGGGCGTGGATACCTGGTGGAGAACGGACACATCGTGGCTCCGGCCGACGGTGGCGGCAACCTGTTCACGGAGAAAGAATACTCGAACTTCGTTTTTCACGTGGAGTTCCGGCTCTCGGTGAACGGCAACAACGGGATCGGCATTCGTGCGCCGTTCGAAGGCGACGCAGCCTGGCAGGCCATGGAAATCCAGATTCTCGACGATGACGGCCCGGCTTACAAGGGCAAGTTGCATGCATTCCAGTACACCGGCAGCATCTACTGGGCCGTGCCCTCGAAGACCGGCCATCTGAAAAAGACGGGGGAATGGAACAGCATGGAGATTACGGCGAACGGGCGCCGCATTACCGTGAAGCTCAACGGAAGCGTCATCACCGACGCGAACCTGGATGACATTAAGGACGCCGAGATTCTGAAGAAGCATCCGGGACTGTTCCGCCCTTCGGGCCACATCGGCTTGCTCGGGCACAAGTCCCTGGTGGAATTCAGGAACCTGCGTGTAAAAGAGCTATAACAAGACGGGGAATGTCCTAAACCTGCAAGCCTCCCGGACCGATAAGCAAGAGTGAAGGAAAGGATTCATGGACGTTTCCCGGCAGTTAGTGGTCCTGAACAAAGCGTTAGTGCTCGAGCGGCTCGGGGGCGACGAGCAGTTGTTGGGTGAAATCGCCGGGCTTTTTCTCAGCGACTACCCCGGCATGATGGAGCAAATACGCGAGGCCGTCGCGCGCCGGGATTCACACGCCTTGCATCACGCCGCTCACACGCTCAAGGGCGCGATTGGGAACTTCTGTGCGGATGCACCGTTTGAAAGCGCCTACAAGCTCGAGCGAATGGGCCGCGAGGGCAACCTGGCCGGCGCCGAAGAAGCGGTGTCGGAACTGGAACGTCAACTGCGGAGTCTGGAACCGATCCTGGCGGGCCTCCAGAATGCGTCCGCCTCCACGCCCTGATTCCGGCCCCTTCTTTTACTCGTCTTCGTCGGGAACTTCCGGGTTTGCTATAGTGAGGAAGTTCCATCGTTTATGAATCCCACCGAACCAGTTGAAATTGTCTGTGCGCACAGTCCCGATTCCGACGATGCGTTCATGTTCTACGGCTTGGCCACCAAGAAGATCCGTTCGCGGCGCCTGACGTTCCGCCATATGCTGGAGGACATCGAGAGTCTGAACCGGAGAGCCATGGAGGGGCAGTACCACCTGACAGCCATTTCCTACCACGCTTACCCGTACATAGCCGATAAGTACTTCCTCATGGCCAGTGGATCAAGCGTGGGGGATGGGTATGGACCCATGGTGGTGTCCACGCAGCCGCTGGAGCCGTCGGAATTAAAGGGCAAGCGGATAGCTATTCCGGGCAAGAAGACTACGGCCTATCTGGTCCTGAAGCTCTTCGAGCAGGACTTCGAACCGGTGGTCACACCCTTCGACGCCATTATCGACGCGGTCAAGGACCGCATGGTGGACGCCGGCCTGATTATCCACGAAGGGCAATTGACCTTCAGCACCTCCGGTCTTCATCAAGTGATCGACTTGGGGCGCTGGTGGAAGCAGACCTACAACCTCCCGCTGCCGCTGGGAGCCAATGCCTTACTCCGATCGCTCGACCGCGACATCCAGAGCGAGTGCTGCACGCTGATGCGCGAGAGCATCCAGTACGCTCTCGATAATTCCCAGGAAGCACTGCACTACGCGCTGCAGTTCGCGCGCGACATGGACGCTCGCCTGGCGGAGAAGTTCGTTCACATGTATGTGAACCATTACACGGTGGACTGCGGCGACTTAGTGCCCAAGGCGGCGCAGAAGCTCCTCGACATGGGTTACGAGGCGGGTCTCATCCCGCAACGCATCAAGGTGGAGTTCATCCGGTAAGCCGGCGGTAAGCGAAGCCTTCGCTTACCGGCGGAGCGGATCTTCTACCCACGGTGGAGTGGCTTCGATGAGGCGTCCCAGTTCCGGTTCCAGTTCTTCCATCCTGCATTTCATCTCCCAGGCGATTTCGCGATAGGAGAAGTGCCCTTTCACCCAACTGCGCAACCGGGTGATGTACTCGGCTTCGGCGAAGTCCATTTTGAACAGAAACCGCGAGCGGGCGCCGAACGGGATCAGGTAGTGCGCTCCGGGTTCGGGCAGCGTATGCAGTGCGTCGATGGCTTGGCGCATCGCGCTCTGGTAGACGTCATTCAGGCCCGCCTCGACGATTGTCTTGGGGGTTTCGAATCCCAGCCGCGCTGAGTAAGCCTGCCGGAACTGTTGAGAGCGGCGGTGCCGGTGCAGGTCGCGGTAGGCACCGATGTCCATCACGATATCGTAGACATAGATGCCGCCGCGGAAACCCCGCGCAAGTTCGTCGCGGACAGCGCGGGAACGCAAGCCGAGATCCAGCACTTCGCGGCGGCGATCCGCGCCGACCGACAGGGCGAATTCGTACAGCTGGCGGTACGGCCTATCCGTGACCGGGTAAAGCAGCGTCGCCACGACGTCCGCAGCCGTGTCTGAGGGTTTGATCAGGTCCACCCGCTTGCCATCCGCGGGCGCTGGCGCCGGCAGGTTCGCCGCGGCCCACTGGCGCAAAGCCTCGCGTGAATCGAGAGCGTACCGGTCGGGCTCGACGTGTTCGGCGAGCGTGGGCGCCACGGGTTCTCGCGGCGCGCCTTCCAGGCTGCCGTAGTCCGGCTCGGAGCGCAGCGCCTCTGCTAGTTCCCCGGCCAATTCGCGAAGCTCCGCGTATTCGCTGGCTAGCAGTCTCTTCATCTGCCGTTCCAGCGTGCGGATGCTGGTCACCTGCCCCACGTTGGTCGGCACTCCGAGAAACAGCAGGTAGCGCGCAACGTCGAAAGCGCGCGCCGCGATGTTGCGCTCGTATGCGTCAGGCTTCATGCCGTCCGGGCGCGGGTGGCGGCCGGCGAGGAACGTGTTGATGCCGGCGTGGACTTTGCGGTAGGCGTCGAGCAGATTCTGGCCCGCAGTCCGGTAGGCCGCCGCCTGCTCCCCGTCGAGTTCAGGCGGAACGACGAAGCCGCATCGCGAGAAATCCTGGTAGCGGGACGATTTGGCCTGACCATCCCAAAGCTGTTCGTCCTCGACCTCGGTGGCAGCCAGTTCTGAGATTCCCTCGAAGCACACCACCACGTGACCCAGGTCCGCGATGGAGGCGTGGCCGTACTGGAAGTAGAAACTTTCCAGGAACTTGCGCGAGTCGTGCGCGCGCACCCATTCGATGGATTTCTCGATCGAATCCGGCGAGCGGCTGTAGCGCGCCAGCGCATAGGCGCACTTCTCGGGATTCATCGGCGCCAGCGTCTTGACCCGCCTGTTCTTTTCGATCGGCATAACAACGTTATGATAGCTATTCAGCCCGCATGAACTCTACGCGCATTCGCATTAAACGTCTCGTGTCCGAAGCTGTACTGCCGCGCTACGCGCACGGCGCCGGGGAAGACGCCGGCATGGATTTGTGCTCGGTCGAGGACGCGCTGCTCGAACCGGGCGCCCCGCGCACGGTGGCGACGGGGCTGTCCATCGAGTTGCCTCCCGGTTTCGAGGCGCAGATCCGTCCGCGCAGCGGCCTGGCGCTGAAGCACGCGATCACGCTGCCCAACAGCCCGGCCACCATCGACCCGGGATACCGCGGCGAGATACGCGTCATCCTGCTCAACCTGGGGCGAGAGCCGTACCAGGTCCATCGCGGCGACCGCATCGCGCAGATGGTGATCGCGCGCTACGAAGCGGTTGAGTGGGAAGAAGGCGAACTCAACGGCACACGCCGGGGCGAAGGCGGCTTCGGGTCCTCCGGCCGCTAGGCGGTGAGCACCCGGTACGCACGCCGGGCAACCACGATTTCCTCGTTGGCGGCGAAGACCACCACGGCCACTTTGGATTCCGGGGCGGATACGATGCGGTCTCCCGACCCGGTCCGGTTGGCTTCGGGCGAAAGCTTCACGCCGAGGAATTCCAGGCCCGCAAGGCATTGTTCGCGCAGGGGCGCGGAGTTCTCGCCGATGCCGCCGGTGAACGAGATGGCGTCGAGGCCGCCCATTACCGCCGCATATGCGCCTAGGTTCTTCTTCACCTGATAAGTGAAAACATCGAGAGCCAGGCGCGCGTCCTCGCTGCCTTCGGCGGCGGCTTTCTCGATGTCGCGCGCGTCACCGCCGGGGATCCCGCTCAGCCCGGCGAGCCCGCCCTCCTTGGCCAACTGGCGGCGGATCTCCCCGGTCGTCCAGCCGGTGCGGTCCATCATGTAGAGGACCGCGAAGGCGTCGAGTTCCCCATGCCGGGTGGCATTTTCCAAGCCGGATTGCGGCGAAAAGCCCATGGTAGTGTCGATCGAGCGTCCATCGCGGATGGCGCACATCGAACTGCTTCCGCCCAGGTGGCAATTCACCAGGCGCAGCCCCTGCTTGGGAACGCCGAGGATCTGTGGCACTCGCTCGCTGGCACACCAGTGCGAAGCACCGTGGAAGCCGTAGCGCCGCACGCCGTATTCGGTGCGCCAGGCGGCCGGTACGCCGTAGCGCGAGGCGTACTCGGGCATGGTTTTGTGGAACTCTGGCTCGAAGGCGGCCACCAGCGGCACGCCCGGCATGGCCTCCTGGAAGGCCCGGATGGCCGCCAGGTAGATGGCGTTGTGCGCGGGCGCGGCCGGCAGAAATGCCTCCATGGCCGCCAACAGGGCGTCGTCGACGAGGAATGTGCCGCGGTACTTCTCTCCGGCCATTACCGTTTTGAAGGCGACCGCATCCACCTTCGCGTCCGCGGTATGGATGCTTCTGATGGCGTCGCGGTAGTCGGTGACGCGTTCCATGCGCCCGCTGGCGATGGTCCGCTCAGCGGGCATCTCGAGGATCCGGTACTTGAGCGACGTGGATCCTAAATTGGGAATAAGAATATTCATGCTTACTTGACAATGTACTCACGCCGGATGGCCGAGATGTTCTTCTTAGCCTGCGCCTGGAAGGGACTGGCAATGGCGGCACACTGGTTGAAGAACTTGACGGCATCCGCGATCTTTTCCATCTTGTAGTTCGCCAGACCCAGGTAGAACAGCGCGCCGGGCAGGAGTTGATGGTTGGTTTGGATCAGAGGCAGCGCCTTGCGAAGCGCCGCGTCGGCGGGCGCGAACTTGTTCTGCTGGCTATGAATCACGCCTTGCATCCAGTAGCCCAGACCCAGCATGAGGTTTTGCTTTTTGGTCCAGTCGGCTTCGCTCATGCCCGCCGGGGCGGCCTTGGTGGCCACCACCTCGGTGAGCTTAGTCGAGTACAGGAGCGCCTTGTCGTTATTTTTGGCGTTCATGTAATAGTCCGCCGCGGCGAGCAGCATGTCCTGGTTGTCAGGCTCCTTGGCGACGATCTTTTCGGCCACCAGCGCTGCTTTCTCCTTCTGGCCGAGTTGCGTGTAACCGAGGAACTGCTGGCCGGCTATCTGCGCATAGTACTTGCTGTCCGGGTTGCGGCGTTCGATTTCCTCGCCCAGGGCGGCTTTCTGCTCCGGAGACTGGGTCTGCAGAGCGACCGCATAGAGGGCGTACTCAGTGTAGGTGTCCGCCTGCTTGGCGTACTCCACGCGCTTGGTCCAGTCCTCTACTTCGTCGGCTTCCTTGGGTTTGGGCGATTGCACGACCTTCCGGCACGCGTCGCTAGCCCGCACCGACCACTTGATCACGGTCGCCGGATCCTTCGTGGATTCGGCCGCCTTAAGACACTCGTGGGCGTTCTCGGCGTCTTCCGCGTCGGCGGTGAGAAGCTTGTCGCACGCATCCAGCGCCTTGGGGACCTGAGCGGCCTTTACATAGGCGGGAATCATCATCTCGTAAACCCAGAGGATGCCTTCATGCTTCGGGTACTTGGCTGCAAACTGCTCGAGCAACGCGATTTTCTTGGCTTCGTCGGCTTCCTGGCCGGCTTGCTGCAGCAACTGTCCTTCAGGGGTTTCAGCGTTGATCGTTATACTGTGGCGCTGGGCCGATGCGACGGCGGTCGCGGCCAGAAGCGCGGCGATAAGAATCGAGAGTCTCATTCAGGCCTCCAAAATCGGAACGGGTGCTATTATAAAACAGATTCGGGAAAGGCAGACAATGATGTCCGTTAAACGCTACGCAAGTGTATTTGGATTTCTTGTTCTCGCGGCCTCGCTCTTGGCGGCGGTACCGATTGTCGGTACATGGGATCTGACCACGGTGGATCCGGACGGCAATCCGGTCGGGGCCACGCTCACCATGAAGGAGGAAGGCGGCAAACTGGTGGGCAGCGTGATGGTGGAAGATAGGATGCTCAGCATGAGCGATGCCGCCATGACCGGCGACACGTTCACCTGCAAGGTGACGTATGAAGGCCGCGTGTTCGACGTGAAGATGAAGGTGAAAGGCGATTCCGTCGAAGGGGCGTGGCAATCCTCTGGTAGCCGGACGGGCGACATCAAGGGCAAGCGGACGAGATCCTGACAGCACGGCGCGGCGCAAAGCGAACACCCATGATCGTACCTCAAACCTATCTCACGGCACTGGTAGTCACCATCCTCAGTATGATTTGCTGGGGCAGTTGGGCCAACACGCAGAAACTGGCGGGAAAGTGGCGCTTCGAACTTTACTATTTCGATTATGCATTCGGCGTGTTGCTGGCCGCGACCATCGCGGCCTTCACAGTCGGCAGCGCCAGCTTCATCGGCATCTATAACTTCACCGGATTCGAGTTTGTCGACGACCTCCTGAAGACCGGCAAGCGGCAGATCTTCTTCGGCATAGCGGGCGGGCTGGTGTTCAACCTGGCGAATATGCTTCTGGTAGCCGCGATCTCGGTAGCAGGCCTGGCCGTGGCGTTCCCGGTAGGCATTGGCATCGCCCTGGTGGTGGGAGTCGTGCTGAACTACATCGGCAACCCACAAGGCAATCCGGGCCTTTTGTTCACGGGCACGGCGCTCCTGGTGGCCGCCATCGTGGTGGATGCGCTGGCCTACAAAGCCCTGGCCAACGCCAAGGCCGACAAGGAGCCTCTGCCGCCATCCGGCCCAGGCAACAAGGGCGGCACTGCCCACCAGTACGCCGCCAAGCGGTTCTGGAAGGGGCTGATCCTGAGCATCGTGAGCGGCCTCCTGATGGGACTGTTTTACCCGCTGGTAGAAATGGGCAAGGCAGGCGACCTGGGCTTGGGCCCCTATTCGATCGGCTTCGTCTTTGCCACCGCCGTCTTCTTTTCCACGTTCCTGTACAGCATTTACTTCATGAACCTGCCGGTGGAGGGCCCCCCGGTCAGCCCGGCCGATTATTTCAAAGGAACACGGAAGCAGCACTTGCTGGGAGTGCTCGGAGGAATTATCTGGTGCATCGGCACGCTGGCCAACTTTGCCGCGGCCAGCGCGCCGGAGAGGGTGCAGGTGGGGCCTGCCATAAGCTACGCCCTGGGCCAGGGCGCCACCATGATCAGCGCGCTTTGGGGGCTGTTGGTCTGGAAGGAATTCGCCGGAGGTGGCCCCAAGGTGAATGCGCTGGTGGTGACCATGTTGTGCCTTTTTGCCGCGGGGCTGGGGCTGGTTTCCATCGCGCCGCTGTACGTCGCGCATTAGTGTCCGGTTTTGCATGAGCTCCGACGCCGATTTCATGCGGAAGGCGCTCGAATTGGCCCGCCAGGCGGGGCGCGCGGACGAGGTGCCGGTAGGCGCCGTGCTGGTTCACGAAGGAACAATCATCGGGAAGGGGCATAACGCCCCAATCGGTTTGAACGATCCCACCGCGCACGCCGAGATTCAGGCGCTGCGCGAGGGCGCCGCCGCGCTCGGCAACTACCGCCTGGAAGGCACCACACTTTACGTCACCATGGAACCCTGCGTGATGTGCGCCGGGGCGCTGGTAAACGCCCGCGTCTCGCGCCTGGTGTTCGGCACCCGCGACCTGCGCTTCGGGGGCGTGCGGAGCAAGTTCCGATTGGCGGATTCCGATCTGCTGAACCACCGCGTTGAGGTCGTCGAAGGCGTGCTCGGGGCCGAGTGCGTGGAACTGGTGAAGCAGTTCTTCGCCGCGCGGCGCTGAAGCCATCAAACAAGCCGCAAGGAGCGGAATGCCGGAACTCGAGCGATTCTGGTTCGCAGCCGGGCGTTGCCCTTGTAGAGGAGTGTGGCGAGCCGGAATCCCACTGCTCTATTTCAATTTCGAAAAATCCGCAGGCGTGATGAACACGGACTCAACGACGGCTGAACCTTTTCCACTCGCGTTCGATGGCAAGCTTGTCGGGACGTCCCGGATGGACCAGGATGCGGTAGCGCACCGTGAGGCTCTGGCCGGCCGGTAAAGTGTACGGTTCGCTCCACAGCGGTGCGGGACTGAAGTAGCCGAACGGATGCTTCTCGTCGACGATGTTGTGCCACTGGGTGGGGTGGCGGAAGCTCTTCGGGTGTTCCAGGATCGCGATCCCCGCCGTCTTTCCCGAGGCCTTGTCCACAAGGGAGAAATCCTCCCAGCGAGCGCGCTTGCCGTTCAGATTCTTGGCCATCCCGGGGCAGGCGGTATCCTCGATGCCCTCGCTGTTCACCAGGCGCCAGTCGCGGCTGTTCTGCGCCATCCTTGCCGACATCCCCGCGTAGCCGCCTCCCGAGACGCCCCCTTTCATGAACACGGGCTCCGCGCCGGCTGTGAAGACTGCCGACCAGTCGATCCGGTACGATCCGTCTTTGGCAGGTGGCGAGACCGTGATCGTGCGTTTCTCGCTGAGTATGGACGGACCGCCGTCCGGATGATAGCTCAGGGTCAGTTCGAACCGCGCCGAGTGGTCTCGCTTCGGCGCCGCCCTGGCCGTCAGGACGTCGGTGGCGCCCGCCAGCTTGGACGCGTCGCTCCGGTCCCAATAGTTGGCATGGTTCAGTTCTTTCCAGGAGAACCAGAGCGCGTAATGCCAGCGATGATCCTTCGGGCCGAGCGCGGTCAGCTCGGTCCCGTCAGGAAGGCAAAGCGGAAAAAAGTACGGTTTGGGCAAGTCCTTCCCGTAGTTGAATTGCCAGACGACGCGGTCCCCGTTGAGGAGCGCCAAAGAAGACTCGCCTTGCCGCCACGCAAACGAATCGCCGCCGGCGGCGAGCGTGCAGAGCAGCATGGCAAGAGCGCAGGTGCGGATGGCTAGGTTCGGGTTCACTTTACCTCCCCGTTCAATTGTCCGAAAGCCATGCGAATGCCGCAAGGACGTCGGAGTAGGTTATCCTACGGCCGTGCCCGTGGCGGATGCCCAGCGCCGGGTGAGCGAGATCGCGGAGGCAGTCACCTTCTTCCTCGCCGTGCTGGCCTACCTATGGTTCCTGGCGATTCCGTTGCCGTGGGCGGGCGTGCTGGTGCTTCTGGCCGTTGTCCTCTCGTGGCGCAGGCGCTCTCTCACGCCGAAATCGCTGGGGCTCGGATGGGCGGAGTTCCGCGCGTCGGGACGGCGCTGGTGGATGCTCTGGACCTTTAGCTTTTCCGTGTTTCTGATTCTGGAGTATCGCAGTCTGTTTACACTTGCCGCGCTGGCGCATGGTGTGGCGTACCTCGCATGGGCCGCCGCGCAGCAGATCGTCTATCAGTCGATGACCTACCTGCCGCTGCGGGACAACCTGAAGAGCCGCGGGCTGGCGGCGGGGATCGCGGCCATCGCATTTTCAGTCATGCACGTTCCCAATCCGGTTCTGGCGCCGGCAACATACGTGTGGGGCTTCGCGTCGAGCCTGCTTTTTGAGCGCTGCCGCTCAATCTGGGGGCTGGCGCTCATGCAGTTGATGCTCTCGTCAGCGCTCTTCTCGATTACGCCGCCGGAGTTGAGCCGTAATTTCCGGATCGGGCCGTATTACTACAAGGTACATTCGACACGCCGCTCAGTTCCTGCTGGCGCTGCCCACCGCGATCACCAAGCCCGATTGGACAGGCGTTCCGCCCACCGTCAGGGACAGGGCTTGCTCCCCGGCCACAACCGCCGGGATGACGACATTGATCTGCACAAGGCCCGGGCTTACGATCCCTGCATATGTGACTGTGGCGGTGGCAGCGCCAATCCTGGCAACTACTTGATCCGTGAGCGGGGTTGGGCTGGGAATAGTCTGGCCCGCGGGGACGGCTGGACTGCTCGGGCCGAAGCCGGTGCCGAACAATTCGATGGACTCTCCTGGGAGGGCAGGCCGGGTGGCCAGGGCTGTCCCGTAAAGACCGGCGGGGCCGAGGTAATCGACGCCGCCATCCGGTCTTGCAATCACGGCGGCGGGGTATTTTCCGCCGCCCGGTTCAAACACAAAGAGTCCAGGCGCGGCTCGACGCACCTCCGCCGCGGCCGGGCTACTGGTTCCTTTGGAATTGGCGACCACGACGTTCACAGAACCGGTTTTGGCCACATCGGGAACCTGGAAGTTGATCTGTCCAGGACTAATGAAGCAGATGGCGGCGAGCTGGCCATCCACGCTGACGGTGACTCCATCGAGTGAGCGCGGCAGTTGACCATTGACGATTTCGTCACCTCGCCAGGCCCGAGTCGCAGTTGAAAGATTGGTTCCCATGACGGAGGCCCACGAGCCGCTCTGTATGCCGGAAGTGAAAGTGGCTCCGTTGACAACCGCGCCAATCACGGGAGGAGTCTGCACCGTCGAACTGAGACGCAAGATACGCCGGTTGATGTAGTCGGCGGCGAAAACGTTGCCGGCGCTGTCGGTTGCCAAGCCCACGGCTGAGAAATTCTGCGAACCGTCTCCAGCTACCGTCGAGATGGTCCCTCCGGAGGCCGCCACCCGCCGGATGCGGCCGGCTCCGACCTGGATCGGGAAAGCGGCGGAGGGACTCGAGGAACCGAGATTGTCCGCGATAAAGACGTTACCGGATGCATCCACTGCGACACCGTACGGATAGGAGAGCGTGGCGCTCGTCGCCGGGCCGCCGTCGCCCGAATAGCCGATCGACTTGTTGCCCGCGACTTTGGTGACAGCTCCCGTCGCAGCATCGACCCGCAGGATCTGGTGGTGATGCGTGTCCGCTATGAACAGGTTGCCGGATGTATCCAGAGCCACGGCTGAAGGAGCGGAGAGGTTGTCCGCGCCCGCCACGGTGGAGATCACGCCGGTCGCAGCCGTCACTTTCCGGATTCGACTGTTGAACCTATCCGCGATGAACAGGTTGCCGGCGGCATCGACGGCCACGGCTTGCGGATGGTTGAGTTTGGCGCTCGTGGCTGGTCCGCCATCACCGGAGTAGCTATAACCTCCGGCTCCCGCCACGGTGGAGATCGTGCCTGTGGCCCGGTCGATCTTCCGGATCCTGTGATTGACGGTATCCGCAAGGAAAACGTTGCCGATCGAGTCCACGGCAATTCCGGATGGATTGTTGAGGCTGGCGCTTGTAGCTGGCCCGCCGTCGCCGGAGAAACCCGCGGACCCATTGCCCGCTATCGTAGAAATCGTACCGTCGGAGGAATTGACCTTCCGGATGCGATTGTTCGCCGTATCCGCGATCAAAATGCTCCCCGTGGCATCAATAGCAACCGCGGACGGATTGTAAAGGACCGCGTTCCGGGCTGTTCCACCATCCCCTGAGTAGCTGTAGGCACCGTTTCCCGCCACCGTGGAAATCGTGCCTGCGGAAGCGGTGACCTTCCGAATCCGGTTATTGTCTGTATCGGCAATGAACAGGTTCCCCAAAGCATCCGCAGCGACAGCCAGAGGGTAGTGGAGCCAGGCGCTGGTAGCTGATCCGCCGTCGCCCGAATAGCCGCAAGCGCCAACACGGTGGGTACCAAATACAGTAATGGTCCCGGCCACGGTCGAGATGATACCTGTGGATGTAACGACTTTCCGGACCAGGCAATTGTACATATCGGCAATGTATAAGTTGTCGGCGAAGTCTAGCGCCAACCCGGACGGATACCACAGACCCGCTGAAGTAGCCGGCCCGCCATCGCCTACAGGTTCCGTATGGTCACCGAGGCCTGCAATCTTGGTCACGCTGCCAGTAGCGGCATAGATACGTAAGATTTGCGGACCGGCAGCCACGTAAACATTGCCGGACTGATCGGCGGCGATGCCTGAAGCGCTGAACGTATAGCAATGCGCCGGCATGATGTTGGCGATCTTTGTGATCAGGCCGCTTGCAGTATCCACTTTGCGGATGTTGGCCGTGGTGCATTCGGCTACGAAAACGTTCCCCAAAGGATCGACGGTCATGGCGCACGGACCGGGAACGCCCGCGGAGACTGCCGGCCCTCCATCGCCGGAGGTAGCCGATGACCCGTTTCCGGCCACCGTCGTAATCACACCGTCTGGCAGGGAGACCTTGCGCACTCGATTGTTGAGTTCGTCGGCAATGAAAAGGTCTCCGGAATTGTTCACCGCCAGCGCGGTCGGCTTGTTGAGACTTGCGCTGGAGGCAACCCCGCCATCCCCGCCGTAACCACAGGCACCATTCCCGGCTATCAGGTCGATTTCCCCGTAAGGTGTCATCCGGAACACCTGACAGCTTGCGGCGTTAGTGTAATAAACGTTACCGGAAGAATCGACAGCCACGCCCGGCGGCTTACCCACCGCCGCCGAAATAGCCTGGACTCCAGGCAGCGGTCCGCCTCCAGCGACCGTTGCAATAGTGTATTGCGATTGCGCTGCCAGACTGGCCGGCATGACCAGAAGCACGACGGCCGCAGGGACCACAGGACCGCCTACGAGTCTCATGACAACGGCCTCCTAAAGTCAGGGACACATCTTGGTCCCGAAACCTCAAGAGATTATACACCGAACATCTCTTTCGGCCCCGCCTTCCCGATTCTTTTGAACCCGGACAGTGCCTGCGGCCAATCCGCGCCGCTCGAACAGCGCAATCCCGCTCAGTCCTTGATTTCCTTGGCCAGGCCTTTCACCTTGGCCCGCAGTTCCTCGGTGGCGTCGCGGATCTGGTTGGTGTCGTAGATCACCCTCGGGGTCAACAGGACCACAAGTTCAGTGCGTTCTTTGGAGTAGGAACGGCTGCCGAACAGCCCGCCGACCACCGGGATCTTGTGCAGGACGGGAATCCCGGCGCTCGACATCGTGTGGCTCTCCTGAATCACACCCGCGATGGCGACCGTGTCGCCGTCCTCCACCGTAACCTGGGTGTTCACGCTGCGATGCGAGAACGAGGGCGATTGGATAGCGGAACTGGCGGCCGGGGCCACCGGAGCGCTGACGTCCTGGTTGATGTAAAGCGTTACCACGCCGCTGGAATTGATCCGCGCCATGATGTTGAGCGTGATGCCACTGCTCCGGTTTTGCACCGTGCTGGTGAATAGCGCGTTACTCTGGGCCGAAGTATAACCTTGGCTTGTCAGGGTAGGCACCTCATCGCCCACATTCAGCGATGCCGGAACACTGTCGGTCGCGATAATGCTGGGCGCGGACAGCACCTTGGCCTTGCGCGCATCCGCCGCCGCCGCCAAGTACGCCATCAACTCCCGGCTCTTGCCCACTACCATGCCCGCCGACAGCGACGTGGTCAATGCACCGTTGACGGATGCAAGGGAGCCCAGGAACTGACGGCCGGTTGCGTTCGCTCCCGTAGAACTCGTGTCACGCTTCTGCAGGTAAGCCTGCACGCCGCTCGACAGCGCGTCGGTGAGATCGACCTCGTAAATCTTGGCATCGATAAGCACCTGCCGGGGCGCTACGTCCAAGTCTTTGAGCAGCTTTAACACCTGCTGGTACTCCTGTTGAGTACCCTGAATGAGCAAGGTGTTGTCCATGGGATTCGGCACCACTCGCGGCCCCTTGACGCCGGCGCCCGCGGCGCCGGGCGTGAGGTACGAGCCGGTCTGGTCCGCCGCCGATGCCGCAGCCGCGGCAGCCGCCGTAGCGGCCGGAGTAACGGCCGTGCCGGTGTAAACAGGTCCGCCGCCGGTGATGGGAGGCAGTATGTTGCCTCCGTAAGCGCCATAGCCGCCATAGCCGCCATAGCCACCATAGCCGCCGTACATGCCGCCCATGCCGCCGTACATACCGCCCATCCCCCAATACATGAAGCCCATGCCACCGTACATGCCGCCCATGCCGCCATTCATCATGCTCATCATGCTCATCATCCTGACAATGCCCATCGGGTTGCCCGAATACAGCGCCATGATGGCCATGGCCAGCATTTCGGCCCGGCCGTACTTGACCCGGTAAACATA